>NZ_JBNNUF010000018.1:0-69385 GCF_050279465.1 Bacillus sp. NPDC094077 | reverse complement strand
CAGCGTTCATCCTGAGCCAGGATCAAACTCTCCAATAAAGTTAGTTTGTCTAGCATCTAAAATAAAAATTGACGTTTCACGTTGTTTGTTTCGTTTAGTTTTCAAAGTTCAACATCGCGTTTCAGCGACTTTTATAATATATCATAGTATATTATTTTCGTCAACAAGTTTTTTTGATAACTCGTATCTCTCATTTGCTGACTCTGCCTATTATATAAGCTTTCTCTTCTCTATGCAAGTATTATTATAAAAAAATAAAGAGGAGGATAAATCCCCCTCTTATTCCTCTGAAGAAACCTCTTCAATAGTTTCTTCTTCTTCATCCTTTTGTGCTTTTGCTACTGTCGCTACCTCTTGCTCATCCTCTAATCGGATTAGACGAACACCTTGTGTATTACGTCCCATTTGAGAGATTTGATCAACTGGCATACGAATAATAACACCTGCCGCTGTAATTAACATAATATCTTCTTCGCCAGTTACAGATTTAACCGCTACTAATTTACCGTTCTTATCTGTAATGTTACAAGTTTTCAGACCTTTACCACCACGACTTTGTAGACGGTACTCATCAATCGGTGTACGCTTTCCGTAACCATTTTTCGTTACAATTAAAACATTTACATCCTCTTCGACAATTTCCATACCTACAACTTGGTCTTCATCACCTAATGTAATAGCTTTAACGCCTGCTGCATTACGTCCCATAGAACGTACATCTTGCTCATTGAAACGAATTAGCATACCGTTACTTGTTCCAACAATAATATCCTTATCACCAGATGTTAAACGCACAGAGATTACTTCATCCTCTTCGCGAAGAGAAATTGCGATTAAACCATTTGTACGGATATTTGCAAATGATGAAAGTGGTGTTCTCTTAGAGACACCTTGTTTTGTTGTGAAGAATAAGAACTGATCATCACCGAATTCACGAATTGGAATAATAGCATTAATCCATTCACCCTTATCTACACCTAATAGGTTAATAATCGGTATACCTTTTGCCGTACGGCTATACTCTGGGATTTCATATCCTTTCGTACGGTATACTTTCCCCTTATTAGTGAAGAATAGAATGTGATCATGTGTAGAAGTAGTCAATAAATGTTCTACGAAATCATCATCATTTGTTCCCATTCCCTGGACACCACGTCCACCACGGTTTTGTGTTTTGTACGTAGAAGCTGGTAACCTCTTAATATAACCGTTATGAGTTAACGTAATTGCAATGTTTTGCTCTGGTATTAAATCTTCATCTTCAATAGATTCCATACCACCAATTGTAATTTCTGTTCGTCTCTTATCATTGAAGCGCTCTTTTACTTCTGTTAATTCTTCACGAATAATCTCAAGAACTTTCTCTTCATCTGCTAAGATCGCTTTTAATTCGGCAATTAACTTCATTAAATCTTGATATTCTTGCTCAATTTTTTCACGTTCTAATCCAGTTAAACGTTGCAGACGCATATCTAAAATCGCTTGCGCTTGCTTCTCACTTAAACCGAAACGCTCCATTAAGCCCTGCTTTGCAATATCTGCAGTTTTCGAACTACGAATTAACGTAATCACTTCATCAAGATGATCTAGAGCAATTCTTAATCCTTCTAAAATATGAGCACGCGCCTCTGCTTTTTCTAATTCATAAGCAGTACGTCGACGGATTACTACCTTCTGATGCTCCAAATAATGATATAAATTTTGTTTTAAATTTAGTACTTGAGGCTCTCCATTTACAAGAGACAGCATATTAATACCGAAACTTGTTTGGAGTGCTGTATGTTTATATAGATTATTTAATAGTACATTTGCATTGGCATCACGACGTACTTCCATAACGATACGCATACCATTTCGATCTGATTCATCACGTAAATCTGTAATACCTTCAATTTTCTTATCGCGAACTAATTCAGCAATCTTTTCAATTAATCGCGCCTTATTAACTTGATAAGGTAGTTCAGTTACAATGATAGATTGTTTACCATTTGACTTCTCTTCAATTTCAACTTTAGCACGAAGTATAATAGAACCTCTTCCTGTTTCATAAGCTCTACGAATGCCGCTTCGTCCCAAAATTAAACCTGCTGTTGGGAAGTCTGGTCCTGGAATACACTCCATTAATTCCGCAATAGTAATGTCTGGGTTATGGCTTAGTGCTAATACGCCATCAATTACTTCGCCAAGTTGATGCGGCGGAATGTTTGTTGCCATACCAACTGCAATACCTGTCGTACCATTTACTAGTAAATTAGGGAAACGCGCCGGCAGTACAATTGGCTCTCTTTCAGAACCATCATAGTTATCTTGATAATCAATTGTATTTTTTGAAATATCACGTATTAATTCCATAGAAATCTTAGACATTCTTGCCTCTGTATAACGCATTGCTGCCGCCGAATCACCATCAACGGAACCAAAGTTACCATGCCCATCGACAAGCATATAACGTTGACTGAAATCTTGCGCCATACGTACCATCGTTTCATAAACAGCTAAATCACCGTGAGGGTGATACTTACCGATTACTTCACCAACAATACGTGCTGATTTCTTATACGCTTTATCAGCTGTAATTCCTAAATCATTCATCGCATATAAAACCCTACGATGCACAGGTTTTAATCCATCACGAACATCTGGTAATGCACGAGATACGATAACACTCATTGCGTAATCTAAAAATGAGGTACGCATTTCATGACTAATATTAATTTCTCGAATTCGTGCTTGTTGTTGATTGTCTGACATCAACGAGCACCTCCTCTTACATTTCCGTTACACATACATTGATTTATATGTAGAAGACAGGAATACTTAGATTCCTGTCATTACTCATTTAAATATCAAGGTTTTTCACGTATTTTGCATTTTCTTGGATAAAGTTACGGCGTGGCTCTACTTTATCCCCCATTAAAATCTCAAATGTTTCATCCGCTTCAATCGCATCTTGAAGAGAAACTTGAAGTAACGAACGTACTTCTGGATCCATTGTTGTCTCCCATAGCTGAGTTGGATTCATCTCGCCTAGACCTTTATAACGTTGAATACCAGGCTTAGGTTGGGCTGGTAATTCAGCTAATATTTTTTCAAGTTCTTTATCATTATAAGCATATTGAATTTTTTTACCTTGTTGTACTTTAAACAATGGCGGCTGTGCAATATAGATATAACCATGCTCTATAATTTGGCGCATATAACGATAGAAGAACGTTAATAATAGTGTACGAATATGCGCACCATCCACGTCAGCATCTGTCATAATAATAACTTTATGATAACGAGCCTTTTCGATATCAAAGTCCCCGCCAATGTTCGTACCAATTGCAGTAATAATTGTACGCACTTCATCATTAGATAAGATTTTATCTAATCGGGCCTTTTCAACGTTAATAATTTTACCTTTAAGCGGTAAAATCGCTTGGAAATGACGATCACGTCCTTGTTTTGCTGATCCACCGGCAGAGTCACCCTCTACGATGTAAATTTCACTAATTGCTGGATCTTTCGAAGAGCAATCTGCTAATTTACCCGGTAAACTTGAAACTTCTAATGCACTCTTTCGACGCGTCAGTTCACGCGCTTTTTTCGCAGCTACACGTGCACGCGCAGCCATCGTTCCTTTTTCCACAATCTTCCGTGCAACGTTTGGGTTTTCTAGTAAGAACTTTTCAAATGCTTCTGAGAATACAGATTCTGTAATCGTTCTCGCTTCACTATTCCCAAGTTTTGTCTTCGTTTGCCCTTCAAATTGTGGATTCGGATGTTTAATTGATACAATTGCAGTTAAACCTTCACGAACATCTTCACCCGTTAAGTTACTGTCTGCATCTTTTAAAATGCTATTTTTACGACCGTAATCATTAATTACACGCGTTAAGGCAGTTTTAAATCCTACTTCATGTGTACCACCTTCATACGTATGAATGTTATTCGTGAATGAGTAAATATTATTTGTATATCCTTCGTTATACTGCAAGGACACCTCAACTTGAATACCATCTTTTGAACCTTCTACATATACAGGCTCTTCATGAATCGGTTGTTTTGAACGATTTAAATGTTCAACATATGATTTAATTCCACCTTCATAATGGAATTCTTTCTTTTGCTTATGTTCACGTTTATCTTCAATTGTTAATTTAATATTACGATTTAAAAATGCTAATTCACGCATACGAGTTGCTAGCGTATCAAATTCGTATACTGTTGTTTCCTGAAAAATTTCTGGATCTGGCTTAAAGCGAGTTATTGTTCCTGTTTGATCAGTATCACCAATGACCTTTAAATCCGCAACCGGAATACCTCTTTCGTATTTTTGATAATGGATTTTACCTTCACGATGTACAAATACCTCTAGTTCTGTTGAAAGAGCATTTACAACCGATGCTCCAACACCATGCAAACCACCAGAAACTTTATAACCGCCACCGCCAAATTTACCCCCGGCGTGAAGGACAGTCATAATAACCTCTACCGCAGGACGTCCCATTTTTTCTTGTATACCAACTGGAATACCACGTCCATTATCCGTTACACGAATACTATTATCTTCTTCGATACTAACGTTAATTTCATCGCAATATCCTGCTAATGCTTCATCGATACTGTTATCGACGATTTCCCATACAAGGTGGTGAAGTCCTTTTCCACTTGTAGATCCAATATACATACCCGGACGTTTTCGAACTGCCTCTAGTCCTTCAAGTACCTGTATCTGACTTTCATCATATGAATTTTCTTGCATTTGTTTTTGTTCCATTGACACAAAGATCACCTACTTTTCCATTTAAACAGGGATTATGCCCTATCTATTTCACAATCTACCGTGCCGTTCGTTACATGAATTGTTTTCGCCTCTTTTAATGTTTCGTGTTCAATTCCGTCGACACTCGTCGTTGTAACAAATGTTTGCACCTTTCCTTGAATTGTATTTAACAGATGCGATTGACGATAATCGTCTAATTCTGATAAAACATCATCCAGCAAAAGGATTGGATATTCTTTAACCTCTGAATAAATCAATTCAATTTCAGCTAATTTTAGGGATAGTGCGGTCGTTCGTTGTTGTCCTTGCGAACCAAAGACTTGAACATTTTTACTATTAACGAAGAATTGTAAATCATCACGATGAGGACCAATTAAAGTCGTACCACGGAAAATTTCACGTTGTTTCACAGATTGAAAACTTTCATAGTATACTTCTTTTATTTTCGACAAATCCATTGATTCTGATACATCTACACTCGGCTTATAAACAATTTCTAATTCTTCTAATCCACGGCTTATACCACGATGAATTGGAGCTGCCCATTCTTGTAGTAAATGCAAAAATTCAAAACGCTTTTGTAATATTTTTGCACCGTGTTCAATAAGTTGTAGTGTAAATACATCCAACATCGTTTCCTCATTTTTACTATTCCCTTGCATTTTTTTTAGCAAGTGATTTCGTTGCGTGAGCACTTTTTGATATTGACTTAATTCATACAAATAAACGGGAGCTATTTGTCCTAATTCCATATCTAAAAAGCGTCTTCTTACTTGAGGGCTTCCTTTTACAAGATTTAAATCTTCTGGGGCAAACATGACAACATTCATTTCTCCAATATATTGACTTAACTTTTGTTGTTCAAGTTGATTTAATTTTGCCTTTTTACCTTTTTTCGAAATGTTTAATTCCAAAGACAAAGAGCTGTTTCTCTTTTGTAATTTCCCTTTAATTTGACCGAAATCTTCATCCCAACGGATAAGTTCACGATCATTAGAGGTTCTATGAGATTTCGCCATCGCTAAAACATAAATAGCTTCCATCAAATTTGTTTTCCCTTGCGCATTTTCGCCGATAATTACATTCACCTTATCTTCAAAGGAAAGCTCTAATTTTTCATAATTGCGATAGTTTTTTAGTTGTATTTCTGAAATAAACAAAGGGCTCCCCCTTTATGCCTGAACTTGGAAAGTTCCGCTTCCTGGAATTTCAATAATATCGTTCGCATATAACTTGCGACCTCTTCTATTTTCAAGTTCTTGATTCACGTACACTTCATATTCTTGTAAAAACCATTTTACAGCGCCACCTGTATCAATTACATCAGCTAACTTTAAAAATTGTCCTAGTGTAATATACTCTGTTGAAATTTTAATACGTTTCATAAAATCGCTCACTTTCTGAAAGTGTTCATTCTTTCATTGTACTAAATAAACTAGCATTAGGAAAGCAATACCCAAAAATCAAATAAGGGTTACTAGCATCTTTAAACTAGCAACCCTTATTTCTTACCTAGTAAGTACGAACTGGTAAAATTAATTGAATAATCGAATCATCATTTACTGTGCGAATTAAGAATGGTCTCATTGCTCCAGTAAAGCTAACTTTAATTTCTGTACTATCTAAAGCTTTTAGTGCATCCATCATATATTTTGCACTAAAAGATATTTTTAATTCTTCCCCATCTACCTTTTCACATTGAACTTCTTCCACTACTTTTCCGATTTCTGGTGAATTCGAAGAGATTTCTAGCATTTCTTGCTCTAACGTTGATAATTTTACAACGTTGTTGCGGCCGTCTCTCGCTAATAGTGAAGCACGATCAATGGCTTGTAAAAATTCTTTTGTATTTACAAAAATATCAGTTTTACTCTCAGCAGGAATTAAACGTGTTGTATCTGGATAATTACCTTCTAACAATCTTGAGAAGAATAAAAGGTGTTTTGTACGGAATAATACTTGATACTCCGTAATGACGATATCCACCATCTCTTCTGATTCATCTAGAATTTTACTTAATTCATTTAAGCTTTTACCAGGGATAACAACATTCGCTTGGAATTCATCAGCAATATTATGTCCTTCGATCTTTGCTTTTCGAAGTGCTAGTCTGTGACTATCTGTTGCAATGCAAGTTAATTCACTGTTATATACCTTCCAGTTTACACCTGTCAAGATTGGTCTTGTTTCAGAAGTTGAAACTGCAAATACAGTTTGTCGAATCATATGTTTAAGTAGATCTGTTGGAATCTTAAAAACATGGTGTTCTTCAATCTGTGGTAATAATGGGTATTCGGCAGAATCTAAACCGTTTAAGTTAAACTCTGATTTTCCAGATTTTATTTTTGTCATAAAATGATTTTCAACAGAAATTTCGACAGTATCTTTAGGTAGTTTTTTTACAATCTCGCTAAAATATTTTGCTTGTAAAACAATACTTCCTGATTGTGCTACTTCTACAATTTCTTTTCCGTCTTCTTCCACTGGAATAAACGATTCAATAGAAATATCCGCATCGCTTCCTGTTAATGTAACTCCTTCTTCAGTAGCGACAACTTTAATTCCTGTAAGGATCGGAATTGTTGTACGAGAGGAAACAGCTTTCATTACATCTTGTACACTTCTTACAAGATAGTCTTTTTGTATTGTAAAACGCATAACGAAAAACCTCCGGTAAGTATAAGATTTTATTTATTTAATAAAGATAAAAAGTAGTAGTAATAGTAATAGGGCTTGTGGATATGTGGATAACCTCGTTGAAAGATGTAAAAACAGTCTATCTACATGTGGATAGACTGTGCGTAAAACAAGGAAAGTTATTCACACTATTCAGCTACTACTTTAAAATATCATTAATTTCTTCGACTTGTTTCTGTAATTGCGTATCCGTTTTTAGTAGCTTAGAAATTTTTTCATGTGCGTGGATAACGGTTGTATGATCACGTCCACCAAATTCTTCGCCTATTTTAGGTAAAGAGGAGTCTGTAAGTTCGCGTGATAAATACATTGCAATTTGGCGAGGGAACGCAACTGATTTTGTACGCTTTTTCGCCTTAAAATCTTCTAATTTCACTTGATAAACATCCCCGACAGCCTTTTGAATATCATAAATAGAAATAATTTTTGGTTTAGAATTTGGAATAATATCTTTAAGTGCTTCAGCTGCTAAATCAGCATTAATATCTTTGTTAATTAAAGATGAATAAGCTACAACTCGGATGAGCGCACCTTCTAGTTCACGAATGTTTGAATCGATTTGATTTGCGATATAAAGCATAACCTCATTCGGTATATCAAGCCCTTCGGCTTTCGCCTTTTTACGTAAAATTGCAATTCGTGTCTCTAAATCTGGTGGCGTAATATCCGTAATGAGTCCCCATTCAAAGCGAGAACGAAGACGATCTTCTAAAGTTGGAATTTCTTTTGGTGGCCGATCACTTGAAATTACAATTTGCTTACTTTCCTCGTGTAATGCATTAAATGTATGGAAAAACTCTTCTTGTGTTTGTTCTTTTCCAGCAAGAAATTGAATATCATCTATCAATAAAACATCTACATTGCGGTATTTATTACGAAAATCGACCGCTTTATTATCACGAATAGAGTTAATGAATTCATTTGTGAATTTTTCAGATGATAAATATACAACTTTCGCACTTGGATTATGTTCAATTACATAATGACCAATTGCATGCATTAAATGCGTTTTTCCAAGCCCAACTCCCCCGTAAATAAAGAGAGGATTATACGCTTTAGCTGGCGCCTCGGCTACAGCTAATGAAGCAGCATGGGCAAAACGGTTACCAGAGCCAATAACAAATGTATCAAACGTATATTTGGGATTTAGCATGCTCTGTGGTAAATGATTAGAATCATCCTGCGCTGGATTTGTTTTAACAGAAGGAAGATCGATTTCCTCTTCAGCTTGACTTTGGGGAATAATAAAGCGAATAGCTAATTTTGCCCCTGTTAAATCGTAAAGTGTTTCCGAAATGAGTTCTGAATAATGAGATTCTAGCCAATCACGAGCAAATTCATTTGGAGCTGTAATCGTTAATACGTCTTTCTTTAAATTATGTGCGGTTGTTGACTTTAACCATGTTTCATAACTAGGTTTACTGACCTTTTTTTCTAGTTCTTTTAAGGCACTATTCCATAAATCAGAAATGTTTTCCAAAGGTGTCCCTCCTTTACTAAGATGGTAAAAGAATAAGGTTGCGCAACAAATGTACAACCTAATAAAAAGTAAATGTATATTTATACGAAACGTATTTTAAAACCTAAAAACGTCGTTTGTATATGAGATAGGGTTTTCGACAAAAAAAGCAAATGTGGACAACTATTTACCCACATGTGATTTAAACTGTCCACATGTTATACACAAATTGTGGATAAGATAAAGATGTGGAAAACTTATTCAAAGTGAAAACACAACTATAATATCAAAAAAAAGTGGCTATAGCAATGAATTTAAGAAAGTTATCCACAAAATCAATACCTTGTGGAATAAACTTGTCCACAACACGATATACTGTGTAAAAGTGCGAAAAAAGTTTGTGGATATAAAAAACAAGAAAAAACATTTATCCACAAGGGAATATAGGGGCTGTGAAAAAGTATGTGAATAGGTTTAAAATGAATATTTGATGAAAATTTCGAGAACCATTGACATTTTCCTAGTTGATTAACTATAATTTATAAGACTGTCTTTAACAGATATTCCTCAGGGAGGTGTCATATAATGAAAAGAACTTACCAACCAAATAAACGTAAGCGCAGCAAAGTACATGGTTTCCGCAGCCGTATGAGCACAGCGAACGGACGTAAAGTGCTAGCAGCTCGTCGTCGTAAAGGAAGAAAAGTATTATCTGCGTAGACCACTGATCGTTCAGTGGTCTTTTTTTCTAATAATAGTGAATTTCCGCTGATGAAATACAGGAGTGTCAATTGATATGAAGAAAAAAAATCGTATAAAAAAGAATGATGAATTTCAGATGGTTTTTCAAAAAGGAAAATCGAATGCTAATCGTCAATTTGTTGTATACCAATTAGATAAGGAAGAACAGCCAAACTTTCGTATTGGCCTTTCTGTTAGCAAGAAAATAGGGAATGCAGTAGTTCGTAACAGAATTAAACGTATGATCCGCCAGTCAATTACAGAATTAAAAGATGAGATAGATTCTGGAAAAGATTTTGTTATAATAGCAAGGAAGCCTTGTGCAGAGATGACATATGAAGAAGTAAAGAAAAGCTTAATTCATGTCTTTAAACGCTCTGGTATGAAAAGGATAAAAAAGTAGCGTAAGGAAATGAATTACACTATATACATACCGATACAAGGAGGAGTAGGCTTTGAAAAAGAAACTAGGTTTACTAGCCATGGTTGTTGCATTAATGGCAATTGCTACTGGTTGTAGTGAAACGGGTCAGCCGATTACACCAAAAAGTACTGGGATTTGGAATGAATATTTCGTATACCCGCTTTCTCAGTTAATCACGTATTTTGCGAAATTGTTTGAAGATAATTATGGTTTAGCGATCGTGGTTACAACCCTTATCATTCGTTTTGCATTATTACCATTAATGATCAAACAAACGAAGAGTACGAAAGCAATGCAGGCGTTACAACCAGAGATGGTGAGGTTAAAAGAGAAATATAGCTCAAAAGATCAAGCGACACAGCAAAAATTACAACAAGAAATGATGCAGTTATATCAAAAGCATGGTGTAAATCCATTAGCAGGATGTTTACCAATATTTGTTCAGATGCCTATTTTATTCGCTTTCTATCATGCGATTATGAGAACATCAGAAATTAGTAAGCATACATTCCTATGGTTTGATTTAGGGCAAGCAGATCCGTACTACATCCTTCCAGTTGTTGCGGCAATTACGACATTTATTCAGCAAAAGCTTGCAATGGCAGGAACTGCTGGTCAAAATCCACAAATGGCAATGATGGTTTGGCTTATGCCGATTATGATTTTAGTCTTTGCAATTAACTTCCCGGCCGCATTATCACTTTACTGGGTTGTTGGTAATATCTTTGGTATCGCTCAAATGTACTTTATCAAAGGGCCAGAAATTAAGGCTAGTAAGGCTGGAGGATCAGGCAAGTGAGTATAATTACTGCTAAAGGACAAACAGTCGAGCTGGCAGTAGAAGATGCTTTAAGGCAATTAAATACTTCAAAAGATCGAGTTGATATAAATATTATCGATGAGGGTAAAAGAGGATTCTTAGGTTTATTTGGGAATCGTCCTGCAGTAGTAGAAGTTGTATTGAAGAAGGATCCCATTCAAGATTGTGAAGAATATTTAAGAAATGTTATTCACGATATGGGTGTTGAGGTTGAGATTAGTAAATTTGTAAAGGGACGCGAAGTTAAATTTACAATTTCTGGAGATAATGTAGGTGTTTTAATTGGAAAAAGAGGTAATACATTGAACTCCTTGCAGTATTTAACAAAAATTGTCGCGAATCGCAATACGAAGCAGTATGTGGGTATTACACTAGATGCTGAAAATTATCGTAGTAAAAGAAAAAGTACGTTAGAATCGCTTTCTTATCGATTAGCAAAACAAGTGTCTAATACGAAAAAAAGAGTTGTTTTAGAGCCAATGCCATCTTTTGAACGAAAAATTATTCATCAAGCATTATCTAATCATCAAGATATCAATACAACTTCTGAAGGAAATGAACCACATCGGCATGTTGTAATATCTCCCAAATGACCGGTTACTCAAATGAGTGCCGGTTTTTTTGAGGGGAAAATGAATGTGGATAACTAAAAAACACTAAACTTATCCACTGTGAATAAGTTTAGTGTTTTTTACATGGGGACATAATAAAATGAGTTATTATTCTTTTGTAGATAGGTTCGTTATGGTATCCTAATAATTTAGTGAAAGAAATAATCGTGTTGAAATAGAGAGAAATAAGCAAGTGAGGTGAAAGGACATGGAATTTGATACAATTGCCGCGATTTCCACAGCTCTTGGAGAGGGTGCAATTGCCATTGTTCGAGTAAGTGGGGATGATGCGGTTGAAAAAGTGAATCGTATTTTTAAAGGGAAGAATTTAACAGAGGTTCCTTCTCACACTATTCATTATGGTCATATTGTTGATTTAGATGCAAATCAGGTTATTGAAGAAGTTATGGTGTCTATTATGCGTGCACCAAGGACTTTTACGCGTGAAAATATAGTTGAAATTAACTGTCACGGTGGGCTTGTTTCGGTAAATAAAGTATTGCAGCTTATTCTAGCACAAGGAGTGCGGTTAGCGGAGCCTGGTGAATTTACAAAACGTGCTTTTTTAAATGGACGTATCGATTTATCACAGGCAGAAGCTGTTATGGATTTAATTCGTGCAAAAACAGATCGTGCAATGAATGTAGCTATTAACCAAATGGAAGGACGATTATCTAAATTAATTGGTCGCCTACGTCAAGAAATATTAGAAACATTAGCTCATGTTGAGGTGAATATAGATTATCCAGAATACGACGATGTAGAAGAGATGACGCATAATATTTTAATTGAGAAAGCGACACGTGTTCGTTCGGAAATTGAAAAAATATTAGAAACATCAAAGCAAGGAAAAATTTTACGTGAAGGAATTGCTACAGCAATTATCGGTAGACCTAACGTTGGTAAATCATCGCTATTAAATAGTCTTGTTCAGGAGAAAAAAGCAATCGTAACTGATATTGCAGGAACAACTCGTGATGTTATTGAAGAGTACGTTAATGTGCGTGGTGTGCCACTTAAACTTATAGATACAGCCGGCATTCGTGAGACAGAAGATGTTGTTGAACGAATTGGTGTAGAGCGTTCAAAAGAAATGATGAGCCAAGCAGATTTAGTGTTAGTTGTTGTCAACTATAGCGAGGCTTTAACAAATGAAGATGAAGGTTTGTTCCATGCCGTACAAGGAAAAGATTTCATTGTTATTGTGAATAAGACGGATTTACCGCAAGAAATTGATATGGGACGTATTGCAGAATTAGCTGCGGGGAATCGTGTTATTACAACATCCTTAATTGAAGAGCAAGGAATAGATGAACTTGAAAAGGCAATTGCAGATTTATTCTTCGAAGGAACAATTGATTCTGCAGATATGACATATGTTTCTAACGCAAGACATATTGGATTATTAACGCAAGCAGGAAAAACAATTGGTGATGCAATTGAGGCGATAGAAAATGGTGTTCCAATTGATATGGTACAAATTGATTTAACAAGAACGTGGGAAATACTTGGTGAAATTACTGGCGATACCGTGCATGAAAGCTTAATTGACCAGTTGTTCTCTCAATTTTGTTTAGGAAAATAATATAAAGATGTTTTAGAAAGATAGAGATTATTAGGAGGAATAAACAATGGGATACAATGCCGGTTCATACGACGTCATAGTAATCGGTGCAGGTCATGCAGGATGTGAAGCTGGTCTTGCGGCAGCACGAATGGGCTCCAAAACATTAATGTTAACAATTAACTTAGATATGGTAGCGTTCATGCCATGTAACCCTTCTGTTGGTGGACCAGCAAAAGGGATTGTTGTTCGTGAAATTGATGCATTAGGCGGCGAAATGGGACGCAACATTGATAAAACGCATATTCAAATGCGCATGTTAAATACAGGTAAAGGACCAGCTGTACGTGCGCTTCGAGCGCAAGCAGATAAATTCTCTTACCAGCATGAATTAAAGAAAACGATTGAAGAAACACCAAACTTAACGCTGTTCCAAGGAATGGTAGAGCGTTTAATCGTTGAAGATGGTATATGTAAAGGGGTAATTACGCAAGCAGGTGCTGAATATACGGCAAAAACAGTTGTAATTACGACTGGAACATTTTTACGTGGCGAGATTATCATGGGCGACTTAAAATATTCGAGCGGTCCAAATAATCAGCAACCATCTATTACATTATCTGAACATTTAGAGGAACTTGGTTTTGATCTTGTTAGATTTAAAACAGGTACACCTCCGCGTGTAAACAGCAATACAATTGACTACAGTAAAACCGAAATCCAACCAGGTGATGATAAACCACGTGCGTTCTCTTTTGAAACGACTAAATTTATTATGGATCAAATTCCATGCTGGTTGACATATACAAGTACGGAAACACATCGTTTAATAGATGAAAATTTACATCGTTCAGCTATGTATTCTGGTATGATTAAAGGAACAGGGCCTAGATACTGTCCTTCTATTGAAGATAAAGTAGTAAGATTTAATGATAAACCACGTCATCAAATTTTCTTAGAGCCAGAGGGACGCAATACGCAAGAAGTATATGTACAAGGTTTATCCACAAGCTTACCAGAAGATGTACAGCGTGACATGCTTAGAACAATCCCGGGTCTAGAAAATGTTGAAATGATGCGTACAGGTTATGCAATTGAGTACGATGCAATTGTGCCAACGCAATTATGGCCAACACTGGAAACGAAAAAAATTAAAAATTTATATACAGCAGGACAAATTAACGGAACTTCTGGTTACGAAGAAGCGGCAGGGCAAGGGCTTATGGCTGGAATTAATGCAGCATGTCGATCTTTAGGTAAAGAAGAAGTAATTTTAGGTCGTGCGGATGCGTATATTGGTGTTTTAATTGATGATCTTGTAACGAAAGGTACAAATGAACCGTATCGTTTATTGACGTCTCGTGCAGAATATCGTCTATTATTACGTCATGATAATGCAGATCTTCGCTTAACTGAAGTTGGGCGTGAAATCGGCTTAATTAAAGAAGATCGTTATGAGCGATTTACAAATAAAAAGCTACAAATTGAACAGGAAAAGGAACGTTTAGGAAGCATTATTATTAAGCCGCGTCCTGAAGTTCAAGAATTAATTCGCAGTATTGGTGGAAGCGAGTTGAAAGATGGAATACGCGCAAGTGATTTATTACGTCGTCCAGAGATGTCATATGAGCATATCCATCTTTTAGTACCAAGTGAAGTAGAATTAAGTGATGAGATTACAGAACAAGTTGAAATTCAGATTAAGTACGAAGGATATATTGAAAAATCTTTACAGCAAGTAGAGCGTATGAAGAAAATGGAAAACAAAAAGATCCCTGTGGATATTGATTATGATGCGATTTCTGGAATTGCATCAGAAGCTAGACAGAAATTGAAAGATGTTCGTCCACTTTCGATGGGGCAAGCTTCACGTATTTCTGGCGTAAATCCAGCTGATGTTTCCATTTTACTTGTGTATATTGAACAAGGAAAAATTGCGCGAGTATCGAACCAATAAATAGTAAGGAGATATTGCTAGATGAACATAGAACAATTTCAATCTATGCTAGAAGAGAAGGGCATCACCCTCTCTTCTAGACAGTTAGAGCAGTTCAAAATCTACTTTGAAACATTAGTAGAGTGGAATGAAAAAATGAATTTAACAGCCATTACAGAAAAAGAAGAAGTATATTTAAAACACTTTTTTGATTCTATTACAGCTGCTTTTTATTATGATTTTTCAAAACCATTCTCAATTTGTGATGTTGGCGCAGGAGCTGGATTCCCGAGTATTCCTTTAAAAATCTGTTTCCCGCACTTAAAAGTAACAATTGTAGATTCATTGCAAAAACGTATTAATTTCTTAAATCATTTGGCACAAAAGCTGGAATTAAGTGATGTTGCGTTTTGTCACGATCGTGCTGAAACATTTGGGAAAAAAGAAGGTGTTCGTGAATCATACGATATTGTAATGGCACGAGCGGTTGCTCGTCTTTCTGTATTAAGTGAGCTATGTTTACCACTTGTAAAAGTTGGAGGAACATTTATTGCGATGAAAGGTGCAGCAGCAAACGAAGAAATCGAAAATGGCAAGTATGCTTTAGAGGTGCTTGGCGGGGACTTAAAAGAAATGTCTACGTTCCAATTACCGTTTGAAGAAAGCGAACGTAATATTTTATTAATCGAGAAAAAACGCAAGACACCAAAGAAATATCCACGCAAACCGGGAACACCCAATAAATTACCTATTGAAAAATAAATCTTATTAGACGTAAGATTAAACTATATAAATGAAAACGTAGATGTTTCATAGGAAACATTTTATGGAGAATAGTCAATAGGCCTAAAAGGTGGTGGAATATGTATGAAAAATACGTTTTCTCGTTTATTTGGCTTTGGAGATAAAGAGAGCGAATTCGAATTACAAGACGAAAGCCATGAAGAAATAGATAAAAAGGTATATGAAGAAATACAAGAAATTCCGATAGTAAACATTACTCCTAACCGTTATCAACCACGAACAGTTTTTGACGATGCACGTATTGACGAGTTAGCATTAACGATTCGTACACATGGACTTATTCAGCCAATTGTTGTGAGGCAATATGAGGATGATAAGTATGAGATTATTGCTGGAGAAAGACGTTTTCGTGCAGCAACGAAGTTAGGGTGGGAAAAGGTTCCTGCAATTATAAAGAACTTAAATGATACAGAGACAGCTTCTGTAGCCTTAATTGAAAATTTGCAACGTGAGGAATTAACAGCAATCGAGGAAGCTGTGGCATATCAAAAGCTGATTGAGTTACATAATTTAACACAAGAAGCATTGGCACAACGACTTGGAAAGGGGCAATCCACAATCGCAAATAAGTTGCGATTGTTAAAGTTGCCTGAAGAAATAAAAAGTGCATTATTAGAAAAAAGTATTACAGAACGCCATGCTCGCGCTCTCATTCCTTTAAAAAATGAGGAATTACAACTGAAGGTTTTACAAGAAATTGTGGAGAAACAACTGAATGTAAAGCAAACAGAAGAACGAATTGCAAAATTGCTAGAGGAAGCAAAACCGAAGCGTAAGGCAAAGCAAAAAGCAGTAAGTCGAGATACGAGAATTGCCATGAATACAATTAGGCAGTCATTACAAATGGTTGCTGACAGTGGTTTAAATGTTAATTCTGAGGAAGAAGAATTTGATGAGTACTATCAAATTACAATTAAAATTCCGAAGAAAAAATAATAATGGCATATTAGAGACCTTATCCTATTGGATGGGTCTCTTTTACTATATTTTCTTGTTAAATGAAGAAGGAGTTTAGAAATAAATTTTGAAGTTTAATAAGGACGTAAAAGAAAAACTTTTATTTCATGTTACAATAAACGTAATTGTTACTAGAATAAGATAGAAAGGTTGAAAGTAGGTGACATCATGGGAAAAATCATTGCTATTGCTAATCAAAAGGGCGGTGTTGGAAAAACAACAACATCTGTTAATTTAGGGGCCGGATTAGCACAAGTAGGTAAAAAGGTCCTTCTCGTAGATATTGATGCTCAAGGAAATGCAACGACTGGTGTGGGAATTGAAAAATCCGAATTAGATCAATGTATTTACAACGTTCTTGTGGAAGATGCAGATGTTCAAGGGGTTATACGAAAAACCGCAACTGAAAACTTAGATGTTCTACCCGCTACAATTCAATTGGCCGGTGCTGAAATTGAATTGGTACCGACTATTTCCCGGGAAGTACGTTTGCAAAGAGCATTACAGCCAGTTCGTGATGAATATGATTATATTATTATCGACTGTCCCCCGTCTTTAGGGTTATTAACGATTAATGCATTAACAGCAGCAGATTCTGTTATTATTCCTGTTCAGTGTGAATATTACGCACTAGAAGGATTAAGTCAGCTATTAAATACAGTTCGACTTGTGCAAAAACATTTAAATAAAAATTTAGCAATTCAAGGTGTATTGTTAACGATGTTGGATGCCCGTACAAATTTAGGGATTCAAGTTATAGATGAAGTGAAAAAATACTTTAGGGATAAAGTATACCGTTCGATTATTCCTCGTAATGTTCGCTTAAGTGAGGCACCAAGTCATGGGAAACCAATTATGCAGTATGACGCTAAATCAAGAGGGGCAGAAGTATATATAGATTTAGCAGAGGAAGTGATTGCAGGTGGCTAAAGGATTAGGAAGAGGAATCAATGTGTTTTTTCCTGATTTAGATGTGAAAGAAGAGGAGACAATTCAGGAGATTATCATAACGGAATTAAGACCGAATCCATACCAACCACGTAAATACTTTAATAAAGAGGCAATTCAGGAACTAGCGGCCTCTATTAAAGAACACGGCATATTACAACCGTTAATTGCTAGAAAGAGTATTAAAGGATATGAAATTGTTGCAGGTGAAAGAAGATATCGTGCCGCAAAAGAAGCCGGACTGGAAAAAGTGCCTGCCGTTGTAAGGCAATTAAATGAGCAGCAAATGATGGAATTTGCTTTGCTAGAAAACTTACAACGAGAAGATTTAAATCCTATGGAAGAGGCAATGGCATACCAGATGCTAATGAACGAGTTAAATGTAACGCAAGAACAATTAGCGAAACGTCTTGGTAAAAGCAGACCTTACATTGCAAATTATACTCGGTTATTAAGCCTCCCTTCGTTTGTGCAAGATATGATTGCAAATGGTCAACTGTCAATGGCCCATGGGAGAACTTTACTTACAATAAAAGATGAAGAACAATTGAAGTCCTTATTGAAAAAAATTGAAAAAGAAGGATTAAATGTTCGTCAATTAGAGAAAATTGTTCAAGAGATTAATCAACGCGTTTCACGTGAAACAAAACAAGTGAAAAAAGAGCGAAATATATTTTTCGTAGAACGCGAAACGTTCTTAAGAGAAAAATTTGGCACAGATGTGAAAATTAAAGAAACGAAAAAAGAAAAAGGTAAAATTGAAATTGAATTTTTTAATAAAGAAGATTTAAATCGCATTTTAGAATTATTATCGCAGAAAAATTAAAAAGCAAACCATCTTATTATTTATAGATGGTTTGCCTTTTTTAATGCAGATAATTTTTGATCAGTTTCTTTTATGCTTTGTGCGATTACATCAGCCATTTTCATAACTAAACTTAATCTTGTATTTTGAAGAACAAAAAACTCCATAAAACCATTTAAATTTACGATGCCGTGTATATGCAAATCACCAACCGCAGGTAAATTCTTATTCATCGCAGCTCCAGGCTTACTAGGTCCCTTTCCGGTAGTTATAGAACCGATACTTTGAGATTTTCCTAAACATGCATCAACAGCAATTATAAATGAAGTAGGATTATCTTTCTGTATATTCTGAATTTTTTCTTCTAAATTGAGTGCGTGTATTGGGTCATCTAGCGTGCCGAATACTTGGAAGTTTTTGATCTCTACTTGTTCTAGTTTAGTACCAACTAATGGACCGAGTGCGTCACCAGTGGAACGATCTGTTCCGATACAAATGAGAATAAGTGGCATATTAGTTTTAATAGGGATATGGGAAAGTAGGAAATTGCTGATTGTCTCGGAGGCTTCTAATTCTTGGTGCATAACATTTTGAGTTTCTTTTTCAAAAAAAGGTAAGCGAAAACTTCCAATATTCATGAAGCACCCATCCTTTTAATAAATTTTCAAAATATATTTATGGTAAGTAAAACGAAAAATTATAAGTGCATACTTTTTGCAAAATGTGAATGAAAACGGAAATAATAGTACTAGTATATATATTTTTGGTCCATTTTATACCTGAATGAAAGTAAAGATATGTAATTAAAGTCATAAATTTTTTTCAGAAATCAGAGGGACTTCTGATACAATAAGAAGGATAATTAAAAAGAAAGTTTAGCTAGAGAGGTAGAGGAACATGGATTTAGCATTGAAGTGGTTTGAGTCCATTGATTGGACGAAGATAGGTGTGAAATCACTACAAATAGTCGTTATTTTAATACTTGGTGCAATCGTTGTGCGAGTTGCAAGGGCAATTGTACGAAATGCGTTTCGCATGGGAAGTCGTTCACCGATTCAAATTTCAGAACGTCGTACAGTTACGGTAGCGAAATTGCTTGAAAATATTGTGGCATATGTTGTTATGTTTATCATGTTAATCGCAATTTTAGGTGTATTTGAAATTAATGCATCAGGATTATTAGCCGGTGCCGGGGTAATTGGTTTAGCGGTCGGATTTGGTGCTCAAAGTTTAGTAAAAGATGTCATTACAGGATTATTTATCTTGCTAGAAGATCAGTTTTCAGTAGGTGACTATGTAAGAATTGGTCAGTTTGAGGGAGTCGTTTTAGAAATTGGGCTTCGTACAACGAAAGTAAAGAGTTGGACAGGTGAAATTCACATTTTACCAAATGGAAGTATCGTTCAAGTTACTAACTTCTCGGTGAGTAACAGTGTAGCATTTGTTGATGTATCTATTTCGTATGAGGCTGACATAGCAAAAGCAGAGCAAGTAATTGAAGAGCTATTAATAGAATTACCTGCAAAGTACGAAAAAATGGTAACAACGCCTCAATTGTTAGGTGTACAAACATTAGCTGCGTCAGAAGTTATATTACGTGTTATTGCTGAAGTAGAGCCCATGCAACATGCAGGTATTGCAAGAGCTCTTCGTAAAGAGATTAAAAACCGTCTAGATTTACATGGAATTGAAATTCCATATCCACGTATGGTTTTATATAATCGTGAAGAATTGGTTAGTGAAAAAGCAATTTAGTATGGAGAGGGGTTTGGAGAGTGGAGCAAAAGCAATATAACTTGTACGATGTTGTGGAAATGAAGAAAGCCCACCCATGTGGGGAGAATCGCTGGAAGATTATTCGTATGGGAATGGATATCCGCATTAAGTGCGAGGGATGTGGCCATTCGGTAATGATTCCTCGAAGAGAGTTTGATCGTAAGGTGAAAAAAATACTTGTGAAGCATGAAGAATAGAGAAAAAGTAACAGTTGCGGTGGGTAGCTGTTACTTTTTTTCGTCTGGAGGAAACTTGTCATTTTTTTCGTTACTATCTATAATGATGAAAGATTGAGACATAGGAGTGAAAAATATGGGATTAACGGCTGGGATTGTTGGATTACCTAACGTAGGGAAATCCACTTTATTTAATGCAATTACACAAGCAGGAGCAGAATCTGCGAACTATCCATTCTGTACAATTGACCCAAACGTGGGGATTGTAGAAGTACCAGATGAGCGTTTAAATAAATTAACGGAATTAGTAGAACCGAAAAAAACTGTTCCGACTGTATTCGAGTTTACTGATATCGCAGGTATCGTAAAAGGTGCGAGTAAAGGTGAAGGTTTAGGAAATAAATTCTTATCTCACATTCGTCAAGTAGATGCAATTTGCCAAGTTGTTCGTTGTTTCGAAGATGAAAATATTACGCACGTTTCAGGAAAAGTAGATCCAATTGATGATATTGAAACAATCAATTTAGAGCTAATCTTAGCGGATTTAGAATCTGTTGATAAACGTATCGACCGTGTTGCGAAATTAGCAAGACAAAAAGATAAAGAAGCTGTATATGAGCACGAAATTTTAGTTCGTTTAAAAGAAGCTTTTGAAGAGGGAAAACCGGCTCGTACTGTTGAATTTACAGAAGAGCAAATGAAGATTGTTAAAGGCCTTCATTTACTTACAACGAAAGAAATGTTATACGTAGCAAACGTAAGTGAAGACGATATTATCGATCCTTCTGAAAACAAATATGTACAAATGGTAAAAGAATTTGCAGCAAATGAAAATTCTCAAGTAATCGTTGTATGTGCGAAAATTGAATCAGAGATTGCTGAGTTAGATGAGGAAGAGAAAAAAGTATTCCTTGAGGAACTGGGTATTGAAGAATCTGGTTTAGATCAATTAATTCGTGCTGCATATGACTTGTTAGGACTTGCTACTTACTTCACAGCTGGTGTACAAGAAGTACGTGCATGGACGTTTAAACAAGGCATGAAAGCACCACAATGTGCTGGTGTTATTCATACAGACTTTGAGCGTGGATTTATTCGTGCGGAAACTGTTTCTTACGATGATTTAATGACAAATGGCTCTATGACAGCTGCAAAAGAAGCTGGTAAGGTACGTTTAGAAGGAAAAGAGTATATCGTAAAAGATGGAGATGTTATGCACTTCCGCTTTAACGTTTAATTTAATATTTCCTAGGAAAAATAAAGATATGGACTTGGCAAATATATTATATGTTTGCCAAGTTTTTTATGTATTGGTGAGTTGATTCATATAACTTACTATGATATAATCTAAACTCGTGAGTAATTACTATAAATTAATTGCTCCTTGCCCATTATGGGCCGTTTAGACCAAAAGGAGGTGAAAGTGTAATGAGAAAGTACGAAATTATGTACATCATTCGTCCTGGCGTTGAAGAAGAAGCTCAAAAAGCTTTAGTTGAACGTTTTGCAGGTGTTTTAACAAACAATGGTGCAGAAATCATTAACACGAAAGAGTGGGGTAAGCGTCGTTTAGCTTACGAAATCAACGACTTACGTGAAGGTTTCTACATGATCTTAAACGTGAACTCTAACGCAGAAGCGATTAACGAATTCGACCGTTTAGCTAAGATCAACGAAGACATCCTTCGTCATATCGTTGTTAAAGAAGAAGAAAAATAATTATGATATATAGGGAGAGTGGTTCGATTGATGAATCGTGTTATCCTCGTTGGTCGTTTAACTAAGGACCCTGACTTACGTTACACGCCCAATGGTGTTGCAGTAGCTACTTTTACGTTAGCTGTGAATCGCGCATTTGCGAATCAACAAGGTGAGCGTGAAGCTGACTTTATTAATTGTGTAATATGGCGTAAACAAGCAGAAAACGTAGCAAATTATTTGAAAAAAGGTAGCTTAGCAGGCGTAGATGGTCGTCTTCAAACTCGTAATTACGAGGGACAAGATGGTAAACGTGTATATGTAACAGAAGTTCTTGCGGAGAGCGTACAATTTTTAGAGCCGCGTAATGGCGGTGGGGAGCAACGCGGTTCATTCAATCAGCAACCATCAGGAGCTGGTTTCGGTAACCAAGGCTCTAACCCATTTGGTCAATCTAGTAATTCAGGTAACCAAGGTAACTCTGGATTTACGAAGAATGACGATCCATTTTCAAATGTAGGTCAACCGATCGACATTTCCGACGACGATTTACCGTTCTAATACAGTAAATCTGTTAGTTTTAACAAAGAATGGAGGGAAATAGACATGGCAGGACGCAAAGGTGGACGTGCGAAACGTCGTAAGGTGTGTTTCTTCACAGCTAACGGCATCACTCGCATCGACTATAAAGATGTTGATTTATTAAAACGTTTCGTTTCTGAGCGTGGTAAAATTTTACCTCGTCGTGTAACAGGAACAAGCGCAAAATACCAACGCAAACTTACAGTTGCAATTAAACGTGCTCGTCAAATGGCACTTTTACCATATGTTGGTGAATAATAGCGTATGAAATGCACAGTAGAGTCCGACTCTACTGTGCATTTTGCTATGCTCTTCTTTTTTGAAAGAGAGGTTAAATCATGAAACAAACAAGGTTTATTACTGAAGGCGCAGCGTTATTAGCCATATATGCAATATTATTGCTCGTGTCTTTATACGTTCCGGTTTTAGGTACGGTTGTAACGTTCGCATTACCATTGCCATTTATATTGCTAACGAAAAAATATAGCTTACCTAATGCTTTTGTAATTTTTACAGCAGCGCTTTTTATTACTGTTATTGTGAGTCCGCCCATGAACCTAGTGAAGACAATTATGTTTGGGCTGATAGGGATTGTTTTAGGATATATGTATAAAAAACGAAAAAAACCAGTGGAAATTTTGATGGCGGGAACACTTGCATATTTAATTGGTATTGTGCTCATATATGTTGCGAGTATAAAGTTTTTTAACATAGATTTAATGAAGCAAATACAAAATATGTTTAGTGAAAGTATCGCGCAAAGTGAAAAAATAGTAAGTGCTGCAGGCATGCGGATTAGTAAGGAACAAAAAGAGTTATTTGAGCAATTTAATAATGTGTTACAAACATTATTCCCAAGTCTACTTGTAATGGTTTCTGTATGTTTTTCTTGGATTACAGTTATGATATCAGGTAGTGTTTTAAAAAAGTTAAAGCACGATATTACACCTTGGCCTAAATTTAAAGATATACAATTGCCAAAGAGCATTGTTTGGTATTACGTTATATTTATTTTGTTAGCAACTTTTATAAAAGTAGAACCAACCTCATATTTACATATGGTATTTTCTAACCTATATGTCATATTTGCTTTGCTACTCGTACTGCAAGGTCTGACATTTATCACTTTTTTAGCACATAGAAAAGGTTTTACTAAAGGAGTTCCTATTATTAGTTTTATTGTCTGCATGTTTATTCCGATGCTGTTTCCTCTTGTGACAATCTTAGGTATAATTGATTTAGGGATTTCATTGCGTTCTAAAATAGGGGAATAAAATAATATTCCTTATACTATTTTAATCTGTTTAACTAACTGGAAGGTGAGTTAGTTTTACTTTATAGGAGTTGTATACATGCCTGAATTTTATAAGAAACAGTGGTTTTTATATCCCGTTTATGTATTGGCATTTTTTGTGTTTGTGCTGATTTCGATCCTCTGTTATTTTCATTTAATTCTAGGAATAGCTGCCTTTGTTATTTTTTGTATTGTACTTTTTGTCGTTATACGATTTGAACTTACTTTTCAAAGGAATTTCGAAAAGCATACGACAGATATGATTACAAGGGTAAAGAAAGTGAGTAATGAAGCATTTAACCAAATGCCGATTGGTATTTTGTTATACAATAAGGATTATGGGATTGATTGGGCAAATCCTTATTTATCTTCATGTCTGGGGCAACATGCATTAGCTGGATGGCACCTTTACGATGTATCAGAAACGTTACTTCTTTTCATTAAGGGAGAAACTTCCGATGATATAGTCTCTTTAAATAATCGAAAGTTTCGTGTGTTTGTGAGGAAAGAAGAAAAGCTAATTTATTTCTTTGATGTAACGGAACAAACGGAAATCGAAAAGATGTATGAGGATCAGCGTACGGTTCTAGCTGTTATTTATTTAGATAATTATGATGAAGTTACACAAGGATTAGATGATCAATTACGTACGAATATAACAAGTCTTGTGACATCACGACTAAATGAATGGGCCCTTAAGTATGGTGCATATTTAAAACGTGCATCTTCAGAAAGATTCTTCGTTGTACTAAATGAAAGTATTTTGGCGCAGATGGAGAAAGGGAAATTTAGCATTTTAGATCAGGTGCGTGAAGAAACATCCAAAAGGAATATACCACTTACATTAAGTGTAGGTGTCGGATCAGGTGATTTACCTTTATCAGAGCTTGGGGCAATGGCTCAATCTGGTTTAGACCTTGCGCTTGGCCGTGGTGGAGATCAAGTAGCTATTAAACAAGCGACAGGTAAGGTTAAGTTTTATGGTGGTAAGACAAATCCAGTTGAAAAGCGTACCCGTGTACGTGCCAGAGTTATTTCGCATGCATTAAAGGATTTAGTGTTAGAAAGTAGTAATGTCATTATAATGGGGCATAGAGCTCCTGATATGGACGCAATTGGTGCTGCGATTGGCATTTTAAAGGTAGCTCAATTAAACGAGCGCAAAGGATATATTGTGTTAGATGAAAATGATTCCGATAAGGGAATTAAGCGTCTGATGGATAAAGTGAAACAAAATGAAGAGTTATGGTCTCACTTTATTACGCCAGGGCAAGCGATGGAATTTGCAAATGACGATTCATTACTTGTTGTTGTAGATACACATAAACCTTCAATGGTGATGGAAGAAAAGCTGTTACACAAAATTGAAAATGTAGTTGTTATTGACCATCATCGTCGAGGAGAAGATTTTATTGAGGATCCATTGCTTGTTTACATGGAGCCATACGCTTCTTCGACGGCAGAACTTGTGACAGAATTACTTGAGTATCAACCGAAAAATTTAAAGATGACAATGTTAGAAGCAACGGCATTGTTAGCAGGTATTATTGTTGATACGAAAAGTTTTACATTTCGGACAGGGGCTCGTACGTTTGATGCAGCTTCTTATTTACGCTCACATGGTGCAGACACAGTACTTGTACAAGAGCTTTTAAAAGAAGATATGAATCAGTATTTACGAGTTGCAAAAGCCATTAAAAATGCGTACATTTATAAAAATGGAATTGCGATTGCAAAAGTTGATAGTGATGATTACTACGATCAAGTGCTTATTGCGCAATCAGCAGACACATTATTAACAATGACAGGTATTATTGCATCATTTGTTATTGCGAAACGTGGAGAGAATTTTATTGGAATTAGCAGCAGGTCCTTAGGTGAAGTGAATGTGCAGCTAATTATGGAGAATTTAGGAGGTGGCGGGCATTTGACGAATGCAGCCACACAAATGAAAAATGTTACAGTAGATGAAGCTGAGGAGAAGCTTCGATTTGTTATTGATGACTATTTACAGGGAGGCACACAATCATGAAAGTAATTTTTCTAAAAGACGTAAAAGGTAAAGGGAAAAAAGGAGAAATAAAAAACGTACCAGACGGTTATGCAAATAATTTCTTATTAAAACAAGGATTAGCTGCTGAAGCGACAAATAGCAGTATGAAAACTTTAGAAGCTCAAAAACGTAAGGAAGAAAAAGATGCAGCAGCAGAGCTTGAAAGTGCAAAAGAATTGAAAGAGACTTTGGAGAAATTAACTGTAGAATTAAAAGCAAAATCTGGTGAAGGCGGTCGTTTATTTGGGTCTATCACAAGTAAACAAATCGTAGATGCAATGCAAAAATCACACAAGATTAAACTTGATAAACGTAAATTTGAAATGGATGATGCGATTCGTGCGTTAGGTTATACAAATGTAACAGTAAAATTGCATCCACAAGTTACGGCAACAGTAAAAGTTCATGTTACTGAACAATAAAAATAAGTTAAGTAAGGAGGATTGCGTATGAGTGATGTACTTGCTGATCGTACCCCTCCGCATAATATAGAGGCTGAGCAGGCGGTTTTAGGGGCTATATTAATTGATCAAGATGCGTTAACGTCAGCATCAGAACTATTGGTACCTGACTCATTCTATCGAACGAAACATCAAAAGATTTTTGAAGTTATGCTTGGGCTGTCTGATAAGGGAGAACCAATCGACTTGGTAATGATGACATCAGCAATGGCTGATCAAGGATTACTAGAAGAGGTTGGCGGGGTTTCGTACTTAGCGGAGCTAGCAGAAGTTGTCCCAACTTCTGCTAACGTAGAATATTACGCGCGCATCATCGCTGAAAAGGCGCTTTTACGTCGTTTAATTCGTACGGCAACTCATATTGTATCGGATGGATACGAGCGAGAAGATGATGTGGACGGTCTTTTAAATGAGGCTGAGAAAAAAATATTAGAAGTATCTCACCAAACAAATGCGAAGGCCTTTCAAAATATTAAAGATGTACTTGTTGATGCTTACGATAAGATTGAACTATTGCATAATCAAAAGGGTGAGGTTACTGGAATACCAACTGGGTTTACTGAATTGGACAAGATGACCGCGGGTTTCCAACGAAATGATTTAATCATCGTGGCAGCACGTCCATCAGTAGGGAAAACGGCATTTTCATTAAATATTGCACAAAACGTAGCGACGAAAACGGATGAAAATGTAGCGATTTTTAGTTTAGAGATGGGTGCTGACCAGCTTGTTATGCGTATGCTTTGTGCGGAAGGGAATATCGATGCACAAAGACTGCGTACCGGTTCATTAACTTCTGATGATTGGGCGAAATTAACGATGGCAATGGGTAGCCTTTCTAATGCTGGTATATATATTGATGATACACCAGGGATTAAGGTGAATGAGATTCGAGCAAAATGCCGTAGATTAAAACAAGAACAAGGTCTTGGGATGATTTTGATTGACTACTTGCAGCTTATTCAAGGAAGTGGGAAATCAGGAGAAAACCGTCAGCAGGAAGTATCTGAGATTTCCCGTACACTAAAAGGGATTGCACGTGAATTGCAAGTACCTGTTATTGCCTTGTCGCAGTTATCCCGTGGTGTAGAATCTCGTCAAGATAAACGCCCGATGATGTCTGATATTCGTGAATCAGGAAGTATCGAGCAGGATGCTGATATTGTAGCCTTCCTATATCGTGAAGATTACTATGACCGAGAAACGGAAAATAAAAATACGATTGAAATTATCATTGCGAAACAACGTAATGGTCCGGTAGGTTCGGTAGAGCTTGCGTTTGTTAAGGAATTTAATAAATTCGTCAACTTAGAACGTCGTTTTGAGGATGGACATGCACCGCCGGCATAAAGGCAGTATAAAAAAGAAACACATTTCTTATAATAAGATGTGTTTCTTTTTTTTTTATAAGAAAGATAAGGCTTTCATACATTAAATATATAATTCTTACGAACGAAAATGATTTTTGGTAAAAAAATGTTCGCTTTTTGGTTGACTTCTCTTTCGGTTTTGGTACAATTATATTGTTTGAATAGATCGTTTGAAAATTGCGGAGGTGCTTTAATAATGTCTTCAGTAGTAGTTGTAGGAACACAATGGGGCGATGAAGGAAAAGGTAAAATCACTGATTTTCTTTCTGAGCATGCGGAAGTAGTTGCAAGATATCAAGGTGGAAATAACGCAGGACATACAATTGTTTTCGGCGGAGTTAAATATAAGTTACACTTAATTCCATCTGGTATTTTCTATAAAGAGAAAATTTGTGTAATCGGAAACGGATTAGTAGTAGATCCAAAAGCATTACTTGAAGAGTTAAAATACTTACACGATCGTGGTGTAAGTACTGATAATTTACGTGTAAGTAACCGTGCACACGTTATTTTACCTTATCACTTAAAACAAGATGAGTTAGAAGAAGCAAGTAAAGGTGATAACAAAATCGGTACAACGAAAAAAGGTATCGGTCCTGCATATATGGATAAAGCTGCTCGTATTGGTATCCGTATGGCTGATCTTTTAGATCGTGAAGCATTTAAAGAAAAGCTTGAGCGCAATTTAGCACAAAAAAATCGTTTGTTTGAAAAGATGTACGATACAGAAGGCTTCAGTGTAGAAGAGATTTTCGAAGAGTACTTCGAGTACGGTCAACAAATTGCGCAATATGTTTGTGATACGTCTGTTGTATTAAATGACGCATTAGATAACAATCATCGTGTATTATTTGAAGGTGCGCAAGGTGTTATGCTTGATATTGACCACGGTACGTACCCATTCGTTACATCTTCTAATCCAATTGCTGGTGGTGTAACAGTTGGAACTGGAGTTGGTCCTGCGAAAGTTACTCGCGTTGTAGGTGTATGTAAAGCATATACAAGCCGTGTTGGTGATGGTCCATTCCCTACTGAGCTTCATGATGAAATTGGTCATCAAATTCGTGAAGTTGGTCGTGAGTATGGAACAACAACTGGTCGTCCACGCCGCGTAGGTTGGTTCGATAGCGTTGTTGTAAGACATGCACGTCGTGTTAGTGGTTTAACGGATCTATCATTAAACTCTATCGACGTTCTAACAGGTATTCCAACTCTTAAAATTTGTGTTGCTTACAAATACAATGGCGAAGTTATCGATGAAGTTCCAGCAAACTTAAACATTTTAGCGAAATGTGAGCCTGTATATGAAGAGCTTCCAGGTTGGACAGAAGATATTACTGGTGTAAGATCATTAGACGAGCTTCCTGAAAATGCACGAAAATACGTAGAACGTGTTTCTGAGTTAACAGGAATTCAATTATCTATGTTCTCAGTTGGACCAGATCGTAACCAAACAAATATCGTTCGTAACGTATACGAAGCTTAATTGATATTTTTCCGAAAAAACTCATGTTCGCATGAGTTTTTTCTTATCTTTTATAAAAAAATAAAAAAAGGTATTGCAAAACTGAAAGGTAATATGTTATGATACATCTTGTCGTCACGAAAATATGACGTTGGTGAGTATGAGCCATTAGCTCAGTTGGTAGAGCATCTGACTTTTAATCAGAGGGTCGAAGGTTCGAGTCCTTCATGGCTCACCATTTTATATTTCGTGGCCCGTTGGTCAAGTGGTTAAGACACCGCCCTTTCACGGCGGTAACACGGGTTCGAATCCCGTACGGGTCATGTTTTTTTATGCTTATTTTTGGTCCCGTGGTGTAGTGGTTAACATGCCTGCCTGTCACGCAGGAGATCGCCGGTTCGACCCCGGTCGGGACCGCCACTTTTGTTTATACCACCATTAGTGGTTTTATATATAGTTTTGGCTCGGTAGCTCAGTCGGTAGAGCAGAGGACTGAAAATCCTCGTGTCGGCGGTTCGATTCCGTCCCGAGCCACTCTCAGGATATTAAGTGGGCCCACTTAATATCCTTTTTATTTGTGTAATTTTACAAAATTGAGTAGTTATTTTAAAATAGAATGAGGAGCCTCTAGCAGTTGAAGCTAGAGGTTTTTCTATAGTTCGTATAGGATTCCGTGTAAAAGTGGATCATACATGAGTCTGTGAGAATAGAGGAGAAAGTACTTAAACAAAGGATGCGGTCATATAGGGGCATACTATGTAAACATCAATATGTTTAGGGATTATTGACCATATTTTTATAAGGAGGAAATAGACGATGATGGGAAAGAAAATTTTAGTAGTTGATGACGAAAAGCCGATTGCAGATATTTTGAAATTTAACTTAGAAAAAGAAGGTTTTGAAATTGTAATGGCGCACGATGGTGATGAAGCAATTGAGAAAGCAAATGAAGAACAACCGGATATGGTTTTATTAGATATTATGTTACCGGGTAAAGATGGATTAGAGGTTTGTCGTGAAATACGTAAAAGCTCGGAAATGCCGATTATTATGCTTACAGCAAAGGACTCTGAAATTGATAAAGTATTAGGGCTTGAGCTTGGAGCAGATGATTATGTAACGAAGCCGTTTAGTACGAGGGAATTACTTGCTCGTGTGAAGGCGAATTTACGCCGTCATCAACAAGGTGGTACTGCAGAAAAAGAAGAAAATACGGAAATGGTTATTGGACCAATTGTGATTAATCCAAATGCCTATAGTGTAACGAAGCGTGAGGAAAATATCGAGCTTACACATCGTGAATTTGAATTACTACATTATTTAGCAAAACATTTAGGACAAGTTATGACGCGTGAACATTTATTACAAACTGTTTGGGGTTATGACTATTTTGGAGATGTGCGTACAGTGGACGTAACAGTACGACGTTTGCGTGAAAAAATTGAAGATAATCCAAGTCACCCTACTTTAATTGTAACTAGACGTGGGGTTGGGTATTACTTGCGTGACCCAGAGCAGGAATAGTATATGAAGAAAGTCGGTTTTTTTCAATCTATTCATTTAAAATTTGTGCTCATATATATGCTATTAATATTAATAGCGATGCAAGTTATCGGTGTATATTTCGTAAGGGAATTAGAAAAAAGCCTTGTACAAGGCTTTAAAGATTCTTTGACGCAACAAACGAATTTACTATCGTATAATTTAAAGCAAGAATTTACAAAAAGTCGTGCAAAAACGGATCCGGAATCATTAGATGATGCCATAAAAAATTCAATTCAAAAGTTTGTATCAGATCGTAGTAAGAAAGATATTCAAGAAGTAAGTGTCTTTGATTCTAATAGAAAATTAATGGCAATATCAGACACATCTAAGCAAAATAAGGTAGGAAGAACGTCAACAGATATAGCTGTCCAACGAGTAATTGTGCAAAATAAACCAGAATCAAAAACTGAGAAAGATGGAAACACCGGCCATCGAGTTCAAGTGATGATTACTCCTATTCAAAGTGATAAAGCTGGAGAGGTACTGGGTGTCATTCGCATTGTTGCATCTATGGAAGATGTGTATAAACAAATGAAGGATATAAATCAAATTTTTGCTACTGGGACAGTAATTGCCTTGTTAGTAACAGCTGTACTTGGAATTTTATTGGCTCAAACAATTACAAGGCCAATTTCAGATATGCGGAGACAAGCAATTGAAATGGCAAAAGGAAATTATTCGAGGAAAGTAAAAGTCCATAGCCATGATGAAATTGGGCAATTAGCATTATCTTTCAATAATTTATCAAAAAAATTACAACAAGCTCGTTCTTCAACAGAAAGTGAAAGACGTAAATTATCATCTGTTTTATCACATATGACAGATGGAGTAATTGCTACTGACCGAAAAGGGGATATTATCTTATTAAACGATCCTGCGGAAAAAATGCTAAATGTGTCGCGTGAAACGGCGCTTGATCAATCTGTTTTAGAAGTATTGGGGATACAAGAAGAATTTACACTGGATCATTTATATGAAGAGCCTGATTCCGTTTTATTAGATTTTAGTACGAGAAATGAACCATATATTTTACGTGCTAGTTTCTCTGTAATTCAAAAAGAAACAGGGAAGGCAAATGGTTTAATTGCAGTATTATATGATGTAACGGAGCAGGAGCGTATAGAACGAGAACGACGTGAGTTTGTGGCGAACGTATCCCATGAATTAAGAACGCCGTTAACAACGATGCGCAGTTACTTAGAAGCACTTACGGATGGTGCATGGCAAGATCCGAATATTGCACCGCAATTTTTAACGGTGACACAAGAAGAAACAGAAAGAATGATTAGACTTGTAAATGCGTTGTTGCAACTATCTAAACTTGATAGTACAGAACATCGTTTAATGAAAGAATGGGTCGATTTTACTGATTTCTTTAATAACATTATTGATCGTTTTGAAATGTCTAAAGAACAAAATGTAAGTTTCAAACGATCCTTCTCTAAGAAATCTCGATTTATTGATATGGATGCGGACAAAATTACACAAGTTTTATATAACATTATTTCTAATGCATTAAAGTATTCGCCAGAAGGTGGAACAGTAACATATCGCTTACGTGATCGCGGGGATTTATTAGAGATTAGTGTAAGTGACCAAGGTATGGGTATTCCGAAAGAAAACGTAGATAAAATCTTCGAACGCTTTTATCGTGTGGATAAAGCTCGTTCAAGACAGATGGGTGGTACAGGTCTTGGGTTAGCTATTGCAAAAGAAATGATTGAGGCACATGGTGGTTCTATTTGGGCGAAGAGTGAGGAAGGAAAAGGAACAACGATTTATTTCACACTGCCAATGGCACCAGATGAAGAGGACGATTGGGAATGAGTATGGAAAACTTTAAAACGATAGTTCTAATTAATTTAGTTGTTATTAGTCTATTTTTAACTTTTAATTTATGGACATATGTTCCTGATTCCACTTCTGTGCAAAATACAAAATTTGTTCAAGGTAATGAAGAGATAAATCCGATAAAGATTTCAGGGGTTGTTCGCCCATCCTCTGTTATTGTTCATAAAGAAAAAAATCATTACGTAAGTGAGAACACGAACAATGTGAACTCACTTTATAAAATTCTTGAAAATGGAGAATTACATGATTTTAGGGAAATAACAGGCACAGTTCCTAAAGGGGATTTTCTTTCTTATGTACACGGAGAAGAAAAAATTGAATTTGTTTTTCCTGCAAATATACCACTTGATACAATTAAAGATATGTTCAATATAAAAGATAAAAATCTAGATTATAACAGAAGTTTTAATCGTATTATAATTGATCCTTCCCGAAGTAAGGATCAAGAAATCAAAATTAATTTTGTTTCCTATGATAATTCTCGTAAAATATACCAAGCGACATTGAGCGGTGCGGATGTAAAAGATATTATAAATGCCCAAAATCAATTTATTACATTAACAAAACCATATTTTGAATATCAAATAAATGATACGAAAAAGCTGTTTTTACCAGATGGGATTACAGAGTTAAGTCAGGTGGAGTATCTTGCATTTGGATTAGAAGTGGAGCCATTTAAAAATGCTTTATTCAGTGATCCGCGTTATTTAAGTCCTATTACTGAGAAATCAAAGGAAACATTTACAGATGGTATTCGATCTATGGAAATTGATAAGTCGAATTTAATGTTGAAATATAAAAATTCCGCAGTATATAGTGATAAAGTTACAGATAATGCGATGCTTTTGAAAAAAAGCTTTGACTTTGTAAGTGGGCACAGTGGTAACCTAAATTCTTATCGTCTTGATTATATTAATAAGGGTAAAACTTCATTCCGTTTATATGAGGGCGGTGTACCTGTATTTAATGCAGAGGGAATGGCTGAATTAAAACAAGCATGGGGTGCAGGTGAAGTCATGCAGTATGAAAGACCTCTTTTTAATTTCACTATCCCTTTACCTAGTACGCCCACTTCTCTTGCATCAGGCCATACAGTGATGACATCATTAGAGAATAACCCGGAAATTAACAAAAATTCAATTCAGGATGTTGGCATTGGTTATAAAATGTCATTGGAATCTTCCTCGAACGGAGGGAAAATCGTTATTTTACAGCCAATATGGTATGTAAAATGTGATGAAGAGGGTAAGCAAAAAATATATGAATGGAGTGAGGGGGGACTAAATGGATTGGGATCGAATTAAAACAATATTTATTGTGACCTTTTTTGTTTTAGACCTCTTTCTTATCTTCCAGTTCATTCAAAAGCAAGATAGCAATCAGTTGGAACTTGTGACAGAAACAAAAATTGATCAACAATTAAAAGAGTCTAAAATTACTATGGGGAGTTTTCCTAAAGAGTCGAAAAAAGAGTCATTTATTATGGCGAAAAATAAAAACTTTAAAGAAGAAGATGTGCAATCTTTAAAAAATCAAACAGCGCATCTGCAACAAGAAGATAAGATAGAAGGTAAGTTGAAAGAGCCATTTTTAAATGCAAAATCATTATCTAAGGATAAATATAATGATTTCTTAAAAAACTACGTCCTTGATGGGCAAAAATACGAATTTGGAGCAATGAAAGACTCTAAAATTTATTTCTTTCAAAAGTATAAAGATAAACCGATTTTCTACAACAATCATGCAATGATTGTTGTAGATTTAAATGAAAAGAATGAGCTTGTTTCGTATACACAAACAATGTTAACAGATCTGAAGGAAATGGGCGAAAGTGAAAAAACGAAAGAACAAGAAATTATCACTGCTCAAACAGCTTTAGAAAATATATATTTAAAAAATAAAATTGCAGAAAATACGCACGTGAAAGAGGCGCAGATTGGATATGCAACTCTTGCTGAATCTTCTTCTAATATACAAGTGCTTGCTCCGACGTGGAACTTAAAGACAGAACAGAAAAAGGACTTTTTTGTGAATGCAATCGAAGGACAAGTTATGGAATTAGGAGAAAGCCAGATGCCGGAAGAATATAATGGAGTGAGAAAGAATGAGTCTGCACTTTAGTGTACTTGCGAGTGGAAGTACAGGGAATATGCTATATGTAGGAACGGATGAAAAAAAACTGCTCGTTGATGCTGGTTTAAGTGGTAAAGCTACAGAGGCTTTATTTAAACAAGCTGAACTGAATATAAATGACGTATCAGGTATTCTTGTAACACATGAGCATAGTGACCATATTAAAGGATTAGGTGTATTAGCACGAAAATATGAACTGCCTGTTTATGCAAACGAGAAGACATGGAATGCAATGGAACATTTAATAGGCAATATCCCAACTGAGCAAAAGTTCATTTTCTCAGTTGGAGATGTGAAAACATTTGGTGACATTGAGGTCGAGTCATTTGGAGTTTCTCATGATGCGGCCGAGCCGATGTTTTATGCTTTTCACAACAATAATAGAAAGTTAGCCCTTATTACAGATACAGGATACGTAAGTGACCGTATGAAAGGTGTTATTAAGGGAGCAAATGCTTTTGTATTTGAAAGTAATCATGATGTGGAAATGCTTCGTATGGGGCGTTACCCATGGAGCATTAAACGACGTATTTTAAGCGACGTTGGCCACGTTTGTAATGAGGATGCTGCATTAGCGATGGCGGATGTAATTACAGATGAGACAAAGCATATTTATTTAGCGCATTTAAGTTTAGATAATAATATGAAAGAATTAGCACGTATGTCAGTATCACAAGTATTGGAAGAAAAAGGATTTGGAGTAGGAGAATCCTTTGAAATTCACGATACAGACCCAAAAGTACCTACGAAAATTCAATACGTATAATTCTTCATTTTAGTAAACAATAAAGGTGAATATAGTTGTTTTCAGGAAGATGGGTGAACAAATATGTCCTTTATTGATGAAGAAAAAAATCGTATGAAACGTGCAGGAAAAAAGAAGCATAAAGGTATTATTATTTCCAGCATAACAGGAACAATTGTAGGGGCTTCATTATTTGCATTTGGAGCCCCTCTATTTTCAAATCATGCAGGTACGCTTCCTCAAGCTGAAGCAAGTGAAAAAAATATGGCTGAAGGTCAAAGTGGAAGTGTTCCTGTTAAACAGATTAGCTTTGTAGACGCTGTTGATCGCGCTTCAGATGCTGTTGTTGGGGTTATTAATATTCAGCGAGACGACTTTTCAGAGGCTGATTCGGAAGCTGGTACAGGCTCGGGTGTAATTTATAAGAGAACAGATGGACATGCTTATATTGTAACAAATAACCACGTTGTTGCTGGGGCGAATCGTATTGAGGTGAGCTTAAGTGATGGTAAGAAAGTTCCAGGTAAAGTATTAGGAACTGATGTAGTCACTGACTTAGCAGTAATAGAAATAGATGCGAAGCATGTGAAGAAAGTGATTGAAATTGGCGATTCTAATACCGTCCGTAGAGGGGAACCAGTCATTGCGATTGGAAACCCACTTGGATTGCAATTTTCTGGGACTGTCACACAAGGTATTATTTCGGCCAATGAACGTATTGTCCCTGTAGATCTGGATCAAGATGGACATTATGATTGGCAAGTAGAAGTATTGCAAACAGATGCAGCGATTAATCCGGGTAATAGTGGTGGTGCGCTTGTAAATGCAGCAGGACAATTAATTGGTATTAACTCAATGAAAATTGCTGCAAAAGAAGTAGAAGGAATCGGACTAGCTATTCCGGTGACTAGAGCCGTTCCGGTTATGAATGAACTTGAGAAGTACGGAAAAGTGAGAAGACCTTATGTTGGAGCTGAACTTAGATCATTAAATGAGATTCCAAATTATTATTGGTCCAAAACATTACATTTACCAGGTAATGTAACAGACGGAGTTTGCATTTTAGATGTGAAAAGTCCTTCGCCAGGTGCAGATGCTGGTTTACGAGAACATGATGTTATTGTGGCGGTGGATGGAAAACCGATTCACGATATTATTGGATTCCGTACGGCTTTATATGATAAGAAAGTTAATGATAAAATGACTCTTACGTTTTATCGTGGTACAAAACGAGCAACAACGACGGTGAAATTAGGCATTCAAAAGTATTAAAAACAGGAGGGCCTACCTCCTGTTTTCTATTGTAGAAAAGTGAGGTGAAGAATATGAATTTACCGTGTTGTTTAGAACATGTTGAATTAGCGTTAGATATTATTGTGGATGAGTGTGAGGTTGCACCAGTTATCAACAATGTGGATAACTCTGAAAAAGAGAAAAAAACATGTGAATTTTGTCAAAACGAGGCGACATATGTTGTATCGAACACAGATTCCCACACAATATGTGGGTAACATTTGTGGATATGTGGATAAGTTATGTGGATAACATGTTTGTAAGGTGGGGAATACGTGTGAATATCTCGATTATTTCAATTGGAAAATTAAAAGAAAAATATTTAAAACAAGGTATAGCAGAATACTTAAAACGATTATCTGCATACGCAAAAGTAGAAGTAATTGAATTGCCAGATGAAAAGGCACCAGAAAATTTAAGTGAAGCAGAAATGTTAATTGTAAAAGAAAAAGAAGGCATACGTATACTGGATAAAATTTCTGATGATACGCATGTCATCGCGTTAGCTATAGAAGGAAAACAAAAATCATCAGAAGAATTTGCGGTAAGTCTAGATCGTCTTGCTACATATGGAAAGAGTAAAGTTGCATTTGTAATTGGTGGATCACTTGGACTAAGTTCGGAAGTAATGAAGCGCTCGAATGAGTCCCTTTCGTTCTCAAAGATGACATTACCACATCAATTAATGCGATTAGTATTGCTTGAGCAAGTGTATAGAGCGTTTCGGATTAATCGCGGTGAACCGTATCATAAGTAAGTGAGGTATTCTATGTAAAACAAGGGTAAGAAAAGAATACAGGAGAAAATTGAAAATGGCAGGTCGGTCTTGATTTTCACTGATATTATCATGTTTATTTTATTATGCCTATAATTGGAGGCTATGTGAATGTTAAGTGATCAGGCGAGATATTCTAGGCTCGCGAATATAACAAAAATAATAAATACAAAATTAGAACTACGTGAAGTCTTGCAGCGTGTAACAATGGCGATATCAGAGGAGATTGTTCAATGCGACGCTGTTGGAATTTATTTACCCCAGGAAGATGGAACATTTAGAGGGTTTGCAGGAAAACCAGAGACCATAAATGGCGTAACGCTCGATACTCAGGTAATTGATCCTGAAATAGACTTACTGGCAAAAGAAGTTATTGAAACCCAAAAAACCATCTATATCCCTGATACCTCAAAGGATCATCGGCCGGATCCGAGACCAGTTGATGCGTTCAAAATTAAGTCCTTATTAGTCCTGCCTATCTCATTTGGGCAAGAGTTATTTGGTCTGGTTTTTTTATTTGATTATGGAACTCCAATGAACTTAACAGATTCAGAAATTCAAAGTGTTGAAGCTTATGTAAATATGGCTGCGGTCGCAATTCAAAACGCAAATAATTTAACACAAAAGGAAAACCTTATTGCTGAGAAGCAGCTGTTACTAAATGTTACCCGTGATTTATCAATGTGTTCCTCGATACAGGAGAGTTTTGATAAATGTTTTTTTTACTTAGGACAGATTTTAGAGAGTAAAAACATGGCTGCCCACCTTTTAGACCCGCTAGACAAAACAACGATTAAAACAACGAAGTTAAGCAAGGACTGTGATTGGACAGAAGCGGATTGGATGGAGAGAAGCTATGAAGCCAAGATCCAAGAGGTTACTCAAACAAAAAATATAGATAGTAAGGGTCTACTGGTGATTCCATTGGTTTCAATGGGAGAAGTATTAGGGATAATCGTCGTTGGCAAAGAGGGAAAAGCTCACAATTACGATAATTCCCAAATTCAACTGGCAAAATCTATCGTTGATGCCACAGCTCCTACGTTTTCAAACTTGTTATATATGGATCAACTTGAAAGCATGGTGGAAGAGCGAACGAGAGAACTAGCTGCTGCTAATGAAAAAGTTATAAGTGTGATTGAAAGTATTACGGATGGATTCTTTACTTTGAATAATAAATGGGAATTTACGTACGTAAATAAGCATCAATATTTTCCACAAAGAAAAACAGCAAAAGATGTATTAGGCAAGAATACATGGGAGGTTTTCCCGAGTAGCGTCGACACAGTTATGTATAAGGAATTTCATCGTGCAATGTCAGAGCGAACTACAGTTCATTTCGAATTTTTTTCTACCTCTGATGAATATTGGCACGAAGTTATTGCATACCCGTATGATGATGGTATTTGTTGTATTTTTAAAAACATAACAGAAAAAAAGCAATATGAACAGGAATTGAAAAGGTTATCCAACATAGATTTAATAGGGCAAATGGCAGCAGGTATCAGCCATGAGATTAGAAATCCAATGACAGCAGTACGAGGATTTTTGCAGTTATTAAAAGAAGAGAACACCTATGAGAAACATAATAAGTACTTGAATTTAATGATTGAAGAACTTGACCGTGCCAATTCTATTATTACTGAATTTCTCTCAATGGGTAATACAAGGAAATCGGATTTGCAGATGTTAGATTTAAATTCAATTATCCACGATATTATTCCTTTAATAAAGATTGATACGTATAATCAAAATAAATATATTCAAGTCGATACAAATGACATTCCGGAATTACTTTTAAATCGTAATGAGATACGGCAATTATTAATAAACCTATACCGTAATGGCTTAGAAGCGATGAGCACAGGGAAAGTTCTAACTATTAGCACCTACAAGGAAGGTCAACATTGTGTGGTGCTTGCAGTGCGGGATCAAGGAAAAGGTATCAGGCCTGAAGTATTAGAGAAACTGGGTACTCCATTTTACACGACTAAAGATAATGGAACTGGATTGGGGTTAGGTATATGTTATGCCATTGCAGCCCGTCATAATGCAAAAATAGAAATTCAAACAGGATCGGAAGGTACTACCTTTTTTGTTAAATTTAATTATGAAAATAATGAAAAATAACCTCATTTAGATTAGTTACGGTGAACCGTATCACAAATAGTGGATAACAATCGAAAGTTAATACTGCTTTGTGTATTAACATATTGAATAAAAAATATGATCAAGAAAAAAGCACTTATCTTTACAGGATAGAGTGCTTTTTTATCCGTACTTTATGATTTTAGATGTAACCGCTACGTAATGAAAATGTACAATAAATATAGGGATATGCAAGTGTTTGGTAAAATCAAGTATACTCAATAGAGGAGAAAAGAAGTATTAGATGTACTTAGGGGGGCTTCACATATTTAAGGGAGATATGAAAAAAATATTGATATCATTACTAAAAAATCCATTAGTAATAATCGGATACTGGATTTTTTGTTATGAGTTAGCTTTGTTATGTATGTACGGGAGAATGAATAATAATATTTATATTTTGTTATTATGTATAGCATTTTTAATACTTATCATTATATTTACTACAATTAAAGTTATAGAAAATAGGGAACGTGAATCGTCCAAATTATTAAATGTAAAGGGATGGAAATATATTTCCGTTATCACCATTATCTTTATAACATTTTTTTATGGGATAAAAATTTATAAAAGTGCAACGAATTATGGTGGTAAACTAGCGTGGTTTATAGAAAGTGTAAAAAACGAAAGATCAGTTGAACTTGAACGTGATAATATATATAAGTATGGTGTAGAGGGTATTTTTGAAGATATAAATAAGAAATATACTTTGCCAAAGAAGTTATATATGTCGGATGATTTTACTTTGAAATTTAACTCAGATGGAACAATTACATCATTTGATACCTTTCTTTATGGAAAAAATGCTGCTGGAAAAGAGGAAAGCTACTTAATATCTTATAATAAAAATAAATCAAAAGATATTTTTGTAAGACTAAATGGGCATGTTAACGCTGATTATAATGAAGATAAATTAGTAAAACCTTTAATTAAAACGGTTCAAGCTATTCCAGTTAAACAAACTGTTAGTAAGTGGAATGAAAATCAGTATGGACTGGTTTATTATGGGAAAAGAAATTGGGGTTACAATAGAGAAGGCATTATTAATATTAATAAAGATGGGAAATTAGAGAAGTTAGAAGAAGCAAAATCCGAAATAATTGGATATACGGTATCTATATTTATCCCTGGAAAAGAGAAAGAGATAGTACCTGCTAGATATAATTTACTAGGTGACCCAAATTGGAGTAAGGAAAGTAGCTCTAAAAAGAAAAAGAAGGATGTAACTAATAATAATGAGCAATTTTATTTTTCAAAAGAAGTGGGTTATAAACTAAATGTTACAGATAAAGCATTAGGGAGTACCTTTTATTCACTAAGCAAGACCATTGATGGTGGGGAAACATGGGGAGTTATAAATGAAGACCCGTTCAATGAAGCGGTTGGTAGTGCATCAGGAATCATCTTTTTTAATGAGAAGCTCGGATTTTTAAGGGCAACCAGACCCTCTGGTACTGAAGGGGGACTATACCGTACAGATGATGGGGGTATAACTTTTAAAAAGGTGAGCTATACAAATCATGAAGTGAAGCTAGAAAGTGGAAAATCAATAAATCCTTTTGATTTTCCTAATATGCCTTATGAGAAGGATGGAGTTTTTAATATGCTAGTAGGGCAAGGAGCAGATGGAGACTACAATGGTAATAGTAGTATACTTTATCAATCCAAAAATCAAGGTGAAACATGGGAGTATGTAAAAGAGGTTAAAGGTAATTAATAGTGAGAAAGACCATTGGATAAAAATCACCGATGGTCTTTTGGGCATTAAAAGGTGGCATTTAGATTTTCTAAAATAAGTATGTTTCTATTTCTAAAAAAGTGTGCTGTAATATGAAGAGGAAAAAATTATAAGTAGTCAGAGAAGTGAGGAATTAAAGGTGAAAAAGTTTAAGAAGTTTTACTTGGAGATTACGAGCGTATGTAATCTTGCGTGCAGCTTTTGTCCGCCGACGGAAAGGCAGAAGCAGTTCATTTCTGTGGAGGATTTTTCTAAAAGATTAGACCAAATTAAACCTCACACAGACTACATTTATTTGCACGTGAAGGGTGAGCCTTTGCTTCATCCAAAGATAGATCAATTGCTGGATCTAAGCCATGAAAAAGGGTTTAAAGTGAATATTACAACGAACGGAACGTTAATTAATAAGAGAAGGCATAGACTGTTAAATAAACCTGCGTTAAGACAAATAAATTTTTCACTTCATAGTTTTGATGGGCACCCAGGTTCAGAAGATAAAGAAGGATATGTAAGAAGTATACTTTCTTTCATTAGAGAGGCGACGAGTCAATCGGACTTAATCGTTTCACTAAGGTTATGGAATTTAACTCAGGATAATAAAACAAATGTTGAAATCCAGAAAAATAGAGAGTTATTATCCATAATTGAAAATGAATTTGACCTACCTTATCAAATTGAAGAGAAGCTTACACCAGGAAAAGGCATAAAAATTGCGGAACGTGTCTTTATTAATCAAGATTATGAATTCCAGTGGCCAGCATTACATGAAGAAGAGGATGATGGAAAAGGCTTCTGTCATGGCCTCCGTAATCAAGCTGGTATTTTAGCAAACGGAACGGTTATACCTTGTTGTTTAGATGGTGAAGGCATTATTAATCTCGGAAATATTAATAATGACTCATTTTCTAACATTATTGAAGGTGAAAGAGCGCAAAATATTGTGGATGGATTTTCGAAAAGAGTTGCGGTTGAAGAGTTATGCAGAAAATGCGGATACCGCAAAAGGTTTGGAAAATAAAGAAGGACAAGCATAAAAATGCTTGTCCTTCTTCTGTTTAAAAATTAATATACTTTGTCACCGTTGAAAATAGAGTTTTTCACGACAACATAATCTACAGTACGAATAGCATCTAATTTTGTTCCACCAGCGTAAGAGATAGACGATTGAAGATCCTGTTCCATTTCGATTAATGTATCTTCTAAAGAACCTTTATGCTCTACGAACATTTTCTTACCTTCAACGTTTTTCTTCTCACCTTTTTGGAATTCAGAAGCTGAACCGAAATATTCTTTGTAAAGTTTCCCATCTTTTTCGATTGTTTCCCCTGGAGACTCTTCATGACCAGCGAATAGAGAACCGATCATCACCATAGTCGCCCCAAATCGAATAGATTTAGCTACATCACCGTGCGTACGGATACCGCCGTCAGCAATGATAGGCTTACTTGCAGCTTTTGCACACCAGCGAAGTGCAGCTAGTTGCCAACCGCCAGTTCCAAAGCCTGTTTTAATTTTAGTAATACAAACTTTACCAGGTCCAATACCAACTTTTGTTGCGTCAGCGCCAGCGTTTTCTAATTCTCTCACCGCTTCTGGAGTTCCAACGTTTCCAGCGATAACAAAGCTTTCTGGTAAATGTTTTTTAATGTGCTGAATCATGTTGATTACTGCATTAGAATGACCGTGCGCGATATCAATCGTGATGTATTCAGGTGTAAGTTGCTCAGCAGCTAATTGTTGTACAAATTCATACTCGTCTTCTTTTACACCAACGCTGATAGAAGCGATTAATCCACGTGATTGCATATCTCTAATAAATGAGATTCGTTTCTCTGGTTGGAAACGATGCATGATATAGAAGTAATTATTTTCAGCTAAATAAGTTGCAATTCTTTCATCAATAATCGTTTGCATATTTGCAGGTACGACAGGTAATTTAAATTTATGTTTTCCTAAAGTGACAGTTGTATCACATTCAGATCGGCTATTTACAATACATTTTGCAGGAATTAATTGAATATCTTCATAGTCAAATACGTTTTCCATCATTTACACCCCTAAAATACGAATATTTTATTCGTTTTACTTTAAAATGTTCGTCCAATTGATAATTTACATTATTTTTATTAATAAGTCAAAGGTTTTGATGTTTATACTTGAAAAAATAAATTTCAGCTATTTTTGCTAAGAATTTATATAATAAAAATATCTGTTAACGGATTAAAGTTTAATGTAAAATTATGTATAGAAAAAATGGTTAAATATATTAATTTAGGAGAGATTTTGATGAGGCGTTTGGTATATATGGATTGGTTACGTGTATTAGCGACAATTGCCGTCGTTACAATTCACGTTTCTGCTAGTTATGTTTCCACGTTGGATGCAAATAACGTATCGCGTTGGATGGCTGGTAACCTTTTTGAATCAATTTCACGTGCTAGTGTTCCAATCTTTGTGATGATTAGTGGAGCTTTATTATTAAAGGGATCCAAGGATATTTCTGTTGTAGAATTTTTACAGAAACGTGCAAGTAAGGTAATTATACCTTTTGTAGCGTGGAGTGCTTTATTTTACTTATACGGAGCTTATGCAGGATATTTCCCTCGTTCTATAAAGCAAGGGATAAAGTATTTCCTAACAGATAGTATCGGTGGACATTTATGGTTTATGTACATGATTGTAGGGATATATTTGATTACACCTTTACTGAAAATTTTTGTGAAGAATGCTCAAAAGAGGGAGATTGAGTATTTTTTAATGTTGTGGCTATATGCATCTGTTGTGGTCAATTTAGCAAAATATTATTATCCTATAAACTTTAATATTGAATTATTTTACGTTACAAATTATGTAGGATATTTTCTACTTGGTTATTATTTATCCAATTATGATATTGTGAAAAAGTGGAGGAGTATCGCTTATATTGGAGGAATTGTAGGATTTATTATTACATTCTTTGTTACATATTATTATACTGTTCAGGCAAACGGACAATTGGATCAGTTTTGGTATGGATACTTTTCTCCAGGTGTTGTACTTATGGCAATGGGCTTGTTTATATTTTTTAAATATTCTTTTCAAAATTCAGAAAGAAAATTACCATTTGTATTACGCGGTATAAATCAAGCGAGCCTTGGTATTTATATCCTTCACTATTTCTTATTAAATAACTATCTGTACAGAGTATTTCCAAAGGTAAATGAACATGCACATGCAATATTGGCAATACCTATTAATGTAACAATTACAATTGTCCTTAGTATGGTAATCACTTTAGTGTTGCAAAGAATACCGGTTGTAAAAAAATTAGTTCCGTAAAGATATTTTATCTAAAACATATATATAAATATTTTTCGTTATGTAGGTGGGCAGGCTTATTATTAAGACTGCCCTTTAGTATGTTATTTTAAAAAATAACATAAAAAGAGTTATACTTAGGTTGAGTTGATATCTTAGTGAATTATAAATATTAGTTTGATATATCATCTTGGTATAATTAAATGTAGGGGAATAAAAAATATAATTATTAAATATAGAATAAAATGAGGTTAGTACATGAGTAAAAAAAGTTTTGCTGATTATGCATTAAGTAAGGAAATTGTGAGAGCACTTACTGGTTTAGGATATGAAAATCCAACAGAAGTGCAAGGAGAGGTTATTCCAATTGCATTGAAAAAGAAGGATCTTGTCGTGAAATCACAGACTGGAAGTGGAAAAACGGCTTCATTTGGTATACCACTTTGTGAAATGGTAGAGTGGGGGGAGAATAAACCACAAGCATTAGTTTTAACACCAACGAGAGAACTTGCTGTACAAGTAAAAGAAGATATTACGAATATAGGTCGCTTCAAAAGAATTAAGGCTGCTGCAGTTTATGGCAAATCTCCATTTGCGCGTCAAAAATTAGAGTTAAAGCAAAAGACGCATGTTGTAGTGGGGACTCCTGGCCGTGTACTAGATCATATTGAAAAAGGTACACTTTCTTTAGAGCGATTGAGATATTTAGTGATTGATGAAGCAGATGAAATGCTAAATATGGGCTTTATCGATCAAGTAGAGGCAATTATTGATGAATTACCTACAAAACGAATGACAATGCTATTTTCAGCCACACTTCCAGAAGATGTTGAAAAGTTATCTCGTACATATATGGATTCGCCGACTCATATTGAAATTAAGGCTGCTGGGATTACAACAGAAAAAATTGAACATACCCTTTTTGAGGTGGGAGAAGAGGAGAAGCTCTCACTTCTTAAAGACGTAACAACGATTGAGAATCCAGATAGTTGTATTATTTTTTGCCGTACACAAGAAAACGTAGATAATGTATATAGACAGTTAAAACGCGTTAACTATCCTTGTGATAAAATCCATGGTGGTATGGTACAAGAAGATCGTTTCGAAGTTATGGATGATTTTAGAAAAGGAAAATTCCGTTACTTAGTAGCAACAGATGTAGCTGCAAGAGGCATTGATATTGATAATATTACACATGTTATTAATTACGATATCCCACTAGAAAAAGAAAGTTATGTACACCGTACGGGGAGAACTGGCCGAGCTGGGAATAGTGGAAAAGCTATTACATTTATAACACAATATGAGAATAGATTTTTAGAAGAAATTGAGGAGTATATCGGATTTGAAATTTCAAAGGGACATGTGCCTTCAAAAGAGGAAGTTATGAAAGGAAAAGCAGTATTTGAAGAGAAAATACATGCTAAACCAATTATAAAGAAAGATAAAAGCGCAGACTTAAACAAAGGGATTATGAAGCTGTACTTTAATGGCGGGAAGAAAAAGAAAATTAGAGCGGTAGATTTTGTCGGCACAATTGCTAAAATTAAAGGCGTTACAGCAGAAGATATAGGAATTATTACGATACAGGATAATGTTTCTTACGTTGAAATATTAAATGGAAAAGGACCAATTGTTTTAAAGGCCATGAAAACTACAACAATTAAAGGGAAACAATTAAAAGTTCATGAGGCAATTAAGTAAATAAAAAACTATCCACTGTAACAGGTGGATAGTTTTTTATTTAAGATTCTTTTAAATCGTCCACTAACTTTTCTGCTAAGCGTCTATACATATTACTCATCGTCACGAAGGATGTTAGTAATAAAAACTTCTCTAAGTTTGAATCTTCTAAGGAAGAGACGTCGCTTATTTCTGAAACACGATTATTTACGTCTTGTGTAAAGCTCTCAACATTGATTTTAGTAAGAGCAAGATAATCTTTATATAGTGTATCTAATTCGAATGTTTCATCGTTTAATAAGGAATGATTTACATTTTCTAAGGAGCTTTTTATGTCGTTAATAGAAAGGGCCCCTTTTAATTGATAAATTAAGCTAATTAAAATTATATGCTCTTTTGAGTATTTTTTATTTTTAATAGGGATGAATAATTTTCCTTTTGCGTAATTGTTAATCATTGTTTTTGTTAATACTTTTTCATCAGCGGCTCTCGTTGTATCCGCATAAGTATTCTCAAATAGTTGGACAACTTGGTCTACATATAAGTCGACATTGGGAATATCCTCAAGTTTAATATTTTTTTCTAAATGTAATGATTCAAGTAATTTATTTATATTTTCCACGTAGAACCCCTCACTTTTATAACTTAGTGGAACTGAATGTTTGGTATATCTTTAAATATGGTATTACGAAACAAATGAATTGTAAATGTTGACCTCTAGGAGTAATGTGTATATAATTACATGTAGTTATTAAAACTACATGTAATTATATGAGGGGTGTTTATATGAATGCTTATGTAAGAGAGCCGGTTAATGCATTTACCCACTTAGGAGGGGCTGTGTTATCATTTATTGCTTTATTAGCTATGCTGGTGAAAGTTTCGATTAAGATGCCATCTTTCGCTGCAATTACAGCTGTTATTTTGTTTGGTATTGGAATGTTGGTTCTTTATACAGCATCAGCTGTATATCATAGTGTTGTCGCCAGTGAACGTGTTATTTATTTCTTTAGGAAACTCGATCATTCTATGATTTTTATATTAATTGCAGGTACATATGCACCATTTTGTTTAATTACATTACATTCTGCAAATGGCTTGTTATTATTTTGCTTAGTTTATGCTACTGCGATTTGTGGTATTGTTTTTAAAATGTTTTGGTTTAATTGTCCGAGGTGGTTATCAACAGCCATTTATATTACGATGGGATGGTTAATTGTTTTATTCTTTGCACCGCTAGCTAAGAGTTTAAGCACAGGGGGTATCGTATTCTTAGTGCTCGGGGGTATCTTTTATACAATTGGTGGATTCATTTACGGTGCGAAACCAAAATGGTTAGAGTTTAAATATATGGGACATCATGAAATTTTTCATGTTTTTGTGTTATTGGGAAGCCTTGCCCATTTTTTAAGCGTATATTGTTATGTAATTTAACAAACTGGAACATCCGAATAGCTTTTTATTAAAATTCTTGAGTAATAAAAAATGATATAGACAAATATGTACGTTGAAAAGCTACATAACTCAAAGGTTATGTAGCTTTTTTATATGAATAAAAATAAAAATTGAAAATATTTAGAATTTTCCACCTTAAAATATGATAGGATAAATGTGTATTGTGATTATAAAATTTTATAATTGATGATAAGTGGGGGACTTATATATATGGCGATACTTATAACGGGTGGAGCAGGATATATTGGTAGTCATACGTGTATAGAATTATTAAATAATAATTATAAAATTATAGTCGTAGATAATCTTTCAAATAGTTCAATCGAATCTTTAAACCGAGTAAAAGAAATAACAGGGAAAAAATTTGATTTTTATAAAGAAAGTGTTTTAAATCGTGAAAAAATGGATGAGATTTTTTTGGAAAATAACATTGAGGCAGTTATTCATTTTGCAGGTTGTAAAGCAGTTGGGGAATCGATTACAATACCGCTTACATATTATTATAATAATATAATGAGTACAGTCATACTATGTGATGTAATGCAAAAACATAATGTTAAAAAATTTATTTTTAGTTCATCTGCAACTGTATATGGAATTCCAGCAACGTCACCAATTACGGAAGACTTTCCGTTAAGTGCAACGAATCCATATGGGCAAACAAAATTAATGATTGAGCAAATTATGCGTGATATAGCAAAAGCCGATAGTGAATGGAGCATTGCATTACTTCGCTATTTCAATCCGTTTGGGGCGCATCAAAGTGGGCGTATTGGAGAAGATCCAAATGGGATTCCGAATAATTTAATGCCATATGTAACACAAGTGGCGGTAGGAAAGTTAAAGGAATTAAATATATTCGGAAATGACTATCCGACAATAGACGGAACGGGTGTCCGGGATTATATTCATGTTGTTGACCTTGCAAAAGGACATGTAAAGGCACTTGAGAAAGTACTTGAGACTACAGGGATTGATGCATATAACCTTGGTACAGGGAAGGGGTATAGTGTATTGGAGATAGTTAAAGCTTTTGAGAAGGTTTCGGGTAAGAAAATACCTTATAAAATTATAGGGCGTCGTCCTGGTGATGTAGCCATATGTTTTGCTGATGTATCTAAGGTGAGGCGGGAATTAGGATGGGAAGCAGAATATGGATTAGAAGAGATGTGCGTAGATTCTTGGAGATGGCAGGTAAATAATAAAAATGGCTATCAGATGATTTAAGATAGTTAGTAAAGTATCCTTCTTATTACTTTGTAGGATACTTTATTTTTATTGCACTTATGTATAATAAAGGCGCCCAAGGTCAGTAATAGTTTTTGTTTAGGAAAAGAAAATGAAATGGAGTATTACTGACCATAGCATTTCAATAGGAATTTGGTCTATTGATGGCTTGTATAAATTAGTGATTTAGGAAAGATAGCTTAATGAATTCGAACAAGTTGTTTATGATACATTGTATTACCTTCTTGACTTGCGGATGGAGAGAGGCTTCGTCCGAAACAATTTGCAATAATATTGGAGTGGCTAGGATAAGAAATACGAATTTCATACAAATCAATAGAGTCATCTAAATTAGCATAAAAAACTGCTAAGTGGTTGCCTTGTAAAAGATATGGGAATGCTACATCTGTGTTTTCACCAATTAGTACAGGTAATTTTACAGGATTAGAATAGTTAGACCAATCCCAAACCTCTATAGTTACATAGTGTGCGTAATATGCATTTAAATTTACAATATTTACTACTGCCGAAACAGTTGCAGGCTCTCTTGTTAATACACCTGTGGAGTGAAAAACAGAATGACTTGGATAATGAAGAGGCATAAATATCAAACCTTTCTAAATTAATATGAGTGTAAGATATTCTATGCAGATAATTGATAGAATGAGATGGGGAAAATACATAATTCTACTAATTTTTTACAGAAATTAAAAACATTGTATTGAAAAGTATTCCAACACTTGTATCATTGTTAGAGTCCGTTTATAATCAAGGAATCCTATTTCGTGTTTTGATAGGATTATTTATTATTGGAAGCGTTTTAATCTTGTTCTTTTTTAAGGTAGGAAGTCTGACTTATTCAGATGAAAATTATGTATGTAGTTTTAAATAGGAAAAAAAATAATATAGGTATCACTTTATAGTGTGGGGAGGTTAAAGGTGTGAAAGGCAAAGATTTTCACACGAATATATATGGGTTATGTAGGATTATTACTTTCAGGTGCAGCTTTATTTTTAAATAGCCTTGTTATATTAGGCAAAGCAGAGATGAAAAGTGCAGGTGTGTTTAATTTATTTGTGGGTGCATTACAAATTATCATTCCATTCTATTTGATTATGATTTCTGATCAAAGTAACTGGACAGTGTACTCATATGCAGCTACTTTTTTATTTGGATTAACATATTTATATGTAGGAGTTACTTTTATTAAGGGCATGGATAGTAGCGGCCTAGGATGGTTTTGTATATGGGTGGCGATTATTGCGTTATTCTATATGGTTGTTTCATTTGTTCAATTCCATGATGTTGTTAATGCGTTAACATGGTTTATGTGGGCATTACTTTGGTATTTATTCTTTGTATTAAATACGCAAAAAAAGAATGTTAATCAATACCTTGGTAGAATTGCCTTTGTACAATCATGGGTAACGTTGACATTGCCATCACTCTTTTATTTTATGGGAGTATGGGGGGACGGAATAGTATATGAACTATGGGTTTATGTATCGGTAATTTCTATTTTATATTTCTGTTATTGTATCTTTAAATACCGAGTACGTTAGTGTATCGTATGTAGGAAAACATGGAATCGTTAAACTGATCCCATGTTTTTTTATTTTAGCGTTTATAATAATAGAGGTAGTATTTTACAATTTATAAAAACGGGGATGATGAAGTTGAAAAAAGTGTTAGTGCTAGGGGGAACAAGATTTTTTGGTAAACATTTAGTAGAATCGCTTTTGCAAGATGGGCAGGAGGTAACGATTGCAACGAGGGGATTTACTGAGGATTCTTTTGGAAGTGCAGTAAAAAGGCTTATCGTAGATAGGGAAGACGAGAAGTTACTAGAAGAGCGTCTAGAAGGTAAAAGTTATGATATTGTATACGATAATTTATGCTATAGCCCAAATGCTGCGGAAATCATATGTAAAGTATTACATGGTAGGGTGAAAAAATACATTATGACATCTTCAATGGCTGTCTACGAGCCGGCACTAGGCTTGTTAGAAGAGAACTTTACTCCATATGAATATGCAATTACGTACGGAGATAGGAAAGATTTCACTTATAGTGAGGGAAAGAAATTAGCAGAAGCAGTGTTATTTCAACATGCAACATTCCCAGTCGTTGCAGTGCGTTTTCCGGTTGTTATTGGAGAAAATGATTATACAAAAAGATTATATTTTTACGTTGAACATATTGCGAAACAAGAGGCTATCGTTGTGGAGCATATAGATGGAGAATTGTCATTTATACATGAAAAAGAAGCAGGAGAGTTTTTAGCTTGGTGCGGGATGGAAAACATAGAAGGGCCAATTAATGCTTGTAGTAACGGGGTAGTTTCTACCGTAGAAGTTATTCGTTTCATAGAAGAAAACACAGGGATAAAAGCGCTTATTCAAGAAGAAGGAGACAATATAGCTCCTTATAATGAGGTGACAAATTGTACGTTACATAATGGAAAGGCCCGTGAATTAGGATTTCCATTCCGAGAGTTGAAACAAGAAACGGAAAAAGTTTTATGTCATTACATAAATACAATGAAGTAATCATAAATCCCCCGGTGGCAATCCGGGGGATTCTGGAGGATTTCGACAATACTGATTTTACATTACCAAATTTACCTTATACGCACGACTAATGTTTTTGTGATTGAATTGCTTGTAAATACTTCTCGTTTACCCGGTCCCAATTTACTGTATGCCACCAGTTGGTAACAAATTCTGGGCGCCGATTTTGATACTTTAAATAATAGGCATGTTCCCATACATCAATGACGAGTAATGGAATTTTTCCTTCTTGCAAAGGTGTATCCTGATTTGGTGTACTCATAATAATAAGTTCTTCACCATCAAGAACAAGCCACCCATATCCACTTCCAAAACGACTAATAGCTGCCTTAGACAGTTGATCCTTTAAATTGTCAAAGGTATTGAAATAATAATCAATTACTTTTGCAACGTCCCCATTAGGCTCGCCGCCACCTCGTGGGCTCATCACTTCCCAAAAAAGACTATGACAATAATGACCACCACCGTTATTCCTGACAGCTGTAACAATTTCTTTTGGTAACTCATCTAAATTACATAGTAACTCTTCTAAAGATTTATTATGTAATTCAGTACAGTTTTCTAAAGTAGCATTTAAATTGTTTACGTACGTCGCATGGTGCTTTCCGTGATGAATGGAGAGCGTATTGCTATCAATATATGGCTCTAGCTCATCATAGTCATATGAAAGCTTTGGCAATTGAAATGAAGACATAACATTCCCTCCTTTCTCTTTAAAAGTTGGTCTAGGTAAAAATAATTTACCTGACTCAAAAATACATCTATTTTTCATAGAAGTCAATAGTAAGTTCGTTAATTTTCTGAAAAATATTACAATAAAAGTAACACTTTCATTTTCGTTTGTGACAATTATCCTTTTTGCTTATACTGTAAAGTAGTAGTGTCTTGTTGAGATAGAAGGAGATTGTTTATGAGTAAAACGAAACAATTAATAGAGGAAGCAAGTAATTTTATTACCATTTGCTATAAAGAGCTTAATAAAGAGCAATTAATAGAAGAGCGTATAAAAGAAATTCAATTTGAGATAGAGAAGACAGGAACATATGAGCATACATTTGAAGAACTTGTTCATGGATCAAGAATGGCATGGCGTAATAGTAATAGATGTATCGGAAGATTATTTTGGAATAAAATGCACATATTGGATGCACGTGAAGTAAATGATGAGGCAGGTGTATATAATGCATTAATTCATCATATTAAATATGCAACGAATGAAGGAAAAGTTAAACCGACAATTACGATTTTTAAGCAATATAAAGGTGAAAAGGATAATATTCGGATTTATAATCATCAATTAATTCGATATGCAGGATATAAAACGGAAATGGGAATGATCGGTGACTCCAACTCTGCTGCATTTACTGATTTATGTCAGGAGCTTGGCTGGCAAGGGGAAGGTACACATTTTGATGTATTACCACTTGTATTTTCTATTGATGGAAAAGAGCCTGTATATAAAGAAATCCCTAAAAAAGAAGTGAAAGAGGTACCAATTGAACATCCAGAGTACCCAATTTCATCTTTAGGAGTGAAATGGTATGGGGTACCGATGATTTCAGATATGCGCTTAGAGATTGGTGGCATTTCTTATACTGCCGCCCCGTTCAATGGATGGTATATGGGAACGGAGATTGGGGCTCGCAACTTAGCGGATCAAGATCGTTATAATTTACTCCCAGCAGTTGCAGAAATGATGAATTTAGATACATCGAGAAACGGTACGTTATGGAAAGATAAAGCATTAGTCGAATTAAATGTGGCTGTTTTACATTCCTTTAAAAAACAAGGAGTTAGTATTGTAGATCACCATACTGCTGCACAACAATTTCAACAGTTTGAGAAGCAGGAAGCTGCTTGTGGACGGGTTGTAACAGGGAACTGGGTATGGCTCATTCCACCGTTATCGCCAGCTACCACTCATATTTATCATAAACCTTATCCAAATGATATTCTTACACCGAATTTCTTCCATAAATAAAGAAAAGCATTGAACCGTAGTGGTCCAATGCTTTTTTCTTATTCAAGTACTTTTCCTTTTGTTTCTGGAACACATAATAGCATTGTAGCTAAACCGATTGGATAGATAATGAAGATGAGAGATAGTGCCCCCATTAAGTTACCACCTGCGGCGAGTAATCCAATAATAACAGGGCCAAATCCAGCTAATCCACGTCCTGTACCGAAAATGAAGTTTTCTGCCGTAGAGCGAGCTTCAGCAGGATAGTTTTCCGCTAAAATTGCCCCAAATCCCCCCATCATTCCATTGGCAAAAAATCCAAGCAATGCGCTTCCCCATAGTAATAATGTTGAATCTGTGAACAAGAAGAAGTAAATGAGACAGTATATAGTACCACCGATATAATAGATTGCAAAAGTTTTACGACGACCAATTTTATCGGCTAGAATACCGAAGATTGCAATTCCAATTAGCATACCAATAGTAGAAATGAACATCCAACCGCTTGCTTTTGCTAATGTATAGTTATATTTATTCGCTAAAATAGTTGGCATCCATGTAAAAATTCCGTAATATCCGAAGTTCTGGATAAATGACATAATAATAAGACCAATTGTTGTGATTGTTATTTTTTTATTTGCAAACAACTTTCGAAGTGGGAACTTTTTCATATGTTTTAGTTGTTCTGCTTCAGTAGTCGTTAAATTATCTTCAGCTTCCTTTTGTAACAATTCCTTTTTGTAGCGTTGTTTTTGTTCCCATATTTTTGGTTCACTTAAACTTTTGCGGACATAAACAGCTAATAAAGCGGGAATTAGTCCAAATAAGAAAACCGCTCTCCAGCCAAAATGTGGAACAATAAATGCTGGAAGGAGTGAAGCAACGAGAACGCCGAATTGCCAACCAAGTGCAACAACCGATGTTGCCTTAGCACGCATTTCTTTTGACCACGTTTCAGTTACGATGGCCATTCCAATTCCGAATTCACCACCAACTCCCATTCCAACTAAAAAGCGAAGAATTAATAATTGCCAGTAGTCTGTTGCGAAATAAATGAGTGCTGTTGCTAGTGAAAATAGTAAGATTGTGAAGGACATTGTACGAATACGGCCAAATAAATCAGCAATAAATCCAAATAAATAAGAACCCAGTAGCATCCCGATTGTAGTAGCTAATGTTAAGTTTCCACCTTCAACAGGGCTTAGATGGAACTCTTTTAAAATATAGACGAGTACGAACGATAAGAGCAACATATCTAAACCTTCTGCGGCGTATCCTAGTGCAGAACCAAACAAGGTTTTATATCTTTTCTCTTTCGTCTCCTCTGTTGTTGATTGTACATCAGTAGTGATGTTCATTATTACTCCTCCTTATTTTCTTCTACAGTCGCTATGGAAGAATAACAAAAGGCCTTCTCACCTGATATGATGAGAAGGCCAGAAAAGCATACGTATCCCCAAAAAAGAATATACGTATATTATATTCCGACTTCCTTCTCAACCTCACGGGGTTGGGTTAAAGGACTGTATTATATTACTTTATTTTTAGTACTCTTCTATCGCATTGTCAAATAAGGAAGAGAATTTTACGTGTGAAATATTTCAAAAACTATTGTATTCTTCTTGACGGCCACTTCATTATTTTCCCATAATAAAACTAACGAACTAAAAAGGAATGAATCACAGATGCTAAATTTAGTACTTATGATGATTGAACGTGTCGGACTTATTGTTATTTTAGGATTTTTACTCTCTCATATTAAGACGTTCAGGCGCCTTCTTCATAGGCAGGACGGATATGTAGATAAGTTTAAGCTTATTTGTATTTTTTCAGTATTTACAATTGTAAGCAATTACACGGGGATTGAAATTGCAGGAAATACGATTATGAATGAAAATTGGCTACAAGGCGTTTCTTCATCAAGTACAATTGCGAATACACGTATTATGGGGGTTGGAATTAGTGGGTTGCTTGGTGGGCCTATCGTTGGGATTGGAGTAGGGATTATCGCTGGTGTTCACCGTTTTATGCTCGGTGGTACGACAGCGTTAAGCTGCGCCATCTCTTCTATTTTAGCGGGGATTATAACGGGTTACATCGGATACATTTTTAAAAAATATAATCGTACGATTACTCCTAAATTTTCAGCAGTTTTGAGTATTTTTATCGTATCTTTAGAGATGCTTATGATTTTATTAATTATAGAAAATGGTGTTAGCGTTGTGAAAACAATTGCGATACCGATGATCCTTGTAAATAGTTTTGGAAGTTTTATTTTACTTTCTATGATACAAGCTATTTTGCGACAGGAAGAGAATGCAAAAGCACTGCAGACTCATAAAGTATTACGCATTGCTGATAAAACGCTACCTTATTTTCGACAAGGTTTAACAGAGGAATCCTGTAAGCATGTGGCACAAATTATTCACCATTTTACAGGAACAGATGCGGTATCTTTAACAGATACAGAGAAAATATTAGCGCACGTTGGATTAGCATCTGATCACCATATTCCTTCACATAGCTTAATAACTGGTTTATCGAAAGAAGTTTTACATACAGGGAAAATAATGAAAGCAAAATCACGTGAGGTTATTAATTGCCAACATGAAGGTTGTCCTTTGCAAGCGGCTATTGTTATTCCACTAACGTCACATGGAAATACGATAGGGACATTAAAGTTATATTTCAAAAATCCTAATCAATTAAGCCGTGTGGAAGAAGAGTTAGCAGAAGGGTTAGCAAAAATATTCTCTACGCAGCTTGAATTAGGTGAAGCAGAGTTACAAAGTAAGTTGTTACAGGATGCAGAAATAAAGGCACTACAAGCACAGATTAATCCACATTTTCTATTTAATGCAATTAATACAGTGTCAGCCTTATGTCGAACAGATGTAGAAAAAGCAAGGAAGTTATTATTACAGCTTAGCGTTTATTTCCGTTGTAATTTGCAAGGAGCACGTCAGCTATTGATTCCACTAGAACAAGAATTAAACCATGTACATGCATACTTATCATTAGAACAGGCGAGATTTCCAAATAAGTATGAAGTAAAGATGTACATTGAGGAAGAGTTAAAGACGACTTTAGTCCCGCCGTTTGTTCTTCAACTATTGGTTGAAAATGCATTACGACATGCCTTTCCGAAGAAGCAACCAGTATGCCAAGTGGAAGTGCATGTGTTTGAACGAGAAGGAATGGTGCATTTTGAAGTGAAAGACAACGGACAAGGAATTGAGAAAGAACGTCTAGAACAATTAGGAAAAATGGTAGTTTCGTCAAAGAAAGGGACTGGAACAGCTTTATATAATATTAATGAACGCCTAATCGGTTTATTTGGGAAAGAGACGATGCTTCACATTGAAAGTGAATTAAACAAGGGGACGGGGGTTACCTTCATAATTCCAAAAAAAGTAGGGGAGGAAGAGCGGGTTGTTAAAAATATTAGTAGTTGATGATGAGATGTTAGCACGTGATGAACTGAAGTATCTATTAGAAAGAACGAAAGAAGTCGAGATAATTGGTGAGGCGGATTGTGTGGAAGACGCATTAGAAGAACTAATGAACAATAGACCAGATATTGTATTTCTAGATATTCAATTATCTGATGATAATGGATTTGAAATCGCAAATATATTAAAAAAGATGAAAAATCCCCCTGCGATTGTATTTGCAACTGCTTATGATCAATATGCATTGCAAGCATTTGAAGTAGATGCGCTAGATTACATTTTAAAACCATTCGATGAAGAACGCATTGTACAGACATTGAAGAAATATAAAAAACAAAAACAAGCGAAAATAGAAACGAAGCAAGAAGTAAAGGGTGGAGATGTAACGGCAGAGATGCATAAATTAGCATTGCCAATTGAGGAATCAATCGTACTTATAAATATTGAAGATATTATATATGTAGGACTGGTAGATGGGAAAGTAACAGTAAAAACAATGAGAGAAACATATGTAACACACGATACACTTGTAATGTTGGAAAAGAAGTTACCACCAGCAAGTTTTATGCGTGTTCATCGTAGTTTTATTGCAAATATTAATCATATTACAGAAGTACAGCCGTGGTTCAATTCTACTTATAATTTAATTATGAAAGAAGGGTCTAAAGTCCCTGTTAGTCGTACATATGCAAAAGAACTTAAAAAGCTGCTTCGTATTTAAGAAGCAGCTTTTGTATTTCATCCTCTTATTTTTGCAACCGATTCTGCATATTTGACGTTCTGTTATGTAAACGCTTACTAAAGCGTTTACATCTTATACAATAAAGGTACCAAATCGAAAGAGGTGGCCAAAATGAGTACGAAAAAAGTATATAGTTTCTTATCACAAGCATTCATATTCTCAGCCATTATGTTAATTTCTAATATTATTGCAACACATTTACCAATTCCGATGCCTTCATCGGTAATCGGATTAGTCATTTTATTTAGTCTATTATGCTTAAAAGTTATTAAATTAGAGCAAGTTGAATCACTCGGAACAGCTTTAACAGGTATTATCGGATTCCTTTTTGTCCCATCAGGTATTTCAGTTATTAATTCTCTTGGTGTAATGGGACAATATTTTGTACAGATACTAACTGTAATTGTTGTCGCAACAGTTATTTTACTCGCTGTAACAGGATTATTTGCACAATTCATTTTAGGAAAAGATGACAAAGAAACAAAAGATACAAAAGGATTGAAAGTAGTAAATAAAGGACGCAAGCACGGAAAAGTTGCGTAACCATTTTAGCGTATATATTGTTAGGGGGTAATGAAAATGGCAAGCACAATGACTCCATATTTCGGAATCGTCGTTTCACTAATCGCATACGGAATCGGAACATTATTATTCAAGCATTCAAAAGGATTCTTCCTATTTACACCGTTATTTGTAGCTATGGTATTAGGGATTGTCTTTCTAAAAGTAGGTAACTTTACTTTTGAAGAATATAATACTGGTGGAAAAATGATTAGTTTCTTCTTAGAACCAGCCACAATCGCGTTTGCAATTCCATTATATAAACAGGTTGATAAGTTAAAAAAATATTGGTGGCAAATTTTATCGGCTATCGTGGTTGGATCTATTTGTTCAGTAATTGTTGTGTTTATTGTTGCAAAGGCAATTGGTCTAGATACAGCAGTAATGAATTCGATGTTACCACAGGCAGCAACAACAGCAATTGCATTACCAATCTCTGAAAGTATTGGCGGTATTCCAGCAATTACATCGTTTGCAGTTATTTTTAACGCAGTTATCGTTTACGCATTAGGAGCGTTATTCTTAAAAACATTTAGAGTGAAACATCCAATTGCAAAAGGTCTAGCACTTGGAACAGCAGGTCATGCATTAGGAGTTGCAGTAGGAATTGAAATGGGTGAAGTAGAAGCAGCGATGGCAAGTATTGCTGTAACAGTAGTGGGCGTTGTAACAGTAGTTGTCATACCGATGTTCATGCCATTCATTGGATAGTAAAACTTACTTAAAAAATAAGAAAAGCAAGCTATTTGTAGAACAGATTTCTACTGATAGCTTGCTTTTTATGTTACAGTAATGGTAAGACCTAATTTAGTAAAATACAAGTTTCCTTAAATCTTCATTAATACTATGTAGAATACGTTTTGAATTAGGTCATTGTATTGTAAAATAAGAAGTAAGCTACTATATGGTTTGAGAAATCATATGATAGCTTATCTTCATATGAATTGGATGAATTATAGGTAGAAAATAGAGAAAAATCTACTTATTAACGTTTTACTTTATAGGACAGGAGAGAGTACTCGTCGATTATGCAAATAAAAAACCTGTTTCAAAGCAAAGGATTTCAGAGGTTACTCGTATTAGTAATACTTGCTCTCGTGTTATATGGGTTGCAAAGTATGTTGAATTTAATATTAATTACGTTTATTCTTACGTATTTAATGGATCGATTCCAGAAGTTTATTTCTCGCAAATTAGATCATTTTATGCCCATTAATCGAAAAATTATTATAGCATTTCTATATGTAATGTTAATTGGTGGAATTGCAATTACGCTATTTAAATATTTACCAGTATTAACGATACAAATTTCACAATTGATTTATCAATTTAACGTATTTTTGAGAAACCCACCGGATAGTGAATTAATTAAGTATGTAGTTAATGCTGTCAATCATATGGAACTTTCGAAATATGTAGGACAAGGCGTAGACATTTTGTATAAATCTATTACGAATGTTGGGAAATTTGGCCTTCAAGTTTTACTTTCTTTAATTTTAAGTTTATTTTTCTTATTGGAAAAAGCTCGTATCTTTGCTTTTACTGCAAAGTTTAAAGAAAGCAGGCTTGCAATTTTCTATACTGAAATTGAGTACTTCGGAAAGAAATTTGCACGTTCATTTGGAAAAGTAATTGAAGCACAATTTTTAATTGCAGTTGTTAACTGTGTTTTATCTGTTATTGCATTATGGATATTAGGATTTCCACAATTATTAGGTTTAGCGTTAATGATCTTCTTACTTGGTTTAATTCCAGTAGCTGGGGTTATCATTTCGCTATTTCCGCTTTGTATGATTGCTTACAACATCGGCGGTATTATGTACGTTGTTTATATTTTAATTATCGTAACAGTTATTCATGCACTTGAAAGTTACGTATTGAATCCGAAGTTTATGTCGCAAAAAACAAATTTACCAATTTTCTATACGTTTATGGTATTAATTTTCTCAGAGCACTTCTTAGGTGTATGGGGACTTATCATTGGTATTCCAATCTTCATTTTCTTATTAGACGTTTTAGATGTAACAAGTGATGAAATGGAGAAGGAAGTTGGAAAAAAATAAAGTGAAACTATAATTAGTGGGGGGGGTCATCTCCCACCTAACTTCTTTGCCCTAGCTAAATTTTGAGGTGAGAGTTTTACTGCCCGTTAATGCGGGATAAAGTGAAGTAAAGAAAAAGCATCGATGTTCGGTGCTTTTTCTTTTATAACATTATGTTTCTTATGCCATACTGTAAGGAGAATATAGAATAGGGGTGAAATAATGGCTGTAAATGAAAAGATAGAATTGGCTACATTTGCTGGAGGGTGCTTCTGGTGTATGGTTTCGCCATTTGAAGAGATGGAAGGGATTATAAAGGTTGTTTCTGGCTATACGGGTGGCCATAAAGAGAATCCAACCTATAAAGAAGTTTGTTCAGAAACAACTGGACATTATGAAGCGGTACAAATTACATTTGATACAAACAAAATGCCGTATGAAGAGTTGCTTCATATATATTGGAGACAAATTGATCCAACTGACGTCGGCGGGCAATTTCACGACCGTGGACAGTCTTATGAAACGGTGATTTTTTATCATAATGAAGAACAACATAAAAAGGCAGAGGCTTCAAAAGAAGAACTTGCGAAGAGCGGGCGCTTTTTCAAGCCAATTGCGACAAAAATATTGCCAGCTGCTACGTTCTATCCAGCTGAAGAATATCATCAAGGATATCATAAGAAAAATACATTCCGCTATGAGTTATATCGTAAAGGCTCAGGGCGTGATGCTTTTATTAAACAACATTGGCCGAAGGATAACGCCCATTTAAAAGAAAAGCTAAACGAGATGCAGTTTTATGTAACACAGGAAAATGGAACTGAACCACCTTTTCAAAATGAATACTGGAATCATAAAGAGGAAGGTCTTTATGTAGACATCGTTTCAGGTGAACCGTTATTTACTTCTTTAGATAAATTTGATAGTGGATGTGGATGGCCGAGTTTCACGAAACCGGTTATGTCAGCAAGTGTGAAAGAAAAGATGGATGTTAGTCATAATATGACCCGTACAGAAGTGAGAAGTAAAGAAGGAGATTCACACCTTGGACATGTATTTCCTGATGGACCAGGGCCAAATGGCCTTCGTTATTGTATAAATTCAGCAGCTCTTCGATTTATCCCAAAAGGGGAGTTAGAGAAAGAAGGATATGGTGATTTCCTAATCTTGTTTGGAGATAAAAAATAACCTCGCAGTTAGCGAGGTTATTTTTTGGTTATTTTGCTTTTTTCTTTTTAAATTTGCTTAATGCTTCATAAACGATTGGAACAATAAGAAGTGTTAATAACGTTGAACTCGTTAATCCACCAATTACGGTTACACCAAGCCCTTTAGAAATTAAGCCGCTACCTTCAAATCCCAATGCAAGCGGGATAAGAGCCCCAATTGTTGCAATTGCAGTCATTAAAATAGGACGTAGTCGTGTTGCACCAGCTTCTAATAAAGCTTCACGTGTTGATACACCTTCATTTTCTTTATGAATAACGCGGTCGATAAGCACGATTGCGTTTGTTACAACGATACCGATTAACATAAGCGCACCAATCATTGCAGATACACTTAATGTTTCGCCAGAGATTAATAAGGCAACAAGAGCCCCAATAATTGTGAATGGTAGCGAGAATAAAATTGCGAATGGTGCAAGGGCACCGCCAAATGTAACGACAAGAACGAAGTATACAATGGCAATCGCAGCTAACATCGCTAAGCCAAGTTGCTTGAATGATTCTTGAATATCTTTTGTAACACCGCCCATAGAAACATCTACACCAGAAGGAAGATCCATTTTATCTACTTCTTTTTGAACGGCAGCTGATGCTTTTGAAACATCATCAGATTTTAATTTTGCACTAACTTCCGCATAAACACGGCCATCTCGGTGTGTTACTGTATTTGATGTTTCACCTTCTTTTACAGTCATAACATCTTTCACAGCTACCTCATTACCAAGTGGTGTTGTAATTTTACGATTTGTTAAGTCATCGATTGTTTCATAATTTTGTTTTTCAGCTTCTACATATACATTGATATCTTTACCGTCTTTTTTAATTGTTGTGAGAACAGGGCGATCATGTTGATTAGAAAGTCCCATTCCAATTTGAGCGGCCGTTAGCCCCATTTTGCTTAATTTTTCCTGATCTGCGACTAAAGTGTACTCTGCATATGTTTTTGCAATACTAGAGTCTACGTCTTTTAAGTCTTTATTTTTCTTCATGATATTTTGAATGTCTTTTACGACAGGCTTAATGTCTTCCGAGCTATCTCCGTAAACGTATAGTTTAATTTCATTACTACCGCCACTTGTTCCGAAGTCTTGGCTTTTCCATTCGCCTTTTCCAGACATTTTCTGTAGGTCTTTCACGACTTGTTCTTTTTCTTTTTCAAAGTTTTTCGTGTCGTTATCGTATTGAACGAAGAACATCGCTTGATTTGTTTTACCAGGGCTCATTGGGTTTTCTCCCCCTAATGAGAACTGAATTGTTTTGACATTTTTGTTATCTTGGAAATGCTTTTCAGCTTTCGTAGCAATTTTTTCAACGTCTTCTAACGTTTGACCTGGTTCAGGATTGTATGTTGTGATAATCATTTTTTCTTCTTCAGATGGTAAGAAACTTACACCGATAGCTGGTACAAGTGCAAGACTACCAACTAATAAAAGGACAGCGATACTTGATGTAATGATTTTATGGTTTAAAGCCCATTCAAGTATACGTTTATAGCCGTTTGCTAATTTACTTGGTTTTTCTTCATGATGTACTTCTTTTTCTCTCATGCTCTCTTTCTTAAATAAGGAGTGAGCTAGCATTGGTACGATTGTAATTGCCACTAGTAATGATGCTAATAAAGCAAAGACAATCGTTAAGGCGAATGGTAAGAACATTTCACCAATCATACCTTTTACAAGTCCAAGTGGTAAGAATACAGCAATTGTTACAATGGTAGAAGACATGATCGGGATAAACATTTCTTTCGTAGCTTCACGAATTAAATCTTTCCCGCGTAGTTTCTCTTCTGATAACGACATACGTCGGTAAATATTTTCAATAACAACAATGGAGTCATCGACAACGCGTCCGATAGCGACTGTCATTGCTCCAAGTGTCATAATGTTAAGCGTAATATCCATTTGCTTTATGACTAAAACAGCAATTAATAAAGAAAGTGGTATAGAAACGACAGAGATTAACGTTGTTCGGATATTTCGTAGGAACAACATAATAATAACAATCGCAAAGATAGCCCCGAAAATTGCTTTGCTAAGCATTGTTTCAACTGATTTCTCAATCGGTGCACCTTGGTCGAATGTTGAAATGATCTCTAAGTCTTTATATTTTTTCTCAAGGTCTTTTACTTTATCTTTGACTGCATTTACAACATCAACTGTGTTTGCATCAGCAGCTTTCACAATTTGAATTCCAATTGCTTCTTTCCCATTTGTTCGAGAAATAGAGTCTGCTTTCCCAACTTCTTTAATATCAGCAATTTCTTCCAATGTAACGGTTGGAATTCCATTCATAGCAGCTGGATTCATTTGCGGAGTTTGTGCACCAGCGCCAGCGTTTTGACTACCTTGACCGTTTGGTGATGAAGGGATAGCTGGAATTTTTAATTCTTTTAACGCTTTAATTGTTGTAATATTACCATCTACAACAACTGACTTTTCCGTGTCTTTAAATGTATATAAGCCAAGTGGTAAAGATACGTCCGAACCTTTAATTATATTTTTTACTGTATCTTCACTTAGTCCTAATTCTTTCATCTTATCTTTCTTGAAGACAAGTTGTACCTCATCTACTTGTTGACCCGAAATTTGAACAGATGCGACCCCATCAAGTCCTTTTAATCCTGGAATAACATTTTTCTCTACATTTTCAGTTAAGGTAGCTAAAGATTCATTTTTACTCGCCACACTTAATGAAATAACTGGAAAAGCATTGAAGTTTACTCGAGAAACTTTCGGATCTTTTACACCTTCAGGAAGTTTCACATTTGCTAGAGCTTCTTTAATTTCAGTTTCAGCTTTTTCCATATTTTTATCAAAATCGTATTCTACCTGAATAGAAGATGCGTTTTGAAAAGATGATGAACTAACAACGTTTACACCGCTTAAATTTTGCAGTTGCTCTTCCATCGGTTTTGAAATTTTGTCAGCTACTTCTTCTGGTGTAGCACCAGGATAAACCGTAGTTACTGTTACAATCGGTGTTGTAATATCAGGAATTGTTTCCAGCTTCATATTGAGCCCAGAATAAATCCCTGCAATGGTAACAATAATGGTTAGTAGCCAAACTGCGAACTTATTTTTTAACGAGAAATTAATGATTTTGTTCATGTTTGTGCTCCCTTTTTATTATATTGACCAACTGGTCAGTCTAATACATAATATAACTGACTGGTCGGTCAGTCGTCAATGAAAAGGGATGGTATAATAAAGTGAAACTTTAATCGTTGGGGAATTTACTGTCCGTAAATAGCGAGATATATTTATTATAAGATGCGAGATTAAATTTAGGAGAGAAGATATGAAAGAAAAAGAGCGCTTAATTATAGAGATGGCTATGAAGTTATTTGCGACCAAGGGTGTAAATGCAACATCAGTACAAGAAATCGTCACGGCCTGCGGTATATCAAAAGGGGCTTTTTACTTATATTTCAAATCGAAAGATGAGTTGTTATTAGCGACACTTCGATATTACTATGACAAAATTCAAAAGAAAATGATGGATATCGATAAAGAATCATTATTACCACGTGAAAAATTTGCAAAACAATTATATTGTCAGTTTACTGATATACAGAAACATAAGGAATTTATTATTATGCATGCAAGGGAAAATGCGATTCCATTTAATAAAGAAGTGGAAGAATTTATGATGCGGATGAAACTAGAATCTCACGCATTTTATCGGGATAGTTTATTGTCTATTTATGGTGAAAAAGTCATTCCATATTTATTAGATTTAGTGATTATGGTGGAAGGGATATGCCGTAGATATTTAGAATTAATTATTTTACAAGCACCGGAAATTGATTTGTCCTATGTATCGACTTTTATTTTAAACAGGGTAGATCATTTAGTAGATGGGCTCATAGAATCTTTGGAAGAACCTGTTTTACATGAAGAAAGGCTTGGAGAGTTTCTTTGTAAATCAGAGCTTATTAAGGAACAGGTGAAAGAGCATTTTTTGAAAGAAATCATTGTGTTTAAACGTACATTAGCTGATCAATTAGAAGATGATGAATTGCTTGTTACGCTAGATGTTTTGGAAGCAGAAATGAGATTGCCAAATCCAAGGATTCCGGTCATTCAGGGGATGTTGTCTAATTTAGAGGTATATCCAAATTTAAAAGAATTCCGCTTGCGGATTATGGGGTATTACAATATAAAAAGGTAACAATGATAGTTTTCATTGTTACCTTTTTTATTATGCATTCACTTTTTCTTTTTTCTGTGCAGCTTCTTCTTGTTCCATATTGATTGTTTCTTTCACGATATAAATCGGACGGTTTTTACTTTCGTCATAAATACGAGCGATATACTGACCAACGATTCCGAGACCAAGTAACTGAATACCGCTAAAGAATGTAATAGCAACCATAATGGATGCCCAACCTGTTTGAGTACCATTACCGATGATTTTCACAGTAATTGTATATAGAAAGACAATGATGGAAATGAGAACTGATAATAAGCCTAAAGACATAACGATGCGTAACGGTTTTGTAGAAAATGCAATAATGCCATCTGATGCAAATTTAATCATTTTCTTTAATGGATATTTTGTTTCGCCAGCAAAGCGCTCATCACGTTCATATTCAACATATGTTTGGCGGAAACCAACCCAAGACATCATACCACGAATGAAGCGATTTCTCTCTGTCATTTGATTGAAAACATCAGCTACTTTGCGATCGATGATTCGGAAATCACCAGTATCTTTTGGGATATCGATATCAGACATATAGTTTAAGAATTTATAGAAATATTTAGCTGTTAGGAGTTTAAACCAAGTTTCACCTTTACGTTGTTTACGTTTTGCATAAACAACTTCATATCCTTCTTCCCATTTTGCAATAAGTTCAGGAATAACTTCTGGTGGGTCTTGTAAGTCTGCATCTATAATTACAATAGCGTCACCTTTTGCAGCAGCAATACCAGCTGTAACAGCTACTTGGTGTCCAAAGTTGCGTGCAAAATTAACAATTTTTGTACGGTAATCATTTGCTGCAATCTCAGATAAGATTTCCATTGTACGGTCTGTGCTACCGTCGTTTACAAAGACAAACTCGTAATTAATATCATTTTGAAGCATAACGGACTTTAAACGGTTATAACATTCCTGTGCTACTTCTTCCTCGAAGTACATAGGAACTACAACCGAAATTAATTTTTGCATGTTGTATCCTCCGTAGTTTTAATAAGTTGTTTAAGTTTAATTAGTAGCCTCTTCAGTTTGGTTGAATGTCCAAATTTTATTAAGAACAAAATTTATAACCATTCCGACGCCAATTGCGAAGATTTGTGCAATAGATGCATTAAAGGTAAGTTTATCTACCAATATAAACAAACTTAATGTATTAAAAGCCAATACAATTAAATTTACAGTTAGAAATTTAAAGAACATTGACGTGCTTTTATTATTAGGTTTAAACACCCAATTTTTATTCCAATAGTAGCTATTGGCAACACCAATTAAATAGGCAATGGTATTCGCAACAAGATAGTTCATCCCGAACTTTAACAATATCCAAAAGCTAATAATTGTAATGAGTGTATTAAAGATTCCTACTAAACCGAACTTTAAGAGTTTCTCCATAATAGTATCCTCAACTTTATAAAATATATAAATAAAACAGGAAATGTAGAAAGGTTATTCCTACATAACAACTATCAATTATAGCATAGTTTATACTAAGATGTTATATGTTTTGAGCGAATGTTATTTTAGGATTTAGAATGAATTTTTCAATAATTAAAGGGTTTTAATTTGAAATTTATACAATAAGTAATCAGAAATCAAATATGGAAATAGTGGTAATATTAATGTATAGTAGCATGTAGTGTACTTCATATATATTTTTGAATTTGTGTCAATAATTTTAAAGTATAGGATAATGTGAATAGACACTATAGCATTATATTTTTAGAAAATATAATGTTTTTTTTCGTATAAATACTGTAAGGAGTGAGTTTTTTTGAAACGTTTTTCCGAAGGTTTTTCAACCTTATCAACACGTGCTGTATACGGCATTTATAGTTTTTTCGCTGCAATATTAATTTTTGATTATTTTTCAGATACTCAAAAATATAATTATGTAATGATACTAGTTGGATTTTTATTTTTATGTACAATTGGAAACTTTATACTTAGAAGTGGATCGCTATATCTTGAAAGGCTAAATGAAAAAATGTGCTTTGTTGCACTTTTAATTATTTGTGTAGCAGTGAAAACGGCGTGGATTCTTACATATAAGATTCATCCAATTGGTGATTATGAAGCCTTTTTTAATACGGCAAAAGCATTAGGTGACAACTTTGTTATTCATGATAGATATGTTGCATTATTTCCACATATTTTTGGTTATGCTTCATTCTTAAGTATCTTCCTAAAAATATTTGGAGCAAACTTTATGGTTCCGCCAATTATTAATGTTATTTTAACTACAATATCGATGGGATTAATATATTTTATAGCTAGAAGAATTGGTGGAGTGAGAACAGCGATAACAGCAAGTGTTTTATGGATTCTCTTGCCATCACAAACGATGTATAACATGTTTGCACTTTCAGAACCGTTGTATTGTACAATACTGTTATTAGCTTGGGCAATTATGATAATTGTTTATGATAAACTTGAAAATATAACGATTGCAAAGGTTCTTATGTATTCAATTCTATTAGCTGCATTACTTGTATTAATAAATATGGCAAGACCAATTGCAGCAGTGCCAATTATAGCCCTAGCAATATGGATGTTTATTATAGATACAAAGCATATAGGGAATAAGAAGGTACTTATTAATAAGGTGGCATATGTAGGGGTTATCATTATTGGATACTTAATGATGTCTTCGGCGATAAATCATTATATAACATTACGTTTAGGTGAAGAGATAGCAACAGTGCCGGGATACAATATTCATGTAGGATTTAATAAGGGATCTTCAGGGACATGGAATCCAGGAGATTCAGAATTACTATATCATTATAGTGGTCAACCAGGATGGAGTGCTCAGGACGTTCAAAAGCAAATGCTTGAAGAAGCGAAAAAGAGAATAAAAAACGATGATATAGATTTCGGGAAACTAATGTATGATAAATTTATTATCTTTTTAGGGAATGATGATCAAGCTGTTAAATATGCAGATCCAATTATGGATCATAAAGTAAGATATACTATAATTTCTAATGTTTTCTATTACTTTTTACTAGCTACTTCACTGTTCGGGGCGTTAGTAGCTATGAAAAATAAAAATAAATCTTCACTTTTCATTATTTGCTTATACACGATTGGGCTAACAATGGCACAAATGATAGTAGAAGTAGCACCGAGGTATCATTATTCGGCTACACTACCTATGATCTTTTTAGCTGCTTTTGGTATTCATCATATTTACAATAAAAAAAAGATATAAATAAAAAGGCATGAGTTCGGTGTTGCACGAGGGCACTGAAAAACTCCATCTGATTCCACTTAGCGAGGTATTCGACGATTCAATCGTCGAATACCTCGCCTTTTTAATTTATAATAGAGAG
>NZ_JBNNUF010000017.1:49063-71545 GCF_050279465.1 Bacillus sp. NPDC094077 | reverse complement strand
ATTTAAATGCTTTATTAATCATCATTCGTTTCACTCCCATTTCGATATGGTTCTATTATACAACAAACATACATTCGGTGGGTAGTGAAGTAACAGTTTATGTATGTCGAACAATTGAGATGGCTTCCTGCCATCCCTTGTCCGAAGCCAATTCATCTCCCACCTACTCACTTCGCGTTCCTTGAGGAAGGAGTCTTCTTGGCTAAAATGATAAATGTTCCTGTTTATTTTTGTTGTGGACGTATGGATTACACTGTACCGTCTGAATTAGTTGAAGAGTATTATGTAAAATTAAGTGCTCCACATAAAAAAATCGTATGGTTTGAGAAATCTGCACATTTACCCAACTTTGAGGAAGTGGAAAAATTCTCGAACCTTTGTATATCTTTGGTTCGAAATATATAAGTTCGCTATTGATCTTTAAAAACTTGAATAACTAATTATGATCACATTTCCATTTTAAGCAAACCGGCTGCTCATATCCAAGAAAAACAAGAAATATATACTAACTTTTTATCTACAAACGGGCACTTTAATGTAGGATGGATCTAAGAAATGATCAAACAATTTTTTAAAAGAATGATTCAATTGAATATATTAAGAGCGTGTTTTGATCAATCTTTCTTCCAAACACGCTCTTTCTTTTTGTTCGATTATCAAGGTCATTAGTATTAACTTGATCAAACATTATTCCAAAGCTACACTAAAATAAACAATTTACGTTTCTATGAATCTCCGTCGTGGCAGGATAAGGATGTTGCCGGCGTAGTAGACACTGGTTTAGGATTTACTATTGATGCAAAAGTAAGTGTAGATGGTTTGTATCAATATAAAGTACACAACAGTAAAGGTAAAACATACTATGTTACTGCTAATCAAACATATGTATATGTGAGATAAGAACAATAAAAGCAGAATCCTTGAAAGGTTCTGCCTTTATTGTTTGTAATGGATTTACAGTATCTAGCGGAAATCCTATTACTATTAAATTAATATATTTGAGTATCCTCAAAACGAAAGAACATACCCAAAATTGTAACAAGAAGCATAAGATGGCCAAAACGGTCAACTTATGCTTTTTTTAGTTTACGGCCAACTTATAGGTAAAGTGACAAAAATCTTTATAGGGAGATAAAAAGCTTTTTATTTCTTGACTAATATCTTCTAGATTCCCATATATATTATCTGCGACTAAATTAATTTCCTCATTAAAATTATACAGCTGTTCATCTACATGACCGAATCCCGCACAGCAATTATTATGTATCAAATTAGATATAAATGGTTTTATTTTCAATACATTTTCTTCATTTATCATAAATTTCTCCCATAACAGTCCCAGTATAATTTTTACGGGTAATTTTTTATCATACGTTCCTTTTATGTTTTTTAATTTAGATACAATATCTACTAACTTATCATTACTGGATAAAGAAACTTCTATAATTTCAATAGAAGGACTATCTAATGTTTCAATTGTATGATCAGCCCACTCGATTACTTCAGTTTTTGAAAATAAATCAATTTGTAACCCTATCCTCAAAACCTCAGCTATTACTTTTATATTAACCACATATATAACTCCTTAGAATTTTTGATAATTATACATCACAGTAACCTAAACCTCAAAAAGGGTATTGCTAGTAGGTATTAACTACAGGGATTTTTAAACCTGAGATTCATTTACATTACTATCAAGCTAAAAAAACAAAATACCCTAAAATGATGTCTTTAGATCAAAAAAACAGTAATGCATAAAATGAACTGCACCCCAATTGTTAGACACCGTCTAACAATTGGGGTGCAGTTTTTTATTGTTTCTTATAAGTGAATTATTTATATTCCTGTCTATATAATTTAAACGAATAAATAGCTCCAACGAAGATTACCAGGGCTTCAAATAATATAAAGATTTGACGGAAATTCTCGATATCTTTACCAACTAAAGAAATAAATATGCAATTCATTAGAATTTGAGTAGAAAACATACAAGAAATAATTTTAAAATAAATACCATTTGTTCTTTCATCTGGTTTACCAATTTTTTTGTAAATAATAATAAGTGCAATTACTGAACCCAAAAATAGAAGTGCTGTAAGTCCTACAACGATATTGAAATTGCCTGTACTTTCTAACATCCATTTATTTAATAGATCAATCATTATTATCTTCCTTTCCTACATAAGAGAATATTTCGTTCTTCTTTTTCACTATAATAAAAAAAGAAAAAGGAAAACATCGAACTTTCTTACAAACATTCGTGTATTCTTACAGTTTTGTCATTTTGTAAATGTATTCATCGCCTTGCCTTTCGCTAACTGGCGGTTCAGCATGGCGAAAGCTAAAAACCCGCCGAAAATAAGAGCCAGCAAATGAAATTTATATTACCTAATGCTTAAAACTACTTCCACTTTCGATAATTATGTAAATAAGCTGTTCATATATATGGACAGCTTATTGTATTTTTTGCTTAGCCTGTTTTTTTCCAAAATGCTGGCGGTACCCCATGCCAATCAAGCTAAGAAAAGCAAATACCCCAAAATGAGAAAATGGGCATCTTCAGGTGAAAATGCGTAATTTTTTTGTTTTAGGGGCATTATAAAGCCCTCAAGTTGATGGATGTGGGGTACCGCCACAATACTATCAATATAAGCAGTATACCGTTGTATCTGTACTGGATTTATCAAAAGAGGATGCTGAAATGATACCATTGCTTCTGGCTTGTATAGCAGAGGCATTGATTCATTTCAATCCAGATTCTTTTTTAGCTAAGGATGAATCTGATCTCTTATATTGGTGTAGAAAGAACTTCAAAGGATTTCATAGTATCTCTGATGATGGATTCTTACAGGATTTTAAGCAGGTATACGAATGTTATCAAGCATTGCAGAACGTTGGGAAACAAGAGAACAATATAAAAATAAATATGTAATAGCAAGGAGAAGAGCAACGCATGTATAATATACTTAAACGTCAATATAATTACTTTATCCGAGGAGTGATTCGGATTAACGAAGAAGTACAAAGGGAATTGGACCTATTGGTTCAAAAGATTCGTGAAACTGTGTCTTCTGTCCAAAAAATCATCCTTTTTGGCTCTCATGCATATGGCACACCAAATGAAGACAGTGATTTTGATTTCTGTATTGTTGTAGAAGGTGTAGGAGCAAGAAAAAGGGAAGTCATTAATCGTATCAATTGGGGTATTTACGATGTTATGGAAACACCAGTTGATATTTTAGTGTATGGGCCAGAAGAGTTTCTAGAACGTGCTAGTCGTACCGTAACTATGGAACATAAGATTGCACTAGAAGGGAAGGTCCTATATGAGAAATACTGAGGATCTAAAAGAGTGGGTATTTATTGCAAAATCCGATTTAGATTCTGCTAGTTACTTATCTCATATGAAACCTTTCCCTACTGCAATTATTTGTTATCATAGTCAACAATGTGTGGAGAAACTTCTAAAAGGATTTCTTGCACTAAACGGTAGAACAGTCCCAAAAACTCATAACCTTTTAATGCTGCACAAATCGTGTCGGAAATTAGATGAGGAATTCTCATTGATTTTAGAACAGTGCGTGCAGCTAAATGGTTATGCTACAGATATTCGTTATCCGTATTTTGAATCACTTACTGTTCAAGATGGATTAATAACTATATAACATGCTCAAAAAGTACTGAGTTTTTATAAAGAAAAGTTAAACATGCTAAATATACATGAAATCGTAATCGATTAAAAATAGAGGATATACATAAAAGAGAGTGCCTATAAAGGGACTCTCTTTTTCTATCTAAAAAAGAGGAGGAATGCTTCATAGTAGAATGAAATGATACTTTGCTATGGGGATAACAATATAATGATGGATATTTATCAAGAGATTAAAGAGGAAATGAAAAAAATATAATTATCACACAATTGTTGTTTTGTAGGTTACAGTGGCGGTACTTTCAATTAAAGCACAAGGAATCAATCACGATGCATTTCTTTTAGTACCTGTTCGTGAAGCAGAGGAATGCCTTCTTCTCGAAACCAAGCACCTACACGTGAAAAAGTAGAAATATGAGGCACAAAAGATAAACCACAAAACTCACGAAAAAAAGGTTATCGTACAATCCGTCCCTTCTGTAGATAGTTCAGGTTACTCTTATTCTTTCAGGAGAACGAATTTCTTTATGCATGTATTTTTGAATGTTTGTGAGCTTTATAACACCATTTCTATACTTTAATATCTGAAAAATCTGTCACGAAATATTCAGAATTTTGAAGTTGCTAATTACATATGCTTCCATTTATTATAATTATTGAGCCGGCTCCAAATAATGGAAGTTTCCTGGTATAGCAAAGTAATTTTCAATGTTTATCAACTTATTTTCATAAAGCTATTTTATATCAGAATCCACTTTCATTTTATTTTATATGAAAACTAAGCAACTATAAAAGAGGGGGATTTAAAAATGGAAAAAAAATCTTTTAAAATCCGTTCAGTTAATGACAATGAACAGCTTTGGACAAAGTTAGCTGATCAAATGGAAACACTTGAAAACAGGGATGAAATGAAATGCTTCAACTGCTCAATTTGTTGTGATAATTGCTGCTTTAATTGTTGCTTCCAAATCTAATTTATACTTACAGTAAATAAACACTCGAAATACTTATACCTTTTAATAAACTTAGTTACTAAATTCATTATTTTCTGTTCTTGCCTAGCAAGAACAGAAAATAATTATACAAGGGTGATTTGATGATTATTAACAAGTATCATTTACGATATCCTTTAAACGAGGAAGTTCTAATGATTAATACCTTAACTGGTGCTGTAGATTTTTTTTCTCATGACTTAATTAATTTCATCGATACATTGTCATATAGAGATTATAAAAATTTAACTAACGAAGAGAAAGATGCTACTAAAATTTTAATTGATAGAGGTTACGTATTTAAGAACACGGAGGATCGGGACCATAGACTATGGCAGGCTAAAAATATTGTGGACGCTGGAAATGAAATGCAGTATGTTATTTGCCCTACATATACATGTAACTTTCGTTGCCCATATTGTTTTGAAAGCCATAGCCTTCATGAGAAAATAACAGCTTTAACCGAAGAACAACTCCAAGCAGTTATGCAAGCCATAGACATCTTTCATAAAGAAAGTGGTTATAAAATCGGTATGATTAACCTTTTTGGAGGCGAACCACTCCTTCCTTTTACCAAAAAAATAGTCAAACAAATCTGTGAAGAAGCTGTTAAGCGTAACTTCAAAATTGGTTGCAATACAAATGGCTATCACCTTTCTTCTTTTGTAGAGATTTTCCAAAACTACCGTGATCGACTGAGTATTATGGTTACAGTTGATGGACCGAAGAATATTCATGATCAACGACGTATTATGACGGGAGGTCAAGGTACATTTGATCAAATTCAAAAAGGTATTTGTGATTCACTTAATCATGGTATTCGTACCATTGTAAGAGTCAATATAGACCAAACAAATATTGATTATGTTCCACTTCTTGTAGACTATTACAAAAAAAACAAGTTATTTGAAAATGAAAATTTCTCAATTTCTTTTTCGCCTGTCACAGATCATACATGTAAAGGCTTAGGAGAAGATTTAATGAAGGGTTATGAAATCGTAAAAAAATTACAAAAAAATATTCCTGATTTTGAAAAATTAGAAAAACAAAAATCTCTTAACTTCGGAGCTGATATGTACCGTTTCTTTAAACCAATTATGCAGTTAGATTCAGAATTAAAAAATAAAATTGAAATGGTTGTTCCCAATATAGTCTATTGTGAGTCTGCTGAAGGGAAACGAGTTGTATTTGGACCTGATAACCATATATATGCTTGTCCTGATTTAGTTGGAAGATCAGAGTTCAAAATCGGCGATTATTTCCCTAAATTCTCTCGCCAAGATTGGAAGTGGGAAAAGTGGAAACAATTCAATTCCTTTACCATTCCACAATGTAAATCTTGTGCCTCATCACCTATATGTGGAGGAGGGTGTGCTGCTGAAGCTCTTATAGTTCATGGGAACTTGAATCAACCAAACTGTCCACAAACAGATAAACAGGTTTTCGAATATTTAAAAACTATTAAAGAAGAGATTTCAATATAAGGAGAGGAACTAAGCTATGATAGCAAGTACCTATAATTCAACATATAAATTATCTGATGGAAATTACGTTCTAATCAATTCACTAAGTGGCGCACTCGATGTAATTAATACAGACATAAAAAAAGTATTAGATGATATTAAGCGTAATAAAAAATTAACTCTTTATCCTGAATTAGAAGAACTTCTCTCATTTTTAACAAAACGTGGCTATCTTTTTAATGACCGTGATGAAGAATTAAATAAACTTACTATTATTCGTGATCGGATGACTGAATCTTTAGCAAATAGTAATTCCGGAGTTACATTCAACGTATGCACAACATATATGTGTAACCTTAGATGTCCTTATTGTTACCAAGGTCATGAAATACATAAAATTTCACATGCTTTAACCCCTGCTGAAGTAGACAAAATGTTCCAAGCAGTTGATAACATTTTGTCTATGGAGAATGAACGTGGTCGATTTGAGAATGCAACCCACCGCATGATGTTATATGGTGGTGAACCATTGCTTCCAACAACTCGAAAGACAGTTGAACAAGTTGTTAAACGTGGAATAGAAGAATACGGTTTTCGTATGTACGCCATTACAAATGGTACATTCTTGCATGAATTCTTAGATTTTCTAGAGCCTTACAAAGAGAACTGGGATTATTTTCAAATTTCTATTGATGGACCGAAACATATTCATGATCAACGACGTATTACAGCTGGTGGCACAGGAACATTCGATCGAATTGCTGCTAATATTTCACTGGCATTAGAGCGTGGTTTCGCAGTAGGCTTACGTACTAATGTGAATAAAGATAATCTTGCATATGTAAAAGAATTAGCAACCTTTATCGAAGATCAACATTGGAATACTTATCCTAATTTTGGTTGGCAGGTATCTCCTGTTACTGATCATTACGGAGATAATCTACCAAATCACCTTCCAGAGCATGAATTACTCGCCGAAATTTATAATATTTTCGGAGATTTAGAAGAATTTATGGATAAATTTAACGCAAAACTGGGTACAGACCTTAACATTCGTACTTCTAGAATCCGTCAAGCCATACGAACTTTTGACTGGGAGAAGGTAAGTGAACTTGATTCCTGCTCTTCTGTCATGCATAGTTTACCTTATTTTAAAGAATGTAGTGCGAGAGAACACCGTTTCTATGCATTTGGTGCAGAAGGTTTAATATACGCTTGTCCTGAGGCCGTAGGTAAGCCAGAAACTGCAGTGGGTTCCTTTTTTCCTGAATACAATTTAGATGCTGATAAGCATGCTATTTGGGATCAAGATATTACTGACTCCGAACAGTGTAGTAGTTGTAGTATCTCACTATTTTGTGGTGGAGGATGTGCTTATGCTAATTTAATGCGAAATGGTGCCATTAATAAACCTTACTGTAATGATTCACATCAAACCATTTCGACTTATATTAAGAAAAATGAAACTGCCTTTTTAGAACTAATTAAATAAAAAGATATAACTCCACAAATACCTTCACCATTGTGGGGTTACTTTCTCTTAAAGGATGTGATCAATTTGACAGCATCGCAAAATATCTTTCCAAAGTTAATTCCATACGAAGTTTATAATATGGATGTTTGGGAGGAGGGGCCTCGTTATTTAATAAAATTTGATAACGGATTACAATTAAAAGTCACTGAATCACTGAGAAATTTATTCAATTATATGGATGGAACCACATCCATAGGGGATATATGTACAATGGTACAAACGAATCACGATGGCAATATTACTATAAATGAGTTAACAGAACTGATAAATGAACATCTATTACCAAAAGGGGTTTTAGTTGGTTCTGAAAAAAAAGCATCTCATCACTCTGCAATTACATTTAGAATAGCAATATTCCACGCTTCTCACTTAAAAAAGGCATCCAAATATTTCGAATTCTTATTCTCTCGGGGCGTATTTGTTTTATTTAGTATTTTCTTCAGTATAAGTCTAATACATTATTTTTTTCAGGCTAATACTGAAAATATATCAAACACATTTGGATCCGTTTATAAATTTACTATTGCAATTTTACTGCTATTATTTTCCATGATTATCCATGAACTTGGTCATATAGTTGCTGCTTATCGATATAAAATACAACCTAAAGACGTCGGAATGGGTCTTTATATGATGCGGCCTGTTTTATTTGTTGATTTAAGTGATACCTGGCGATTGCCTAGACGACAAAGAGTAGTTATTGACCTGGGCGGAATTTACTTTGAATTATGGATATTTATATTATTTGAGTTGTGTTATTTTATTTCAGGATTCCAGGAATTTTTTGTAGCAAATCAATTCATACTCATTACAGTTCTATATAACTTATATCCATTTTTACAATATGACGGTTTTTGGGTTCTTACTGACATTCTAGGAATTGCAAACTTGCATACTAGAACCTTCCAATTGGTGAAAAGTGGTCTCCTGGGATACTTTTTTTTCAAGCCTGATTATCGAAAGCAATTTAATGATACAATTAAGAGGATGAACAGGCACTATAAAATAGCATTTCTTACATATGCTAGTATATATTTTTGTTCAGTCATCACTGCTATCTGGTTCATTCTTCGATATACCATCTATTTATTCACATCGCTAGATTCGTTCACATGGGGAAATGCAAAAGGTGCCATTATTGTAATAATTATAGTTTTAATTAGAACAATAGTTGTCTTTACATTAAAATTTAAAAGGGCCGGGAGGGAAAAGGATGATAAACAAACAAACCATCCTTCAAGTAGAAAAAATCAAGAAAGCTTATGAAACTGAAGCAGGAACAATTCAAATTTTAAAAGGGCTTAGCACTAAATTTTATTCTGGAGAGATTGTTAGTATTATTGGTCCTAGTGGAAGCGGAAAATCCACACTACTTGGAATACTGGGATCATTGGATACCCCTACCGAAGGACGTATTATTATTGAACGACAAGATATTACCTCCATGTCAGAAGAAAAGCTAGCTGATTTCCGTGCAAAAAAGATTGGTTTTGTTTTTCAATCGTATAATTTAGTCACAACAATGACCGCTCAAGAAAATGTTATGATGGCACTTATGTGCGCTGGAGTAAGAAGCCAAAAAGAAATGATAACAAAGTCTAGGGAAATGTTGGACCTTGTTGGGATGAAAGAACGATATCATCATTTACCAAGCCAGCTATCTGGAGGTCAACAGCAGCGTGTAGCAATTGCTCGTGCATTAGTAAATAATCCAGCCATTGTTATTGCTGATGAACCAACTGGGAACTTAGATTCCAAAACAGGAAAAAATATTTTGGACTTAATTTTTCAACTACGTGACCAACTCCAGATGACGTTTATTATTGCTACACATGATACGCATGTGGCAAAACTTTCAGATCGTGTTTTAAAAATGGAAGATGGCCTCCTCGTTCAAGAAACCTTTAACGACCATACAAAATCTAGTGAGCAAGAAGGTGGCATAACACCATGCTACTAAAATCTGCACTACGTAGTTTAGCACGTAATCGTTTAAGAACTTTTTTTACTGTGTTCAGTATTTTAATAGGAGTAGCTAGTTTCTTTTCTATGTCTATGTTGGTAGAGCTGGTTCCGCGATCTATTCACGAATCCTCTAAAATTCTTTTAGGAGGGGATGTGTCAGTTCAATCCTATTTAAAACCGATGGATCGCGAAACTCTTATTTCTTCCATTCCTAAAGAAGAACAGAAAGCGCTCACAACTTCTTTATTAGGTCAAAGTATGGTCAAATCTGATCGGAAAACAACAAGTTTAATTGTAAAGGGAATTGAAACGAACCACTATCCTTTCTTTGGTGATAATCTGTTTCCTAATATTCGTACTTTACATAAAGATGAACTACTACTCTCCAAAAATACAGCTGACCGTTTGCAAGTCAAAGTAGGAGATAGAGTTGAGATTCCTAACCGTTCTACTGGGGCAATGACCTCTTATAAAATTAGTGGTTTAGTAGAAGGTGTCCAAGAATCCTATGGCGATGCTTCGATTTTTGGAACTGCCTATTTACATTTAGATCAAGCACAGCAGCTCTTAAATGTACCTGCAGGCACAATTAATGAAGCATTAATCTTATTAAATGAAAATGTTAATATCTCTTCTTTTAAAAAGAATATTCAAAAACAATTACCACAAAGTAGTGTAATAGATGTTCAGGATAAAGAGCTAGAGAAACAGAAAGATTTACGGATGTTGTTACCATTTCTTCAGCTTTTCAGTATATTAGCTCTTGGAATTGCCGCTATTACTACTTCTAATACAATGAAAGTCATTATTGCTTCACGTACGCATGATATCGCTGTTATGAAGTCCGTAGGAATGAAAACTAAATATATTATTCGATATTTTCTATTAGAAGCATTATGGCTAGCGATTCTCGGAACAGTTGGTGGGATTGTACTCGGCTTATTAGCTAGTGTTTGGCTGACGTCCTATCTAGCAGACGTGCTTTCACTACCGCTACATTGGGGAATTTCATGGTCCGTAATTTTTACAACAATTATTGTGGGATTAATTGTAACCTTCTTAGCTTCTTGGATACCAGTAAAAAGTGGAATGCGTGTATCACCACTTCAAATGTTACGTGATACTGAGAACACAAGTGTGAATTATGCTTTACCATTTAAAAAGAAATTTCAACTTTTTATATTTACTTGTGGCATTCTTTCTATTTATGTTTACAATATAGCTTTCACAACAAATACAAATGACAACGCAGTCTTTAAGTGGTTTCTTGCTCTTTTACTTACAACTGCAGTTCTGTTATTTATTTTTACTTTTGTCCGATTTATAGGGTTTATATATTCTTTATTATTCAGATTAATTGGCGCCATGAAAAGCATAATGCCACAAAGCCTCTTTCTTGCTTTACACAACATGGCTACTACAAGTAAACGAAATGGTTTATTGGCAGTTACCTTAACTATTGGTGTTGTTTCTGTTGTCTCTAGTCATGTATTTGCAGACAATTTAATTGAGTCAGTTCAAGGTCAATTGGAAAGAGAGGCAATGGGAAATATCCTTATTACAAGTTCCATTCATGACGAAGGGAACGTTGAAAAGCAGCTACAATCTATTAAGGACATAAAAGGATCGAAAAAAGGTTATCAATTAGATGGAAGACTCCAAAATATTAACGGGGTGGACGCAGCATCTATATTCATGAAAAATATAAAAGATGATAAATTTTTTAGCTCAACTAAAATTTCAATAGAAGGGGTAGATACCCCTCTTAACTCTAGATCCTATATGATATCTGAAGGGCGTGATTTAGCTCTATCGGATGCAAAGGGGAAAAAAGCAATTCTTTTGGACAGCTATAAGAAATTAGGTGTAAAAGTCGGTGATACAGTTGACATTCAAATTGGAAATGAATTAGTAAACTGCGAAATTATAGGTTTCTTTAAATCTGGTGTAGTTAAAACCGTTGGCATCCGTATTCCAACTGAAACATTAGCTACATATGGGAAACCAAGCCGAATTACTTATTCCTTAGATAGTGATCCTAAAAAAACAAATGCTATATTAACAGAATTAAATGAAAAACTTCCTGGTTCAGCAATGGCATATTCAATTGCCGCTACAGCAATCGATAGTCTTCAGTATATTATTCAAATGCAAAGTGCTTTCTTCTCAATTGTAGCGTTGTTCGCATTTTTAACAGCTGTTCTTACAATTGGAAATCAAGTTGTCATTCGCTTAATGCAACAGACACGAGATGTTGCTATTATGAAAACAGTTGGTATGTCTTCTAGTAATTTGATGAAGTCTATCTTATTAGAAAACACGATTATCTCCCTATCGGCTGGATTAGTTGGCGCTGGAATTGCCCTAGCCTTTTCAGGCATCACTTTACGCTTCTTATTCCAAATGCCGATGAAAATAGATATGACTTGGTCCATTTTAGGCATACTTTTATCTGTTATAACAACAATAATTGTTGTATGGATAGCAGCAAAACAATCATTATCGGCTAAACCTATACACCTTTTACAAAATAAATAAAGAAAGAAAAAAGTGTATTTTGATCATCTAGTCAAAATACGCTTTTTCTATTCCTCACATATTGAAAATCATAAGTTAGCTGATGGGGGGGCAATATAAATCCAGTCTGTATTTTTCATGCGATAATCTTTTTTACTAATATCCTTTGTCTGGCCAGCGCCTTTAACAGTACCTGTTACTGCATGATCTGCGTATTTATCGTCGAACTCTTCGAGCCAATTTAATAGATATTTCTATTAAAGAACCATCCGAAAATCCAAAGTTAGTTGAGCGAAAAGTTCTCTTTATACGCAATATTGGTGTAAGTAAAATATGTCGAGGAACAGGAATAGGAGAAATATTAGTTCAAAAAGCGTTTGAGTATGCTAAAGAAATACAAGCAACAAGTGTAGAATTAAATGTCTTAGAATTTAACAAGAAGGCTATAGGATTCTACGAAAAACTAGGATTTAAAACACAGAGTCGGCAAATGGAATTTGTATTATCTAACGCTTAAAACTAATTCCTATATCGATAATCATGTAAATGAGCTAATGGTGGTTCTGGTGAGGATTTTTCGCAAACTACGCGCAGGTAGAAAAGTAGAAATGTATACTTTTCTACCTGCATTGTGTTACTTGATAAGTAGAGAAGTGGGAGAAAATCGTAATGTCAGAGTTTTCTTGTCCTCTTTTTTATATTAATCTTTAACATAAAAAGCTTTAGGACCTAGCAGAGATTTTTCTACCTATGCTAGTGTGAGAATAGGATTAGGAATTGATGGTACTGTCGGAAAAATTAGATGATTTTTACGTTACTATGACCTTCAGGATCATTTGGGCAGCAAGGTGGATACAATATATTTTTAGAAAGAAACACTCCTTTCAAAATCCATTTCGACAAAACTATAAAAATATGAAAGCGATTAAATGGATAGTGAAGCAAGAGCTGCCTCGAATCTCTATTGTAGCATTCCACCCTGAAATATGGTCTGAATAGAATGAATATTTACTCTAAACGTGAACATGTTTTATATTATAACAATCTAAAAAAATGTATTGAATCCTATGCCAATGTAAAACGAACGGAAGAAGAGATCAAACATATCTATCAAACTATATTGCGAGCGAACATTATCAATAAGATTATTGAAAAGAAACATGTGAAATATTTACACAATAAGTTTGCTAAACAATAAGAAACGGAGGAAGAGACATGTTATGTTGTAATAGGGTTTATCGGAAGCTCTGTAGTAGCTGTTTGCCTTAACATGAAGTATTATAAGTTAAAAATGATTCCTAAATTTGGTGATGGAAAAATCGATTAGAAATTTTCTTAAATAATAAAGTCCATTTCAATTGAAATGGACTTTATTATTTAAAGAAGTTTAGTTGAATGCGGTTCTATTTGGTTAATAAAACATTTTTATTGAACAAAAAAACTTGATTAAAGATTGAATTTTCTCAATAATAAGTCTAAATTTTATAAAAATGTTATATAATCCCATGGGATAAAATGTATGTTATATTCGTATTGTAATATATAAAATTAAGAGGGGGATTTGTAGTGGGAAAATTTAGAAAAACAATAGGTGTTGCGTTAGTAAGTGGAATAGTAATTAGTGGATTGGGGGGGATTGGTATAACTCAAGCAAATGCCGATGAAATGATAGCGCATTCATACGTGAAGGCATTCCAAGCGGAACCAATTAAAAAAGGGATTGGTGGCCGAGCAATCTTAAATAGTACAGGTTCAGTTTTAACTACAAAAGTAACATTACCAGAAATCAAAAACAGTAATGGAACACGTAAAGCGACAGGTGGTGAACTTTATATTTATTCTGGTTTTTCTGGTCCAGTGGAATCAGATATTGGATTTTTGTATAGTGAAACATATAATGTTTGGAAACCCTATATGAAAGTAGGCGACGATAAATACCCCATTTATATTGAGGGGAAAGATGAGTTTACGAACTTGAATGGCTTTAAACCAGGAACTGAAGTTCAACTTACGATTTATAAGAACTTAAATGGCAACACTAGGGCAACCTACTGGGGAACAAACGGAAAAGGCTATACAGGAAGATTAATTTCTGAAATCAAGAATACTAATATTAGTAAAGTTAACAATTGGAAAGCGTTATCTACAATTGCAGTAAAAGATGACAGTCAAACGAAAAATATTAAAGTAAATACCCAATATAGAGCTACATTTAGTGATATTTTAATAGATAACAAGCCTATTAATCCTATTAGTAATGCTACTGAATTTGCAAAGATCTATACAAATAATAATAAAGTATCAATTGATATCATTGAGAAAAAGTAGTTATTAAATTATTAATTAGATATTTATCTACTACATTATGAATTTAACCTGTCAATACAAATTACACAGCAGTATAGGCAAAGCATACTATGTCACTGCTAATCAAGCATATGTATATGTGAGATAAAATCAATAAAAGCAGAATCCTCCCAAGGTTCTGCCTTTATTGATTATAATTAAATCCTATTACCTCGTATAAACCCTCATATGGTTTTTACTTCAATTAACTCCAACATCTATTTAATTTATCTTCATATGAAATTCTCTACGAAATGATACAACCATTGATAGTGCATTCCTAAGTCGAGGATTATTTATTCTAATTTTGTAAAGTTAACATTCAGAATAATCAATCTATTATTTAGAAATGTCAGAATTGAAGGTGTCATCCATATAAACGGAATATTCTGGTAGAATTAAATGGATATACATAATATGGGTGAGGGGGATTTATATGTCGGTAATTATGGGTAGCGAACAAGTTACAAAGTTATTGAATAATTGGTATATTGAAATTCGTTCAAGAAACATTTCTAAAGCACACCGTATGAAAGAGCAAATTGATAGTCTGATCCAGGAATTAAAAGAGGATGAATGGGATTCATTAGAAGCTAAGAAGTTACTACTATATTATTCTCTTCTCGAGTTTCGATATAGTTATTTAGTTGATAATGTAAGCTTATCTGAACAAAGCTTTGAAAAGATAGAGACTTTCGAAATACCAGAGGATGAGCTTTTATCTTATTATTATCATTTTTTTAAAGCTATTCATAGGAGTGTAACAGGCAAATATAATGAAGCGAGCGAATATTTTGATAAGGCAGAAGTTTTTTTGAAGAATATACCTGATGAATTGGAAAAGGCTGAATTCTATTACAAATTAGGTTCGTTTTATTATGATATATTTCAAGGACTTTTAGCAATTAAGTATGTTAGTAAGGCACAAGAGATTTACCGTAAATTTAATGGATGTGAAACAAACATTGCTTTTTGTGAAAATCTATTAGGTTTGGCTTGTACCCATTTAAAGGAGTGGGGACTAGCTGAAGAACATTTTGCGGCCGCAATGAATCAATTTCAAAAGATTGATGAAGACTATTATATTTTAATGGCTAGACACAACTTTGGTTTATTATATGCAAGTCAAAATCTTTCTGAATTAGCAATTCGTTATCTTTCTGAAGTGGTTGAGAAGAAGCCTAACCATTATAAAGCTATCCTTGTTAAAGCGAAGGAGCATTATAAACTTAAGGAACATGATATAGCAGGGGAACTTATTGAAAAGGGATTGCAAATCTGTAATGAATTGAAACATGAGGAATATCAGCATCGTTTTATGATTTTAAAAGCGCTGAATGGAGATGTTCCTGCTGAAAAGTTTGAAAAAGTAGTATTAGCAGGAGTTGAGTATTTTGAGAGAGAAGAGTTATACATGTATATGCAAGAGTCTATGGAAGAGTTAGCGATTAAGTTTTATCAAGAAGATAATCACTCTAATGCTAGTAAGTATTTTTATTTGAGTACACAGGCAAGAAAAAAAGCAGTTGATAAGGAGGCTTTGAAATGAAAAAAGCAATGACTATTTTAATGGGAATAATAACGGTATTAACTTTAACATTGGGTGTGCAAACATCTGTAGAAAAACAACATAATACGGAGTTTACAAGATTTGCAGATGGAGATCATCACTAAAAGCACCTTGTTATAATTTAATTGAAATGAGTTTGGAAAATAAAAAGTTGTAGCTTCAATGAAAACGAAACTACAACTTTTTATTTTGTATAATTTTTATATGGGAGAGATACTGGGTAAGAATAGAGATGTTTTAATAGATTTGTTTTATTTTAAAATTAGTTTGAATGAAGGGGGTAATTTGCTAAAGTCACTATGTTGTTCATTTCCTTCTTGGTTCATACTTGCTTGATAAGAGGAAAATCCTTTATACGTTTTTCTTTTCCATTGCCACAAACCATTACTTTGATCAAAATCACCATAGTAATGATTGTAATCAAGTTGGTTTCCGGTGTTTTTATTAAAATTATTGCTAATAAAAATACTGCTATTACTTGCATAGATGTGGTTATTGGTAATTACATTGTTGCGGGTATCGTAATTTAATTCGATTTGTCCACTCTCTTGATCTTTTGTGTCATTTTTATAAATAATATTGTTCGTAATCGTGTTATTTTCGGCATATCCTTGCTGACTGTCATATCCACCAATTGCAATGCCGCTCATTATATTATTGGATATTGTATTGTCTCTAACTGTAATTTGACTTGCACTTTTTCCTGCATGTTCGCTAGCTACTTCAATACCGAGGTCGTTTTCATAGCTTTGATTTTGCTCAATGATAATTGCCTTCCCGCCATCCACGTAAATACCATCAGCTGAATATTCATTATAACTAGTATTATTGAAAGATGAATTGTGATGAACGATATTGTTACGAACAATTCCATTCCGTGCTTGATCTAAAGCAGCTGCTGGAGACACTCCTTCATGTCCAATAAGAACAATACCGATGTTGTTGTTATCATGTACTTTGTTATTGGTAACCTCAAAATTATCTACATTCCCATTCACAGCAATTGCTTCACTCAATCCTAATTTCAAATTTGCTACTTCGTTATTATCAATGACAATATGATTTAAATTATTTTGTGCACTTGATGAAGTGCCATAGACAGCAATACCGTGTGCGTTTCCATCCCTTACATTCGTTTCAATGTGATGGATATAATTATTTCTAATATCAATGTAACTCCCTGATCCGGTGATATAAATACCAATAGGGGTTTCACTAACTTTTGTTGATTTTAAATTGCGAAATTCTAATCCTTTTACTTGAATATAATTTTTGTCCTCTATTGTAAATAATCCATCATCCTCTAACTTGACTGTAGATCCATCGAGAATTACTTTTTCATCCTGGTAATTTTGAAAAGTAATTGGTGCTCCTGAGGCTCCAGAATGAGTTACATGTACTTTTTGGTTATAAACCCCGCCTCTTATGTAGATTGTACTTCCTTCTTTGGCGACGTTAGCAGCTTTTTGAATAGTAGCGAAAGGTTGATCTAATGTGCCAGGGTTGAGGTCACTTCCTGCCGGAGATACATAGTAATCAGTTCCAGGTGTAACATTGTTATTGGATTGTGCAAAGGCTGGGGCAGGGAGTGTAAAAATTAACATACTTAATGAAAGTATTGAGATAAAACAAGACTTTTTTAATGATGGAATTATTGCTTGATATTTCATTGTTATTCTCCTCCTTTTTAATGCATTCCTTCTCAACTATATAGTTGAAACTGACGATTTATATCTTGTACTAATAAAAATATTTACTCGAGATTCTGGGTGGATTTGGTACACTAATGATTAGCGAAAAAGGTAAGGGAGTGCTAGAACCTTTAATAGACGCTAATATTGAATCCGTACCTTTTGTATGCAAATCAGCTGATGGGAAAGCAATCTTCAAAAAACGATTATGGTTAAAGTAGTTGTAAATATAATTAATCTTGATGCCAATTATCTTCGTAAATTAATGAGAGAGGATAGAATCTTATCTAAATTCATGCAAGATGACAGTACCTAGAACGAAACAAAGCCAGTAAAGAGGGTATTTTATATTGAGCAAGAAAAAGTATCCAAGTATAGATTTTGAAGAAGTACCAAGTATGATTGAACGTTTAGGAGGCGAAAGCGAACTGTATATATTCCGCACACAAGTTCACAAATGGGAACGTAATCAATATATGTCTCTATACTAAGAGTCTCAAACCCTTGACGCACAACGTGTTGAGGTTTATTTATTTTGTGGGTAAAACACTTTTATTTGAAAGAAGAGTAATTCATCCACAAAACATTCACAAAAATATTTTGATAAGGCTGCTTTGACACTCCCACCCCTAAAAGGGAAAGCTGAATAACGTCAGTAGGATTCTTGCTACCAAAGACGAAGTCCATTTCTCGTATTGCTGACGTACAAGATTGTGGTATGCCTTCAGCACTCTCACGACAGACCGTTTAGGTTCGTGAGCTACGGTACTATCACCATACGGTACAGACCGTTGTGTCCATATGTTTTAGCGTCTTGTTCTTGACGACACATATCATTTTACCGATAGCATGAATTCGGCTATCGAACTCCATATGATATATTGTTCAAGTGAAGTGTTTGTGTAGCGACATGTCTTATAAAGCAATTGCCCTGGTGCATAGTAACATTGCAAAAAGAGGGGCAAAAGGTGGTTATGTTGTATCGACAGGTGGCTTTTCGAAAAATGCAAGGCTGTATGCTGAAGAACTAAATGTACAGTTAATTAATGGATCGAGAGTGGCTGAAATGTATATGGAATCTATTGAAGGACATCCGTTACCTCGATACGTGCTAAACCTTGCTAGTAATTAATCAGCAGGGTCTTTTTCTTGTACCTCGTATAAGTCATTGACCCTACAATCGAATATTTTTGCTAACTCAAATGCTTGTCTACTAGAGGATAAGACTTACCAGTTACATAATTACTCATTTGATGTTGGCTTATATTTAATTTCTGTGGAATCCACTTTCCTTTTAACCCATTGCTTTTTAATAATTCTCCAATGTTACTCTTCAAAATGATCATTATCATCACCTGTTGAGTTATTCCATATTGTAAGGTAAATCACCTTCCAAATAAAATTTGTATAGATAAGCAAAACTCCTTTTTCCAGGCCATATGCCTAAATCAAGACCACGAGAAATACCAAGTGGAATCAGGGACAATAATAAGGGAGAGGGAGCACATGAGTTGACAATATTCACATTGTAATGAAAAAGACCTCTATTTTACTGTAAAGTAATAGAAGTCTTTTATTCGAATGTTTCTCTTTGTTCAATTTTATAATTGTATTTTAGTAACTTTTTTCGTCTTTGGATTTACAGCAAACCATCCTAATGTAGCCGTATGATCGGGATGATCTTCATACACTTGGATAACAAAATTACCATTCTCATCGTCGTTATTATATTGTACTACTACATCTGATGAAAAATTAAATTGTCGTCGTACAAGGTCTTCAGCTTCGTGTTCAGTTATTTCACCTGTATCTGCGACTGTGTCTTGTTGTTTCTTAGTTTCTTCTTTTGTTTTTTGTTGTTCTTGTTCCGCTTTTTTCTTTTCTTGCGCAGCTTGTTCTTTTTCTGTTTTCTCTTTTCTTACTTTTTCCAGTTCATCTTCATGTTGTTTCTTCGCTGTAATTGCTTCATTCATTAATGTTGTTGCTTCACTTACAAGTTGTGGTGATTCTTTTCTATCAGCTATTGTTTTGAAAGCTTGATAGGCTTCATCATATTTTTGTTGGCTTAATAAATCTTTCCCCGATTGAATTTCTTTCTTTGTTGCTTCTGTTTGTTCTTGAGAACTCTTAGCCGTTTTGATGATTTTATCTGCTTGTTCTTTTGCAGATTTGAATATTGTATCATCCGTTTTTTCTTTCGTAACTTTTTCAGCATTTGCAATTGCCACTTCGTATTTTTCTTCTTTTAATGCAGTAGCGCTGTCTTTCATATCATTTGCTAATCGAATGTATTTCTGAATTTCGTCTGTTGATTTATCCTTAGCAGCTTTTTCGAAAGAGTTAACAGCATCTGCATATTCACCTTTTTCTATTGCCTTTTTCCCTGAATTAACTTGCTCATCATACACTTTTGAGCTGCACCCACCTGCTACAATTAACAAACCTAAAACTGCTGCCATAACTTTTTTCACAACAATTACCCCCTCCGCAATCTATATTTTAATTTATTTGGATATATATATCAACGAGAGAAACTCCATTTCTTCGAGATATAAAATTGTGAATGTGTTGGAGTAGTAGGTCTTTTATAGGTAATATCGCATGTCAATTAATCTAAGATTCTGAAGTAGCGCCGAAGTGTGTAATTAGTTGTTATTTTCGTTTTGAGGTGAACATCGTGAAAAGTTTTGGTATGTTAGTAATCTCTACCGTCCTTTCAGCGGTCCTATTATAGTTTAATGTCGATTCTTTTTATAATAAATTTAACTCAGGAATATATATTACTGGGTTAAATCAGCTCTTTTTGAATAGGAAATAGCATAAATATATGTATAAAGGAAGGTAATGTTGAAGCAGTGTGAAGTGGTTAAGAAGATTGGTGATATTTTAGTTGTTAAGGTATATGCAGGTAATGAAGAATCTTTTACTTACTGTTTGACTAGATCCCTTTACCTCTATATAAATCCCATTTCCATCAAATTAATATTTTCGAGTATCCTCAAAACGAAAGTACATACCAAAATCCTTATAGGGAGATAAAAAGCTTTTCATTTCTTGACTAATATCTTCTAGATTCCCATATATATTATCTGAGGCTAAATTAATTTCTTCATTAAAATTATACAGCTGTTCATCTACATAATCGAATCCCTCACAGCAATTATTATGTATTAATTTAGATATAAATGGTTTTATTTTCAATACATTTTCTTCATTTATCATAAATTTCTCCCATAGCAGTCCCAGTATAATTTTTACGGGTAATTTTTTATTATACGTTCCTTTTATGTTTTTTAATTTAGATACAATATCAACTGACTTATCATTACTAGATAAAGAAACTTCTATAATTTCAATAGAAGGACTATCTAATGTTTCAATTGTATGATCTGCCCACTCAATTACTTCAGTTTTTGAAAATAAACCAATCTGGAACCCTACCCTAAAAACTTCAGCTATTATTTTTATATTAACCATATATATAACTCCTTAGATTTTTTGATAATTATACATCACAGTAACTTAAACCTCAAAAAGGGTATTGATATTTGGATAAAAGCTAAAAACTAAGATAGAAATTTCCCTGGAGAATAAATTATATTTTAATATAGAAAGAATTTAACTATAAGTACTATGTTTTAATATTCAAATTATATTTTATCAATTATTTCTATCTTGCCACACACAATTAATTACAATATATTAGTAGAAACTTACAAAGGAGGATATAAAATGGAAATTAGTATTAAAAAATTAGATCAAACAATAGATCATGGTGAGAGTATTAAAGAAATTATAGAATTATGGAATCTAAATGTAATAGAAACTGCAGACTGTGAATTAGATGAAAGTAATAAAAAAGGGATTGAAGAACAATTAGTGGAATTGATTCAATCAAGATATGGTGCAGTTTTTGTAGTAATGGATGAAAATGATAATCTAATTGGTTATGGAATAGGCTCAATAAAGCAAGATCTTGTTACGGATATGTTATATGGTCAAATAGAAGAAGTCTATGTAAAGTCAGAATATAGAAGGCAGCAAATTGCTCAAAATTTAGTAGAAAATCTGAGCAATTGGTTGAATCAAGAAAATGTCTCTTTGATTCATGTCTATGTTGACTTAGATAATAAATTAGCATTAAATTTTTGGGAGAATACAGGTTTCGAAAAGGAATTTTTCCTTTTATCTAATAGCTAATCTTATAGTATGAAAGATTAATGAAAAAAAGATGACTATAATAGCCTCATGCTACTATAGTCATCTTTTTTTATTTAGAAGAAAGTAAAGGTTTAAAATCATCATTTAGAAAAATAAGATTGAATATTTAAATTATTCAAAAATCATACTTAGTTGCCAAGGGATGGAATTGCAATTACATAAATTACTTATATTTACATAAAAGTATTCTGCATTTAAAAATGGATTTTCAATGTATTTTTTAGGATATATTTACATTTTTATCAATAGTAAACAAATAATTCAGATAAGTAATAAATATACTCAATGGCGTTTATTTATATTAAATTTGAATTATTTTCTGAATAAAAATACATTCATTTGTAGAATTTTGATGTTAAATGTAAAAAAAAGTAGTTTCTTGAGAGGTTTACATTCTAATTTCTAGTGTATAGACTTCAACTTAACTAATTGGAAAGGAGGGAGAGAAGAAAATGAGAAAATTAGAAGCAGGGAAAGTAAAAGCATATGGGTCATTTATGGCAGTAACATTAGCAAAGAAAAGTAAACCAGGTG
>NZ_JBNNUF010000017.1:0-48968 GCF_050279465.1 Bacillus sp. NPDC094077 | reverse complement strand
AGGTGATGGAACAAGAACAAAAGGAATTCGTAAAGGACTATAAATATACTTAAATTAAAAAACAAGGGAGAGAAGAAAAATGAAAAAATTAGAAGCAGGAAAAGTAAAAGCGTATGGATCATTTATGGCAGTAACATTAGCAAAGAAAAGTAAACCAGGTGATGGAACAAGAACAAAAGGAATTCGTAAAGGACTATAAATATACTTAAATTAAAAAACAAGGGAGAGAAGAAAAATGAAAAAATTAGAAGCAGGGAAAGTAAAAGCATATGGATCATTTATGGCAGTAACATTAGCAAAGAAAAGTAAACCAGGTGATGGAACAAGAGCAAAAGGAATTCGTAAAGGACTATAAACATTATTAAATTAAAAAATAAGGGAGAGAAGAAAAATGAAAAAATTAGAGGCAGGAAAAGTAAAAGCGTATGGATCATTTATGGCAGTAACATTAGCAAAGAAAAGTAAACCAGGTGATGGAACAAGAACAAAAGGAATCCGTAAAGGACTATAAACATTATTAAATTAAAAATAAGGGAGAGAAGAAAAATGAAAAAATTAGAAGCAGGGAAAGTAAAAGCATATGGATCATTTATGGCAGTAACATTAGCAAAGAAAAGTAAACCAGGTGATGGAACAAGAACAAAAGGAATCCGTAAAGGGCTATAAACATTATTAAATTAAAAAATAAGGGAGGGGAGAAAAATGAAAAAATTAGAAGTAGGGAAAGTAAATGCATACGGATCGTTTATGGCGGTAACCCTAGCTAAGACAAAGAAGCCAGGTGATGGAACTAGGGCCAAAGGACTTCGTAGGAGTTAAAAATAGTGAAATAGAAAATTAGATTTATGAACTATCTAAGAAGAATAGTGGAATTCTAGTTCTACTATTCTTCTTAAAAGATGAAGGAGGAGACAATTGTGCTATTAAGAAAGAATTCTAATACTGTCACTTCTAGTGCTAATGAGGAGGAGACAATTGTGTTGCATATTAGTGAAGGAGAATACTATGGTCTAGAAGGTGTACATAAGGAAATTTGGGATAATTTTAACAAGGATTTCTTTGAAAAAACATTAATTGTAGAAGAATTTCTATCTAATTTTGATAATCCCAAAGAGGAGATTCAAAAATTGGTGGATGCAAGTGTAAAGGATTTAATTAATTATAAATTACTACTGGTTGTTGATAAAAATGAATAATTCTAAAGAATATTTTGTTGCTTTACATAATTTGGTTAGAGGGCTGTTAATTGAGAATCCATTTGATGTTGTTTTTAATAAAGTTGCTATTCAGTTCTTTCCAATGTATGAAAGTGCTCAAAGGAGAAAAGCAATGCCGATAGATTTAAAAGAATTGATAACATTTAGTAAATATTTATATGAAATGGATGAACAAGATGCTTTAATCGCCTCATGTGTATCTATTTCTTTAACAAATCAAATTGTCCTATATTCAAATGGAATTGATGCAAAATTAATAATTGGATTTAAAAAAATAGATGAAAAGTTACATTCTCATGCTTGGGTTGAATTAGAGAATGGCGAAGTTATTGATCCTCAAAATCATCTTGGAAAATTACAAGTAATGCATGTATTTAAAATGAGAGATGGAGTTGAAAGGTGGGTTACAGAAAATGAAAATGTGGATAGCTATGTGGGGGGAAAATAATAATTTAAAAAACCAATGGAGCAAGAATCTAAGAAATTGGTTAAGTTCAATGAAGATAAGTAACCAACTAAATTTTGATAGAGAGGGATTTTTTTTAAGTGAAGTTGATTTCTCTTTTAAAGGCTCTCATAAAAAGAGCAATGAACAAATTTCCTCTTTAGGTACTCCATTAATTTTGAACGGTGTACTAAGTGATTCCTTAGGCCATTCTTATATTGAAAATTTAACTTCAAAGGGAAGGGCAAATCTGTATAAGAGTTTAACCTCAAATATCGATAATCAATTACAAAATGCTCACGGTGATTTCACAATTACATATGTTGATCGGAATATGGATAATCTTATAATCGCTAATGATATTTATGCGACGAGACCGATTTATTATTATAAACATCCAAATGACGATTTCTTTTGTGCATCAAATGATTTAAGAATTTTGTTATTAAATTATGAAATTCCTTTTACGATTAATTACAATGCTTGCTTAAATTACCCAACTACACAATTTGCGATTAGTGAAGCGGAATTTAGTAATGAAACATTTTTTCAAGGTATTTATCGATTACCACCAGCTTCAATTTTACAATGGAATAAAAATGATAAACTAAACCTTCGTTCGTATTGGGGACTAAATAATCTACTAAATACAGTGAAACATACGAATATTACAGATTATGTAGATGAGTTCCGTCAGACAATGCTAGATGTTGTTCAACTTCGTATATCAGATACAAAAACAATCTTAGATGTGAGTGGAGGTTTAGATTCAGGAAATATTTTAGGTGCTGCAATCGCCAATGGCTCTAGTTCCTCTATTTTTGGAGTTAATCTATCTTTTGAATCTAACGACATGTCATTTAGTCATGATAAAGAACTTGTGACTAAATTATTGCAAGATTTAAATGTTGATCATGCCATTATTATGGGTGATGATATTAACAAGATTTTAAATGCAGAAATAGGAAGAGATCCAATGTGGTATATAGATGGACCTGATCCACGAGGAAACCCTTTGTATGATGAAGTTGTGGCTGGAATTTCTATTGAAATTGGTGCCGATCGTTCTATATCTGGCGACGGTGGAGATTATGTAGCGAGTGGAGAGGAATTAGTCATTGATTCTTTACTTAGACAGAAAAAGTTTAAAGAAGCAGTATCAAAATTATGGAATTGGTCTGATAAAAAGGTAGGAGGGTTCCTGGATAAATCATTTACTTATGGTATTGCACCATTTATTCCAGGATTAAATGAAAGGTTATACTATAAGACCGTTTGGGCTGAAAAAGTGGAAGCAAATATGCCATTTTTTACCCCAGAACATATGGAACGTGAGAATAAAGGTAATCAAAGAGAGTATGAACAGTATAAAAAAAGTAAGGATTTTAAACTCTGGGGGCACAGATATCACTATGACTATTTATATCCTAGAGCCAGATGTTTGGATACAACTAGAGTAGCAACGGATTACATGTACCCATTTTATGATAAAAAAATGATCGAGCTTAGTTTTTGTGTTCCACCTGAAGAGCATTATGATTTACTAGAAGGTCATAAAAATGGATATTATAAAGGATCTAAACAGCTGATGAGAAAAGCGTTTAAAGACGTTTTACCAGATTATTTATTGAATAGAAAAATAAAAACGACGTATGCACACATGGCTAGAAAATGTTTGTTAAATGAAAAACAAAATATTTTACAATTGTTCTCAAAAAATAAAAAGAATTTTGTAGCGGAATTAGGGATTATTGATAAGGAGAAATATAGAGATCATTTAATTGCAATGTTAATAAGATCCAATGATCCGAATAACGACCTAGGGATAAGTTTCCAATACCTTCGTTCAGTTTTAGAATTAGAAATTTGGCTACAAGAAGTTGAAAAGGGAAGAAATTATATTTTAGAAAGAAGTAAGCCAGTGGATCCTCGTAATATAGGAAAATGTATTTTTTCTTCAGAATTAAGACGAGCAACATTCTATTGAAAGTAGAGGAGAGCAATGTTTAATTTTTGTAAAGAGCGAATGCTCAATCTTAAAAGTACGATGAGCATAGCTTTTTTTTTAGGGAAAATAATATGGAAGTCTAGTCCGATTTTGGTCATAGTTTTGTTAGTTTTACTTAGTGCTGAAGGTTTAATTGTCGCCATACAGTTATTTGCCACAAGGGAAATTCTAAATGGAATTACAAATGCAAACCCTGGTGAAAACTACGTATATATTTGGGGGATTGTGTATTGTTCTACATTTGTTATAGGGATTTTCTCTGTGTCAATCACAAGTTGGATTCAAAAGTTACTAGGTGAAAAATCTATGTTGACAATTAATACAACACTTTTAGAAGCTATAGAAAAGATGCCAGGTATGCGATTTTTTGAAGAAACAAAATATAGGGATAAACTTGAGACTTTAAGAGATAGTACAAGTTGGTTACCTATGCAAATAGTTGAATCAACAGGCAGTGTAATAACAGGGGGAATTTCACTAATTAGTATCATCGTAGTAGTGGGTACGCTTTCACCTCTTTTAGCAGTGATATTAATTGTAAGCGCTATTCCTTTTGTTATATATGCCAATAAATTTACTGCAATGGAATGGGTATACGAAAATGAATTCGCATCTAATCGAAGAAAGATGTCATATTATCGAGACAATTTATTAGTGAAAAATACGGTACAGGAAGTTAGATTATTTAATTTGGGTGAATTTTTTTTGAAGCGATATAAAGAAACGTTTGATGTGGTATTTTCAGCGTATAAAAAAATTCAAACAAAATCTTTAATTCCAATTACATTGACTGGTTTATTATCTGGTGGAGTAGCTGGATTAGGTTATTTGTGGGTAACTTATAAAATAAGTAACGCTTCTTTGACAATAGGAGATATCGCCTTATATTTAAGTGCCCTATTTCAATTAAACGTATTATTAAGAAATGTTTCAAATGAATTTGTTGAAACACTTGAGCTTTGGAGAATGGGTGGAGATTTTCATGATTTTGTTAAATTAAAACCGGATATTCAAATCCCTTCCAGTTCAAAACTTGTAGATTTGCATGAAATGAATATTGAATTTAAAAATGTAAGCTTCAGTTATCCAACTAATAAAGAACATAAAATTCTAAAAGGTCTTAGTTTTAGACTGAATGCAAAGCAAAGTACCGCTATTGTAGGAATGAATGGTGAAGGTAAAAGCACAATTGTAAAATTACTTTGTCGATTTTATGATCCCGACGAAGGGGAGATTCTAATCAATAATATAAACATAAAGGAAATAGATATTCAGTATCTTCGTAAACATATTTCCGCCATCTTCCAGTCATTTGGAAAATATGGATTATCAATAGATGAAAACATTGGAATTGGTGATTGCGAAAGAATAGAAAATAAAAAACAAATTCAAGAAATAGCTAAGCGTGTTGGTATACACGAGAAAATTAATAGTTATACAGATTCCTATAAAACAATGGTAGGAAATGAATGGAATGGGATAGAGTTTTCAGGTGGGCAATGGCAAAAAATAGCGCTAGCTAGGGCCTTTTTTAGAAACGCTTCTACCCTAATAATGGATGAACCTACAGCCGCATTAGATATTAAATCAGAAGAGCAATTGTACAACCAATTTTATTTATTAACGAGACAAAAGACAGTACTATTAATCTCGCACCGTTTTAGTACTGTAAAAATGGTGGATTCTATTATTGTGATTAAGGATGGAGAGGTTATTGAACAAGGTTCACATGAGGTGTTAATGGATATGCAAGGAGAATATGCAAAAATGTATTTAATGCAAGCATCTAGTTTTTCTTTAGAGGGGACTGTTAAAAATGAAAATCCTCAATAAGGCATATCATGCTTTTAAATTTATGAGAGAAACATTGTCTTCTTTAAAACTGCTATGGAAAGCTGATAAAGTGGGATTTACCTATATTATGCTAATTAAAATACTGGAATCAATTATTCAGCCATTGCTTATTTGGTTAAGTACTAAGGTAATTGATGATTTATCAAAAGACCCCGCAGCATTATTAAATTCTAGCCTTACGTTTTGGATAATCATTACATTTATTATTCTCACAATCACTGCAGATTTGTTTAATCCTTTTTATGAAGTGAAAAAAAGGCTGTTGGTAGCGAAACTGCAGATGTATATCGATGTATTAATTATGAAAAAAGCCAATACATTCGAGAGTCTTGAATTCTTTGAAGATAAAGAACTGTACAATAAAATAAGGTCTTTTAGAAATAATGAGTATTGGATTACAATGTGGATTGATTTAATCATGAAATCATTTGGAGGCACTGTAAAGATTATAGCTAGCGTTGCATTACTATTTTCTCTATTACCGTGGTATCCATTTCTTCTTTTAATAGTTTCTATTCCAAAACTTATTAAAGAGGTAAATTTAAATCAGGCTACATTTGAAGGTAGGCCAGAATTAATGGAACTAAGAAGGAGAGCTGAATACTATACATCAGTTCCCTTATTACCGCAATTAGCACAAGAGGTAAAATTATTTCACTTAACACCTTTCTTTAAAGAGAAGTATGTTAAGACAGTACAAAAATTGTCTGCAACTTTAAGTAAAGATCAAAGAAAATTAGCTGTTCATAGTCTTCTTTGGGGTTTAATACAATCTTGCGTAATTTCCTTCAGCATAATTTTTATAATTAATGGTGCGATTAATAATGAAGTATCAATTGGAAATGTAGTTTTATTTTTAGGTATGACGATTCAGTTATGTGAAGGAGTTAATGAGTATTTTGCCTTAATTGCTATAGGGGCGAGGGAAGGAAGACATTTAAGAAACTTACTTAATTTTATACAACTACCTAATCCTAAAAGAGTAAATTCATCTTTAGTAGAGAGTCAAGAGAAGGATTCTGGTTTCTATTTATCGCAAGTGGATTTTTCATATCAAAATTCAGAAACAAGTTCTCTTAGTGTAAAAAAATTGCACATACCTCAAGGGAAAATCACTGCATTAGTTGGCGAAAATGGAGCGGGGAAAACGACGCTTATTAAATTATTATTAAGGCTATATAATCCGAGTCAAGGATCGATTTACTATAATAATAAAAACTTAAACGATTATGATTCAACTGAATACAAAAAAAAGTGTACCGCTGTTTTACAAGACTTTGTAAGGTACGAAATGTTACTAGGAGAAAACATAGGGCTTGGTGATGTGAAAAATATTAATAATACTCCTGAGATTCAACTAGCAAGTGATAAAAGCAATGTGAGGGAATTGCTTCCTACTATGACAGATGGATATGATACTCAATTGGGGAAATTATTTGGTGGACAAGAACTATCAGGTGGTCAATGGCAAAGAATTGCTATTGCAAGAGCATTTATGCGTGATAAAGAAGCTGAAATCTTAATATTTGATGAACCAACTTCAGCGCTTGATCCATATGCTGAAGATGAAATATTAAGAACCTTATCAAATTTGGCTGATAATAAAACTGTTATTATTGTAACGCATAGGTTAAGTACTGCAAAACTAGCAAACCACATTATTTATTTGGATAAAGGACAAGTAACAGAACAAGGAACACATGAAGAATTAATAATTAAAGATGGGAAGTATGCTGAGCTATATTCTATTCAGGCTAAGAAATACAGTTAATTTTTAAATGGAAAGATTCGTTTTGTTAACTATAACTCTATACATTGTTTTATGCGAAATCTACTTATAAATCGATTTACAAGTAAAAGGGGGCTATAAAAATGAAAAAAATGTATAGGATGCTATTAATCGTAATGCTTTTAATAGGGTTTAGTAGTTTAACAGAGGATAATATAATAAAAATTTCAGCAGATACAAATAAGGTAAATAAAGCAAAATATACTGTGATGGTTTATCTGGATGGATCTAGTTTAGAGAGTGATTTTGAGCTAGCTTCTGAAGATTTAAAAGAGATGCTGAAGATAGGCTCTTCAGAAGAAGTTAATATAGTTGTTGAAACAGGTGGAGCAAAAAAATGGCATACACCAGAGATTAATCCAGAAACCAATCAAAGGTGGATAATCCAAAAAGATTCATTACAATTAATTGAGGATGTTGGACTGAAAAACATGGGGGAATCATCTACACTAAGCGATTTTATGATTTGGGGTATGGAAGAGTATCCAGCAGAAAAATATGCTGTGATTTTATGGGGACATGGATCGGGATCTGTATATGGATATGGTCATGATGAACGGTTTGGGCTTGATCCACTTACATTACCAGAACTTGAAAAAGCGTTTAAAGACACTTATGAAAAAACAAGAAAAAAATTAGAGGTTGTAGCATTTGATGCTTGTTTAGTTACAAATCTAGAAACTCTTAGTTATATAGATCAGTATGCTAATTATATTGTTGGTTCAGAAGATATGGTTCCAGCTCATGGTTTAGATTATATATATACATTTGAAAAATTATTAAATAAACCAAATATGAATGGGGAAGAGTTGGGAAGAATCATAGCAGATGGTTTTTATAAGCAAGCCGTTGAAAATGAAGAAGAAGATGACGTAGCTATCTCTGTGATAGATTTATCTAAGGTAAAACCTATTACAAAATCTTTTTATGATATAGCAAGCTTATTGAAAGCAGATGTATCAAATGATGATAAATTTCAATCTATCCTTACTGCAAGACATAAGGTAGAGGAGTATGGAAAAATGGATGGACCAGAGGATTCAGAAATGGTAGATTTAGGCGATTTGGCAAAACAAATGTATTCTCAGTATCCATTCTATTCACGAAGAATTATGAGTGCAGTTGATCAGGCTGTAATTTATAATGTGAAAAGCCCTTGGAAACAAGCTACTGGTATTTGTTTGTTTTTCCCATTAGGTGACAGAGAGAGATTTGATGAAAAATTAAAACTTTATAAAAAAAATAACTTCTCCAAAGATTATTATGATTTCCTTGAAATAGTTATTGAGAATCTAAAAAATAATCAATACATGAACGTGAGCGATGAACCTTTATATCCAATTTGATTGAAATGCGTTTGGAAAATAAAAAGTTGTAGTTTCAATGAAAACGAAACTACAGCTTTTTATTTTTATATAATTTTTTATATGGGAGAGGTAATGGGCGGAAATAGGGAAGTTTTAGTAGATGTGTTTTATTTTGAAATTAGTTTGAATGAAGGGGGGGATTTGCTAAATTCACTATGTTGTTCATTTCCTTCTTGGTTCATACTTGCTTGATAAGAAGAAAAGCCTTTATACGTTTTTCTTTTCCATTGCCATAAGCCATTATTTTGATTGAAATCACCATAGTAATGATTGTAATCAAGTTTATTTCCGGTGTTCTTATTAAAATTATTCTTTAGTTAAATCGTCGCAAACTTCTAAGGATAACTGTGTAAAAGTGCGTATTTGCTCGGAAGTTAGGTCGAGAAATTCTGAGCATATGAAATAGTAGAAATCATTCTTCGTCGTAGGAACATTTTGATCGTTATAGACAGATATTGATATGAATTTATCTCAAGAATCACAAAATTCAAATTTAAAGATATATTCACTATAAAAAAGTTGTAAAAATTTTAATGCTAATCCTCCAAAGGCTAGTTGAAAAAACGAATCATCTTGTGTCATTTCATTGACAATTGCATGTAAATCTTGATATTCAATATCAGTTAGAGATATCTCCAATGAATCGGTCAAAACATGAATATACATCAGTTCTCAAAATTGAACGTATTAAAGGTAGTCTTTCCAAGCAACGAATAAAAGAAGATGAAAACACAAAGAAATACTACATTGATCATAATTCTATTCGCTCTACAGCAGACAGTGGTGGCCAACAACTCGTGCGAGGATTAGAGCATCAAATGCTACATGAAATTCAGGCACAAGCAGAGCTGCAAGATTTTATTAATGTCCTCAAAGCACTTGAGCAATATCCCATAGTAGGAACAATACAAGTAATTATGGATGTATTGCCAGATGTTCACAGTGAACATAGATTTACAAAATTGAGTGATAATATCACTAAGAGACGTTATGTAATTGCTCAAATATATTTGGGAAATGGAAAACAATACAACATTATAGAAATTGAACTGGAAAATCGGTCTTTGTCGACGTTGATTTTATCTTCGCTTGTAACTCGTGAATGGAAAGTTATTTATGATCGGCTGCTTGTAAATCTTGTGAATGATAGTGGGAAATGGACAAGTAAGTCATTGAAAAGCCTTGAAGGTCAAGATATTAAGCTGGTAAAAGCTAAACATAGTTCTAAAGGGATTCAGCACAGGGCAGAGGTTTTATCGAACAAATTAAGTTACTAGGTTGAAGTAACAATTATGAAACTTTATGAAAGGGATTATTCTATATTGCATGAGGAAAAAATTAACAGTGGAAGCATGTAATAGAATCTGAAATTAAAATGGACACATTTTCAAGGTCTTCGACGTGGAAAATGCGACGAGTGACATCGCGGCCTTATTCCGGAAAAACCTAGCCCAAGCGAAAGGCTTATCCAAAACGGTACGCGTATCATGAAGGTCTATAAAAAACCATCCTAAAACATTGAAGGACCTTTGTGTGCAGCTCTTTTTTCAAGTAGATAGCCCTTCTCCAATTCTTGATGTTGAAGACAGCGCAGAGAACTTATAGGAGAATTACGGATTGGATAAGAATTTTGATTAAAGGTCCTAGGGGCAATTTTAAAAAAGCTGCATGTTAAAACACGTCTTTTTCCTATAGTCAATGTTGCCAATTACTATTTACCGCAAAATGCTATAGCTTATGATATAATATATCGTGGTTAGTTGTACAATTACGAGGTGATTCTAAATGGAGTTAAGCGAAGCGATTAAAAAAGTACGCTTGGAGCTGTGTTTGTCTCAAGAGGGACTTGCACGTGAGCTTCATGTTGGTTTTACATCTGTGAATCGATGGGAGAATAATCATACAAAGCCGAATCAAATTGCTCGACATGCCTTAATCAAGCTTTGTAAAAATAAAAATGTAAACACTGAATTGATTGAGTTGCTTGTGAAGGCGAAATAGATATTATGTAGTTTTGGAAAAGGGCTTAGGGAATTTCTATTCTATAATATGAGGAGATATGATATGAAAGCTGAAAGGGAAATAGAAACCGCTTTTATAGAAAAGCTTAGGAACTTAAAATACATATATCGTGAGGATATTAGAGATAAAGCTTCGCTTGAAGCTAATTTCAAAGAACATTTTGAAAGACTGAATCGTGTAAAGTTAAGCAATTCTGAATTTGAGCGCCTCAGAGATAGTATTATCACTGCAGATGTATTTACTGCTGCAAGGACTTTACGAGAAATTAACACTTTTAAGCGTGATGATGACACGCCGCTGCAATACACCCTTGTTAATATAAAAGACTGGTGTAAAAATGAATTTGAAGTGATAAACCAACTACGCATAAACACAGATAACAGCAATCATCGTTATGATGTTATTATCCTCATCAATGGGGTTCCTGTTGTTCAGATTGAACTGAAGTCACTGCAAATCACACCTAAAAAAGCTATGGAGCAAATTGTAGAATATAAAAACGACCAAGGCAATGGTTATACAAACTCGCTGCTTTGCTTTATGCAGCTTTTTATTGTGAGCAATGAGAGTAACACATATTATTTTGCCAACAATCACAAGGAGCACTTTTGTTTTAATGCAGACGAGCGCTTTTTGCCAATCTATCAGATGGCAGATGAGGACAATAACAAAATTACCCATCTTCATGATTTTTCTGACAACTTTTTGCCGAAATGCACTCTCGGGCAATTAATAAGCCGTTACATGGTACTTGTTGTAAGTGAGCAGAAATTGATGATTATGCGTCCTTATCAGATTTACGCTGTTAAGGCAATAATGGACTGTATCGATCAGAATCGTGGTAACGGATATATATGGCATACTACCGGAAGTGGAAAAACACTTACATCGTTTAAAACATCAACACTATTGAAGGACAATCCTGAAATTGAGAAGTGTTTATTCGTCGTTGATAGAAAAGACCTAGATAGACAAACTCGATTGGAGTTTAATAAATTTCAAGAAGGCTGCGTTGAAGAGAATACGAACACAGAAAGTTTAGTTAAACGACTTACTTCGGATGATTACCGTGACAAAGTTATTGTTACCACAATTCAGAAGCTTGGGCTCGCTCTTAATGAAGATAGCAAGCGTAACCAAGAGAAAAAGAAAAGGGGCGAACCGACCTACAAAGATCGCTTGGCACAGCTCGCCGATAAACGTATTGCCATTATTTTTGATGAATGCCATCGCTCACAGTTTGGCGATAATCATGAAGCAATTAAAAACTTTTTCCCGAAAGCACAGCTTTTCGGCTTTACCGGAACACCAATATTTGAAGAAAATGCAACATATAAACAAATTGATGGAACGGTTGGTTCTTATATCACAACAAAAGATGTTTTCGAAAAAGAACTACATGCCTATACCATAACTAATGCCATTGATGACCGCAATGTGCTTCGCTTTCACATCGATTATTTTAAGCCGGAAGATGTCAAAAAAGCAGCAAAAGCCTCTGATACTGTAAGTAAAAAAGCGATTGTCGAAGCAATATTAGCAAAACACGATGCGGCTACTAATGGTAGACGATACAATGCGATTTTCGCCACAGCTTCTATCAACGATGCAATAGAATACTTTGAGATCTTCAAATCGTTACAAGAGGAACGCAAAAAGAATGAGGGTGCAAGCTTTAATTCGTTAAATATTGCCTGTGTTTTCTCTCCACCGGCTGAAGGAAACAAAGATGTTAAGCAGTTACAAGAAGACCTACAGCAAGAAAAAGCCGATAATGAACAAGAGCCCGATAAGAAAAAGGCAGCACTTAAAAGCATCATTGATGACTACAACTTGCAGTACGGCACAAATCACAGCATAAACGAATTCGACTTATACTATCAAGATGTGCAAAAACGTATCAAAGACCAAAAGTACCTAAACTCTGACTATTCGCAGGTAAACAAAATTGATATAACTATTGTGGTGGATATGCTTTTAACAGGATTCGATTCAAAGTATCTAAACACCTTGTACGTTGATAAAAACTTAAAGCAACATGGCTTAATTCAAGCATTTTCAAGAACAAACCGTGTTTTGAACGACACAAAGCCTTACGGAAATATTCTTGACTTTAGAGGGCAAGAAAAAGATGTAGATGAAGCAATTGCACTGTTTTCTGGAAAAGAAAACAGTAGTAGGGCAAAAGAAATTTGGCTTGTTGACCCCGCTCCTGTTGTGGTTGAAAAGCTGGATAAAGCAGTTGCCGATCTTGAGAAATTTATGGAATCACAAGGGTTAGAATGTAAGCCAGAGCAAGTAAGCAACCTTAAGGGCGACGCCGCACGAGGTGAATTTATCAATAAATTTAAGGAAGTGCAGCGTCTTAAAACACAGCTTGACCAATATACAGATATCAAAGAAGAACAAGAGGCAAAAATTGAAGAACTGTTGCCGGAAGACACTTTGCGTGCGTTCCGTGGTGTCTATATTGAAACTGCCCAAATGTTAAAAGCACAGCAGGGCAAAGATATTAGGGATAAAGATCCGGTGATTGAACAGATTGATTTTGAGTTCGTTCTATTTTCCTCTGCAATTATTGATTATGACTACATTATGTCTTTAATTTCGAGATATACACAACCCGATGTGCCTAAAAAAGAAAAAATGAGCCGTGAGCAGCTTATTAGTTTACTTTGTTCCAATTCAAATATGATGGAAGAACGTGAAGATATTATTGCTTATATCAGCACATTGGAATCTGGTAAAGGATTGGATGAAAAAGAAATAAAAGCTGGATACCAAAAATTCAAGGAAGAAAAAGCAGTAAAAGAAATGGAATCAATTGCAAACAAACATGGTATTGAACCTGTATCGTTGCAAGCCTTTATAGATGAAATTATAGGGCGTATGATTTTTGACGGTGAAAAACTAAGCGATTTGTTAGAGCCGCTGGAGCTTGGCTGGAGAGATAGGACTAAGAAGGAGCTGGAATTGATGGACGAATTAATACCGCTTTTTAAAAAGCTTGCAGGCGGACGTGTGATTGTGGGGCTGAATGCATATGAATAGAAAAGAGAAAATGGCTTTGGTACCGAAACTGAGGTTTCCGGAATTTGGAAACAACGGCGCGATTAACTTTGAAAATGGAAATGTAATATTTGAATCAATCAGTAATAAAAATCATAACTCTGATCTTCCTGTTCTCGCTATAACTCAGGAACATGGCGCAATTCCAAGGGATCGGATTAATTATAATGTGTCTGTAACGAATAAGAGCCTTGAAAGTTACAAGGTTGTCGAGATAGGGGATTTTGTCATTAGTTTACGGTCTTTTCAAGGCGGCATAGAATATTCTTTGTATCATGGTATTTGCAGTCCAGCATACATTATTTTACGCAAAAAAATTCCAATAGTGGAACAATACTATAAGCATTATTTTAAAACAAATAAGTTTATACAAGACCTAAACAAAGACTTAGAAGGTATAAGAGATGGTAAGATGGTAAGCTATAGTCAATTTTCATCGATACTATTACCTAAACCAGAAAACAAAGAACAACAAAAGATTGCTGATTTCCTGTCCTCCCTTGATGACCTTATAACTGCAGAGGATAAAAAGCTTGAAGCTCTCAAAGCGAACAAAAAAGGATTAATGCAGAAGTTACTCCCTGCCGAAGGTAAAACTGTGCCTGAGTGGAGATTTCCAGAGTTTAGGGGTTGTAGGGAGTGGGATATATACCTGATCAAGGATTTTGCAAAGGTTACTACTGGAAAAAAGGATACGCAAAATAAAGTTGATAATGGTAAATATCCGTTTTTTGTGAGATCTCAAGCCGTTGAGAAAATAGATTCATATACATTTGATTGTGAAGCAATTTTAACATCCGGTGACGGTGTTGGTGTAGGCAAAAACTTTCATTATATTAATGGAAAATTTGACTTTCATCAAAGAGTTTATTGCATATATGATTTTTCGAAATCGGCATTTGGCAAGTTTGTCTTTCAATATTTCTCTGAACACTTTAACAATAGAGTAATGAAGTTAAGTGCGAAAAATTCTGTTGATTCTGTTAGGAAGTCTATGATCACAGAAATGCCAATTACTATGCCAAACATAGCAGAACAACATAAAATATCCGATTGCCTTTCTAGCATAGATGACCTCATAACCGCACAAGCAGAAAAAGTTAAAACTCTGAAATTACACAAAAAAGGCTTGATGCAAGGACTGTTCCCTTCTATCGAGGAGGTGAGTGAATGAGTTCTCAATCGATAACTTCTTTTTCTGATTTAAATGCACTGGCGACCCATTTTAGAACGGTTCTCGATAGCAAGAAGTATGTTCTTCTTTTTGCATACAATGGTACAGGCAAAACAAGACTTTCAGGAGCGTTTAAAGACTTAGGGAAACATTCTATTCCTGAAAGTGAAGAAAAAACGCGAGATACATTATATTACAATGCTTTCACAGAAGATTTATTCACTTGGGATAACGACTTAGAGGGCGACACCAATAGACTGCTGTATATTAATAGAAATTCTCGTTTTTTTGATGGCTTAAGAGAGCTTGAAATGGAAAGCCGTATTCGCCCGTTTTTAAATCGGTACGCTGATTTTGATTTTTCAATTGATTATCAAAATTGGACGATTAGTTTTTCGCGGGAAGTAAGAAAAGATGGCGGAACTGAAAACGTGGATAACATAAAGATTTCTCGTGGCGAAGAAAATATATTTGTATGGTGTTTCTTTCTGGCGGTTGTCCAATTAGTTGTTGACCAAGAACCAGCCTACAGTTGGGTTAGGCACATTTATATCGATGATCCCATTTCATCACTGGATGATAATAACGCCATAGCAGTAGCAAGCCACTTAGCGCAGATGCTAAAAAGCCAAGAGGATATTAAAGTAGTCATATCTTCACATCATTCGTTGTTTTTCAATGTAATGTATAATGAGTTTAAAAGGGCAAAAGGCAAGGACTATCACTTATTAAAGAATAAGGAAACAGACGAATACCTCATTCAAGAAACCAAAGATACTCCATTTTTCAACCATGTTGCATTAATAAAAGAGCTAAGCAAAGCAGCGAACACAGGTAGGCTCTATACTTATCACTTCAATATTTTGCGAAACATTCTTGAAAAGGCAGCATCGTTTCATGGATTCGAAGACTTCACCGAATGTATTAAACGCGATGAAGATGACCCGGATGGAATCACATTTGCAAGATATGTGAACATATTAAGTCATGGTAACTATTCGCTGTTTGAGCCTATTGAAATGGTTGAAGATAATAAAGAGGTTTTTAGAAAAATTTTAAGGGGTTACCTGGAATTATACCGATTCAACCCTGAACTATTTACCGAAGAATAGGGGGCAAAACAATGAATGATACACAGCAAAAACAATTAGGCGCAACACTTTGGGGAATTGCTGACAAATTACGCGGGTCCATGAATGCTGATGACTTCCGTGATTATATGCTGTCTTTCCTCTTCCTGCGCTATCTTTCAGATAATTATGAAGAAGCGGCAAAGAAAGAACTTGGCAGCGATTATTTACAATGTGAAGAAGAAATAAAAAAAATCACAGTTGCTGCCAATCAGGATGATGTTATTAACGCATTAAAAGAACAGATAACAAACTATTTTAATAAACAGCAATTGGATAGCAAGGAAAAAAACTCAGTAATCGAGGAACATGAGGTGTTGTTGGAAAGCAAAAAGTTAACCCCTCTTGTTGTTTGGTATATCAACAATTTAGATCAAGTGGCTACGTTTGAAAAGCAAATGCGACGTAAGGTTCATTTTGTAATTAAGCCACAGTATCTCTGGAGTAATATATACGAATTGGCCCGCACACAAAATAAGTATCTTTTGAAAAACTTGCAAGCAGGCTTCAAATTTATAGAAAACGAATCCTTTGATAGCACGTTTCGCGGATTATTCTCTGAGGTTAACCTCGACTCTGATAAACTTGGAAAGAATTATGAATTACGCAACACAACGCTGTGCTCAATAATAACTGCTATTGCAGAAGGATTATCGGAGTTCCCCAATGAAAGTGACCTTTTAGGTGATGCGTATGAATACTTAATAGGGCAATTTGCGGCGGGCTCAGGTAAAAAAGCAGGAGAGTTTTATACTCCCCAGCAAATTTCAACCATCCTTTCTAGAATAGTTACACTTGATAGCCAAGACCCGAGCACAGGCAAAAAGGAGCAACTCAAAAACATACTTGACTTTGCGTGCGGTTCCGGCTCGCTTCTAATTAATGTTAGAAAGCAGCTTGGTGCTAATAGTATTGGTCAGATATACGGACAGGAAAAGAATATCACAACTTACAACCTTGCTCGTATGAATATGCTTCTACATGGGCTTAAAGATTCCGAGTTTAAAATATTTCACGGAGATTCACTGCTAAATGATTGGGACATTCTCACTGAAATGAACCCAGCAAAAAAGTTGGAATGTGATGCAGTAGTAGCCAATCCACCTTTCAGCTACCGCTGGGAGCCTAACGATACTCTGGCAGAGGATTTTCGCTTTAAAAGCTACGGCCTTGCACCAAAATCAGCAGCCGACTTTGCATTTTTACTTCATGGGTTTCACTTTTTAAGTGATGAGGGAACGATGGCAATCATCTTGCCTCATGGTGTGCTGTTCCGTGGTGGAGCAGAGGAGAAGATCAGAACAAAGCTACTCAAGGATGGGAATATTGACACAATTATTGGTTTGCCAGCTAACCTGTTTTTTTCAACAGGTATTCCGGTTTGTATTCTTGTGCTTAAAAAGTGCAAAAAATTTGATGACGTGCTGTTTATCAACGCAAGTGAGTACTACGACAGAGGTAAACGACAAAATGTCCTAATGCCAGAGCATATCGACAAAATAGTTGAAACATATAAATATCGAAAAGAGGATGATAAAAAATACTCTCGCCGTGTATCTATGGAAGAAATAGAAAAGAATGATTTCAACTTAAACATTTCAAGGTATGTTAGCACGGTTGCGGAAGAAGAAACTATTGACCTTGCAGATGTGAAAAAAAATCTAGATGAAATCGAGGTTGCTATTAGCAAGGCAAAGGATAAGCATAATCAGTTCTTAAAAGAGCTTGGATTGCCTGAGTTATCTTAAAACGAGATGATTACGCAATATAAGTTCTTTACAATCTAATAGTTGTATATAAATGAATACGTCTTTTAATACAAAATTAAAGTTTTTAAATTTTCTTGTTCAAGTAAAGTTTCTTTATGTTGAATAGGGATTAAGTAATGATCTTCCACAATTGAGCGTGATTGTTGAGTAACACTATTAGGAAATGATCAAACTTTAATATAAAATCAAAGCATAAATCTACTGATAAAGAATCCATTTTGTTCAATCTTTTTTTCAAAATGGATTCTTTTTATTTACAGGAAAATGCCGTTTTGTGAGATATTTTTGATTAAACTTTATTTCAAACCAACACAGGAAAGTATTTTTATCTTGTAGACATTGGTATTGACCCACTAACACGTAAGAGAAAGTAAAAGAAGAAGAAGGGATTCATTACTAAAAAGGAAGTGGAAAATGCTTTAACAAAGCTGCTCTCAGAAGTTCGTATTGGAACATATGTAGAACCTAGCAAACTTCTCCATGGTGAATATCTGGAAAGTTGGTTCAATACCAAGAAGCACAGTGTTGGTATTCAGACAGCAAAAGTACTGAAAGGAAACTTTAACAGTAGTAACATTCCTTCTCTAGGCAATATCAAATTAGCCAAGTTTAACAATCGTTGCATATGCAGAACTACGTTAATTCACTGTGAGACGAAGGTTTAAAGCGAGGAACGATTGAGAAGATTATCAAAATTATTCGAAACTCTCTTGAGTATGCAATAGATTTGGAGTTAATCACCAAAAATGTTGCGGCTAAGACCAAGTTACCTAAAGGTGATAAGGAAGAGTTAACTGTGTGGAATGAACAGGAAGTACAACTGTTCTTGAAAGTTACAAAGGATAGCAGGTATTTCATTGTCTTTCATTTAGCCCTTGTAACTGGAATGCGACAAGGTGATTTCTGAGCGATTAGGACATAGTAACATCAAAATCACATAAGGCACTTACTCACATGTTTTGCAACGATGCAAAAAGATGCAGTTAACAAAATGGAAGAGATTTTGTAAGGAATGTGACTAATTCTACGACCAATGGTTCTTATAGAGTATGAAAGTTAACAAATAAAAAACCGCATCAAACGTTAATTTGAAACAGTTTCTATAGCTATGACCCCGGAGAAGCTTGAACTCAGGACCTCCACCCTGTCAAGGTGGCGCTCTCCCTGCTGAGCTACGGGAGAAACGTTGATTTAAAGGGGTTTTTAAGGGTTTGTACAAATGAAATTCTATTAAAAAAGAAATGGTTATTATAATTTATGTGACCATTTGTGACCACAAAATAATGTCTTTAACTGTCTGTATAATGGTAAAGGGAGTGAGGTGACTCATTCTTTTTTGGTAGAGGGGGATATTTTCCACATTCTTCAACCCTCTTATTAGAGAATGGCTACATAGCACCCTAATCCACACCAAGCAAGGCATAAAAATTACGATACGAGATAAGTTAAAATCTTAAAGGAGAACAAAGACTATTGAACGAGTTTCTTGAAAATAAGGGTTTCTTAGCCTTTTTATATCAATATCAGTAACCTAGTAGTTTGGATTAGACAGTTCAACTTCATGTACCGATTTAATCGTTCTATCTATTTGGAATTTAAAAAGAAATATTGAGTTTTTTTAAAATACTGTCAATTACATTGGGAATCACATATAATAAATTTTGCAAGTAAGAAACTTAATATATTAGTTTAGAAGTATAGGAGGAGGCATTTGTTGTGAATAATTATCAACGACTGAGATTAGAATTTAATAATAACTGGGAAGAAGGAAAAAGAATTTCTTTACCACACTATAATTTATTAATGGAAAAAATACATGCTACCACGACAGGGGGGGTTATTCCATTCAAATTCCCTGAGACTGATGATAATGAGTTCCATAAGGCGCTTGCTTACTTCCTCGATGGTCTCGATGGATTACCATTAAGACCAGATATTGCTTTTGACAATACATGGAGAGCGGTTGATTCATATGTATTAGGTATTTTTCAAGGTAATACAGAACAACCGAAAAAAACTTGGGATTTGTATATAGACTCGTATCAGATAGTAAAAGATACATTTGAAAGATTTCATAATTTAATACCTCTACAATCCTTAGAGTTTTTATCCAAGAGGCTACTCAATAACTCAATATCAAATGTGGAAAGAAGACATGTTGAACATATACGGAGAAGAGTCAAAAGAGTTTTGAACGAGGTAGATAATGCTCTATATGATGATATCTTAACGAAATATAACATCTTTAATGCAGATACCCAGAGAAAGTGTGCATCTTTATTTAAGATTGTGTTGGCGGGTCAGAGTATTAACTTAAATGATAGAGATGTTCAACTTAATACTAAACAAAATGTAGTGTTAATTTTAGATGGTATTATTTATTCTTCAAGGAATGAGAGGTTTCATGGGGATTCGTTTCCGCAATTCTTAAGTAGTAAGGCTAAAATGTCAACTTTCGCTAGTGGATATTTTGTCTTTCTGTATACATATTTTTTGTTTTTGCTATTAGTACACTATGATACTGTACTTGAGTTAGAAATTAGTTCTGTCATTGAAAACATTAATGTAAATCTTGATATTTATGAAGAGTTGTTTTTAAACAGTATAAAGCGTTAACAAATTCTTCATTTAAATTTTCTAATCTATTTCCCTCCAAAACTATAAGTGATGGGGGGATGAAAACTAGTGATTTCTTTATTTTTTAGACAGTCCCTTTATACTGTAGGTGTTTTTTTCTTCTTTTTTTAAAATCCCCTCAATTTGCCTGACTGTAATACCTTTGGTACTATGAGCCGAATCTCTTCCATCTATAATAATAGATATGTTTTTTATCGTCATTATATTCGATGTCGTAATCAATAGTTGTAGTTCCATATTGAAAAGTCGTCATACTATAACTCCTTGTCTTGTTTGTATATCATTATTTTAGGGATAGGAACACATTGTGACAACTGTAATTGCAATTGTAATTTTTACTAGATGTTGTTGTGTATACATCAGCATAATTGAGGGCGTTATAAGTAGTTATGCGAGGAAGAGAGTGTGTCATAAAAGAGTTGAACAGAGGAGGGGGCAATTTTACACATTTAATAGTAGTCTTGTTAGGTAATGGGGGACTAGCACTTACATCCACACCGATTCGATGTATAAAGTGCCGATACGAGACGGATATTTGATGCTTTTTATCCAATAAAAATACCTTAACAATAAGTATTTCTAAAGTAAATGCCGAAGCGTGTATACATCATTTGTTCATGTCGACACTTTTTATTTTAGGTATCAAAGTAGTTTTGTATCGATGCTACTATTGTAAGTAGCTCTTGATGCAAGAGTTGATGAGAAGATGCTAATTACAAATCCTTTAGAAGGCTATGATGGATATAAGAAAGAGATTTTTATCAAATTGTTGATAGAATCTATTGCGTTACACTGGTAATGGTATTTTAATAATATTAATAATTGAATGAAGCGTTAAATAAATAAACTATAAAAGGAGAGAGTTTACATGCACCCACCTCAATAGGAGGCACACTTATTTCTATTATTTGTTACGTACTAAAATAGATAGGATGTTTCATGTCTATAACGTGGGATAAGGGTGTTTTCTTCGAGGTCGGAGTATGTAAATTCACCCCTTTTTTTGTGCTTCTTGGGGTAGGATATAGGATATATCCACTCGTACTAATCTTATGAGTGCTTTTTTTATCCGTACACAGCTTGTCGGCGGCTATTTAAATTCTGAGTTTATATGCTTCAAACCCTTGTGGTTCTAAGATTCGGAAGAAACTCCCTAAAAAAAGGGGAGTTTTTTCTAAAGTTGGAGGGTGAACTCCCCAAAAAAAGAGGACTTCGTTCCAGACCTTTGGGAAGAATTCCTCAAAAAAAGGGGAGATAACGGGTCACTAAACAGAAGACGAATTATAAATAGAAGATAAAAATAAAAAAGAATATATGTAACGCCCCCCGCAAGCGAGTAGGGGACGTTACGGACTTCGGTAATTTCTGCTTTTTTATGGAGGCTAAAGTTTTAGATAAAGCAAAAGAACCACCAATTCCCTCCAAAGCGTAGTGGTCTAAAGATAAGAAAAATAATCTATGAGCCAACCGCCTTTGTAGGCATTTAAGTCAGATAGTTTTCAACCCTTGTCAGCTTCTTAGTTGTGAAATGATACTAATGTAGACGGGCAAAAGAAATTGATAAATGCTGATAACTTTTGGGGTGTGAGATAATACTAAATTATGAGAGCATACGAACTTTTTAGTTGTAATATAAAAAATATACCACTTACTACAATTTCTCATCAGAATCACTAGTAATTCTTGAGTGAATCTGATATAATTTTAATTTCGGATACATGTTGATATTGTGTTGCGTCTGTGATATAATAGACTTATAGTTAAATAGATGTACTCGCATTCTTGTCCAACGGACATAGTGTTATTTTGCGACTTAGTTCTATTGCAGAACTGACGACTTAGGCACAGAAGAGTCTATCAATCCATTAATTTGGGTCGGTAGCTTTTCTGTGCCTTTTTGCGTTGACTTTTTAGTAACGAAACTACGTTAACAGAAGGAGAATGTGGATGAATAAGACTTACTATTGCTACTCAAAACAACTTAAGGATTTCTTGAAAATGAATAATTTAAGATATGCCACCACTGGAAAACACAACAATGGAAACATCTATTGGTGCTTTGAACGTGGTGAAAAATTAGACAGTGCTTTAGGTAAATGGAATGAACTTAAAGCATTATTGAAAAAGTGAAAAAATTACGGCTAGTGAAAAAGGCTTCTTCATACTAAGTCAAGGAAGAAGATTAAGAATTTTAAGTAAAATAAGGAGAATTACAGTGATTAATTACGTTGAAGTTGATAATAATTTTATTTGGAATATTGAACAGTACAACTACAAGGAGCAGTTCATTACAGTTCTATTAAGAACCTGGAGCATGAATCCAATGGGTTCAGCTAGAGTAGGGGTTAACAGCTTGCTACAGATGCTTTCGTTGAGTGAGGATAAAAAGAATAAAGCATCTTTAAAAGAAACCCTTGTAGCAATGGAAAAGAAGGGTATGATTATTATCTTTGAAGATTTCATAAAGATGAATCAGATTCAAGCAGAAGATATGAAGTATGCGAATGATTACTTTATTGAAGTATCTGATATTTCTGATGCTAAGACAATTTCTGGAGAGAATGCTGAAGGTAAAGTCAAGAACAACATCACTAAGATTTCATTTGATGTGATGATGAAGCTTATTGCAATGAAAGAGCGTAATAAGTCAATCGCATTCGCAGTTTACTTCAATATTGTGCATTGGATTTGGGAAGGGGTTTCAAATTGGAGTGTGTCAAACCCCACAATTGAAAAGCTTGCAGAAGCTACTGGATTAGATAAGAAGACAATCACTAAGTATGTGAAAGTGCTTATGGAAAATGAGTTAATCTACTTTGAAACTATCAGAGAAGAAAAAGATAAAGAGAAAAACTACTACTGTAAATGGGAATATAGGGAATCATTTAAGGCAGATGTTAAGGCTCTTCAAAATTATTATAAAGAGAAAGGTGGACAATAGAGTGAAATATTATTATATTGAGGGACAAATAGAGTTGCGTATTGACAAGAGAGGGAATATCGTTTTTAGTCCTATAACAGGAATGTACGCTAAGGGTAAAAGCGTTGGTGAAATGCTTGATAGCTATGACTTAGAGATAATTCCCAGTAACAAAAAGATAAAAGAAGAAATGGGAATAACAGAAGAAGACATGAGCAGGTTCAGTTTCCCGAAGATAATCAGAAAAAAACTTGTAAAGGATTGCCGTCCGATACAAGTCAAAGAAAATAAAAAATTAATTAGTTAATGACATTATAAGATATAAACAGATAAAGGTCATCCCTTTAATAATGGTGACTCTACGATAAAGTATCACAAATAAAAGAAAGAGGTAATTTAAAATAATGGAAAATTTAAAAGTATTTGATAACGGCGAGTTTGGTAATTTAGGAATTTTAGATGTTAATGGCAAGTTAATGTTCCCTGCGGCAAGATGTGCAGCTTTGTTAGGATACAAAAACAAACATGATGCAATAGGAAAACACTGCAAGAAAGATGGGGTCGCATTTTGCGAGGTCACCGATTCTCTAGGAAGAGGTCAGAAAGTAAAGTTTATTACAGAAGGTAATCTTTATCGATTAATCGTTAGTTCTAAATTAGAAGAGGCTGAACGGTTTGAAAGTTGGGTGTTTGATGAAGTTATTCCTCAAATTAGACAAACTGGTGGGTATATTCCTGTAAAAGAAGAAGAATCTGACGAAGAAATATTGGCTAAAGCATCATTAGTTGCTAAAAAGACGTTGGATAAGAAAGACGAAATTATCAAACGACAACAGCAAAAAATCAAAGAGCAGGAAGATATTGTTCAATCATACAACAGAATGATTGCATTGGATGGAATATTCAATATGAAAGAAGTTGCTCAGTTATTAGACTTTGAGATTGGTAGAAATAAATTATTTGCACTTCTACGAGATAAGAATGTCTTAGATAATCACAACCTGCCATATGAAATGCATCGTAAAACAGGGAGATTTAAGGTTAAATTGTTTGAAATAGATGGAAAAACGTTTACTACAACAATGGTTACATCAAAAGGTATCGATTATATTAATAGATTGATAATGAAAAATGGAAGATATAAACCTCGTAAGGAAGTCAGCTAAAAGAAGTATCAGAGGGAAGAGGAGGACTCTTGTTGAGGCTCTCCTTTTTTTGTGCCTATGAGCGGATAATTGGGCATAGGGTGGAGTTCAAGACATAGCTGCATAGAGATTAACGAAACCCGTCTTTTATATTGTCGGATACAACAACATAACTAGGTTAGTGTAGGGGGTATTTTCGGGATAATCCATCCCCCTGTATATTAGAGATATAGAATGTAGATACAGAAAGACGTACGGTAAAATGATTTTATGAGAGTAGTACTTAAGGGATGCTGCTCTTTTGGTATTGATATGGTATGATTTTCCTGTATGAAATTTCAAGGGGAAGGCTTAAATGAAAATTGCATTGGTAAGTTTTCTAAAATAAAAGCTAATAATTAGTGTAATGCAAGAGAGATGTATCAAGAGTAAACTTTGTTCAAGAAAGCTGCCAAATTCACTGAGTGGCAAGATACTTTAATTTTATACGCTGTTGATAAGTTATGGTGATAAATAAAAGGGAGGAAAAGCTATGGCTTTCAGAATAAAAAAGACGGATAATACCAATTTTGATTCTCCACAAGAAATGTACAAGGACTATAAAAAAAGGAAGATTCAAGGAACGTTAGATTATCAATCTAAAATGATAGAAAATTATATGCAACAAGCCTTTAATAAGAGAGATGTTGCACTTGAATTGCCAACTGGAAGCGGAAAGACATTAATTGGACTATTAATTGGAGAATTTAGAAGAAGAAAAAACAAAGAGAAGGTAGTTTATTTATGCCCAAATAATCAACTTGTGAATCAAGTCGTTGAAAAGGCTAATACTGTATATGGAATAAAAGTACATGGATTTACAGGGAAGATTGTAGACTACTCTGCAGAATCTAAATCAGCATATAATAGAGCAGAAACAATAGCAGTTACAAATTATAGTAGTCTTTTCAATAATAACTCGTTTTTTGATGATGCTGATGTATTGATTTTTGATGATGCCCATAGCTCTGAAAATTACATAGCAAGTCATTGGTCATTGGATATATCCCGTTTTGAGCATCGAGAACTTTATAATTCTCTCGTAGAGTGTTTAAAAGAAGAGTTAGGAGTTACTCACTATAATAGGATGACTAACGACCGCCCGATGACAGAAGATTCTTTGTGGCATGATAAATTACCCAATATTAAGCTAATCAAAAAGATACAGGATATAATTCCTGTAATTGATGCTTATGTCGCTGATAATAGCTTAAAATATGCTTGGGCTAATATTAAAGATAATTTGCATGCCTGTAATATGTTTTTAAGTTGGAGTGGGATACTTCTTCGTCCTTATATTCCGCCAACACTTACACATTCACCTTTTGCAAATGTAAAACAAAGAATTTATATGTCAGCTACATTAGGAGAGAGTGGAGAATTAGAAAGAATTACAGGAGTTAGGAAAATTTACAGACTTCCAATAGTTTCTGATTGGGATAAAAAAAGCATAGGGAGAAGATTTTTTGTTTTTCCTAATGCATCATTTAAACCGAATATGGATTTAGATATTTTGATGAAGATTAATGAAAATGTTAATAGAACTCTTATGCTCGTGCAAGATGATAAAAATGTTAAAAAAGTAAAAGAACATGTTGAAAAAAACTCAGATACAAAAGTTTTTCTGGGTAAGGATATTGAAACAGGTATTCATAATTTTGTAGAGTCCGAAAATGCAATGGCTATTCTAGCTAATAGATATGATGGTATAGATATGGATGGTGATAAATCTCATATGTTGGTTCTCGGAAATCTGCAAAATGCCACTCATTTGCAAGAAAAATTTCTAACTAATAGAATGGTTGCTTCTGTACTATTCAATGAAAGAATAAAGACACGAGTAATTCAGGCTATTGGGCGTTGTACAAGGTCTGACGTGGATTATGCTGCAGTATGTATCTTTGGTCATGATTTAGAAAGTGCATTACTATCACCAAAAAAAATTGTCAATTTCCCACCAGAGTTAAGAGCTGAATTAGAATTTGGATATGACCAATCTACGGGACACGAAAATATTGAAGAATTAATGGAGTTTTTAAATTTATTCTTTGAACGTGGAGAGGACTGGGAGGAAGCAGATGAAGCTATTATTAGCCTAAGAGATACTTATATTGAGGAAGGATATAAGAGTAATGACGCTGAGAACTTTGATAGATTAAAACAATCAGTAGTCCATGAAGTAGATTTCCAGTATGCATTATGGAGAAGTGATTTTGATGAAGCTCTTAATCAAGTGGATTTAATATTGCCAAAATTAGATGGGAATGCTTTAAAGGGTTATAAAGGGTTCTGGAGTTATGTTGCAGGTTATTTAGCTTATAACATTTATAAAAGTGGAAGAGAAAAATATCATGAAGTAGCAACGAATTATTTTAAACAAGCTTCAAAATCAACCAATACTATTAATTGGTTTAATCAGCTAATTGAAAAGAAAGATTTAGAGGCTGAAGTAGACAATCGAGATAATGGACTTTTTGATACTATTGAAAGAATTGAAACGCAAATAATAAATGATGGTATTAGGAATAGTAGGAACTTTGAATCCAAGGCTTCAGCAGTTTTAAGACTTCTAAACAGTGAAGATGGGATAGAGTTTGAAAGAGGACATCAAATTCTAGGAACTATGCTAGGATATATTTCTAGAAATGCAGAGGGAATATCTGACCCTGATCCATGGTGGATTGTAGATGAAAAGCTTGTAATTGTATCTGAAGATAAAATTTATGAAACGGAAACAAAACCGATTCCTGTAAAACATGTAAAACAGGCTTGTACACATGAAAACTGGATTAGAGAAAAAATAGAATTTTTGAGTAAACATGCAATTGTTGAAACTATATTTGTAACAACATCTAAAGTTATTGAAGAACCAGCTGCTATTCATGGTAAGAATGTCTGGTATGTTAATAGGGAAGAATTTGTAGGATGGGCTAATAGAGCAGTAGGTGCATTGAGAAAACTTAGAAGAAGCTTTTCTCAGCAAGGAGATTTGGTTTGGAGATTAGAAGCTGCGGAAATTCTAAAAGAAGAACAAGTAACTCCGAATGACTTCTTAGATTTTATAAAAAAAGAAAAGCTGGCTGACATTGTAAAAGCGCAGTCTGTGAAAAACTAAAAAAGTAAAAAACACAGAGAGGAATGAAGGCTTTCTGTGTTTTTATATTTTCTCCTGTTTTTATGGTAATCTTAATGCATTAATGATTCCATATATTTTATGGAATGGGAATTATTATGAGTAAGGGTGTGTTAGAATAATTGATAAAGATATTACTATATTCCTTCGGAGGATTTTTTCATGATTAGGAATGAACTACTTATTTTTAAAAAGCCAACAGATGCAGTTGGTGCTAATAGAGGATTTTTTTATCAGTATTTAAAAACACTAGTTCTGTGGGTCAAGAATTATCAGTTTAACAGAGAGGTTAAAATTTATTGCGAAGTAGAAGATGATATAAAAGAAATTGAAGAGAATTATAATAGAATTAATTATACGCAATTAAAATGCTATAGCTCTGTATTGAGTTTAGAGAGTTCGGACGTGCAAAAATCTTTATATAATTTCTTTGTTTTGTACTTATTAAACAAAGATTATGACGGAACCTTTGCTTTTGAAACGAACACTGCAGTATCACGGAACGACAAGTTATTATCAAATTGGTCACTGGAAGCAGGTCGTTTAGAACTACAAGAGGGGCTTATTGAAAAGTGTGTATCTAAAACAAGAGAAATTTTACTAAACGAATTAGATAAAACAGAAAGTTCGAAAAAATCACACCTTCGGAAAAAAATAAAAGATAAAGAAGAAAGAATTTTAAATGAAACGAATCAAAAGAAAAAAGAGCAATATGTACAAGATAAAGAAAAGTTGGAAGTGGAGTTGGGTGAATACCCATCTAAAGTTAATGATTTTAAAGCAGAGATAACAAATGATGACCAACTAAAAAGGTTTGTTAATCGAATTCAATGGGAATTCAAAAGTATAAATACAGAGGGTAGTTTGAAAGCATTGGAAGAGGAAGTTTTAAATATCTTACGTGATATTTTAAGAACAGATAAAGAACCTAATATTTATTTCTGTAGGCTACTTACTGAGGTGAGTAAAAAGGCAACAAAACATGAAGAAGAAAATAGAATGCTTGATAATGAGTTATTAAAACGAATATTGAGTGAAACGGATGATGAAATAAAGATACAAACTTCGCAGGAATTGATTGAAAAATGGAATGAAAGCTTAAAGGCTGGCTTAGGCAGTGTACACGAACATCTTGAAAAAATTGAAAAAAATCTCGAGGGAAAAATCGACCAATTAAATGTATCCAAAAATTATTTAGAAGAATATGCGTTTGTTGAATTACCCTATAAGGAGTCAGAAGAAATTCAAATCTTTATTGATAAGGAACAGAATAACAATCAAAGTAAGTTGGAAGAAAAAATAAATAGGATGGAAAATGTTGAAATAGATATGAAAGAGTCATTTTTAGAAATGGGAACAGAATTTCGTTGCAGATACTTAATCTATTTGGAAGAACTAAAATTAAATGCAGCAAAAGCATATAAAGCTGTAAAAGTTTTAGAATCAAAAGTACAAGTAATATGCACAAGGCAAACAAGAAGATTATCTAAACTTACAGAGATTGATTCAAATGATGTTTATGATGAATTAGAAGAAAAATTGGAATTGCTTTTAAATGACTTTAATAAAGAACAAATAAAGAATGGCTTAAAAGTAGATATGGATATTGTAACGGGACAGATGTTTCATATGGCAGCAAAATGTTCATTGAGATGGCATAGGGAGGTGCGAATAGTATGACAGAAAGGCGTAACACTCTTAAAGAGCTTTTTAACTATTTGCGTCACCACCAATTGAAAATGGAGACGGTTCCCTTGAAAGAGCAAAAAGATTATCATCATCCCGATGATGATTTTGATTTTCATGCATATCGAATCTTATTGTTACTTCGTATCTGTGGCATTGTAAAACCTGGTTTTTTTGATAATTATACTATCTATGGACGTGGGAAGTTTTCTTTTTATGATTTTTTGATAAGGTATCCTTTTTATTTAGAAAAAGCATTAAAAATAAAGAAAAAAGACTCTTTAATAAAAGGATTAGAAATAAAATCTTATGAAACTGAAGATGCATTTTCTCCTATGATTAGCTATATTAGGGGACCTTGGGACCACAAATACCCTGATGTTCTTAACTATATGGTAAGTAAAAACTTAATTACAGTTCACTATTCAAACTTCAATAAAAGTAAAAAAGCTTTTTGTATTACGTTGACACAATTAGGAATAGAGAAATCCGAAATGGTAGTAAAAGAAGAACCAATTTGGACGAAAAGGATGGAAGCTATCAATGTTATCTTCAAAAAAGACACGACAAACCAAACGGTTGAAAAGTTTATTAGAGAGCATTTTCCATCATTAATATTAGGAAATGCAGGTGAATGAGGATGTTTATAGAAGCTGTTAAAATTAGAATAGTGGGTAATAGTGGGGAAATATATGGAAGATATTTGAATTTTATGAGGGATGAAAGTATACAAGAAATAAGTATGATTTATGGGAAAAATACTTTTGGTAAATCCACCCTGGTTAACAGCATTATCTATGCTTTGAAAGGCGAAGATATTTATCCAAAAAATAAGTATCCTATAAATTATGAAATCATCTTAGAACGTTTTCTGAATGACACTGTTAAAAGTGCTGAAATATATTTGCAATTGTTTAATCAAGATAAGCGTGTAGTTGTGTTAAGAGATGCAATGGATAAAGAAGAAGCAGCTATAGTATTTCATGATATATTTTTAGAAGAAAATGATGATGGTAAATTATTGGCTAAAAAGGCAAAAACAAAAGAATATTTTAAAATGACCAAGGATAGGAATCTGATTGGAAATAAGACTTATCAAGAATTTCTATTTTCTTTTTTGAATATTGACCCTATCAGAAAATTGACAGAGGAAGATACTGAAGAAGGATTATTGTTTTACATACAAAATTTACTACCTCTTTTTGTTATTATACAAGAGGCTTGGACAGATATACAGGCGAATAATCCTAGATATACTATTAAAGCTGTAAAAGAAACAGCATTTGAAATGATTATGAAACTATCGTCATCTCACGTTGCTAAGTATGACCATTTATTAGAATTAAACAGGACAAAACTTAGGCATAAAATAAACTCAATTAATGATGTAAAAGAAGTGATTCGATTACTTAAATATAACAATAGGTTAGAAATTGAAAAAGAAATTAATCAAAATATCGAAATGGTTAAAGATTTTCAAGAAAAAATATCTTTAATGGAGAATGATAGACAAGTAGTAGATAATGTTTTAAGCGAAATTAGGGCTAGATTTAAGCATACGAGTCAGATTGTAAGAAGGTATGAACAAAACTTAGTTGTATTGAACAGAGAAATTTCAGAGTATGAATATTATTTGAATAAAATTCAATACGATATTGAGAAAAATGATAAATTAAAAACAGCAAAAAAGTTAATTGGTATCATTCCTATTGAGAAATGTCCAAGGTGTTTAAATGCGCTAACACTAGATGAAGATAGGGAGTTAGCGACGCATCACTGTAGTTTATGTGGTAGCGAAATGCAACATGAAGATAATACAAAACAAACTTTAGAATATTTAAAAGATGAAAAGGCGGATTTTAAGCGCCTTTTAGAGGTAAAACAAGAAGCAAAACAGGAAATAGAGGGGAATTTAACTTCGGCTCGTTTTGAACTTAAGGAAATTAAATACCAAATGGACGAACATGAAGAAACCATTAAACCAAAAAAACTTGAACAATATTTATATTACTCAAGAGAAATAGGAAGAATTTTAAACTCTATTAAAGGATTAGAAAAAGATAAAGAGATTATTTTAAAATTCGAGAAATTAGAAGAAGATAAGAATAAAGTACTAGAAAAAATAGATGAATTAATGGCTAAGAAAAAGGCGGCAAAAAACAAAAAAGAACAAGATAGAAAGAAAATTAGGTTCTTTGAGAAAGAATTTAAAAAGATGTTATTTAAAATGGACTTTTTAAGTAGGGGGTTTGAAGAGAAAAAAATTGAGGAAATAGAAGAGAATCTGAAGAAACAAAATGAAAAAGAAAATCTAAATCAACAAGATGAAGAGTCTGTTGTCCAAAAGATATATAAGAGTATATATATAGATACCGAGGGTTATAACCCAAAAATTGAAGGGATTAACCTTTATAATATCACCTCAAGCAGTGGTTTAATACGAATTATCTTATCTTATTACATATCATTATTAAGAACAGCTTTAGCATTTAAAACAGATATCAATCATCCTCTTTTGTTGATTTTAGATGAACCAAGACAACAGAATTTAGATGTTGAAACATTTAATACATTTCTAAAAGAGTTATATAGTTTGCAAAGGAAATATCCAGGAGAGTTCCAAGTAATCTTGGCATCATCAGAGAAAGGGAGTATTAGAGAAAAAGATATTTGTCTTTATTTAAATGAAAATAATTACTTAATTAAAGAACTTGTTACAGGATAAACATCAAAATATCATGGGTTTTATCGATTGGATGTTGTTTTTTGTAAAACATGAATGTTCATGTTTGTCTATGCTATTAAATAATTTTTTATATTACTAAGGATGTGAATTGACTTAATGGGATTTTATGCTTTAGTCATTGGTATAATTATACTTTATTTTGTGTCTTCTAAGTGTCTAGGTAAGTTTTTAGATTACGTATTTAAAAAAGCAAACGCCCATTCTCCCATTTTTATAACCATAATAATAATGGTTTTAATAATGATTATACCTGTGATTTGGTTATTTACTAATAATTTTTGGGGTGCATTAATCCTTATATTGTTTGGTCAATACCTACCTTTTGTATTTGGTTTTGGACCGAGTAAAACAAAAGTTAATGCAGATAATATTTCCAAACCGAAGAAAAGGGTTATTATAATTGACCACGTCTCAAAAGATATACCATACTCATCATTATTGGTGCTTTTCATTGTTGCGGCTACCTACATATTTAAAGAAATATTAAAAAACCCTACAACGATACAACTGTTTATATTTTTGTTAATGTTATTAGTGTTAATAAACATTTGGGCATTCTCCCATAATAAAGAGAGTAGGAAGATAAGAAGAGGCAGTGCATATTTTTTTGTTATGATACTGTCCCTCTTTTACAATTATGAAGTACTAGATTTATGGTTAAAGTATGACTTTTCAATAGCATCTGTTAATGCTTTACTTATCTCAATTACTATTTCGGTTTATACAGCCATAGACAATGTTGTTAATTTATTCAGTGAATACATTGATTCTTTAAATAAAGACTAATACTGATGTCAAAAAAGGCTAGGGTACAAGTCAGTCTCTGTGATGCCTTTTTAACAGCAATCCAAAGATTTAAACATGTGAGTGTAATTACTCGACAGTGGAGGTTAGTCCTAGTATCTGTGTAACCACTTTACAGTTTTCAATCACTATTTTATAATTTTTATTGAAACATTATTATAAGAATTGGTTATTGCTAATTGATATAAATATTACATGATTATAAAACTCAGTATTGTCAAGGATTGCCCCAGCAAAAGTAACTCGTTCTGCTCTTCAAAACGCAGCATCTGTTGCAGCAATGTTCTTAACAACTGATGCAGTTGTAGGAATGACTATATGGTAACGGAAATGATGCCTAATAACATTTAACTAGAATTGTAAACCCTATCTTCTTTATTGCAGATAGGGTTTTTTGCTTGTTTGTATATAAATCTTTGGGGATAATTCAGTTAACGACATTAATAATCGTGAAGGCTTGCAATTAACAATCATGATTGCAATTCATAATCTCTTAAAACAATAATAAGCCTTGATATATCAACATTCTTAAACAATCAATTCTTGGTGGTGGATTTACAATTTATAATCTGAATGCCTTTGCTATTTGTGGCCATGGTTCTTCATTTAAACAGTTGAAAATATTGGGATTTAATTACTTTAGAGCGAGCATCTTACCTAGATTTGGTTAGATGCTTTTTTGTGGAGTAGAGTAGATAAAGATAATTAATGAAATATCGATTTTATTAATTAAGAGCAGACAAGGAAGTCTGCTCTTTTTCTATTCAATATAAAATATAAATGATTTAAATAGACTATAAAAAGTTTACTAAATAGTAAGGGAAATTATTGATGCGATAAGACTTATAATTATTTATAACGCTGTTTTATTTTAGGGTTAATCAAAGTATCTTTTGAAAGCATATTTTTTGTATCTTCTTCATTAAAAATAGAACCTAAAGGAATGTATTTGCCGTTAATATTGTTTGTGTATAAGTTTCCTTCCTCATCACAAAATATATAACCATCCACTCTATTGCTATATCTATTTTTTTCTATAATTAAATATGTTTTTGATGTGTTTAAAAATTTTAAGGTTTGTTCAAAATCACTATCTGATATTTTGTATATATCTTCGAATTTCTTTGCAGAAGACAAAGGGAAAAATTGGTATATACTCCAACGTTTTATATTGTTAAGAGTGGTTATATATTCATAAATATCAGGTATAGAATTTATATTCTGTGCAGTTAATATAGTATTAACTTTAATTTCGATATGGTACTTTTCTAATTGCTGTAATGTATGATTAAGTTTTTGAAAAAGGCGGCGAGAATCTCTAAATAGATTATAATCACCACCAATAGCATCTATTGAAACACCTAACAAATCGATATTTTCTTCAATGAATTTAAAGTCAGATTCACTAATACTCAACGTATTAGTATCAACATGAGTAATAAGATGATTTTGATGTGCGATTTTACATGCTTCACGAAAATCCCTTTTACTAAATGAATCTCCACCACCAAATGTAATGATGTTGAATCCTAATTGAATTGCTTGTTCTACTATTGATATAGTTTTATCTTTAATTTTTTTATGATGAAAATCTATATAGCAGAATTTACAGTTTAAATTACAACTTTGATTGTATGTAAGGATTAGTCTTTTCAATTAAACACCTCTAAATCTGCTTCTACATCTGCTATCGATTTGCTATTATTCCAACAGTAATCAAAATGACTTTTCATTGTTTTATAGTTACTACTAGCATTATCGAATTCAATTGCTACGAAATTGTTTTCTAAACGTTCAGAAGTTTTACCTAAATGATAAGGGTCGTATATCATATAATCGTTCGTAAAGAAAAGTGTATTGTAAACTTGGTCAGTAAATCGAATTTCTAAAGTTTCATACTTTGATACAAGAACCTTTAGCTCTTCAAAATTTAGTTTTCTATCCACTCCAGTAGAATTATTTAACTTATTTCGTACAATTTTATTTTCACATTCTGGATGTATTAAAAGTACTTTGAAAGAAGTACTTTTATCTAATTGTTTTTTTACTTCTTTCCAATGTCTATCTGTTGAAGCATCTATATATGAGCGACCTGTTTCAGCTAATAAATACATATAAGAAGCTTTACTAATAGCAATTTGAGTTTTTTCATTTCTCTCTTTTTTCGAATTACGGTCATACATGAAATAAATATTGTTAACGCCATCTTTTTGTAAATTTTCATATAGAGTTTCTACTTTTTTTGCTTTTTTGAGTAAAGGATTGATTCCTTTTACTTTTAAAATAATTTCTAGAATTATAGCGATTATTGCAGTAGCTATGGCACTTTTAAACATAGCCTTTCCTAGAAATATGTTTAAGACTAAAGCAGCTAAAGTAAATAGAATTATTTCTAAAGTAGTATTGATTAAGTAAAATTTTCTAGATTTCTCTTGATTATCCAAAATTAGCACCTCTTATTACATTTTACTTATTATTTTAAAGCAGTATTTAAAATAATTCTATGGTTCTATAAAAATATTAGTTATAACGTAGTAAGGTCTCTGAGCCAAGTTCGTGAATATGTAATACTCCCTAGTTGGGATAATCGATAAATGAATATGAAGCAGAAACTCTTGAAACCCTTGTCGTTCTGAGGTTTGGCATAATGCTACGTGAATCGCAAGTAAATAAACTACGTACGTAGTAACACAAGTACTGGAGTTTCTGGACGCAGATTAAGTCTCTCTTCAACTTATTAGAAAGTATATTCAAGTCACATTCAGTTGTCTTTATGCTGATATAGGGTAAATTTCTAATCCATAGTACCAAGTTATCCAATATAATGAAATTACCATATACAGAATGGTTAAGGACTCCAAGGAGGCTCTTAATGATGAAAGGAAGCGTCAAAAAAGATAACAAAACAGGAAAGTATTTTTATATTGTAGATATTGGTATTGACCCTTTAACAGGTAAAAGAAAGCAAAAGAAGAAGAGGGGATTCATTACTAAAAAAGAAGCGGAAAATGCTTTAACAAAGCTGCTTTCAGAAGTTCATACTGGAACATACGTTGAACCTAGTAAGCTACTTTATGGTGAGTATCTGGAGAGTTGGTTTAATACAAAAAAGCACGGTGTTGGTATCCAAACAGCAAAAGTGCTGAAAGGGTATTTAAACAGTCGTATCATCCCTTCCCTAGGCAATATCAAACTAGCTAAGTTAACATCATTGCATATGCAAAATTACGTAAATTCGCTACGAGACGAAGGTTTAAAGCGAGGAACAAGAGAGAAGATAATAAAACTCATTCGGAACTCTCTTGAACATGCAATAGATTTGGAGTTAATCACCAAAAATGTAGCAGCTAAAACCAAGCTCCCTAAAGATGATAAGGAAGAGCTAACTGTATGGAATGAACAGGAAGTGCAATTGTTCTTAAAAGCTGCGCAGGATAGCAGGTATTCTATTGTCTTTCATTTAGGTCTTGTAACTGGAATGAGACAGGGGGAATTACTAGGTTTGCGGTGGAAAGATGTTGATTTAGAAAAGGGACATTTAGTCATTAGTCAAACGCTAAGTCATGATGGGAAAACGTTCTTGCTTGGAGGTAAGACGAAGGCAAGTTTAAGGAAGATACTACTACCTGCATCAACAGTAGCAAAGCTAAAGAAGCATAGAGCAGTCGTATTGAAAGAGAAGCTGAGTCAAGGTGAGGAATACAATGACAACGACTTGGTAATGTGTACTCCTTCTGGAACGCCAATCAATCCTGCTAACGTTAGACGAAGTTTAAACGCTTTGATTCAGAAAGCAGCCGTTCCAAAGATTCGATTCCATGATTTACGTCATACACATGCGACTTTGCTATTAGCTAAAGGTGTGAATGTGAAGGTGATTTCTGAACGGTTAGGACACAGTAATATCAAAATCACATTAGATACTTATTCACATGTACTGTCAACGATGCAAGAGGATGCAGTTAATAAAATAGAAGAGATTTTATAGGTAATGTGACCAATTCTGTGACCACTGGTGTTATAGTATACGAGTTTAAACAAATAAAAACCGCATCAAACGTTAATTTGACACGGTTTCTAACTGTATGACCCCGGAGAGGCTCGAACTCACGACCTCCACCCTGTCAAGGTGGCGCTCTCATAGCTAAGTTATGGGAAGTAACTACTTTTCAGTCTTCAAACCTAATCCACAAAATCTATTAATCCTCACCCAATTACTTCCTTCTTTTTTTTTATATTCTATAATTAATCTATAAAATTAAATGGGGGTAATTTCCAAGATGAAGCTTCAAATCCTGACCCAAAAAGCTACTCAATTTGAACCCAATATTTCATTACTTGCTGAAAAAGAATCGGGGCGCCAAGAATTCGTAAAACGTTTTCCGTTAGAATCCTTAAGAAATCTAACCATAGAAGGATATGCCAATACTAAAACGAAAGATTGTTTCAATTACTGGCTCGAGCGAAAAAATATTTTAGGCGGCATTGGCGGAGCCAATTCTGCTAAATTCGGTATTTATCTAGCTAAAACTGGTGAGTACTGTAAAAGTTACGGTAAACAAAAATTGGTATTAAAAGATGAACAGTTACAAGAAGAATTTAGAGTCCTAAAAGAAGGAATTTGTGAGGCAATACGAATTGCAAAGGAAGGCCGTATCTCTGAAATTCTTAAATTGAATTTACCAATTTATAATATGGTGCTGCTAAAAATTTTAAATATTTATGTTCCAGAGAAGTTTTTTAATATTTATTCACCACCAATTTTGATTGAGCTTGGAAAGGAATTACATATAAAAGATGAATTGCTTACCCCTCAGAATGCAATTGAGTTGAATTATGCAGTGTTGCATGCTATTAAGAAAGAAAATGTTTTTTTAGATTGGTCTAATGAAAAAATTTCACGATTTATCTGGGAGACATTTTCAGAACGAGATAAAGCGCGTGATAAGAATTCAAGCTATTGGCTAGCTGGACATACATATGGAAAAGATCGTTCCATTCAAGATTTTTTATTGAAAAACAATTGCATAGCAATAGGCTTTTTACATGAGGATTTATCATCTCTTTTAGAAGAAGAAAATATTGAAGATATCATAGATGAGAAGGAAGAAACATCAGCAGGGCAAAAAGCATTAAAGCAATTTTTAAAAATGAAAGAAGGGGACCTAGTTGCTTTAAAAACATCATTTACTCGTAAGGTTGATGGGAAGACAAGATCAGTGTTACGAGTTAGTGCTGTTGGAAAAATTACCAAAGATACTATTGATGGTTATGAATTCTCTGAAGAGTACGGACATCAACTTCCTATTGATTGGATTAATACTGAAGAGAGAGAGTTCATAGGTTACGGAGGATATCGTAGTACATTAAATGAAGTGAAAAATAAGAATGTAATCAACCTAGTATTTATGCAGGGAAATGAAATAAGTAATACGTCTCAAGAATCTAGTGAAGTATTAGATACAGATCCAAGAAACTATGTATTTTTTGGTCCACCTGGAACAGGGAAAACATATCAAATTGTTGAACGTGCTCTTGAATTAATCGATAAAAGAACATATGAGGAACTGAAAGCAGATGGCCGAGAAGCATTACAGCAAGAGTTTTCACGTTTAACAAAAGAAGGGAACATTCATCTCGTGACGTTCCATCAGTCCTATGGGTATGAAGATTTTATAGAAGGATTGAAATCTGATGGGAAAGGAAACTTTGTGCCAACAGATGGTATTTTGAAAAAAGCAGCGCTTGAAGCTATGTATGAAGGAATTCAAAGTATAAGTCAGGATTTTTCTAATGAAGTTCGTTTTGAGCAACTTTATGATTACCTGGTTGAAAATGGCTTGAAGAATAATATTCAATTTGAATCAAAAACAGGAACGACAAGTTTCATTTCATACATTTCAGAGCAAAATAATATCGTTGTAACGAGTGAAGATGTAAAAACTAGTTCAATAATTTCAAAGAATCGTTTACTAAACTTGTATCGCTATGTTCAGGAGCATGATATTGATTGGAAGAATAATATCATGTTTGTTCGTGAGGCGATTGGTGGCTGTAATCAGACGAGATATTGGTCTGTACTAAATTGGATATTAGAAAAAATGGAAGATACAGTAGAAGACGAAGAAAAAATTGAAGTTGAAGGAGAAGAGAAAAAGGCAATTATTCAAAAGGCATTGCTGGAAAACGGTTCCTTTGATTATTCGAATGCGAAAAAACATGTTGTAATTATTGATGAAATGAACCGAGGTAATATTTCTAAGATTTTTGGTGAACTGTTAACGTTACTGGAAGAGGATAAGCGTTTAACAGAAAGTAATGAATTGATTGTTGAACTACCTTATTCAAAAGAGAAGTTTACGTTACCTCCCAATCTATATGTAATTGGGACAATGAATACGGCTGACCGCTCCATAGCTTTGCTTGATACAGCGTTACGTCGCCGCTTTGTGTTTGAAGAAATCATGCCAAATACTGATCTTCTTGAATCGATTGGTGATGAAATTGATCTCTCTGAAATGCTTTCTGTTATTAATAAGCGGATTGAAGTGCTGTATGATCGCGATCATATGATTGGGCATGCGTATTTTATAAATGCGAAAACAAATAGTGAAGTTATAGCTATTTTTCAAACGAAAATCATTCCACTTTTACAAGAGTATTTTTATGATGATTGGGAAAAGATCGGTCTTGTTTTGGGTGGAATTGGGAGTTCAAAGGAAGATCAATATATAGTTTATAAAGAAGAAGTTAATGTAAATGAACTGTTTAAACAAAAGCCGTCTATTTATATTCCTGCACTGTACCGAGTAAAACGAAAATTAACAGCGCAAGAGCTAATAGCGATTTATGAATAAGACAATTACAGTGCATGAGGCGTATGACTGGATTACAGAAAGTGAAGTTACGGCAGAACAATTTGATGAGCTTATACGGTATATTGAAGAAAAATATCCAAATGAACAGGTGATTGATCAAAAGTATAAACGACTTCGCTTTATTAATTATGTTGGCGTGATACAATGTTCAGATGAGAGATACGAAATAATTCCAAAAATAAAACTCACACTTATTGACGATCGAAAGGCATTGCTAGGAATGCTTTCAATTACAGGCTTTTTGCCGGTTTCATTTTATGAGGAAGTACTAAATGGTGAAGATAGGGGGGGAACTGCTTACGGCATTTCTTGCTACATTTCTTATCCGTTTGCTGAATGAACTCAGACAAGGGACTTATAAAACATACGAACGTCATGAAGAAAATTTAAATACACTGCGTGGCAAACTCGAGCTTAGTAAACACATTTATAAGAATGTATTTCAAAAAACAAAAGCATATTGTGCCTTTGATGAGTATACGGAAAATAACTCTTTAAATCAGCTCTTTAAATGCGCATTGCTCATTATAAAAAAGCATACAAAAATACATACTTTAAAGCTTTATCTTGAGCGTTGTTTAGGCTACTTAGAACCAGTGGATGTAGTACATTTTACAGAAAAGGAATTAAAAATCATTACATTTAATCGACAGAATGAACGTTTTCGTCATGCTGCTTTATTTGCTAAGCTAATTGTTGAGCGGGCAACGATTTATAGTAAAGGGCAAGGAGCATCATCGTTCTCTTTCTTATTTCAAATGAATATGTTGTTCGAAAAATATATTGAAGTAGCCCTACAAGAAGCTATTGGTAATAATAAAATAATCAGTCAGCATGCAGAGAAGAGGCTATTACGTAACAAGAAGAGTGGACGCCAGAATATTTTATTAAAACCAGATTTTGTGATTGATAATATGATAATCATGGATATGAAGTGGAAAAGTGCAACAAATAGTGGAAGAAGTAGTTATGTACAGAGTGACATTTATCAAATGTATGCGTATGTAACTGCTTATAAGGAAGTTCAAAGGTGTATATTGCTGTACCCGAAACAAGAAATAGAAGCTGATCATCCTGTGTGGGAAGTTATCGATACTGAAAAAACTATCGAAATGTGCACGATAAGAATTGATGAATTTTCCGAGGCTGTGCGAGAATTAAAAGAAATTCTACAAAAATAAGTTAAATAATTTTGTAAAGACACTCAATTTAATTTGGGTGTCTTTATTTTAGAAATCAAATCTCTTTTAAAAGGGTATGAATATTTAGTTTATTTAAATTGAAATAAAAATGAACTTATTATATAATAAGTTCAAGAAATTTTTTCCTTTTTAATCATTCCTAAATAACCACAAACCTTTCGGGTTTACGATTCATTACAAGGAAGTGTATAACGCATATACGCTAATTTGTAATACGAATGTATTCCTGGGAGGTTTTTTTGCGTTGTAGGAATAGGGCAAGTAATGAACTAACAAGGATGTGATAGATTATCTTAAATTTTTAAGAAATGTAGTAAGGAAGTAAGAATTTTGAATTTCAAAATACAAAAGAAGGTGAAAAAAGATGAGAGGAGAAGTCTCGTCTTTTTTATTTCGAAAGGAGAAGGACATGGGTAAGAAAATTATGGTTCAATCTGTAAAGTTGGTAAAAGACAGTAATCGTATTTACGATATTGAGAAAAAGAAAATTACTTGTCCAGCGGATGCTGTACGCTTTGCACAGATTATATTTGATATAGAATCAAGACCAAATGAAATTTTTGGTGTGTTTAACTTAAATACCAAGAATGAAATTATTGGGTGTAGCATTGTGTTCGAAGGAACTGTTGATTCATCGTTAGTCCATCCAAGGGAAACTTTCCGCACGGCAATATTAAACAATGCATCTTCAATTGTATGTTTTCATAACCATCCTTCAGGACATAGTATGGAGTCTCATGAAGATGTTGAAGTAACTAAGAGATTAAAGGAGTGTGGAAACATTATTGGTATACCTCTTTTAGATCATGTAATCATTGGAGATAACAGCTATGTAAGTTTATTGAAAAAGGGGATTATCTAAGCAATAAGCCAACTATTTTTAAGGGCGTGTATGGAGGAATAGGAAGATTCTAGAGCGTTTATTCGCATAGATCTTCTTATTTTTTTATTTATAAATGTATTCATAATATGTGATTCGTGGAAATGGTCAGATTAAAAGGTCAGAAATATAGGATAAGAAAAAAGGATCTATGCCTAATAAACTAACAAGATAGCTCTAACCTAAAGCGAGCAAAATTAGCTTAAAGGCTTTTGATATGAAGGGAAAAGAAGCAGCGAGCTGCTCAAGTGATAGAAAAGTAGTAGAAGAAAACCAAATAGCATTCAACGAGCAAACTTTGGAGTTAATAAACCATTTGTGGCTGAAGGGATTAATGCGGGGATTGAAGATTTGAATGCACAACTTGTTCTTAAGGCAATGGAAATAGCTTTAGAAAAGAATGCGCCTAAGGTGAACGTAAACGTTTAGAACCAATATTAGCTAAATATCGAAAAGAAGCTTAAGTCAAATGGAAGTAGATTATATTATGCGAGAGAAATTTAATCATGGGTGGAGTATCCAATAGATTAATGATTTTCGAAAGGTGTGGAAATTTGGTATTTCTGTAGGGAACATTTTGAAAATATTTAAACGGGACCCCCAGTAAGCAATTTTACTAGTCTATGATCAAGCTGAAAAACAAAAAGTAAGGGTTTGGAGTGATTATGATGCCTGAGCAACTAACAATATTTGATTTTGAAAAGGCTTATATTAAGAGATTCAATTTGCATTTTTAGCTTTAGACACATAAAAAGCTTCATCAAATTCCAAAGTTGAGGGAGTGATTGTATTGAAGGTGTGGCAATCTGTCGAAGAGCTACATAATCATGCCAAACAAATAATTGGCAGGCAGATGAAAAATTTGATAAAACCCGAATCAACGCAAAAATATTTTGATAATCCCAAAAATAAATTATCTACTATGGATTTTGAAAAGATTGGTTTATAAATAGGAAGTTTTGAATGTTCGTTTACTGCCGCTTTTTGTTTGAAAGGTTTATACATTTAGTTGGTTGACTAATGTATCAATTCTTCATATTTTTAAAAACCATTTATTTCTTCATGTAAATCCCATATTAGTATATCTAAGCACATAGCATACCGTAACTTTATAAATATTTTTCTATTAATTCAGAAAAGTATTTATAAAGTTTAAATAAAGAATTTTTTGAATATTTTATATTTACAAACAGTTTAGTGTGGAATATTATAACAACATAAGCTTTTTAGTACATGAAAAGGAGTTGATAATCATGGAAAAAGTTAAAGTTAAAGTTAACATTAAAGCTGAAGAATTAACATCTTCACTTGGCGAGCCACGTGCTTAATCCAAGTGTGGAAATTATGACAACATAAGTTTTTTAATCCATGAAAAGGAGTTGATAACCATGGAAAAAGTTAAAGTTAAAGTTAACATTAAAGCTGAAGAATTAACATCTTCACTTGGCGAGCCACGCGCTTAATCCAAGTGTGGAAATTATGACAACATAAGTTTTTTAATCCATGAAAAGGAGTTGATAACCATGGAAAAAGTTAAAGTTAAAGTTAACATTAAAGCTGAAGAATTAACATCTTCACTTGGCGAGCCACGCGCTTAATCCAAGTGTGGAAATTATGACAACATAAGTTTTTTAATCCATGAAAAGGAGTTGATAACCATGGAAAAAGTTAAAGTTAACATTAAGGCTGAAGAATTAACATCTTCACTTGGTGAGCCACGCGCTTAATCCAAGTGTGGAAATTATGACAACATAAGTTTTTTAATCCATGAAAAGGAGTTGATAATCATGGAAAAAGTTAAAGTTAAAGTTAACATTAAAGCTGAAGAGTTAACATCTTCACTTGGCGAGCCACGTGCTTAATCTAAGTGTTGTATATTATTACAATTTAGGTTTTATTACATAACAAGGAGTTGATAATCATGGAAAAAGTTAAAGTTAAAGTTAACATTAAAGCTGAAGAATTAACATCTTCACTTGGCGAGCCACGCTATTAATTCAAAGTAGTAATTGGGCCTATTTACATTAGGCCCCTTTACTGATTTTTTGATTCAAAGTATGAATAATATTTAGTTTGTATATTATATAGATTTTCAATATTCTATTTTAGAGAGGTTACTATAATGAAAAAACAAATTGAATTCCCTATAGTATCATCGTCGATTGAGCCTATAAAACTGTCGAATGGAGATATATTTCTAAACAGTCATATGGGGCGTCATATGAGAATTGAAAAAGCAGAATCTATACTTGAATGTTTACTTGAAAAATGTGATGGCACTAAAAATATAAAGCAAATTGTTAATGAATTAAGATTGGAAAATTATGATATAACAGAAGTAGAAATTGAGGAAATATTAGAGACATTTTCTGAAAATGGAATTGTAGTTGAATGTAATAAAAGAAAGGTTCCAGAATGGCTTTCTAATGAACAATATGATCGGTATTTTACTTTAATTGATTTGTTTGAAAATTTTCCGGATTTAAAAAATAATCCCTGGGAAGCTTTTGAAAAAATTAGAAATGCCAAAGTTGGAATTATAGGCATGGGAGGAACAGGTAGCTTATTAGCAATGATGCTTGGAGCTACTGGTGTTGGTTATCTTAAATTAATGGATGGAGATAAAATTGAATCCTCTAATTTAGTTAGGCAGATTTTTTATGATGAAAATCAAATTGGTGAATTTAAAGCCGAAATTATTAAAAAAAGAATAAATTCATTTAATAGAGATGTTAATGTGGAATGTATTAATAGTTATGTTGAAAATTTAGAAGATGTTTATTCGTTTGCTGATGGTCTTGATTTTATTTTTGTAGAAGCTGATGAACCAAGATTTATATTGAATAGGTGGGTAAATGAAGCGTGTATAAAGTTAAAAATTCCTTATATAGGAAGCTTTGCTCAACAGATTGGTCCATTATTTATACCAGAAGAAACAGCTTGTTTTACATGCTATGAAGAATATATAAGACAAAATTTAGACAAAAGTGATTATGAGGATTTAATTATTGGGATGCAAAAGAAACGAGGAAGAAAGTATCCTTCTGTTGTTTCAGGAATTACATTATCATCACATTATCAGTTTTTAGAATGGTTTTCTTGGTTAACAGGTACATATGAGCCTTTAACTAAAAATAAAGTTTTAACTTTTAAAACAGGTGATATTGTAAGAACAGAGGATGTGTTGAAAAATGAATTATGTGAATCGTGTTCTATATAATTTATTAATCTAATATTTGATAGGAGATGTTTAATTAATGGAAAGAATAGAAGACATATTTACTATTACTCTAGAGGAATCTAAGTTGAAATATGAAGCAAATGAATTTTTATTAGCCCTTTTAGATACATATAAAGAATTATTAAGTAAGCATGAAATAGATTTTTCAGATGAGTTAAAATACCATCCATCTATGGCTTGGTCAATTTATCGTGATCCTGACAATGTTGAGCTTTTAAAAGAAAATCTTGCTATCTCAGAACAAGATAAGTCATGGTTTAATTCTATAAATGATAATGATTGGGTTAGTCGTTCACTTGATATTTTATCTGAAAGTAATTCAAAAGATTTAAATAGAGAAATTGTATTGAAAATGAATGTTCCAACTACAGAAGAATGTGAATTAATTAATAGAGCTTTAAGTATTATTGAAGAGGCTTGGCCAGAAGCTTATAAACAAATAAAATTATTATCAAAAAAGATTGTTTTGATTGATTCTAATGGTGATAATTTTACTTCGGCTACTGGAGCATATTCATTTGGGGCAATATTTTTGAAAAATAAACCAGGTTGGAATGCTATGAATTTTGTTGATGTTTTAATACATGAAAGTGGACATCAAGCATTAATGGTTAAACAAACATTTGGAAGAATGATTGAAAATTTAACTAAAAAAGCAGATTCTCCTTTAAGAGAAGATAAACGTTGGTTAAATGGTACGTTACATGCTACATATGTGTTATGGAGAGTTTTAAAAGTATTTTCTAAAATAAAAGAATCTGAAGTTGTTTTATCTGAAGAGGAAAAAATAACAATGGATAACTTGGAAAAAGAATTTATTTTGAGATTGGAAAAAGGTGTGGAGATTTTAGAAAACGAAGCTGAGTTTTCTAATTTAGGGAAAATCTTTTTTGATGAAATTAAACAAGAATTGAGCGAGTTTTTATTAATTTATTCTTAAGGAGAGTTTATGAATTTATTTAAGTATTTGAAGCAAACGTTTCATTTTCCCGGTTTTCAAAGTTTTTTATATTCCGGTTTCTTAACAAGTATTGCGAATTGGAATTATGTAGTTGCAATGACCGCTTTGATTTATCAGCAATTTGGAACTACAGGAGTTGCGATATTTGGTCTTACAAGACAAATTCCATATATACTTTTTTCACCCATATCTGGTTATATAATTGATAGATTTCCGAGGAAAAAAATAATTATTTTTATAAATCTTTTAAATGTACTATCTATGACAATGCTTATTATATTTTCTTTCTTAAAAATTAATTCTTTATATGTGTTTCTTCTAGTTTCCTTAATTCAGGTGTTTGTAGGAACTATAGATTACCCTATTAGATTGACAATTGGTAAAAAATTAGTTGATAAGGATTCATTATTAGCAATGAATACACTTACGACTTCATTAGGTACAATTTCTCTTATGATAGCTCCTATTATTGGAGGCGTATTGGTTGGTTTAAACGATTTATTTTGGGCGTTTTTAATTAATGTTCTAGTATATTTAATTTGTTTAGTTTTAGTGTGTTTTATACCAAAATCTATCAATCAAAATTTTGATGGATTGTTGCAAACTGAACAAAAGGTTAAAATTTCAGATTCTCTAAATAATATTGTAGAGGGATTTAAATTTATTTTATTCAATAAAAAGATTTTTTCTGTCTCTATTATTTTATGCTTTATTCATATAGTTGTTGGATCAGTCTTTGTTTTTGTTCCATATCTTGCTGATATCACTGGACAAGCAGGTTCAGGTACGGGATATTATTTAGCGATTAATGGATTAGGTTGTGTTATCGGAACTTTATTAGGTGGACACTTTGGTAAGAAAAATCTTACTTTTATAATTTGGATAAGCGTATTAGGTTCTTTTATTGCTTGTATTATTTGTGGTGGAATAAATCATGTTTTCGTGGCATATTTAGCAGTTTTATTTATAGGTATTTTTACTATGTTGCCGGAAGCACCTATTATGACTATTATTCAGGAAGAAACTCCTGACAATGCTTCGGGAAGAGTATTTGCAGCTATTGATGTTTTAATTATAGGTGGTATGGGAATAGGTTCATTTTTAGTTGGTTGGTTATTTGCTAATACAACATTTATGTTTACTTTGTTTGTTATTGGTATTTTGCCAGTTATTGTTTCACTACTTATGAATAAATTTTTATATGTTAAAAACGATCAAGTAAATAATAGCTCTATTACAGAAGCATGATTTTGTAAGTAATAATATTTTTTATATTTAAGTGTATACCCTAAAAAATTAATGATTGCTATGGGTAATAAAATTAATAATGAACATAAAAACCTTTAGGACTTTCTAAAAGTTTTTATGTTCATTAATTTTTTAAATGCGATATAAAAATTTTGATTAGTCGGTGAAATAAACCGTATTAAGGGTGGATAAAATTGACCCTAATGTTTAGAAATATAATAATTATCAGTTTAATGAAGAAAATAAATTAAATAATCAAATTTTCGGAACCTAAACCTGTTTTATATATCTATTGATAATATTATGGATTTTAAGAAAGAGTAAATCAAGATATATAAGTACTATGATTATTGTTAAATATGATATTAGAGGAGCGATATAATGAATATTAGCCTTGAATTTACTGATAAATCAGAACATTATGTTCAAAAATTATTTGAACAGCAAGTGATTCAGAATCCGAATTCTGTCGCGTTGGTATATAAAGAACAAAGGTTAACCTATAAGGAATTAAATGAAAAAGTAAATCAATTAGCTTTTTATCTACAGAAACGAAACGTAGGACCTGAAAGTATGGTAGGGGTTTATATAGAACGTTCTTTAGAGATGATTGTAAGTATATTAGGAATAATAAAAGCTGGTGGTGCATATGTCCCACTAGATCCCGCATATCCAACAAAGAGACTTGAATATATCTTGAAAGATGCCAATATACAAGTATTGCTAACCAAAAGCCATTCAACACAGTGGATACCTAAAGAAATAGACTGTATTGATATAAAAGAACATGAAATGAATATTTCGAAAGAAAAAAGTATAAATCCTACAATTGAAGTTAAACTAGATAATTTGGCATATGTAATCTATACATCTGGATCTACAGGAAAACCCAAAGGGGTATTAATTGAACAAAAGAGCTTATATAATTTTATTATTTCTAGTATTAATTTAACAAAAATGAATGCAGACAGTAAAACTATTCAATTTGCTTCATTATCATTTGATGCTTCAGTATTTGAGATATTTGCCAGCCTAGTTTCAGGTGGAACCTTATATGTATGTAGTCAACACGATATTATGCCAGTTGAACCACTTACTCAGTTCTTGCAAAAAAATAAAATTACACATGCACTTTTACCACCTACGGTACTTAATTTGTTAGATGAATCTGTATTTAAAGATTTACAGGTTGTGACTTCTGCGGGATCAGCCTGTAGTGAAAAAGTTGCAAAACGCTGGATGCAAAATCACCTTTTTATTAATGCGTATGGTCCAACAGAAACCACAGTTTATACTGTCGCGGGAATATATAAAGGAGATGGAGCACCTCCTATTGGTCGGCCCATGCCAAATGTAGAGGCATATGTATTAAATAAAGATCATAAGCGTGTCCCTATTGGAACAGTGGGTGAACTTTATATAGGCGGTATCGCATTAGCACGAGGATATTTGAATCAACCTGAATTAACAGAGGCATCATTTATCCCACACCCATTCAAGAATAGTTCAAATGATAGATTATATAGGACAGGTGATTTAGTTAAATATTTACCTGATGGAAATATAGAATATATAGGAAGAGCTGATAAACAAGTTAAGATTAG
>NZ_JBNNUF010000016.1:0-75307 GCF_050279465.1 Bacillus sp. NPDC094077 | reverse complement strand
TTCACTTCATACTTGTATGCCTTACCTTCTGCATCATATGCTGCTAAATCTTTGAATTCGTATTTCCAGCCTGTTGCTTTGCTTACTTCTTGCGTCGCAATCACTGTACCATTTTGTAGTAGATTTACTTTAATCATTTCCGGACGATCTTTCGCGTTATCGTCTTTCCATGTTTTCGTTCCTTCTACTTTTGTTTTGCCTACTTTTGTATTTGTAATGTCAGTACCATTTACTTTGGATTCATATCCAGCTACTGGCTGTTCTTTCACTTCATACTTGTACGCTACTCCGTTTGCATCGTATGCTTGGAGCTTTTCAAACGTGTACTTCCATTCACTTGCTGCTGTTACTTCTTTCGTGTCTACTACTTTACCGTTTTGTAGTAAGTCTACTTTGATTGTGCTTGGACGATCTGTTGCGTTATCGTCTTTCCATGTTTTCGTTCCTTCTACTTTTGTTTCGCCTACTTTTATATTTGTGATGTCAGTACCACTTACTTTAGATTCATATCCAGCTACCGGTTGTTCCTTCACTTTATACTTGTACGCTACTCCATTTTCATCATACGCTACTAAATCTTTGAATTCATATTTCCAGCCTGTTGCTTTGCTTACTTCTTGCGTCGCAATCACTGTACCATTTTGTAAAAGGTCTACTTTAATCATTTCCGGACGATCTGTTGCGTTATCGTCTTTCCACGTTTTCGTTCCTTCTACTTTTGTCTGACCTACTCTTGTATTTGTGATGTCAGTACCGTTTACTTTGGATTCATATCCAGCTACTGGCTGTTCTTTCACTGTATACTCGTAAGCCTTTCCTTCCGCATCATATGCTGCTAAATCTGCGAATATATATTTCCAACCCATTACTGCTAATACGTCTTGTGTTTTAATCACATTCCCGTTTTGTAGTAAGTCTACTTTGATCATTGTCGGACGGTCTGTTGCATTTCCGTCATTCCATGTCTTCGTTCCTTCTACTTTTGTTTTGCCTACTTTTGTATTTGTGATGTCAGTACCACTTACTTTGGATTCATATCCTGGTACTGCTTGTTCTTTCACTTCATACTTGTACGCTACTCCGTTTGCATCATATGCTTGGAGTTTTTCAAATGTGTACTTCCAGTCTGTTGCCGCTGTTACTTCTTTTGTATCTACTACTTTACCGTTTTGTAAAAGATCTACTTTGATCATTTCCGGACGATCTTTCGCATTATCGTCTTTCCATGTCTTCGTTCCTTCTACTTTTGTTTCGCCTACTTTTGTATTTGTAATGTCAGTACCACTTACTTTGGATTCATATCCCGGTACTGCTTGTTCCTTCACTTCGTACTTGTACGCTACTCCATTTTCATCATACGCTGCTAAATCTTTGAACTTGTATTTCCAGTCTGTTGCTTTGCTTACTTCTTGCGTCGCAATCACTGTACCATTTTGTAAAAGGTCTACTTTAATCATTTCCGGACGATCTTTCGCGTTATCGTCTTTCCATGTCTTCGTTCCTTCTACTTTTGTTTTGCCTACTTTTGTATTTGTGATGTCAGTACCATTTACTTTGGATTCATATCCAGTTACTGGCTGTTCTTTCACTTCATACTTGTATGCTACCCCGTTTGCATCGTATGCTTGGAGTTTTTCAAACGCGTACTTCCAGTTCGTTGCCGCTGTTACTTCTTTTGTATCTACTACTTTACCGTTTTGTAAAAGATCTACTTTGATCATTTCCGGACGATCTTTTGTGTTATCGTCTTTCCATGTCTTCGTTCCTTCTACTTTTGTTTCACCTACTTTTGTATTTGTGATGTCAGTACCGTTTACTTTGGATTCATATCCTGGTACCGGTTGTTCTTTCACTTCATACTTGTATGCCTTACCTTCTGCATCGTAAGCCTGTAGGTTTTCAAACGTGTACTTCCATTCACTTGCTGCTGTTACTTCTTTCGTGTCTACTACTTTACCGTTTTGTAGTAGGTCTACTTTGATTGTGCTTGGACGATCTGTTGCGTTATCGTCTTTCCATGTCTTCGTTCCTTCTACTTTTGTTTGACCTACCTTTGTATTTGTGATATCAGTGCCATTTACTTTGGATTCATATCCAGCTACTGGCTGTTCTTTCACTTCATACTTGTATGCCTTACCTTCTGCATCATATGCTGCTAAATCTTTGAATTCGTATTTCCAGTCTGTTGCTTTGCTTACTTCTTGCGTCGTAATCACTGTACCATTTTGTAAAAGGTCTACTTTAATCATTTCCGGACGATCTTTCGCGTTATCGTCTTTCCATGTTTTCGTTCCTTCTACTTTTGTTTTGCCTACTTTTGTATTTGTGATATCAGTACCATTGACTTTTGATTCATATCCAGCTACCGACTGTTCTTTCACTTCATACTTGTACGCTGCTCCGTTTGCATCGTATGCTTGTAGCTTTTCAAACGTGTACTTCCATTCTGTTGCCGCTGTTACTTCTTTTGTATCTACTACTTTACCGTTTTGTAAAAGATCTACTTTGATCATTTCCGGACGATCTGTTGCGTTATCGTCTTTCCATGTCTTCGTTCCTTCTACTTTTGTTTCGCCTACTTTTGTATTTGTGATGTCATAACCATTGACTTTTGATTCATATCCAGCTACCGACTGTTCTTTCACTTCATACTTGTATGCTACTCCATTTTCATCATACGCTGCTAAATCTTTAAACTCATACTTCCAACCTGTTGCTTCACTTACTTCTTGCGTTGCAATCACTGTTTCTTTTTGTGCTTGTGAGTTATCTTTTTGTACTAAATCTACTTTGATGGTTTTCGGACGATCTGACGCATTGTTATCGTTCCACGTCTTCGTTCCTGCAACTGATGTCTTGCCTACTTTTGTATTCGTGATGTCATAACCATTTACTTTGGATTCGTATCCAGCTACCGGTTGTTCTTTCACTTCATACTTGTATGCTTTTCCATTTTCATCGAACGCTACTAAATCTTTAAATTCATACTTCCAACCTGTTTCTTTGCTTACTTCTTGTGTCGCAATCACTGTACCGTTTTGTAGTAAGTCTACTTTGATGGCTTTATGCTCTTCCTCTGTGCCACCTTTCCACGTCTTCGTTCCTGCAACTGATGTCTTGCCTACTTTTGTATTCGTGATGTCATAACCATTTACTTTGGATTCATATCCGTCTACTGCTTGTTCTTTCACTTCATACTTATATGCTTTTCCGCCTGCATCGTTTATTGCCAAATCTTTAAATTCATATTTCCAGCCTGTTGCTTCACTTACTTCTTGTGTCGCAATCACTGTACCGTTTTGTAGTAAGTCTACTTTAATCATCGTCGGACGGCCTTCCGCATTTCCGTCCTTCCATGTTTTCGTTCCTTCTACTTTGGTTGTTTGTACCACTTTTGTATTTGTAATGTCATAACCATTTACTTCTGTTGTGTATCCATCTATCGGTTGTTCTTTTACTTCATACTTGTACGCTACTCCATTTGCATCATAGGCTGCTAGGTTGTCAAATTTGTATTTCCAACCATCTGCCGCTGTTACTTCTTTCGTGTCTACTACTTTCTCATTTTGTAGTAATTCTACTTTGATTGTACTTGGACGATCTTTCTCGTTATCGCCTTTCCACGTCTTTGTCCCTGCAATAGATGTGGTTTTCACTTTATTCGGAATTAGCAACTTAACTCCATTTACAGCATCTGATTTAACTTCAAAAATTACTTTTGCTTGAGGGTCGAAATCAACATAGTCTGGAGCTGAAACTTCTTGCACATAATATTTCCCTGGTTGTAAATTAGAGATTTCAATTATCCCTTTTCCATCTGTTACATGTACATCTCCAACTTGTTCACCAGACTCTTTATACAACTTAAATGAAACATTTGGGATTACTTTTTCTTCATCCCCTTCAATATGCTTCACAATTTTTATCGTTCCTCTTGGAACCACGTTACCTTCAGCACCACCGCCAGCTGTCATATTTTCGACTGGATGAGTACCCGATTCAGTAACTGGTTCTTTGTTTATAACTTGGTAATCAATCGTATAATCATTCTTAAAAAACTCTTGCTTCTTCCCAGCTTCCGTTATAGTAGATGTATAACCAATCGTAAAGGCAGCAAGACGTGCTTTATTCTTATTAAGCACAACTTTAAATGATCTGTCTCCAGTAAAGGTAATCGTTCCATAACCTTGCTTTTCAAACTCTTGTAGCGTTACAGATCGACGCCCTAGATAATCATCTACAATTATATAGAAACTATCCTTATTAAGTGTTTGACCTTCCTGTAAATTATCGGTCACAACAATATCACGACTTAGCTCTTCTTTAGCTAAGTTTATATTCAAGAACCAACGTACTTCATCGTCCTTACCTGAATTCATATCACCAGTTTTATAAAAAAACGGTGGCTTTCCAGGTTCTGGACCACCACTGCTTGGGCCGGTAATTGTTACAGATTGCTTATCTACATTTGTACCGAAATTGGTTTCAATCTCTTTCTTTTCATCCGTTCCTACATTAGCAGCTTCCACGAAAAAGTTTAAATATCCTTTAATATTTTGATGTGTACTCACTTTATCATTAAATGTACATACCACAGTACCTGCAGTGACTTTACAAGTACCATAGTCATCTAATGGAAACTCTTTATCTAATCCTTTTAATTCTGGAGGCAGTGTTAATGTTAGTGTGTCTCCTGGCTTCAGCCTAAGTCCATCTTTTTCACTGAAGTTTACAGTTACTTTAGTCCGTTCTGTGGTACTTAGATTTGTTTTATTAATCTGAAAGCTATCCACAAGTCCTGCAGTGTTTAACTCTTGCGCATTAGCTACTATAGGTAAAAGACTCTGACCTATAGTAAACATGAAAATCATTATAATCGAAAAAATTGAAGTTATCCTTTTTAAATACATGCTTTCTGTTATCCTCCCTATAAAATTAAATATTTCTAGATTCTAGAACAAATATACTATGACAAAGATTCTACTATATCAATGTCATTAAGCCACTCTACTAAAATGTGTTTGATAGCTATTATCATCACCAACGCAAACGTTTGCTCTGTAAATGTGAAAATTTCATTGCCGACAAGTATGGAAGAGCTACTTCACAGTAAATATGCATTTGGTCAACTTCCTTACTTATCCTCCTAAAGAATAACAAGAAGTACAATCTATAATCGAATTTAGCATATCCGTCGAAGAAGGTTACGACTGTGAAACATGCTAGGATACTCGTATTCTAAAAGATGTCATTGAAGATGTGCCTTCTGTTATTATGAGTTGAGGTGAAATTGGCCATATGTTAAGACGTTTTGTGTTTAGTTACACAACCGACCTACACACCAAAACAAGTAGAACAAGAAGCGTTCCACCGCCAGCACTATATAATTAAAAACGCTCTGAATGAAGTATTGGTTGCCTATGCAAGATGAAAGTCATATTCTCCAAATTTGAATACAGTGGACCGAATTTGGGGGTAACTAAAAAAGAGTATGATTGTCAACTGATTTCATATAAATCGCATAGAAATACGAAATTCAGCCTTTTCATTTTTGGAGTATATAAATGAGTGTCGAGAAAAAACACTTTACCTAATGGGTTCCATAGCTATGTCGAAGAGTTAAAATGAGCTTATATGTGATGATAATATCAAAACCGAGAGATTTATATCCTTTCATTATTTTTTATCAAATCATGAAAACTTTATTTGTACTATATGTACTATTTTAAACATACCAACCCTAGTTTCTTAACTAAGCTGGAAGTTTTCAAGATTGATTACTAATTGTTTAGATACTTGGTTAGATGCATTGTTATTTTAGTATTTGGCATAGCTGTAATAATATTTTTTACAGCAACACACTCTTTCCTAGTAACATTCCACCAACTAATAATACATATATGGATTTTTGATAATCTTACCCCCAACAGTCTATTATTCTAGAATCGTTCCTAAAAATCAATAGTTAATTGGCATTTTTCTATTTTCACTTCATCACCATAACATATATTCGTCACATATATTTAGAGTAGAAAATTGGGCACAGAAAAAGAGATAGCTTTGCCATCTCTTTTTCTGTTTCAACTTCACCTTATCAAGCCATACAGCTTTTCGTTGGTTTTCTTTCTTTGACATCTAACCAGTCTATAGACTGATTAGATGTTTTTATGTCAACTCATATATCACTTCTAAACAAAAATAAGCATCTTTTCTTTTGTCTATTACATTTTTTCTGGTGCAGATACTCCTACGATTGCTAATGCGTTTTGAAGTGTAGTGCGTACTGCTTTCATTAACTCGTAACGAGCCTTACTTAATTCTAGGTTATCTTGGTTTAATACTTTTTCTGCATTGTAGAAGCTGTGTAATGCTGCGGCTAATTCAAATGCATAGCTTGTAATGCGGTGCGGGATACGTTTTTGTGCTGCATCCGCAACTACCGCCGGGAATTCACCAAGTTTTTTCAGTAACTCTACTTCTTTCTCAGAAGTAACAAGTTTGTAATTCACGTCTCCGCCTGTAGCTAGTCCTAATTCTTCACCTTGACGAAGGATACTGCATACACGAGCGTGTGCATATTGTGCATAGTATACTGGGTTTTCGTTAGACTTTGATACAGCTAAGTCCATATCGAAGTCTAAGTGAGAATCACCACTACGCATTGCGAAGAAGTAACGCATTGCGTCTACGCCTACTTCTTCCATAAGCTCACGAAGTGTAACTGCTTTACCTGTACGTTTACTCATCTTCACTTTTTCACCGTTTTGGTATAGTTGTACCATTTGGATGATTTCTACTTCAAGCGTTTCTTTATCGTAACCAAGCGCTTGAATAGCAGCTTTCATACGAGGAATGTAACCGTGGTGGTCAGCACCCCAAATGTTGATTAATTTATCGAAACCACGCTCTAATTTATCACGGTGGTAAGCGATATCTGGCGTTAAGTATGTGTAAGAACCATCGTTTTTAATTAATACACGGTTTTTGTCATCACCGTAAGTCATTGAACGGAACCAAGTTGCGCCGTCTTCTTCAAAGATCTCTTCACGCTCTTTTAATACTGCAAGTGCAGCATCAATTTTTCCGTTTTTGTATAATGATGTTTCAGAGAACCATACATCGAACTTAACACGGAAGCTCTCTAAGTCTTTTTGAAGTTTTGCTAATTCATATTTTAAACCGTACTCACGGTAGAATTCATAGCTTTCTTTCGCATCAGCTTTCGCATAACGATCGCCAAACTCTTCTGCTAGACGTTGACCGATACCGATAATATCCGCACCGTGGTAACCGTCTTCTGGCATTTCTTTATCTAAACCTAACGCTTGCATGTAACGAGCTTCAACAGAAAGAGCTAAGTTATGAATTTGGTTACCAGCATCGTTAATGTAGTATTCACGAGATACATCGTATCCTGCTTTTGCTAATACATTACACAACGTGTCACCTACTGCCGCACCACGTGCATGTCCTAAGTGAAGGTCACCTGTTGGATTCGCAGATACGAACTCAACTTGTACTTTTTCACCTTTCCCAGTATTAGTTTCACCGTAAGCTTCACCAGCATTAACGATTGTTGGGATTAAGTCTGTTAAGTAGCTATTATCCATGTAGAAGTTAATGAAACCAGGACCTGCGATTTCGATTTTTTCAATAGAAGCTTTTGCTTTATCGAAGTTTGCAATTAATTCTTCTGCAATCATACGAGGTGCTTTTTTCGCAACACGTGCAAGTTGCATTGCCATGTTTGTAGAGAAATCACCATGTGTTTTATCTTTTGGAGATTCTAATACAACAGTTGGAATTTGTTCTTCTGTTGCTAATTCTGCTTTTAATACAGCAGCTTGAATTTCTTCTTTAATCAATCCTTTTACTTGTTCTAAAGAATTCATTATTTTGCCTCCTTCAAATTAATCGTAATAGTATATCTGCCAGCTTCTTGTTCACTTAGAAGCAATGCGTACGTTAAGAAGAGTTGTCCTTTTTTCTTTTCATCCGACCATTTAAAAAGAACGTTATCAGTCTTTGTTTGCAATGCAAACGTACCAAGTTCACTCGTATACGTACCTGTTGTCCATTCACCTTTCACATGCGTTTGACGCATCGAAACAGCACCTGAACGCATAATGAGAACTTGTTCATTTTGAATTTTAATAATTGTTTTCACTTCGCCTTGCTCGTTCGGCTCTTGGAAAGTTACGTATGTACCTTGACCTTTTACATAGTATTGACCATTTGCTTCAAAAGCAACGGTTTCCTTACGCGCCCCTTCACGGATTTCTGTTACGAAATGAACATGCACCGGCAAGCCTGCAAGTTGTTTCTCCACGTCTTGCACACCTTTCAAATGTTATAGATATTAAATACTACTTATAATAAATCACTTTTCCTATCATATCAAAAAAAGCCTCTGTCTGTCTGCTGAAAAATCAGGAAAACTCCATTTCCAAAAATAATTCCCTTTCACCTTATTTCATATGATAAAATGTTTTTAAAATCTAAATATTCTATTAATTTAAGAGGTGAACCTAGTGCTACCAACAAAGTTAAAAAAGGGTGATGAAATAAGGGTGATTTCACCATCTTGTAGTTTAAGTATTGTTTCAAATGAAAATAGAAAACTTGCTATAAAAAGATTAACTGACATGGGCTTTCAAGTTACATTCTCAAAACACGCTGAAGAGATAGATCGCTTTGCTTCTTCTTCTATTTCTTCACGCGTTCAAGACCTTCACGAGGCATTTAGAGATCCTAATGTGAAAGGTATTTTGACAACACTTGGCGGATATAACTCTAATGGTTTACTGAAACATCTCGATTATGATTTAATTCGTGCAAACCCGAAATTTTTCTGTGGCTATTCTGATATTACCGCCTTAAATAACGCAATTTATACAAAAACAGGACTCATCACATACTCAGGGCCCCACTTCTCCTCATTTGGAATGGAGAAAGGACTCGATTACACGGCCGATTACTTTTTAAAATGTTTAACGTCTAATGAACCTATTGAAATCATACCGTCAGAAACGTGGAGCGATGACTCTTGGTACATTAATCAGGAAAATCGTGCATTTGTTAAAAATGAAGGGTATGTTTCAATTCAAGAAGGTGAAGCTACAGGAGATATTGTTGGTGGCAATATGAGCACATTTAATTTACTGCAAGGCACACCATATATGCCAAACTTACAGGGTAAAATTTTGTTTCTTGAAGAGGATAGCTTAACAGGAAAAGCTACACTTAAAACTTTCGATCGATATTTACATTCTCTTATGGGGCAGCAAGATTTTGAATATATAAAAGGTATTGTAATAGGAAGAATGCAAAAAGACGCAGAATGTACGATTGAAGACATTCAAGAGATGTTTGCTTCAAAGCCTGAACTTACACATATCCCGATCATTGCAAATGCAAGTTTCGGACATACAACTCCAATTTTTACTTTCCCAATTGGCGGACGTGCAAAAATTATTTCTAACAAAGATAATTCATCTATCACTATTTTAACGCACTAAAAAAGGAGCGAACGATTCGCTCCTTTTATGGTTTTTCTATTTTTTGCAACGCTTTTTGCGGGATTGACTCTTTCGGGATTTCAGCCCACCCTTTTCCTTGCATACCTTTTGCATAAATTTTTATAAAAGCACCCGTATGCAATTCACGGTTCACCATTCTTTTAATAACTTGTAGCTTTCCGTCTTCTGTATACCCTTTAAATGTATACAAATATTCATCATCTTTTTTCTCGCCTTTATCTATAACTGCATAATAGTCTTGTATTTCTTTATTTGAAAAGAAGTTGTCTACAAAAGCATGCACACCTTCTGTTTTTGTGTTTAAATAATATGCTGTTCCACCTAAAATGATAGCGAACACAGCTAAAACTTTAATTACCAATTTCATACATGCGCCTCCTGTTTGCACTTCTTTCTCTCTAGTCATACATCCATACCCGTATTATACGAAAAACGGCATACTATACTCTATCGAAATGCCTTACACTTTCCTTACATTATTGTAAGAGTTTTTTCTTTACAGCCATTTCCCAATAAAAATTTTTTCCGTTTCATGCACTTTTATATTATTATTGAATGATACAAATTTTTATTACAAAAATCAAAGGAGACAGTTTTCAAATGGCTATCTTGCAAGGTTTAGCACTATTACTTGTTGTACTTTGTCTATTTACACTTTTCAGTTACCGCGCTCCTTACGGAATGAAAGCAATGGGTGCTTTAGCTAATGCAGCAATCGCAAGTTTTCTTATTGAAGCATTTCATCGTTATATTGGTGGAGAAATGTTTCATAATGACTTTTTACAATCAGTAGGAGAAGCTTCTGGTAGTATGAGCGGTGTCGCAGCGGCAATTTTAGTAGCATTAGCAATTGGTGTTTCACCCGTATATGCTGTTTTAATCGGTATCGCTACTAGTGGCTTCGGTATTTTACCAGGTTTTTTCGCTGGATACGTTTGTGCATTCGTCGTGAAGTTTCTCGAAAAGAAATTACCAGCTGGTGTAGAATTTTTGGCAATTCTATTTATCGCTGCACCAATCTCACGTGGGATGGCAATGCTTATGGATCCGCTCGTTAACGCCACACTTGGTAAAATCGGTTCTATGATTTCAGTTGCAACTACAGAAAGCCCTATCATTATGGGTATTATGCTTGGTGGATTGATAACGGTTATTTCTACCTCTCCATTAAGTTCTATGGCACTCACTGCCATGCTTGGACTAACAGGTTTACCAATGGCAATTGGTAGTCTTGCCGTAGCAGCCTCAGCCCCAATGAACTTTATTTTCTTTAAACGACTAAAAATCTGTTCAAAGAAAGATACAATCGCTGTAGCAATCGAGCCTTTAACACAAGCAGATGTTGTCTCAGCAAATCCAATTCCAATTTATATGACAAACTTCGTTGGCGGTGCACTTGCCGGTATTATTACATCGCTATTCCAGCTCGTTAATAATGCGCCAGGAACAGCATCACCAATTCCAGGACTTCTTGTCTTATTCGGATTTAATGACGTTATAAAAGTAACGATTGCTGCCGTATTATGCGGAATCGTTACCACGATTGTCGGATACATCGGATCAATCGTGTTCCGCAAATATCCCATCCGCCCTGCTGATGAAATCCGCGGAATTACTTCGGAAGAGAAAATTGCATAAGAAAAAGAGCCTCCTATATATTATGGGAGGCTCTTATTTTATCCAGCTACAGCGGCTAGAATGCTCGGTGGCTTCGCTTCTTCCTTCGAGGCAAAAAACGCCTCTACATCTGAAGCTCCATCCGCCTCACATTCTAAACGAGCCGCTTCCGCTTTTATTTCACCCAACCGAGCAGCATTTCCCGCACGAATTTGCTTGCTGCAACTGGAGTTTGATCACTATGGTCGTAGACCGGAGCTACTTCTACTAAGTCTGCTCCAACTACATTTATATTTGAATTTGCGATTGCTACGATGGAATCTAATAGTTCTTTAGATGTGATACCTCCAGCTTCTAACGTTCCTGTTCCTGGAGCGTGAGCTGGGTCTAATACGTCAATGTCGATTGTGACATAGACTGGACGTCCTGCAAGTTTCGGTAATACTTCTTTTAAAGGCTCTAATACGTCAAATTTGTACAAGTTCATACCTACTTCTTTCGCCCATTCAAATTCTTCCTTCATTCCAGAACGAATTCCGAAAGAATATACGTTTTCCGGACCAATTAAATCACACACTTTACGAATTGGTGTAGAGTGGGATAAAGGCTCCCCCTCATACGATTCACGTAAATCAGTATGAGCATCCATGTGGATGATTGCTAAATCCGGATATTTTTTTGCCATTGCCTTAAAAATTGGCCAAGACACTAAGTGCTCACCGCCGAGACCTAGTGGAAACTTACCGGCATCTAAAAGTTTTGATACATACTCTTCAATCATGTCTAAGCTGCGTTGTGCATTTCCGAATGGTAATGGAATATCACCCGCATCAAAATATTTTACCTCTTCTAGTTCACGATCTAAATACGGACTATATTCTTCAAGGCCGATTGATACTTCACGAATACGTGCAGGGCCAAAGCGAGATCCTGGACGGTAACTTACTGTCCAATCCATAGGCATCCCATAAATAACTACCTTTGACTCTTCAAAACTTGGATGACTTTTAATAAATACTTTACCTGAATAAGCTTCATCAAAACGCATATTCTTTTCCTCCTTATGTGGAACTTAAGGTATCCCAACCTTTCATTATTTCTCAAATTTGGAGCGCACTGCTCCTCTTTCTCGATTTACCGGGGTCTTCTGTTTAATAATAAGAAGACTATTTTATTTATAGAAGTGTAAATAGCTAGCATGTTCAAGTCTCCTGGACAAACACCTTAAATGAGCTACTCACACTTTATTTGTTAAAATTCGATTTTCTTACTTAATTAAATCGCCAACAAATTTCGGTAATGCGAATGCTGCATTATGCAGTTCTTTCGTGTAATATTTCGTTTCAATTTCGTGGAAACGCTCTTCACTTACTTCTAATGGATCGTGTTTTTTAGATCCAATTGTGAATGTCCAAAGGCCACTTGGGTATGTTGGAATATTTGCTGTGTATAAACGAGTAATTGGGAAAATCTCTTTTACATCTTTAAACACAGTTGTAATTAATTCTGGTGTAAACCAAGGGTTGTCCGTTTGTGCAACGAAAATACCATCTTCTTTTAACGCTTTAGAGATTCCAGCGTAGAAACCTTTCGTAAATAAGTTTACTGCTGGCCCTACTGGTTCAGTAGAATCTACCATAATTACGTCATATTCATTTTCGCTTTCTGCGATGTGTAGGAAACCGTCTCCTACTTTTACTTCTACACGCTCATTGTCTAATGCACCTGCAATTGATGGTAAGTACTGTTTAGAGTACTCAATTACTTTTCCATCAATTTCAACAAGAGTTGCTTTCTTTACGCTTGGGTGTTTTAACACTTCACGAATAACACCGCCATCGCCGCCACCAACAACTAATACGTTTTCAGGGTTTGGATGTGTAAATAAAGGTACGTGCGCTACCATTTCATGATAAACGAACTCATCTTTTTCTGTTGTCATAACCATGCCGTCTAAAATAAGCATGTTTCCGAACTCTTCCGTTTCAACCATATCAAGTTTTTGGAATTCTGTTTGCTCCGTATGTAATGTGCGGTTAATACGCGCCGTAATCCCAAAATGTTTTGTTTGTTTTTCAGTGAACCATAGTTCCATCGTACAATCACGCCTTTCGATGCAAATTTATAATAGGGACATCATTAATGTCCCCTAACAAAAATAAAACAAAACATCCAAAAAGTATAGTTAAAAGTACAAAAATACCGAAAATATATTTTAGTCAGATCGTTCTAACATATATGTATAAAGAAAACCCTTTCTTAAGAAAGGGTTTTTGTCTCTACTTCTTCAGGTTTACGTATGGGAACCAAGATCATAATGCAACCCACTAATACAACAATTCCCCCAACTAAAAATGGACTTTGTGGTGAAACTGTATGCCCGATAACTCCTGATAAAATTGGAGCAATTGCGCCACCTAACCAACGAACGAAGTTATACACACCTGACGTAACAGATCTTTCATAAGGTGAAATATCCATGACATAACTTGTAAATAACGCATTATTTAATCCAGATGCTAATCCTGATAGAACGATTAATACGATTTGTAACCACATAATTTTCACGAAGAATAGTGCAATTAAGAAAACCGCAAATACGAGTAAACTAACTTTCAACAATGTTTTCGGTTCGTATTTACCTTCTAGCTTATGCGCCAAAATTGCTGAACCGTATGCCAATGCTAATCCCCATCCACAAAATACAAAACCTAATTGAATAGCAGATAAATGCATAATAAGTGGTGAATATGCTAACACGACAAAAAATCCGTAGTAGTATAACATCCCTGAAATAGCACCTTGCATGAACGGTTTATATTTCACCAGATTAACTAATTCCCCTACACCTGCCGCCTTACGCTTCATTTTTCGCTCCGGTTCTTTTACAAAAAAGAATACTAAAATAAATGCTAAGAAAATTAAAATACTCGTTGCGAAAAACGGATAACGCCAAGAATGTCCACCTAATATTCCACCTAATAACGGCCCACCAGCCATACCTAAACCGATAGCTGCTTCATATAATCCTACTGCTTCATGAACTTCTTTACTTAATGCTATTAACAGTGTCATTGCTGTCGCAAAAAACATCGCATTTCCTAATCCCCATCCAGCGCGGAAAAGAGATAATTGAGCAATCGTTTGCGATATACCGCATATAAACGCAAATACAGTCACAATCGCAAGACCAATTGTCATCATTCGTTTATCACCAAATCTCGATGCAAATATACCAGCTGGTAACATCATAATTGCCATTGTTAAAATATAAGCTGTAAATAGCATTTCAACTTGCCAATGCGTTGCGCCAATTTTCTCAGCAATAATCGGCAAGATCGGGTCGACTACCCCTATACCAGAAAAGGCAAGGAAGGTAGCCACCACTGTAATCAATCTCCCTAGTTTTTGTTTGCTCTCCATTTTGATTACTCCCCTTTTGTATTCTCTAAAAATGTCACTGCTCGATGTAAACTATCCTCGAGTTCTGCCTTTACACGCTGCATTTGCTCCATTTTCTCGTCTAACGTTTGCACTTGTTTTGCAAGCATCTCTTTGATTTCTTGAATCACTTCACGGTCACGAGGATTCTCGCTATTTCTTCTTTGTTCCATTCTTTCTTTTAACGATAAGAACTGCTGCATTTCTTGAAGCGTAATTCCTAGTACTTCTTTCGCTTCTACAATCCTTTTAATTCTTGCAATATCCTCATCTGTATACAGGCGAATATTTCCCTCACTACGCTCCGGGGGATGAATTAACCCAATTTCCTCATAATAACGAAGTGTACGTTTTGTTAAACCGACTTGTTTTGTTACTTCATCAATTTTATACATGTTTATTCCTCCCTTCACTTGATTATTACATTTTACGTTAACGTTAACTTTTATGCAACTGTTAGACTTTTGTAAATGTTTGTCCTATTCAATTGTAATTTTTTCAAAGCAGTTTCATAATGAAAGAAAAGAAACAATAAGGAGATTTTCACATGAATAAACCACTTATTTTCGCTCACCGTGGGGTAAAAGGAACACATCCAGAAAATACGATGATCGCCTTCCAAGAAGCTGAACGCATTGGCGCTCATGGAATTGAACTTGATGTTCATCTATCAAAAGACGGTGAACTTGTCGTGATCCACGATGAAACAGTGGATCGTACAACAAATGACGTAGGATTTGTTTCTGAAAAAACGGTAGAGGAACTACAATCATTGGACGCTGGTAGCCATAAAGACCCTTCTTTCCATGAAGCAAAAATTCCAACGTTGCGTGAAGTGTTCATTTGGCTATCTACAACAAATTTACAGCTCAATATTGAGTTAAAAACAGATGTGATTCACTACCCAAATATTGAGGAAAAAGTTGTTGCACTTGTGCGTGAATATCATCTTTCTAATCAGATTGTATTTTCATCATTTAACCATGAATCTGTTTCATTATTAGCAGAAATCGCTCCTGAAATCCCAAGGGCAATTTTATATGACACACCACTGGCTGATCCTATTGCTGAGGCAAAAAATCGAAAAGCAATTGGTTTACATCCTAACTTTCAGCTATTAACAAAAGAATTTGTTCAGTTCGCGCAAAAACAAGGATACGTTTTCCGTCCTTATACAATTAACGAATATAAAGATTTACAAACTATGATTGATTACGGTGTAGATGTCATTATTACCGATTGGCCAGCACGTGCCTTTGAGCTCCTTTCTTAATAGAAAGGGCTCTTTTTATTTTCACAATTTCATTGTTTAAAATAAACAAAAAACCTCAATACTAATACAATAACGCTTGTATTAATGAGGGGTTGAAAAAAGATGGATCAAACTATGAATCCAAAACTTAAAAAATATAAACGTCTTTTCTTCACCGCAATGTTTTCTTGCGTCCTTTTCTTCGTTTTTTCCTTTTTTGTTATTATTATAGTTGCAAAGATCATGGGACCTCCTCCTGTTGCGGTCCCGCAAACAAGCGTCTTTTACGCGAACGATGATACTGTTATTGGGCAAAGTAATGAAACACAAAAACGTTACAACGTCTCTCTTAATGACATTTCTCCTTATGTAAAAGAAGCTACTCTTTCTATCGAAGATCAAAGGTTTTATAAACATCACGGCTTCGATATGAAACGTATTGCAGGTGCAATTGTCGCTGATTTAAAGGCAATGGCAAAGGTACAGGGGGCTAGTACGATTACACAACAATACGCGCGTAATCTATATTTAGATCATGATAAAACGTGGAAACGGAAACTATTAGAAGCAATGTACACAGTCCGCCTTGAAGTAAATTATAATAAAAATCATATTTTAGAAGGATATTTAAATACAATTTATTACGGACATGGCGCTTACGGCATCGAAGCTGCGTCCCGTCTATATTTCGAGAAAACAGCAAAAGAATTAACATTAGCAGAAGCTAGTATGCTCGCAGGCATCCCGAAAGGACCAAGTGTCTACTCTCCCTTTTTGAAAGAGGATCGTGCTAAAGAACGACAATCTCTCATATTAGATGAAATGGTGGAGCAAGGATATATTACGAAGCAACAAGCAGCTTCAGCAAAGAAAGAACCGCTAACTTTCGCCTCATTAGATACGAAAAAAGTGGCAGAGGTCGCGCCTTATTTCCAAGATGCTGTACAGGCTTCTCTTCTTCGTGATATCGGATTGGATGAGCAAGCTTTACAACGAGGTGGTTTGCAGATTTATACAACGCTAGACCCTAAATTACAATCTGCAGCAGAGCAATCTGTAAAAGATCATATACCTGAAACGACAAACATACAAACTGCTCTCGTCTCTATGAATCCAAAAACGGGTGAAGTGGCTGCCCTTGTTGGTGGAACTGATTATAATACGAGTCAATTTAACAGGGCTACACAAGCCACTCGTCAGCCTGGTTCTACATTCAAACCATTCTTATATTATGCGGCTTTAGAACGCGGATTCACCCCTGCTACGCGCTTAAAAAGCGAATACACTGTATTCACTTTAGGAGATGGCATATCAAAATATAAACCGAAAAACTATAAAGATTATTATGCAGATGATTTTGTAACGATGGCACAGGCCCTTGCAGTTTCTGATAACGTATATGCTGTGAAAACGAATTTATTTTTAGGAGAAGATACGCTCGCAAAAACAGCGAAGCAATTCGGAATTAAGAGTGCATTAAAAGATGTTCCTTCTCTTGCTCTCGGTACATCTCCAGTAAAGCCAATTGAGATGGTGAATGCTTATAGCATGTTCGCAAACGGCGGAAAAGAGGTGAAACCGATTTTTATTCGCCGCATTATGGATCATGAAGGGAATATATTATACGATGCTCATTTGGAGAGTAAACAAGTTCTCGACAAGAGCAAAGCGTTTGTGATGGAAGAAATGATGACAGGCATGTTTAATAAAAAACTAAGTAGTTATGCCGCTGTAACTGGTCAATCGATGTTATCAAAACTATCAAGAACATATGCCGGAAAATCTGGTTCTACTGAAACAGATAGCTGGATGATTGGATTCACCCCGCAGCTCGTAACCGGTGTATGGGTTGGATACGATCAACCTAAATCTATTTCAAATGTAGCAGAACAAGGATATGCGAAAAAAATATGGACTGATACGATGGAAAAAGGGCTAGATGGACAACCTAAAAAAGAATTTAAACAACCGACTGATGTCGTAGCGGTTAATATCAATCCAGAAAACGGAAAAATCGCTACGAAAAATTGTCCCATTTCAGTTAAAATGTATTTCGCTAAAGGCACCGAACCGACTGAATATTGTATGGATCACGTCGACGATAAAGAAGAGTTTGAAAAAGTTAGCGAAGAAAAGAAAAAAACAAGTTGGTGGAAAAAATATCTTCCTTGGTAAAAAAAGGCCATTGTCACTCTCTGTCGGTAACTCGATATTCCTTGTCGAATCGTTGATATATTTTGAGTTACGTTATATTTGAAAAATCGTTGATATATTTCAAGTTATGTTAGATATATTCGAAAAATCGTTGATATATTGTCATATACCATGGTCTTAGTCACCAAATAAAAAGGATGTCACCTAGTCAAAAAACTCGACTTACGGGACATCCTTTTCTTTTATTCACCTAATAATGCATGGCGCAATTCTTCACTAGATTCGTTCCAAATTGCTTCATTATGCTCTTTTAAGAATGTACCAAGTACTTTTTTAGATGATTCATCCATATGGTCAACCATAATGTGACGCTTCAATGATTTATCCATTTTGTTTACGTGTTCTGGAAGTGATTTATACCCGCGGCGAATTTCACGGTCAACTGTCATTTCACAAGCCGTTACCCCTGCGTAATAAGCACCGGTTGCCGTTCTTTCAATCGTTACCCAAACAAGCCAATATGGTTTTCCGTTTGGAACTTCATCTTTATTCGTTAAAAACTTAATTCCTTTTTCTACTGTACTACGGGCATGCATCGCACCGATATCAACGAACGCATTTTTCTCTAATACATCAACAAATACAGGGGAAATATTTTCTAAACTAAGTGCTCCAACACCAAATCCACCATGTCCATCTGTTGAATCATTTTTTACAATATTAAAGCCAATTTTTTTCTTTTTCTCTGTCATATGTAAATTCCTCCTCACTTAATGATTATAAAAGGCCGAAAATAGGCGCAATGATATTTTGTAAAAATTCTAATACATACGGAATGACCACATTGAAAATAGGCTGAATTGTGTAATTGCTAAGCGGTGTAATAACAAGAATTAATAACGCAATTGATCCATACTTTTCATACTGTGTCATTTTCGCACGAATACTTGCCGGTGCTAAATCTTCCACAACACGATATCCATCAAGTGGCGGAATCGGTAATAAGTTAAATACAAGTAAAACAATATTAAGCATAATAAAAATTTGGAAAAATTGAGCTAACGTATCTGCTACTGCAAACGGAATGGAGTCTAACACTCCAAATGTTAATAAGCTATACCAAATAATTAAACCGATCGCACTTAAAATCAAATTACTAATTGGTCCTGCAATAGAAACTAATATGCCTGCAAGACGCGGTCTTTTAAAGTTGTACGGGTTAACGGGAACCGGTCTTGCCCAACCAAAACCAAGAATTAATACTGCAATCATACCGATAGGGTCTAAGTGCGCCATCGGTGATAACGTTAAACGCCCCTGTCTTTTCGCTGTATCGTCTCCAAATTTATATGCGACATACGCATGTGCAAATTCATGCACAGATAGCGCAATAATAATCGCCATTGCTACCAACGGAATTTGGTGCAATGGATATCTAAATAACTGATCCATACTTCATCTCCTCTTCAATATGTCAAAAAAAGAAAATATTTGTTTTTTCGATTGTTCTTCCCCATAATCCGCTATAATAAGAGTGTAACTTACATAAAAGGAGCGATTGTACATGCCATACGTAACAGTGAAAATGCTAGAAGGACGCACAGAGGAACAAAAGAAAGCTCTTGCTGAGAAAGTAACAGCAGCAGTAAGCGAAACAACTGGTGCTCCTGAAGAAAACATCGTTGTTTTCATCGAAGAAATGTCTAAAAACCATTATGCAGTTGGCGGAAAACGCTTAAGCGACAAATAATTTCAATTTTTTTCATAAGAAGCAGCCATTAGCTGCTTCTTATTTCTTTCCCTCTAATAACTCGATAATTCTCTCTTTATATTTTCCTTTTCTTCCATCTTCATAGATTAAATCATGTGGATAGAATAATTTTTGATCCCTTCTCTTCTTACCAGTAATCGCCTCAACAATATCCGATTCACGTGAAAGCTCTCTAAGCTCTCCATTTGGCATAAGAAGTAAGATTGGCAGACGCTCTTCTTCTTCTCCTGCACGATAAAAGTCATACGGTAAGTCTGATGTTGAATCAACAACTAAATAATACTCTGGATCTAATCCAATCTTTTTAAATAAGCTACTTAATTCCATCCAATTATCTAAACCGTGTTTATCTGTAAACTCTACATATTTAAATAGATTTCGATTCATAAAACGGCGACATAAGTCACTTAAAATTGGATCTTCTTCATCCTGCCATACTTGGAAGTAATAATACATAACGTTCTCGTCTAACTTTAAATAATCCTCTACTGTTACTTCTTCTTCAAATAAAGAATAGAAATGAACTGGATGATTTTTAAACGTATAATACTTCTCATGCAACGATTTAGCACGGTGTAAAATCTTCGTTAAAATAACTTCTGCACTACGCGTTACCGGATGGAAGTATACTTGCCAATACATTTGATAACGACTCATAATATAATGCTCAACAGCATGCATGCCACTATTTTTAATGACTACTTGATTCCCGTACGGGCGCATTACGCGCAGTATACGTTCCATATCAAAGTTTCCATACTTTACGCCTGTGAAATAAGCATCTCTTAATAAATAATCCATACGATCCGCATCAATTTGGCTTGAAATCATACTAATCGCTAATTTATTAGTAGATGTTTTCGCAATTACATCGGCCACCTTTTGCGGGAAATCTTTATCCACACGGCTTAATACACGATTAATTTCCGTATCTCCAACAATAATCTTTTGCGTAAATTTCTCATGATCTAATGAAAATACTTTTTCAAACGAGTGAGAAAACGGACCATGACCGACATCATGAAGTAATGCCGCGCATAAACATAACAATCTATCTTCAGCATTCCAATTTGGTCTGCCATCAAACACATCATCAATCATACGACGAATAATCTCATATACACCTAACGAATGAGTAAAGCGACTATGCTCTGCACCGTGAAATGTAAAAAATGTCGTTCCAAGCTGCTTAATACGGCGCAAGCGTTGAAATTCTTTCGTTCCGATTAAATCCCAAATAACACGATCGCGCACGTGCACATATTTATGTACCGGGTCTTTAAACACTTTTGTTTCGCTGAGTTTGTCGTTTAAATATACCACCTTCCGACATCCCCCTTTCTTTACTACATTCTTACTTTATATTATAAACGAAATGAGAAACAGAAAGAAATGAAAGACTATATTAATTCCCTTTATAAAAAGAAAAAAATCACCTTTACCGAAGTAAAAGTGATTTCTTTTATACATTATTTCCCTAAAACGAACTCAGCAACTTCGTCTAAGATCATTTCTTTACCTAATGGGAAGTAACCTTTGTTTAAGTCTTCATTTTTAATTGTAAATACATGGTTGTTTTTAACAGCATTCATGTTTTTCCAAATTGATTCTTCTTGGAATTCTTTTAGACGCTGAGAACCGTCACCAGTTGTAAATACGAATAAGTAATCTGGATTGTAATCGATTAAAGCTTCTTTTTGTACTTGTACTAGCGGTTTATCAGTTGGTGTACCTTTAACTGCTGGTAATTTTAAATCATTAAAGATTACACTGCCGTAACCGTAGTCACCGTATATGCGGAACGCATTTGGATATGCAGCCATTTTCATAAATGTTGCATCACCAGTTTTTGCAACGATTTTATCATGTAACTTGCTTGCTTTTTCATCATACTGTTTGAACCATTCTTTTGTTTCTTTCTCTTTACCGAAGATTTGACCTACTTCCTCGAACTTTGGACGCCATTGATCTAATGGAGTTTTTAACATAACTGTTGGTGCAATTTTAGATAATTGATCATAAATCTTTTCTTGACGATTGTTTACAAGAATTAAGTCTGGTTTTGCAGCAGCTACTGCTTCGATGTTAATTTTATCACCCCAAGCAGAACCAACTGGTTTTACGTCTTTTAATTTATTTGCAATATGCGTATCAATTTTTTCTTGAGATGTATTAGCAGTAATAATTGGTTTCATACCAAAGATTAATAATTCTTCTGTTGAACCACTAAGGTCAGCAATTTTCTTTGGATTTGCAGGGATTTTAATTTCCCCTTTTGCATGTTTCACAGTACGCTCTTCAGTCTTCGCATCTGCTTTCTTTTCTTCTTCTTTGTTAGAACAAGCTGCAAATAGTACAGAAGTAACAACTAGTACCATTGCTAATAGTGCCATTTTAAAATTCTTCATGTTCCCACTCCTTCTAGCTGTATTTCTCTTATAAGTTACAATGAACCATAAGAAACAAAATAACAATTAATTAATATATTTTTATTAATCGTTGTTAATAACCCATTCTAACGGGCGTTCAACTTCCCATTCAGAAGTAAGAAGCTCAACGTCCATTAGAAGTCCCCCTCTTTAAGAGGGGGTCCTACTTATGCTTTTTTACGCAATTGATTATTAATCATCATTAAATCGTATGTTAAACAAATCGGTTTACAGTTTACTGGACATGGAACGATTTGAGCTTCAATCTCAAATACGTTACGAAGTGTTTCACTTGTCATAACTTCATCTGGCGTTCCTTGTTTCATTAACTTACCTGCTTTTAGTGCAATCATATGATCGGAGAAACGAGAAGCATGGTTTAAGTCATGGATAACCATAACAATCGTTCTACCTTCTTCTTCATTTAGCTTTTTCAATAAGTTTAATACTTCTAATTGATGAGCCATATCTAAGTACGTTGTTGGTTCATCTAATACAAGTAATTCTGTCCCTTGTGCAAGAGCCATCGCAATCCATACGCGTTGACGTTGACCACCTGATAGCGCTTCTGCTGGACGATTCGCAAATTCTTTCATTCCTGTGACTTCAAGTGCCCAGTTAATGTAGCGATAATCCTCTTCTTTCAACGTTCCAAACCCTTTTTGATGGGGGAATCTTCCGTATGAAACAAGTTCAAATACAGTAAGGCCTGTTGGCACTTCTGCAGTTTGTGGTAAAATCGCCATTTTCTTTGCGATTTCTTTCGTTGGCTGTTTCTCAATTGCTTTTCCGTCAAGATACACAGTACCTTGTTTCGCCTTCAAAATACGAGAAGCCGTTTTTAATAATGTTGATTTCCCACAACCGTTCGGCCCAATAATTGTTGTGATTTTCCCTTCTGGAATCTCAACTGTTAATCCATCTATAATTAATCCTTCGTTATAGCCAACAGATACCGAATCAACCGCTAAAGTTGCCATACAAAAAGCCTCCCTTTATTTTGTCCTCATAAGTAAATAAATGAAATACGGTGCACCAATTACAGAAATAACAAGACCGACCGGTATTTCTGAAGTTGTTAACACACTTCTTGAAATTACGTCTGCAAATAAAAGTAAAAACGTTCCTATTAACGCAGCTGTAGGCAACATAATTTGATGCTTACCACCAACAAGGCGCCTCGCTAAATGCGGGGCCATTAAACCGATAAAACCAATTCCTCCGGCAACAGCGACAGATGCACCAGCTAAACAAACTGCAATAAATAATAATTTACGTCTTTCTTTTTCTACATTTACACCAAGGCCGACTGCTGTAGAGTCGCCTAGGTTCATTACATTTAATATGTGTGCTTTACTAATAGCAAGCGGTAAGAAAATAACCATCCATGGAAGTACACTTAGTACGAATTTCCAATCTGTACCCCACAAGCTTCCCGCCAACCAAATTGTAGCAAAACGGAAATCGTTAGATGTCATCTTCATAGAAAAAATTAAACTAATAGCACTGCATCCAGCTGCAACGGCGATACCAACAAGTATTAAACGAGTTGATGAAACGCCATCTTTCCACGCTAATAAATAAATAATAACCGCGGCCAATATCGCACCGATTAATGCGAAGAACGGAAGAATAAATACTGATAAGAGCGTTCCAGTTCCAACTTTTCCAAAGAAGAAGTATACGAATACAACAACGGTTAATCCCGCTCCTGCATTAATACCGATAATCCCTGGATCAGCAAGTGGATTTCGTGATAAACCTTGCAAAATTGCACCTGACATAGCTAAAGCAGATCCGACTAATATAGCAATAACCATACGCGGCATACGGAATTCAAATAAAATGACGGACTGATCTTCAGCCCCTAATCCAACCAATGACTTTAATACATCCATTGGCGGTATTTTAAAAGTTCCTGTATTTAAGCTAATAAGAAATATAGAAACGATTAGTCCTGCTAAAATCGTTAATATAGAAATGTTCTTTTTTGTTAAGATACTCGTCCTCACATCTTTCCTCTCCCTTCATTACGTGCTAAGTAGAGGAAGAATGGAACCCCAATTAGCGCTGTAATTGCTCCAATTGGCGTTTCAAACGGTGGGTTAATAACGCGAGATAACATATCTGCACATTCAATTAACAGCCCACCTAAGACCGCAGAACATGGAATAACCCATCTATAGTCTGAGCCTACAAGGAAACGAGTCATGTGCGGAATGACAAGACCAACAAATCCAACTGATCCTGCCATAGAAACCGCAGAACCTGTTAACACAAGAACAAGTACTGTTCCGATAAATTTAATTAATGTTGTATTTTGACCAAGTCCAATCGCAATTTCTTCACCGAAGCTCAAAATTGTAATATACCTCGACATCATAATTGCGATAAAGAGACAAACAAGACCAATCGGCACTAACATATTAATACTTTGCCATTTCACTCCAGCAACTCCACCTGCATTCCACATGCTCACCTCTTGGGCAAGGTTAAAATACAGCGCAATTCCAGATGAAATTGCCCCTAATAAAGCACTAATTGCTGCACCTGCTAAAGCTAATTTCACAGGTGTTAATCCACCTGGTGAAGAAGACCCAATTCCATATACAATGCTCGCACCAAACGCAGCTCCAATAAAAGATGCGATAACAAACATTAAATAAGGTGAATTAGGGAAAAATGCATACATAATTGCAATTCCAAATACAGCCCCATCTGTAATCCCCATTAGCGATGGTGAAGCAAGTGGATTTCGCGTCATACCTTGCATAATTGCTCCTGATACCGCTAAGAAGGCACCTGCAACTACGCCCCCTATCGCTCTAGGCATGCGAAGTTCTTGAATTACGTTATGATGCGTCAATAATCCGTCAAACTGAAATACAGCTTGCCATACAGTCTTTAAACTAATATCTGCAGCGCCAAACGAAATAGAAACTGCCATACTTAAAGCTAATAAAACTGTACCCGCTACTAAAATAATAGAAGCGATGAGCGGCCTGCTCTTAATCTCTTTCACACTCTCTGCTTGCTGTTCTATACTCCTTGCGCTCGCTTCCATCCTACAACCATCCCAACCAACAACATATATTTAATAAAATGAAATTTATTCTCAAATAGTAATAAAAAAAATTAGATGAATCGACCTCTTTTTGATAATGATTCTCAGAATCACACTTTCTATTCTACCTATCGCTTCAAAAGACTGTCAACCATTATTTTGAAATATGAATTCGCATAAAGTATTTAACTTGTGGGCATAAAAAAAGAAGAGTAATCTGTTCACTCTTCTTTTTCTTACTTATTTAATTTCGCTTCAATCTTTATGATTAATTCATCTTCTGTTGGCGCCGCAACTGGACGATTATTTACAAATGCAAATGACTTTTTACGACCAGGACCGCAGTAAGACTGACATCCAACTTCAATCGTTGCGCATGAATCTACTTTTTTTAACTTCGGAATTAACGTTTTAACGTTCGTCGCCTGACAATCATCGCACACACGAAATTCGTTTCCCATTATATAACACTTCCTCTATTTTAAACTTTTCTCAAGTACATTTAAAATTAAACACTAAATGGTATTTTACCGCTCTTTGAAGCTTGTTGCAAGTTTCCCTGCATAGCCCATTCTCTGTATAACTCTACATATTTATATGTTCTCCTTCAGAAGCTTCCATCATCCATGGCAAAATTTATACCTTCCATCGAAATCTACCATATTTTTAAAAGCTTTGTATAAAAGCTCATTTTTTTGCCCATTATAAAAATAGGAAGTTCATAAAAAGTAAGGGAGTTGAATCTATGAAAGTAAGACAAGATGCTTGGACGGACGAAGATGATTTATTACTTGCTGAAACTGTACTTCGTCACGTTCGAGAAGGAAGTACTCAATTAAATGCATTTGAAGAAGTAGGAGATCAATTAAATCGCACATCGGCTGCTTGTGGTTTCCGTTGGAATGCTGTCGTTCGTTATAGCTATGAACAAGCTCTTCAACTAGCAAAAAAACATCGTAAAGATAAAATGCGCGCTGCAAGTGGTGAACAAGCGAAAAAACGTTTACTTTATACGCCACCAGCTTCAGAAGCGATAACCGATTATGAAGATTTAGTTTCAAATGAAGCAACTTTATCATATAAAGAAGCTCCTTCGTATCAAGAACCAATTGTTCCTACTTCAAAAAGCTCTATAACAATGCAAGATGTTATTTACTTTTTACAAACAGTAGGATCTTCAAATATAAAGGTAACAGCTCTTGAAAACGAGAATACGAGATTGAAACAAGAAATGAAAACACAAATCCTTCGAAACGAAGAACTAGAAAAGAAACTTGAAAAATTAGAAAAGCAATCTAATACTGTACAGGAAGATTACGAAACGCTTATGAATATTATGAACCGAGCTCGTAAATTAGCGGTAATGGATGATGAAGAACGTTCCCAAACATCGTTTCGAATGGATCGAAACGGTAATTTAGAAAAAATTGCAGAATAAAAAGGATGCATGCATGCATCCTTTTTATTATTTTATTTCAAATCATATGTGCTTCTTTTACTTTAAAATCTCTCTTTATGTCCGAGAAAACTCCTCTCTTCATTTTTTGCTATAATAGAAATTGTCATTTTAAAGATAAGGGGTTAGTTATATGAGCAATTCCCGTTCAATTTTATCTCAGCCAGAGTGGCGTATTGTAGACCAGTCTAGTTTAGGACCAACATTCCATGCACTTCAGTCGTTCGCAATGGACGATACATTGTGCACAAGTATTGGAAATGGCGAATCAGCCGCAACAATGCGCTCTTGGGTTCATCACAATACAATCGTTCTTGGCATTCAAGATTCACGCCTACCACATTTACAAGAAGGTATTTCCTTTTTAAAGCAAAACGACTTTCATGTTATCGTTCGTAATTCAGGTGGACTTGCAGTCGTACTTGATGAAGGTGTTTTAAACGTATCACTTTTGTTCCAAGAAACAGAAAAGGGTATCGATATTGATCTTGGATACGATACGATGTGGCATTTAATTAAGGAAATGTTAAAAGATTACGACATTACTATTGAAGCAAAAGAGATTGTTGGTTCTTACTGTCCTGGTAGTTACGACTTAAGTATTCGCGATCAAAAATTCGCCGGTATTTCCCAGCGCCGCATTCGCGGTGGCGTTGCTGTACAAATTTACTTATGCGCTACAGGAAGCGGATCTGAACGCGCTGCACTTGTTCGCGACTTTTACAATGTAGCAATTCAAGGCGAAGAAACACGCTTTACGTATCCTGAAATTGTACCGAATACGATGGCCTCACTCTCAGAACTACTTGGTGAAACAATTACCGTACAAGATTTAATGATGCGCCTTTTAAAAACATTACAGCAATTCGCTCCAAAGTTAACACCATCTCAACTAACGTTAGATGAAATCCCTTTATACGAGACGAATTTACAACGTATTATTGATCGTAATAATAAAGCACTTGGCTTAGAAAAATAAAAACCGTCGCTATTATAGCGACGGTTTTTCATATCAATTCCTTATAGAATTAAAGTGCTTGAGCTGCTGTAATTAAAGCTAACTTGTACACTTCTTCTTCGTTACATCCACGAGATAGGTCGTTTACAGGCATGTTTAAGCCTTGTAAGATTGGTCCTACTGCTTCGAAGTTACCTAAGCGTTGAGCGATTTTGTAACCGATATTACCAGCTTCTAAGCTTGGGAATACGAATACGTTCGCATCACCTTTAATTGTAGAACCTGGAGCTTTTTTCTCAGCTACAGACGGTACGAATGCAGCATCGAATTGGAACTCTCCATCTAAAGCTAACTCAGGAGCCATTTCTTTTGCAATGCGAGTTGCTTCTACAACTTTTTCTGTTTCTGGAGACTTCGCAGAACCTTTTGTAGAGAAGCTTAACATAGCAACGCGTGGATCAATGCCGAATAATTCAGCAGTTTTCGCACTTTCGATACCAATTTCAGCTAAATCTTGGCTGTTTGGTGCAATATTAATTGCGCAATCAGCGAATACATACTTCTCTTCTTCACGTACCATGATGAATACGCCAGAAGTTTTTGTAACGCCTGGTTTTGTTTTAATAATTTGAAGTGCTGGACGAACTGTATCAGCTGTAGAGTGAGCTGCACCACTTACTAAACCGTGTGCTTTGCCCATGTATACAAGCATTGTACCGAAGTAGTTTTCGTCTTTAAGGATTTTGCGAGCATCTTCTTCTGTTGCTTTACCTTTACGGCGTTCAACGAAAGATGCTACCATTGCATCCATTTCTTCATATGTAGCTGGGTCGTAAATATCAACGCCTGCTAATGTTAAATTCATGCTAGCGGCTTTTGCGCTAATTTCTTCTTTATTACCAACTAAGATTGGTTTTACTAACTCTTCTTTTGCTAAACGCTCTGCAGCGCCTAAAATTCTTTCATCAGTTCCTTCAGGAAGTACGATAGAAATGCCTTTTCCTTGAACTTTTGCTTTTACTGTTGTAAATAAATTGCTCACGAATAAACCCTCCTACAAATGTTAAAAAAACTCTATCTTTAAGAATACTGCTTTTCCTCTATATTTTAAACTTATAGCTCCCAAAAAATAGATAAAATAAAAATGATTATATTTTCATAAAATTCAGCCATGAAATTCACCTTACTTAAGAGGCTCCTCTCTTCTTTAAATGTGACAATTTTATGCGCCAAGATTTTATATAGGTGATTTTAAAACTATATATGCTATAGTTAACGTGTAAAACTATCATTAACTGAGGTGAATAGAATGAGTGAAGCAACAACAACGTTAGATGGCTGGTATTGTTTACATGATTTACGTTCTATTGATTGGGCTGCATGGAAAACATTATCTAGCGACGAACGCGGACAAGCAGTGTCTGAATTTTTAAATGTCGTTGAAAAATGGAACGAAGTAGCTACCGCGAAAAAAGGTAGTCACGCAATGTATACAGTTGTTGGTCAAAAAGCGGATATTATGCTTATGATTTTACGTCCAACAATGGAAGAGTTAAATGAAATTGAAACAGAGCTGAATAAAACAACATTAGCTGAATATATGGTTCCTGCATATTCTTACGTATCTGTTGTTGAACTAAGCAACTACCTTCCAGCTGATGAAGATCCATACCAAAACCCACAAATTTTAGCTCGCTTATATCCTGAACTACCGAAAGCAAATCATATTTGCTTCTATCCGATGGATAAGCGTCGCCAGGGTAATGACAACTGGTACATGCTTCCTATGGAAGAGCGTAAAAAGATGATGTACAGTCATAGCAAGATCGGCCGCCAGTACGCAGGTAAAGTACGCCAAGTTATTTCAGGATCTGTTGGATTCGATGATTTCGAGTGGGGCGTAACATTATTCGCTGACGATGTTCTTCAATTTAAAAAACTTATATATGAAATGCGCTTCGATGAAGTAAGTGCTCGTTATGGTGAATTTGGAACATTCTTTGTTGGAAACATTTTACCAAACGAAAAAGTTGAGAATTTTTTACACATATAAATATTGAAAAAGGAACGAAATTCGTTCCTTTTTTTATTATTCTCGATACTTCTCCTCAAAAAACCCCTTATCTCTGCAAATTTGAACAAAAATCGACAAATTCTTTTCAAATTTATAGCAAAATTGTAACCTTTAAATATATAAAATTATGCTAAAATGATACGAGCTATATGCTAATAACGATGCGAAGGTGATAAACTATATGAAGAAAATCTTGTCTATTTTACTAGTGCTTTTATTGTCAATTTCTCCCTTAGGAGTAACAACATCCCATGCGGAAGAAAAAATACATATAGAAGCAGCTGCTGCACTTCTGTTTGATGCAGATACAGGAAAAATACTACATGAGCAAAATCCAGATGAATTGCTAGCTATTGCTAGTATGTCAAAATTAATTGTCGTTTATGCTGTTTTAGCGGCGATTAAAGAAGGGAAAATTACTTGGGATACAAAAGTAAATATTTCTGATTACGCTTATGAAGTCTCTCGTAATAACGAATTCTCTAACGTACCATTTGAAAAAGGGCGTCAATATACTGTAAGAGAATTATATCATTCTATCGTTATCTTCTCTGCGAATGGATCTAGTATTGCTTTAGCAGAACTGCTTTCAGGAAGTGAGAAAAACTTCTTAAATCTCGCAAACGATCTTGCGAAAAAACTAGGGTTAAAGAAATATAAATTTGTAAACGCTACTGGTTTAAATAACGCTGATTTAAAAGGGAAACATCCTGAGGGCACTGATCCAAATGGAGAAAACTCTTTATCAGCTCGCGACATGGGTATTCTTTCAAAAGAAATTATTACAAAGTATCCAGAAATGCTAGAGGATACAAAACAAAGATTTAGAAACTTCCCAGATAATCATCCAAAACCAATTCGTATGGAAAACTGGAACTGGATGTTGCCAGGTGCTGCTTTCGCTTACGAAGGTACAGATGGTTTAAAAACAGGTAGTTCGGATACAGCTGGATACGGATTTACTATTACTGCAAAGCGCGGTGATTTACGCCTTATCTCAGTTATTATTAAAACGAAATCAATGGACGAGCGCTTCACAGAATCTCGTGCATTAATTGAATACGGGTTTAATAACTTTGAAAAACAAAAGTTAAAAGTTGATAAAAACAACACAATCCCTGTAGTACAAGGTAAAGAAGATCACATAACTGTTGCACCTGAGAAAGAAATAACGGTGATTACGAAAAAAGGTAGTAAACCAACTTACAAAATTGGGACTGAAGCAAGTAAATCACTTGCTGAAGATGGACATTTAGTTGCGCCTATTAAAAAAGATGTAAAGGTTGGTTCCATCGTTTTAGAATCAACTGATAAATACGGTTTCTTAGACGGAAGTAAAAGTATGAAAGTTGCTGCAAAAGCAACTGAAGACGTGGAGAAGGCAAACTGGTTCGTATTATCAATGCGTTCTGTTGGTGATTTCTTCTCGAGCTTATGGTCTAAAGTGTTTTAATAAAAAAAGCTAGCCCGCGCTAGCTTTTTTTATTTTCTCCTCTCAATGTAAAACTTCGTTTGGTTGTCATATCTGAGTCCTTTTTCTCATACGTATGAACTAGTAATTGTTCCACACTTCATCTAGAAATAAACCTCTTTCCAAAAAGGATTCCAAAAGAGAGGCGACACATAATGGGTGTTATTGCGCATACAGAAGAAGATGTAAAGTTATTGGCTAGGCTTATGCGTGCTGAAGCTGAAGGAGAAGGGCAACAAGGGATGCTGATGGTCGGAAACGTTGGGGTAAATCGTGTCCGCGGAAATTGCTTAGATTTTAAACAGGTCCGAAATTTACGTCAAATGGTTTATCAAAATCCTGGTGGTTTTGAGGCAACTCAAAAAGGGTATTTTTATCAGCGAGCGAGAGAGCAAGATATCGCTTTAGCAAGACGGACGATTCAAGGGCAACGTTTTTGGCCCGCTAACTTTGCCTTATGGTTCTTTAGGCCTGAAGGTGCCTGTCCGCCAACTTGGTATAACCAGCAAAATTCTGGTCGCTTTAAAAAGCACTGCTTCTTCCAACCATCTGCTGGAGACTGTCCAAGCGTATATTGAAGAATGAAAATAAGGAGGGATTTTTGAATGGCACAGCAACAAAATCCATATTACGGAACAGGTTTTTATCAACCATCTGGAACTTATGTACAACCGCAACAAATGACTCCACAACAACAACAACAGCAACAGCAGCAAGCGATGCAACAACAAGCAGTTCAAGCCGCGCAAGCCCAATACGCAGTTTCTCAAGGCATGTTACCTCTAGAACAATCGTATATTGAAAATATACTTCGTTTAAACAAAGGTAAGCAAGCTACAATTGTAATGACTTATGAGCGTGGTAGCTCACTTGGCACACAATCTTATACAGGTATTATCGAAGCCGCTGGTCGTGATCATATCGTAATTAGTGAGCCACAATCTGGAAAACGTTATTTACTACTAATGATTTACTTAGATTATGTAGAGTTTCCAGAAGAAATTACGTATTTACCTAGTCAACAAGCAACTTATGCTCCAAGACCATAAAAAAGCTGGCATATGCCAGCTTTTGTTTTTTATAATCCTTTTACAACTGCAGTTCCTACTAAAATCCACGCCACAATAAATGCTACGCCACCAAGAGGAGTAATTGGGCCAAAGAATTTAATACCTGTTGTACTTAATGCATAAAGACTGCCTGAAAACATAATAATCCCGGCTACCATAAGCCAACCCGCAGTGCTTAAAAGCGATGATTGAATCTTATCCATTAATAACGCAACTACGAATAATCCTCCTGCATGAAACATTTGATATGTAACACCTGTCTTCCAAACCTCTAACATTTTGGCAGACACTTTATTTTCTAAACCATGTGCTCCGAAAGCGCCTAACGCAACAGATAGTCCCGCTGCAATACAACCTAGTAAAAAGAAAATTTTCATCTTAATTCCCCTTTTTTACCTTTATCATAAGCAATTTTTGCATGTAAGCCAAACGATTTTTCTTTTAAAAATCAAATAAAGAATTACCGTTTGCATCATTTTCTTTTATATATACTTTTTCTCCAGAAACTGGAATAGCTGGTTGAACTGTTGTCATAGGCTGAGATCCGATTATTTGTGTTTGAACTTGTGGTTCTCTATACATATGCGACTCAACTTGTTCATCTAATAATAAATCACATAATGCACGCACAACTAATACATGCTCTTTTGATTGTTGTCCTTCACTACTTTTTGCCTTTGCAATTTCATTCGCCATTTTATTTAAAATCTTGCCGCTAGATATTTGCATTCCTTATCACCTCATACTTTGTAGTTCTTTTTCAAATTGTCCCAGTTTCTCTACGGAACCAAATACTATTATCATATCACGTTCTTGCAATTTTTCCTGCCCTGTTGGATTATGTATAATATTCCCATCTCTTGAAATCGCTAATATCGTTACATCAAACTGATTCCTCACATCACTCTCTAATAATGATTTACCGACTAATATAGAATCTTGGCCAACTAAAATTTCTTCAATGACAAATGACTGCTCTACTCCATACAATACTGTATCAATATAATGAACTGTTAGCGGATTCGCAATGCCCTTTGCGATATGAATTCCTGCCATACTAGATGGATTAATCACTTTATCTGCACCGGCGCGTCTTAATTTCTCTTCTGTTTCTGACTTTTCAGCTCTTGCTACAATTCTAATTGCATCGTTCAATCCTCTTGCCGTTAATGTAATAAATACATTTTCAGCATCATTTGCTACAATAGCAACTAGACCGGCCGCCTTCGAAATCCCAGCGTTAAGTAATACTTGGTCCTCCGTTGCATCTCCATGTACATATAAAAGTTTTTCCTGCCCTAATATATTTTCATCTTTATCCACGACAACAAATGGAATTTTCTTTTCCTGTAATTCATGTACAACTTGAAGCCCAACTCTACCGCAACCACATACTATAATATGATTTTGTAACTGTGCTATTTGTTTATCCATCTTCTTCCTCCGTACTGCATGAAATAAATTCCCTTCAATAATCATCGCTGCCACTACCCCAATTGCATACGTAACAATGCCAACGCCAACAGGAATAATAAGGAGCGCAAATACTTTTCCCGCCTGCGTTACCGGAATCGCATCTCCATATCCAACGGTTAATACAGTAATCATCGTCATCCAAAATGCTTGAAACAAACTAATCTCTTCAATTGTCATAAATCCAAGTGTTCCTAGAATTACAACAAAAGTCATACATATAACTGCTATCCATAATTGTTTACGTGCATCCATAACATGTTTCAACTCTTTTCTCTATCTACAATCTTTGCCAGTGGAAATGAAATACGTATATACTAGAAACGGAATCTATGAAAGAGGTTGATATAATGAAGACATTTCTTTCCGCCTTACAATGGGCACTATTTATTTTAGCTGGAAGTCTTATTGTACCAATTAGTGTTGCAACTAGTTACGGCCTTGATGGTGCTGAGGCTATCGCATTTGTACAAAGAACATTATTTGTTCTTGGCTTTGCTGGTCTATTGCAAGCTATATTTGGACATAAACTTCCTATTCAAGAAGGTCCTGCAGGCCTTTGGTGGGGAATTTTCTCCCTTTATGCAAGTTTAGGTGTCGTATTATTTGGATCAAACACTGAAACGCTTAAAGTCCTTCAATACGCCTTCCTATTAAGTGGTATCATTTGCATTATTCTTAGCGTTTTTGGACTTATCGATAAACTCGTTCGCTATTTTACACCGACAGTTATTGGAACATATTTATTTCTTCTTGTCGCACAACTTAGTGGCTCCTTCCTAAAAGGAATGTTTGGCCTTGACGGAAAACATACAGAAGTTCAAGCTGACGTATTTATTCTTTCACTTATTGTTATTTTACTATCCTTTTTCATCATGAAGCTACCTATTATTGGACAATATTCCGTTCTTTTCAGTATCGTCTGTGGCTGGATATTATTCGCATGCTTCGGATTATCCAATCCAGTAACACCTGTAACGGACATAATCCGTCTTCCATCTCTATTTGTTTTTGGAATGCCTCGCGTGGAATGGAACATGGCAATTACAGTCGGTTTCGTTACACTCTTACTTCTAACAAATATGTTAGCAAGTATTCGTGTTGTACAAAAGGTTGTTTCTAAATACGAAGATGCTGCAGCTCCAGATCGCTTCAGGCAAGCCGGCATTATAACGGGAATCAACCAATTGCTAGGCGGTTTATTTTCGGCTATTGGACCTGTTGCCATTTCTGGATCGGCAGGATTTATTGCTACGACTAATATTTATAAACGTCTCCCATTTATATTAGGATCAACCTTTATTATTGCCGTTAGTATATTCCCAAAGATCACTTCATTCTTTGCAGCAATTCCAGTTGCAGTCGGATATGCTGCTATTTATCCTGTATTTGCAAGTATGATTGGTCTCGCTTTCCGTGAATACGATACTGTACAAAATAAAGAGCGATTATTTAAAGTAGCTGGCCTTTCCATTTTCACAGGAATTGGAGTTATGTTCGTTCCAGCAGGAGCATTTTCTACACTCCCACCATTTCTAGCATCATTTTTAAGTAACGGTCTCGTTCTTGGATCTGTAATGGCTATCTTACTGGAAATACTATTTTCTCGTTCTAACGAAAAACAACTATCGTAAATTGGAAAACTTCCATTATTGCACTCTACCTTTAGAGTTGTTACGATAATGATAAAGCGATACTTTAATCAGTGGGGGTTTTGTTCATCCCACTGATTATTAGTTGAACCAATCGGGCGTTTACGGGCAGCCCGACTCCCACCTAACTTCTTTGCTCCAGCTGAATTTTGAGGTGGGAGTCTTACTGCCCACAAATAGCGGTATAAATTATCATGGGCAACACGCTCATGATAATTTATACTAACAATGTAGAACTTCTCTTAACTTCACGCAAAGAGGTTCGATGTCTTACCATATATTTCCCCAATACCTTCATAAAAATTTATTTCTATTTCGACAAAGAGAGGAACTTTCTATATGACTTATAAAATGATTGTTTTAGATTTAGATGATACTTTATTACGTGATGACCATACTATTTCACCTCGCACGAAAGAAGCTTTAATGACTGCGCAAGAACAAGGAGTAAAAGTTGTACTGGCTTCTGGACGTCCGACGTTTGGTATGCGCAATGTAGCAAAAGAACTTCGTTTAGAAGAATACGGCAGTTTCATTCTGTCTTTTAACGGCGCAAAAATTATTAACTGTAAAACAAATGAAGAAATCTTTAGTAGTACACTATCTCCTGAAATCGTTCACAACCTATTTGAAATTAGTAAAACTGAAAATGTATGGATTCATACTTATATTGGTGATGATATCGTAACCGAAGAAAATAATCCTTATACTGAAATTGAGGGCGAAATTACTGGTATGCCAATTGTTGTAGTAGATGATTTTAAAGCTGCTGTTAAAGAGCCTGTAGTAAAAGTATTAATGAATAAAGAAGCTGAACGCCTTGTTGAAGTAGAAAAGAAACTACAAAAACAACTAGAAGGTCAATTAAGTGTTATGCGCTCTAAACCATTCTTCTTAGAATTTACTGAAGCTGGTGTTACAAAAGGAACAAGTCTAAATCAACTAATCCAAAAACTTGGTATTAAACGCGAAGAAGTTATCGCAATGGGCGATAGCTATAACGACCAAGCAATGATTGAATTTGCTGGACTTGGCGTTGCAATGGGAAATGCACCAGATGATATTAAAGAAATTGCAAACTATGTTACAGATACAAATATGAACGATGGCGTTGCAAAAGTTGTAGAGAAATTCGTTTTAAAAACGGAAGTGCTTGTTTAATATTTTCATTCATAAAACCTATTTGAAGTCAAATACTTCAAATAGGTTTTTGTTTAAATTGCCATGCTTTTGTGACTATATTTTGAACTTTGCACTATTCTCGTAGTGTAAACTTTCTTTTTGTATATAATGGAACAAAATAGACTATTTCATTTTGAAAAAGAATACAAATTTACTATATACAAGCATACGTTAAAGGAGGCTATTTCATGTTATCTACACCAATCGGACGATTAAGAGCAATCGGCTTAATTGAGGGGATTTCTTTCCTAATACTATTATTTGTAGCAATGCCGTTAAAATATTTCGCGGGGTTTGCAACAGCTGTTAAAATTACAGGTATGGCTCATGGTGTTTTATTCATACTATTCATCTTCGCGGTAATTCAAGTAACAATCGTACACCGTAAATCAATTTTATGGGCACTTGGCGCACTTGTTGCATCAGTTATCCCATTTGGTACTTTTGTACTCGACGCAAAATTAAAGAACGAGCAATAATAAAAAGGTAGTTAACAATGGTTAACTACCTTTTCTATTTACAAATTTGGAATTTCCCAATCAATTTCTTTTTCACCCATATTAGCTAAAATTGTATTTACTTTAGAGTATGGCTTACTACCAAAGAAACCACGTCTTGCTGATAATGGACTTGGATGTACAGACTCGATAATATGATGATTCGTATTCGTAATTAACTTTTTCTTCGCCTGTGCGTGACGTCCCCACAATATGAAAACAACTGGCTTTTCACGTTCATTTAATAGCTCAATGACACGATCCGTAAAATGCTCCCATCCTTTTCCTTTATGAGAATTGGCTTCACCTTGTCGAACTGTTAATACTGTATTTAATAACAATACTCCTTGCTCTGCCCATTTTACTAAATAACCGTTATTCGGAATTTCATAACCATATTCATCTCGAAGTTCTTTATACATATTTAACAACGACGGTGGTGTTTTGACACCCGGTTGCACAGAAAAACTTAAGCCATGCGCTTGATTCGGTCCATGATACGGATCTTGCCCTAAAATAACAACCTTTGTATTTTCATAACTTGTATACTCTAGAGCATTAAATATATCTTCTTTCTTTGGATAAATCACATGCGTCTCATACTCTTCTTTTAAAAAAACAGCTAATGATTGATAATATTCTTTCTCAAATTCTGGTGCCAATAACGGTCCCCAATCATTCTTTAAAACATTTTCCATGCCTTCACTTCCTGTCCAATTAATTCACCATATCCTGCTTTGTAAATACTACAAATGAAATGATAAGAGAAACAACTGCCCAAACCGTTAAATTCATTAAAGAAAATCCCATTGATAAACCTTGTAATGCAGGTAATTTTCCTGATAAATAATCCGTTAACGATAAGTTCACACTAAAAATATATTTCGCACCTTCCCAAGACGTTGCGAATGAACTTAAAATGCCACCTGCAATTAACGCTGCTAACATGACGCCCATACCAGCTGGTGTATTACGAATTAAAACAGAAACCATAAATGATATAGTTCCAACAACGATAGCAACAAACCAAGCTAATCCGTATGCCATTAAGATGTATTGCCACTGCGGAATAAGATGTACAAAATTCGTATTTAACGTTTCCTTATCAATGACGAATCCTGTTAACACAGGTAAATTCCATCCCGAGTACCCAAATACAAGCCCCGATAATACGTAAGCAAATACACCAACAAGGAGTAATATGAGAGAAATAAAAAATAACATCGTCACATATTTACTGAGAAGTATTTTCCATCGCCTTATCGGCCTTGTCAGCAACATTTTCATCGTTCCATCACTTCTCTCACCCGAAACAATGTCAATGGCGACAATCATTACAAGAAGCGGAATAAACAATGTAATTCCTTGTTCAATAAATGCCCTTACAAATGTCGGTGCCCCTGGTGCCATCGGGTTAATATCATGATCTAAATAATATTGTTGCTGTTCTACCCGTACTTTGAGCCAATCACGCCATTCTTCTGGCAATCTGGAATTGTTCAAACGGTTTTGAGAATCAACAATTTGCTGCTGCAATGATACTTTCCAATCAGTCGTACCAAGCCTTTTTTGTGTTGTTTCTATTTCACGATACTGCGCATACACAAAAAGTGGAATCAAGATTGCTAAAATAAGCATGACAACAAAAATACGTTTCTTACGATAAATTTTTTCCGATTCATTTAAAACTAGATTCGCAAATTCACGCATATTGCTCACCCCTTGTGAGTTCAATAAATAAATCCTCTAGTGTAAACACAAGTTCCTTAACGCTATGCACATCTATCCCATTTTCTACAAAGTGTTTATTCCAACTACTTATAGTTGCAATATCCATGCGACATAGCAACCGCTCACCTTCTATACTCACTTCTCTTACTTCTTCAGCATGATCTAACATATCTTTCGCTTTGGAAATTGGTGTAACAATCCACTCCACACGATCACTCGCTGTTTTAATCAATTCTTCAATCGGTGCAACGGTTATCATTTTTCCTTTATGAATAATAGCAACGCGGTCGCATATCATTTGCACTTCACTTAGTAGGTGACTCGAAATAAACACACTCATATTTTCTTCTTTTACAAGCTTATGTATAAATTCCCTAAGTTCACGAATCCCAGCTGGATCTAAACCATTTGTTGGCTCATCTAATATGAGTAATTTAGGATTCCCAAGAAGCGCTTGTGCAATTCCGAGGCGCTGCTTCATACCGAGTGAGTACGTTTTTACCTTATCGTGAATTCTTTCATCCAAATGAACCATTTTTGAAATTTCAATAATACGTTCATCTGATATACCACCAAGCATACGAGCGAATTGTTTTAAATTTTCCCACCCCGTTAAATATGTATACAGCTCCGGGTTTTCAACGATACTTCCAATTTGACGCATCGCTTCTCTGAAATTTTCCTTAATCGAATAACCACCGATAGAAATGGTACCCTCTGTCGCTTTAATCAACCCGACTAACATTCGAATCGTTGTCGTTTTCCCGGCCCCGTTTGGTCCTAAAAAGCCAAACACTTCTCCTTGCTTCACATCAAATGAAATCTTCTCTACAAGTGTCTTCTTTCCAATTACCTTCTTCACGTCTCGTACGGAAAGTATCGTCGTCATTTTACCCCTCCTTGTTCTAGTTTTAATTTACTTGCAACATTTTGAACTAATCTTTCTGCCATATATGTATACCCTACTTCATTCGGATGGAAATGATCAGAGTATAATAAATCTTTTCCACGGTTTTGGAATAAATCAAATGTCGGTGTAATATACACATTTTTATCGTTTAGCGCTAATTTTTCTAAAGATGCATTCCAATCTACAACAATGTTTGAAGACCCTTTTAAATCTTCTACGTCTTCAAAAGGATTGTATAAACCGAGCCAAAAAATAGGGCTATCCGTATTTAATTTACGAATTTCTTCTATAATTTTCTTCGCTTCATTTTGAAATGTTTCCGTATCAGGGCGATACGTCTCTAAATCTATTTTCCCAAGCGATTCCCATCCTGGGAATAAATCATTTCCTCCAATTGTTAAAACGATTACATCTGCTTGCTTAATTGAATATTGAGCACCACTACTCTCAATTTGTTTTAATAAGTCAGGCATTTTCGCACCACTCACTGCCAAGTTTGTTAATGCAACCTTTTGCTTATAATCTTTTTGTAAATCTTCTTTCATTCGTCCAATATAGCCAATTCCTTCTTTATCACCAACGCCGCGCGTTAACGAATCGCCTAAACTAACGATTTGTAACATTCCAGTTTTCTTTTTCTCTTTTGCCACTACATCGGTTTTCTTAATTAAATTTGAAGCTTTCGGATTTAATACATCATTTACACCTGAAACAAAGCCATATGCAAATAAACAAAAAGATGCAATTGTAATGAGTAGAATTACTTTTACCACTTTTGATCTCATATCAAAACCCCTTTTAGCCCTCATAGATTGTCCATAATTATACCAAACGAAATTTTGAAAAGCGATTTTCACACCTTCTCAATTACGTCGTTTCTCTATCTATTAACTCTGGTAATAACTCTTCATGCTTCACATCTAATTTCTCTTCATTAATCTTTTCATATAATAATTCAAACGCTTTTATCCCGACATTTTTACTAGGGTGCGAAATCGTTGTTATACCTAATATATCTGCCACCTCTTGATCATCACATCCGATAATCGTAATATCTTCTGGAATTCGAATTCCTTGTTTTTTCGCTTCTGTTACCATTCCCGCAGCAATATGGTTACAAGATACAAGGAACGCCGTTGGTTTCACAGGCATACAAGCCCACTCCCTGACTACATTACGTCCATCTTCCACCGTAAAACAACCTTTAAACTTCCAGGTCTCTAACGATGTTACGTTAATCTGTTGAAGCGAATCTTCATACGCTTTTTTTCGTCTTTGGCTATTAATACTATTACTTCTTCCAATACAATATCCAATACGTGTATGACCGGCATCTATTAAGCTTTTCATGCCGCGTGAAAAAACTTTATAGTAATCAATGTGCACACTTGAAATGAATTTCGAATCTATCTCTTCACACATAACAATTGGGCCAAACTTTGTATATTCTTCAAGTTTTTCCTTACTATTTGCCCGGGAACATATAATAACTCCATCAAGTTTTTTCATTTTTAACATATTCAAAATTTCTAGTTCTCTTTCCTCACTATAGTTCGTCTGACAAAGCATCATATTATAATTTTTCTTTGCGGTTTCCTTTGATATGCCCTCAATAATAGCGCTATAATATTGATCATTTACGTGCGGCAATAGAACGCCAATTATATTCGTTTTACCTTTCACTAAATGAATCGCATTCACATTTTGTGTATAATTTAATTCCTCTATAATCGCTAAAATTTCTTTTCGTTTCTGTTCATTTACGTACGGATGATTATTAAGTACACGTGAAACGGTTGAAACAGATACCCCAGCGAGTTCAGCAATCTTCCTTATATTCGTCATTCCATTCTCCCCTTCTCGCAAAAATTCTCACTTGACCTGGTAAGCTTTCCACAATATATCCTTTCCTAGCAAATACATTTAGAAAGGATATACAACTATGCTTCGATTCAAATTAGAATATATTTTTTTCATTGGTGGTTTACTCATTCTCTCCATCGGTATTAATATGATGACGACAATTACTTCCTTTGGACTTAGCCCTTATGATTCCTTCTTTATTGCACTATATCAAAATTTTGGGATAAGTATTGGTTTTTGGATTTTCATGATTAATTTTGCATTTACACTTATCGTACTCTTTTGGAATAAAAAACAAATTACCATTGGCACAATTGTAACGATGATCCTTATTTCTCTTTTTGTTGATTGGATTGGTTCCATCACAACTATTATGGACGCTATCCGCTCTCTTCCAAAATATATAACACTTATTTGTGGAAATCTATTCGTCGGGGCCGGCATTGGCCTTTATGTCTCTACAAATCTTTGTGCAGCACCTCAAGAAGCCTTCGTTTTAACTGTTGCCGAGAAAAAGAAATGGACATTTAGAAGAACGGAAATTTCATTAGCATTTTTATTTTTAACATTAAGCTTCTTATTAGATGGACCCATCTATTTTGGAACAATTATCTTGTCCTTTACAACAGGTTGGATTATTCAAGCATTTATTCAAATTGGTACGCAGATTTTAAATAGAAAAGAGCCTATTAAACAAGCTACTTAATAGGCTCTTTCTATTTTATTATAAGAGATACTACTTAGCATCTCCTTCAATTCGATAATTTGCTTTAACACAATCAATTTCTTCATACCCTTGCAATGTATGTAGAATGTACTCGTAATCCGCAAGAGAAGCACGATGCGTTACAATTACAATTTCTGCTTTCCCTTTCTCTTCAAGTGGCATTTGAATAATCTTTTCAAAACTAACACCACGCTCAGAGAACAATGATGTAATCTTTGCAAATACACCAATTTCGTCTTTCACATGAAGTCTTAAAAACTTTTTCACGATAATTTCATCTGGCTCTTTTAATACTTTTTTATACTGCGGAGATACCGCACTATTTCCGTTTACACCTAATCTAATATTTTGCATTACAGCAACAAGATCTGAAACAACCGCTGTGGCTGTCGGTAAGCTCCCTGCACCTGGTCCATAAAACATCGTTTCCCCTACCGCTTCACCATACACATATACAGCATTATATTCATTTTGAACTGCCGCAAGAGGATGAGTATTTGGAAGTAAAGTCGGTTCAACTGTAACCTCTAATTTTTCACCATCTCGCTTTGCAAGACCAATTAATTTAATTGTGTATCCTAAACTCTTACTATATTCAATATCTTCTTCTGTAATAGAAGTAATCCCTTTTACCTTCACATCTCCAAGCTCTACATTTGTAGAGAACCCGAGAGTAGCCAAAATCGTCATCTTTCTTGCTGCATCTAAACCTTCTACATCTGATGTTGGATCTGCTTCTGCAAATCCAAGCTGCTGGGCTTCTTTTAACACGTCGTTATATGCTCTCCCTTCGTCTGACATTTTCGTCAAAATAAAATTTGTCGTTCCATTTACAATTCCCATTACCTTTGTAATAAGATCTGAAGAAAGTCCCTCTACGATGCTCCGTAAAATCGGAATTCCTCCGGCCACACTTGCTTCATAAAATAGATCAGCCTGATTATCCTTTGCTACCGCTAAGAGTTCCGCTCCGTGTAACGCCATTAAATCTTTATTTGCAGTCACAACGTGCTTTCCACTTTTTAAAGCTTGTAAAATGTATGATTTTGCATCATCAATGCCACCCATCACTTCGATGACAACATCAATATTTGGATTATCCAAAATTTCATTTGCATTTTGTGTTAATAGAGTAGAAGGCACCTCGACCTCCCTCTCTTTCTCAATGTTTTGTACCAATACTTTCGTTACCTTCACTGGACAACCTACTTGGTGTATAAGTCGTTCTTGATGATCTGTAATAATACGAACTACCCCACTACCCACTGTCCCAAGACCTAATAATCCAACTTGAATTTCTTTCATAATACTGTCCACCCCTCAAAAATTGTGTTTAGATGAAATTATATGAGTAAAAAACCTGAAAAACAATATATTTTGAACATTCGGAAAAACAAAAGGTAATCTTTACAAAGAAAACGGTGCCACGTGTTACACAATCTTTCTCCCGCGTTAACGGGTAGTATAAGACTCCCACCTCAAAATTCGGCGAATGTGAGGAAGTTAGGTGGGGAGATCAGCTGCCCGTAACTGCCCGATTGGTTCAACTAATAATCGGTGGGGGAGGGACAAAACCCCCACTGATTAAAGTTTCACTTTATTTACAATATATAAGGGGTTTCTTGATACACGTAATAATTCAACCAATTAGAGAATAATAGATTTCCATGACTTCTCCACCTAACAAGCGGCTTCTCATCTGGATTATTATATTTAAAATAATTTTTTGGCACATCAATATTTAACCCTTTTTGACGATCTCTTTTGTATTCTTCTTTTAACGTATCACAACTATATTCGCTATGTCCGAGAGCGAAAACTTGCCTTCCTTCTTGACCAATAACAAGATGAACACCAGCTTCTTTAGAATTTGCTAATAGTGTTAATTCTTTCACCTCTCTAATATCACTCTCTCGTACTTCTGTATGACGAGAATGCGGAGCAAAAAACAATTCATCAAATCCCTGTAACAGTTTCACGTGTTGCTCGCAGACTTCATGCTCAAATACACCGAACATTTTCTTCTTAAGAGGATACTTTGGAACACCATAATGATAATACAAACCAGCCTGTGCCCCCCAGCAAATATGAAGCGTAGACGTTACATTCGTTTTTGAATACTCCATAATACGTTTAAGCTCTTCCCAATAATCTACTTCTTCAAAAGAGAGTGTCTCCACTGGCGCTCCAGTAATAATGAGTCCATCGAATTTCTCATCTTCAATATCACGAAATGTTTTATAGAAACTCGTTAAATGCTCCTGTGCTACATTGCGAGATAAATGTGATTCCATGTGAAGTAAATGAACATCTAGTTGCAACGGTGTATTTCCAATTAAACGAAGCAATTGAGCTTCTGTCTCTTGTTTTGTGGGCATTAAATTTAAAATAGCAATTTTCAAAGCACGTATATCTTGTGTTTCTGCTCGCTCCTTCGTCATTACAAAAATATTTTCTTCTTGCAGTACTTTGCGAGCTGGTAAATCTTTATCAATTATGATCGGCATGTTGTTTGCCTCCGACTAACGCTGCAGCTAAATCTGCAATAATATCAGAAACATCTTCTATACCAACCGATAAACGGATTAAATCAGATGTCACACCAGCTAAACGCTGATCTTCAGCACTTAATTGTCTATGCGTCGTACTAGCAGGATGTATAACGCAAGTTCTTGCATCAGCTACATGTGTTACGAGCGTCGCTAGTTTCACATTTGCGATAAATTCTTTTGCCGCTTCTAATCCTCCTTTAATACCAAATGTTAAAACACCACTAGCACCTTTTTTCAAATACTTTTGTGCTAAGGGGTAATTTTCATTACTATCTAATCCCGGATAATTCACCCATTCAATACGTTCATGATTAGCAAGCCACTTAGCAACTGCGAGAGCATTTTCACTATGACGCTCCATTCGTAAATGCAATGTTTCTAAGCCAATATTGCTAATATATGCATTGAATGGGCTCATACAGTTTCCATAGTCTCTTAATAACTGAACACGTGCTTTCACAATATAAGCTGCTGCTCCAAAATTTTGGATATAACTTACGCCGTGATAACTTGGATCCGGTTCGACAAGCTCAGGATATTTTCCATTCGTCCAATCAAAGTTTCCCCCGTCAATTACAACGCCGCCTAAAGAACTTGCATGACCATCGATATATTTCGTCGTTGAATGGACAATGATATTAGCTCCATGTTCAAACGCTTGGCATAAATAAGGAGTCGCTAACGTATTATCAACGATAAAAGGTACCTCTAATTCTTTTGCTGCAGCTGAAAATTCTTTAAAATTTAAAACGTTCATTGCTGGATTTCCTAACGATTCTGCATAAATGAGCTTCGTCTTATCGTTGGCAAGTGCTACAATTTCATCAGCTGTTAAATTTGGATTAAAGAACGTAACATTAATGCCAAGCTTACGCAAACTTACCCCAAATAAATTAAAAGTTCCTCCATAAACTGTTGAAGAACAAAGCAAATGATCCCCGCTACTACAAATATTTAAAACTGCTAGCATAATAGCTGCCTGCCCAGAAGCCGTTGCAACCGCTCCTACACCGCCTTCTAATTCCGCTAGCTTTTGCTCAAATGCAGCTAGAGTAGGATTTCCAATACGCGTATATATATATCCCTCTGCCTCTAAATTAAATAGTGCTGCTAAATCATCTGAAGTATCGTATTTATACGTTGTACTTTGATAAAGTGGCAAAACGCGCGGCTCACCATTCTTTGGTGTATAGCCACCTTGCACACAAATTGTTCCTTTTCCCCATGATTCTCCCATCTCTCATTCTCCTTTCTTTTATCCCGCTATTTGTGGGGATGGACAAAACCCCCACTGATTAAAGTTTCACTTTATGCAAAATAAAAAACTGCCCCTTTCCTGAAAACAAGAAAGGAGCAGTTTGAAAACACGCTCTAAGGGCTCTTTCTTATCTCTCAGGATTATTACCTGCAGGATTTGGCACAATTCCGTTATACGGCTGTTGCCAAGGTTTCATCGGGCCTGTCCCTCCACCTTTTCTTGATAAGACTATGCAATTACCGTTGATTTTATAGCAATAATTTCCTAATGTCAAATAGTTTTTCTGAATGTTCTAAATTAAAGTAAAACTTTAGTTAATGGGGTTTTGTCCATCGCCCACTGATTATTAGCCCGCAAATAGCGGGATAAATATTAATAGTTTCATACAAAATAACAAAAGAAATATATTCCATTCCCTTTCAAAAAAGACCTTTAAAAAACTCAAATTAGTCTATAGAATTAAGTAAGTTAATATCTAGATTCAAATTTTCACAAAAGCATACTAGATGTTGAATAAGCCACCCACTCAAAAAGATACTATACATATTCCATTCATTTTGCACTAGCATATTTAATCCTTTCTTACATAATGGAGGTATAACATGACAAATACAAAAGACATGCACTATATAATCGTCTTATATGGCATTCTTCTAGGGTCCATAGTAGGTGCTACAGTCTGGCTATTTTTAGTTACGATAAATATCGGAATCCACTTTATTTGGGGATACTTACCTAACGTTTTCTCTTCTCCCCCTTATTACACCCTTTGTGTAACAATAATCGGTGGTACCCTTGTTGGTTTATCACAAAAATACTTCGGTACATATCCACGCCTCATGCCAGAGGTAATGGGTGAATATAAAAAAACAGGTAGAATTGAATACCGTTTTGTCCATCAGGCTACTTTAACTGCGATTATTGTTTTAATATTTGGAGCTAGTCTCGGTCCAGAAGCCGCACTTGTTGGAATTATTGGCGGACTTTGCACATGGGTTGGTGATCGTTTTAAATTTGCTTTAAAGGGAATGAATGAACTAACAGAGGTTGGAATTGGTGCTACTTTAAGTGTCATTTTTAATGCACCATTATTCGGTTTCTTAGCTCCAAATGAAAATGAGGGTGAGCAAATTAACGAATTTTCTAAAGGAAAAAAAGCAATTGTATACTTAACTACTACTTTTGCAGGTTTTTCTGTTTATTTACTACTGAGTAAACTCGATAATCGCGGATCCTTTATTGTTGATTTTGGAGAAGGTTCACTTTCTTTCAATGAATGGATCGCATTTCTCCCGCTTGCTAGTATCGGTGCTATAGTTGGTTTCTTTTATTTCAAATTAGAATTTACATTAGAGAAGCTCATTCATCCTTTTACGGAATACAAACTTACACTTGGAATTATTGGTGGCATTTTATTAGGAATTGCGGGAACAGTTCTCCCGTATACATTATTTTCAGGGGAACACCAATTAAAAGAATTAGTAGTTGAATGGAGCCATTTATCTTTTTGGGTATTACTTCTTTCAGGCATTTTAAAATTATGCATTACTGCCGTTTGTTTAAATACAGGTTGGCGTGGCGGGCATATTTTCCCAATCATATTTTCCGGATCAAGTATTGGATACGCTATGGCTTCTATTCTCCCTATAGATCCAATAGCATCTGTGGCCATCGTAACGACAGCAATTTCAAGCTATGCGCTAAGAAAACCAATAGCTATAACATTGCTATTACTTATGTTTTTCCCGCTTAATTTACTATTACCAATGCTTGGGGCAGCAGCGATTGGTAATGCATTTCCGCTTCCTAAACGTAACGAAACTACAAATGAATAAAAATAGGCAGTGGGGGCGAAAACTCCACTGCCCATTTTTTTATTACACATGCTGCTTTAATAGAGCGTATAATTCTTCAAAATTATGCACTTCATATGTCGGTACAATCCCACTATCATTTAATTTCTTTTCTGGGTTAAACCAACAAGTATCAATTCCCGCTACATATCCACCTTTAATATCAGCACTTAACGAGTCCCCAATAATAAGCCCTTCTTCAGGAAAAAAATTAGGAATCCTCTCAAAAACATAATCAAAATACTCTTTCATCGGCTTTTGAAAACCTGTATCTTCAGAAACAAAAATACCTTTAAACAAGGAATGTAACCCTGCATTACGTAAACGTTTATCTTGCGTCTTAGAAACACCGTTTGTCACTATATACAAATCATACTCATTTTGAATTTGATTTATAAATTCAAACGCACCTTGTATGAGTTGATTCCCTTCTTCTAAGTAGCTACGATAATTATTTTCGAATAGTATCCCATCGACTTCTTCCCCATACTCTTTAAACAAAATGGAGAATCGTGTATTTACGACTTCATTTCGCGCTAGTTCACCTTTTTCAAAAGCATCCCAAAGACCTTTATTTATTTTTTTATAACGAGCTTCTATCTCATTTGTTAAAAAAATACCCTTCTCTTCAAAAAGCATCCGCAAAGCGATTTTCTCAGCCTTTTGGAAATCTAGTAATGTATCATCTACATCAAATAACAATGTTTTATATTTTTTCATAAACCTCTCACACTCTCTTTTCTACAAAAACAAATTTAAATAAATCGTATCATTCTTTCTTGTAAAAATAATAGGAGATATCTCATACTATAAACAGGGGTGAAAATATGAAAATCAGCAAAAATGAGGAAGAAATTTATCAACACATACAAAGTCACCAATTCCATACTCTTTTTTCTTTTCATGTCTTACCATATGTAGAACTGCACTCTTTTCATAAGAAAGAGATGATATGTAACGAGGGAAACGATCTCCCTTATCTCTATTACTTAATTTCTGGAAAAGCAAAAATATATATGAGTCATAAAAATGGGAAAGTGTCCTTAATTAACTTTATTCAGGCACCATCTTTTATCGGGGAGTTAGGATTAATAGGTGTAGAAGGTATTACGAAAGCTATTGAAGTGCTAGAAGATTGTGTTTGCTTGGCACTTCCTCTTAAGGATTGTCATCAACTCTTATTACAGGACGCAACTTTTTTACAACATTTATGCAAATTTATTGGTAAAAAGACGATTACAAGGACGGAAAATTATGCAAAAAACTACAGTTATCCTTTTGAAAATCGATTAGCTGCGTTTATCCTATTAACAGAACAAAATAATTGTTATACGGAAAAACATACTGAGGCTTCGGAATACTTAAACGTCAGCTACCGCCATCTTTTATATGTATTAAACCAGTTTTGCCAGCAAAATTATTTAAAAAAAGAAGGCCGAACATATTATATACAAGATCGAAATCAATTAGAAAAACTTGCTGAAGAGCTAAAAATATAAAGAAACAGCATTAACATAAACGCTAATGCTGTTTCTTTGAGTGACGATTATAATTTTAATTAAAATTTGCTTGCTACTTTAGCTGCTTCTTCAAGACCTGCTGTAATGATCTCTTCCGCTTTATCTGGGAATTGGTTATGTCCTTCAATAACTACAGTTTCCATATTTGTTGCGCCGAAGAAGCCCATCATGCTTGCTACATATTTAACAGCCATTTCTACTTCAGCTGCTGGACCTTCAGAATATACACCGCCGCGTGCGTTTAATAATGCAATTTTCTTATCTCCGATTAGACCGACTGGACCTTCTGGCGTATACGTAAATGTTTTACCAGCACGGTTTAAATAATCAATATATGTGTGCAGTACCGCTGGAATCGTTAAGTTCCATAATGGGAAACCGAAAACAACTTTATCAGCTTCTAGAAATTGGTTTAAATACTTATCAGCAACTGCTACCGCTTTTGCCTCTTCTTCTGTTAAGTCAAATCCTTTACCTGCTTTGAATGTACCATTAATCATGTCTACGCCTACATATGGTAATTCTTCTTTATATAAATCAAGTTCTACTACTGTATCATTTGGATGTGCTTCTTTATAGTTTGCTAAAAATGCCTCGTATAATTTCACACTAACTGCTTGTTCCGCTGGGCGATTGTTTGCTTTTACGAATAAAACTGTTGCCATTATTTTTTCCTCCTAATACTCACTCTTACATTGTTATATGCTTTAAAAAAGGTAACCCTTATAATTGTTGTTTTGTTGCTTACAAACTTATTTTATCTTTATATCAAGACAATTTCGTCCTCACATAGACGTATTTTTCCATAAAAAAAGTCCACCTTCTAAAGGCGAACTAGGTCTTACGACTTTCGTCTTATACAATCCCATTTTTCACTGCATATAATGCAGCTTGCGTACGATCGGATAAGTTTAATTTACTCAAAATACTACTTACATGCGCCTTAACCGTTTTTTCTGTAATAACTAAAACAGAAGCAATTTCTTTATTGCTCATTCCTTTTGCTAACAATTGTAACACTTCATTTTCTCTCGCTGTTAGTACATCTATATGAACGACATTTTCCTCTTCTTTCTCTTCTTGGGGCAATGTTTGAGAGAGGAGTGCGCTTGCAATATCGGGATGTAATTGAATATTCCCTTTATAAGCGCTTCGAATCGCTTCAACAAGTTGATCTGGTTCTACATCTTTTAAAATATACCCACTTGCTCCTGCTTTTAATGCAGGTAAAACATGCGCCTGATCAGAAAAGCTAGTTAGTACAATTACTTTCACATTTGGATATTCTTGTTTTATACAAGCTGTTGCTTCAACACCATCCATTTCAGGCATATATAAATCCATGAGTACAACATCAGGATTTGTCTCTCCTACTTTTTCTAAAGCCTCTTTCCCGTTATTTGCTTCTCCGACTAACTCTAAGTCTTCTTGTGTACTTAAGAAAAATGCTAATCCTTTTAAAACAACTGTATGATCGTCAACTAACAATACTTTTATTTTCACAAACTTCCCTCATTTTCACATCATAATGGTACATTTACCTTTATACTCGTTCGTTTTTTTTCACTTACAATTTTAATTGTTCCACCAATCAACTCTACCCTTTCACGCATCGTCGTCATGCCGAGTGACTTCTTCTCTTCTATATCCTTTTCTATAAATCCATTGCCTCGATCCACTATTTCTAATGATACATTTTTCTCAGTCACTTTAAAATAAATCGTCGCTTCCTTTACACCTGCATGCTTACTTACATTGTTTAGCGCTTCCTGTCCAATGCGCCACAATGCTTCTTCTACTACACGGGGTAAGTCACGAACCCCCGTAACTTGTTCCCTAATTTTCAATCCTAAGTTTTCACCGTACTGCTTTAAAGCTGGTAATAAACCTTTCTCTAATCCTGCCGGACGGAGCTGCCAAATTAACGTCCTCATTTCTTTTAAAGCACCTTGTGCTAATTCACGCATCTCATACAGGGATTGATCTACCTTCTCATTTTGACCTTTTAAAACTGCCTCAGCGCCTTTCGTCATGAATGTTAATGAAAATAATTTTTGTGAAACAGAGTCATGTAAATCTCTTGCTAATCGATTTCTTTCTTCCATTCGTACAAGTTCACGGCGCTGCTCATTTAATCTTAAATTCTCTATTATTAACGAAATATGATTCGATAGTGCCTGAATTACATCGATTGTATTAACATCAAACTCTCCATTATTTGAATTCACACATAAAACACCAAATATATGATTTTGAATGTGTATTGGCGTAGCAATAACAGCTCGATTTGGATGTACGATATGACCAATTTGGCGTTTTAATAAAACAGGCTCATCTTTTTCTAATGCCTTCTTTGCTGCTTCTTTGACATCCTCTTGTAACTCTTCCTGGCTATAAGACGCCCGCAAAGATAATTCTTTTTCTTCCCTAATAAAAAACGCCACTTGATTCCATTGAAATACTTCACCTACATGATTTACAACTTTTTCAGGTAATACATTAAACTTATGAATCGTTTTTAACGATTGAATAAAACGTTCCAATTTCACATAATAATGTGCTCTTCGCTTTTCATTTTCATATAATTTTGTTCGTTTTAAGGCCGTCCCAATTTGGAACGCAACGGCTTGAAGCAATACTAATTCTTCTTCTGAAAAATGTGTTTTACCTGGGCTCGCCACATTTAATACACCAAACTTTTCTCCTCCCGCTTTTAAAGGAACCGTAGCATGATGAAGAACGCCCTCTGTATCTCCCCAATTGTATTCAATTGCATTATTAATTCTTTTACATTCAATAATATTAACAGCTCGCTCTAATTTTCCATCTACAAAACCTCGTAAACACCAACACTCACCTTCACACATTGGGCGTTTGTTTTCATATGTAAGTGCCTCTGGTAACTGGTAATCGATCAACTTCGTATACTTCCCATTTTCATCTGCAAGAAAAATCCATCCTGTCGTCAAGCCTGTGACACTTAGCAATTTTTCTAAGACTGCTTGCAATACATGATATGTATCATTTGATGTATTTAGCGTTTCCGCAATTTCTTTTAATATAACTAATTCATTTGTACGATTATCTCGGAACATACTCAGTCTCCTACATACAAGATTTTAAATCGCTTCTAAAATAAATCATCTACTTTTCACTTTGTACTTATTCGTAACATTGATATAATGGTGAAAACATAGTTTTCATTATATCACTTGAGGGGGCTTTCATAATGACATTAAATAAAGCACTTACAATCGCTGGTTCTGATACAAGTGGCGGTGCTGGTATACAAGCAGATTTAAAAACATTCCAAGAACTTGGCGTATACGGAATGACATCTCTTACGACTATCGTAACAATGGATCCACATAACGGTTGGGCACATAACGTATTCCCAATTCCAGCTTCTACATTAAAACCACAATTAGAAACAACAATTGAAGGCGTTGGAGTAGATGCTTTAAAAACAGGTATGCTTGGATCTGTAGAAATTATTGAAATGGTTGCGGATACAATTGAAAAGCACAATTTCAAAAATGTAGTAGTTGACCCTGTTATGGTATGTAAAGGTGCAGATGAAGCATTACATCCTGAAACGAACGATTGCTTACGTGACGTTCTTGTTCCAAAAGCATTAGTTGTAACACCAAACTTATTTGAAGCTTACCAATTAAGTGGTGTGAAAATTAATTCCCTTGAGGACATGAAAGAAGCAGCGAAGAAAATCCATGCTTTAGGTGCTAAATACGTCCTAATTAAAGGCGGTAGCAAACTTGGTACGGAAACTGCAATCGACGTCCTATATGATGGAGAAACATTTGATCTTCTAGAATCGGAAAAAATTAATACTACAAATACACACGGCGCAGGTTGTACATATTCTGCTGCAATTACAGCAGAACTCGCAAAAGGAAAACCTGTGAAAGAAGCAATAAAAACTGCTAAAGAATTTATCACAGCTGCTATTCGTTACTCATTCAAAATTAACGAATACGTAGGTCCAACTCATCATGGTGCATATCGTAAATTCGTTGCATCGAATGAACTTGTCTAATATATAAATAAAACACCCACAGAGTTCATACATTGCCTCTGTGGGTGTTTTTTAATAAGCTTATGTCTTCTGGTCATCTTACCTTTAAGATGCAGAACTGACCTGATTTCTACCATTTCTTTTTGAGTAATATAATGCGTCATCAGCTGCTTGAATAAATTGCTCTGGTGATTCTTCATACTCTGAAATTCCTACTGAAACCGTAATTTTTATTTTTGTTCCATCTAACAATTGAAATGAATGTTTTTCAACAGCTGTACGAATTTGTTCCCCCATACGAATTCCATAAGCTATTCCCTTCTTCGGTATCAAAAGCGCAAACTCCTCTCCACCCTTTCGAAAAGCCAAATCCGGAAATGTTGAAATTTCTCGTAAAATACGCCCTACTTGTTTTAACACTTCGTCTCCTGCAGGATGTCCATACGTATCATTTACATGCTTAAAGTGATCAATATCTATAAGTAGTAAACAAAGTGAATCATTTTTCATACGCTTATTACTAATATGACGATTCATCTCTAAATCAAACTGCCTTACGTTTCCTAGACCTGTCAATGCATCTATCGTTGCGTATTGCTTCATCGTTTGAAATAATTCATTGGATTGCAATACATAATTTGCGCTTATAAATGTGATATATGCTGCGACACTACTACAAACTAAATATAATGCCACTATAGATATATCCTTGAATAAAACGGAAAGCGGTACTATAAAAATAGATAAACTATACACATTAAACCCTATCCATTTTGTAAATATAGAAACTTTCATCCGCCAAATAAAGATAATTCCAATACCTATCAATACAATAGTATAACAAGCCAATTCAGAAGCTAAAGAGTACTCAGTAAAAACTAGCCGAGTGATTAAAATAACAATAACTGTTATACTACTAGCTATCGGACCTCCAATTATAATTGCCAAAATAACAGCTAGATAACGTAGATCCAACATAATATCTTCAATATGTACACCAAAATGCATCAACAGTATACTTAATATTCCAGTAAAAATACCTACTACACATTTTTGCCAAAAAGAGAATCCTTCTTTTAATGGTTTATCTCTTAAAAGCTGACCTCCAATAAAGATAAAGGAAAGAATAATTGTTGTGTTTACAAATAGATCCCTTAACATAAAATAATCTCCCTACTTTTCCATCTATCCCTTTCCTTATTTTATTGTATACGAAATGCCTATAATTCCTAAATATTTTTATTTATTTTTTGCTGTTCCACGTGAAACAGCAAAAAATAAAAAGGACGAAAATTCGTCCTTTTTATTAACAGCAACGTGATATCTTTCCGTCTTTTGCATTAAATCTAGCTTCTTGCGCCTCAGCAAAGAATTGTTTTTGACATACCACCTCTTTTTCCGGATGATGCTTTTTCATATGGTCTACATATATTTCATAACTGGGTACTCCAACAAGTAAACTAATAAATTGTTTCCTTTTTCCCCATACTCGCCACATTCTTTTAAGCATAGTTCCTCGACTCACTTTCATCTCTAGGAATATATGGCGCCTCTTTTAACGGCATCGGCTTATTTCTTATTACTTGAATCCAAATTCGAAGTGCAGAAATTAATACAGCAATTACAACTATCATAAAAATCCCGCATAGTGCTGCATCAATATAATCATTGAAAATAATTTGCTTCATCTGAGCGACATTTTTAGCTGGCGCTAACACTTTCCCCTCATTTAACGCTCCCTGAAACACCTTTGCGTGGGATAAAAATCCTATTTTAGGATTTTCATGAAACAACTTTTGATAACCAGCTGTCATTGTTACAATAAGCAATCCGACAGTTGGAATAAGTGTCACCCAAACATATGCCTTTTTCCCCATTTTGAACAAAATTGTCGTTCCAAGTAATAATGCAATACCTGCTAACATTTGATTTGCAATACCGAAAAGTGGCCATAATGTATTAATTCCACCAAGCGGATCTACGACCCCTTGGTATAAGAAATATCCCCATCCTAATACACATAACGTTGTAGCTATTACATTCGCTAATGTAGAATCCGTTTTCGCAAACGGTTTATATACATGCCCTAAAATATCTTGAATCATAAATCGTCCTACACGCGTTCCTGCATCAATCGTTGTTAAAATAAATAGAGCTTCAAAGAGAATAGCAAAATGATACCAAAATGCCATCATTGCCGTTCCACCTATTACTTGTGAGAAAATATGTGCCATACCTATCGCTAACGTTGGTGCACCACCTGTACGTGATAAAATCGTTTGCTCTCCAACGTTTACAGCAAGATCTTTTAATTCATTTGGTGTAATAGCAAATCCCCATGAAGAAATAACTTGAGCCGCCTGCGATACATCCGTACCGATAAGTGCTGCCGGACTATTAATTGCAAAATAAGTTCCTGGCGTTAATACACACGCCGCTATCATAGCCATCGCTGCTACGAATGACTCCATTAACATCGCTCCATAACCAATCGGTTGTGCATGTCCCTCTTGTTCAATCATTTTTGGCGTCGTACCTGATGAAACGAGAGCATGGAATCCAGACACCGCACCACAGGCAATCGTAATAAATAAGAACGGGAATAAGTTCCCAGAGAAAACAGGACCTGTTCCATCGATAAATTGTGAAACTGCTGGCATTTTTAAATCTGGTGCTACAATTAAAATACCAATAGCCAATCCAACAATTGTTCCCACTTTTAAAAATGTGCTTAAATAATCACGCGGCGCTAAAAGCATCCAAACGGGCAATGCCGATGCAATAAATCCGTATACAATGAGCATAATAGCAATCGTTTCACCACTAAACGTAAACATACTTGCAAGTGTTGGGTTTTCAGCTACATATTGTCCTCCAACAAGAGATAAAATAAGTAGAATAATACCAATTACTGATCCTTCACCGACCCTTCCAGGTCTAATGTAGCGCATGTAAACTCCCATTAAAATAGCGATAGGAATCGTTGCTGCTATTGTAAACATTCCCCAAGGACTTCCGATAAGTGCCTTTACTACTACTAATGCTAATACCGCTAATAAAATAATCATAATTCCTAAAATACCTATCATTGCAATTAACCCTGTAACAGGACCAATCTCATCTTTAATCATTTCTCCTAATGATTTACCATTACGTCTCATCGAAGCAAATAAAATTACAAAATCTTGTACAGCTCCAGCGACAACTACCCCAACAATAATCCAAATTGTCCCTGGTAAATATCCCATTTGTGCCGCCAGAATCGGTCCTACTAAAGGTCCCGCCCCAGCAATTGCTGCAAAATGATGCCCGAATAATACCCACTTATTTGTCGGAACATAGTCTTTCCCATCATTTAATGTATGGGCTGGTGTTTGGCGATTATTATCTAAGCCAAAAACTTTTCTCGCTATAAATCTACTATAAAACCGATAAGCAACTGCATATACACATACCGCAGCTACTAAAAGCCATACAGCATTAATTGTTTCACCTTGTGATAAAGCTATTACTCCAAACGCACCTGCTCCTACTGCTGCAATAACTCCCCAAAGTAAGATTGACTTCAATGTCTTCACATACAATCCCCCCAATACTACTTCTTAGTGGTGATTGTACTAAATTTTCTGAATATTTAAGTTGAATCCTCCTTATCATGAAGGATTTTTAGTTTATCATGTTAAAATACTCTCATTACCTGCTATAATTCAATTTTATTTCGAAGGCGTTTTACGTAATTACGACTGACTGGAATCGGTTGCTCATCATACCTATCTAAATACAAATTATACGTGCCATTATAGTAAGGTTTCAGTTCTTGTACATATGACATATTAATTAAATAGCTTTTATGTACACGTAAAAAATCATATGCATTTAGTTTATTTTCTAATTCCTGAAGTGTATATGTTGAAATATACTGATTATTTGTTGTATAAATTGAAACTGTTTTATTTTCCTTATTTTTACTTACGTATACAATATCCTCCGGGAAAATATAACGAATTCCTTCTTGACCTTCTATCGGTAGTTTTCGCAAATAACTCTTTGCTCTCTCACCTTGCTCTTTACCCATTCTATATAAGAGAAATTGTAAATCTTCTTCACGAAATGGTCGTAGTAAATAATAAAATGCTTGGAAACGAAAAGCTGTAATGGATTCTTCTATATCTTCACCCATAAAAATAAATTTCGTATAGCAATTTACTTCCCGTAATAAACTCGCATATTCAAAACCCGTACCATCTAATAATGTTGAATTTAAAAAAACAAAATCTGGTGTATGTTTTTTCATCATAAATAAAGATTCTGTTCCTGTCTTTGCTTCAAAACATTCTACATTTCGCATATTTTCAGTAAATTTTTCAGCTAAAACTCTTCGTTCTTCTGCATTTTCCATGATCAGTAAAATTTTCATTTCTTCAACCACCTAATTCTTTTGTCCGTATGTCCTATTGTATACATTCGCTTTTATAAGAAACAATCCCTTTTTCTTACTATACCATTATTTATCTAAAAAAACAGAAAAAAGGAAACCACCACGGTTCCCCTATCCTTTTATATTAATTCCCGTTGCTTCGTTTCTTGCCCAAGTACAATTACAGCAAATGCTCCAATTAAAATTGATCCACAAAAAATCGTAAATATTAGTGATAGCGAAGCTTGTGAAGCAACTAAGTATCCCACTAATAGTGGCCCGATAATACCACCAATACGGCCGAATGCTGCTGCCATCCCTGCACCTGTACCACGAATCACCGTTGGATACTGTTCAGGTGTATAAGCGTATAATGCACCCCAAGCACCTAAATTAAAGAAGGATAGTAACATACCTGCCACGATTAAAACTGTTAATGAATCCGCAACTCCAAACAAATAAGCGCTGCACGCTGTACCGATTAAATACGTAACCAAAACAAATTTACGACCAAGGCGTTCAATAAACCAAGCAGCTGTAAAATACCCTGGAAGTTGAGCTAATGTCATAATGAGTACGTACTGGAAACTTTTTATTAAACTAAATCCTTTTAATACCATTACACTAGGTAACCAAAGAAACATTCCATAATAGGAAAAGACAACACAAAACCATAGAATCCATAGCATAATTGTTGCTTTACGATACTCCCCAGACCAAACTGACTTTATATTTTCGATAACAGATGGTCTTTTTTCAACCTTTTGGAATCTCGGGGAATCTGGTAAATTCCATCTTAAATATAAAGCATATAGTGCCGGAACTGCACTCAATACCATCGCAACTTCCCAACCATATTTCGGAATAATGAAATATGAGATAAGAGCTGCAATTAACCAGCCACCTGCCCAAAAACTTTCTAATAGCACAACTATTTTGCCGCGTTCATGTGCTTCAACACTCTCTGATACTAGCGTAGAGGCAACTGGAAGCTCTCCGCCAAGCCCCATACCAATTAAAAATCGCAAAACGAGGAACATCGCGAGTGTCGTCGTTAAAGCAGTTAAACCACTACCGATAGAAAATAGTAATAATGTAATAATAAAGACTGATTTCCGCCCTATTTTATCTGATAGTATCCCAAAAAGGAGCGCTCCTACTGCCATACCAATTGAATTAATGCTACCTATCCAGCCCATTTCTTGAGTACTTAATCCCCAATCTTTTTGCAGTGCTACCATTACAAATGAAAGCATTCCGACATCCATTGCATCAAACAGCCATCCAAGCCCCGCTATACCAAGTAGCTTTCGCTTTGAAATTTCTTTTACCTTACCCACAAGAAGTCCTCCTCACACAGGTGTCTTTACACATCATTTTACATGTGTGAATTGTATAAGTAAAATATTTTCGTGTAAAAAATTCTCCTTCATCATTCCCAAAAAGCAAAGTATTTATCCCGCATTAACGGGCAGTAAAACTCCCACCTCAAAATCCAGCTAGAGCAAAGAAGTTAGTTGGGAGATCAACTGCCCGTAAACGCCCGATTGGTTCAACTAATAATCAGTGGGGGATGAACAAAGCCCCCACTGATTAAAGTTTCACTTTATCAAAAATGAACAAATAAAAAAGTAGCGATGTTCCGCTACTTTTTTGAACGCATTACCTCTTTTAAAAATTCCGCTAATACTAGCTGACGACGCCAGCGTGTTGGATTACTACATAATCTGTAAAACCACTCTAAATGAATCGCTTGAATCCATTTTGGAGCACGCTTTACCTCTCCAGCCCAAACATCCAAACTACCACCTACTCCAACAGCCATTTTTGTTTCTAAACGATGCTTATTGTTTTGGATAAAGTTTTCTTGTCTTGGGAAACCAAGTGCAACAAGTAATAGATCTGGTTTTGCTTCTTGAATACGAGAAACAATATTTTCCTCTTCTTCTTGTTTAAAATATCCATCTTGTGTACCCACAATAGATACGGCCGAATATGTCTTCGTTAAATGATCTGCTGCAGCTTGTACAACATGTGGTTTTGCACCTAATAAGAAAACAGATACTGGTTTATGCTCTTCTGATAACTTCGCAAATAAATTACACATTAAATCAAACCCTGCTACCCGTTCTTTTAAAGGCGTGCCAAGCATACCGCTTGCTTTTACAACTCCAATACCATCAGGTGTAATCAAATCCGTATTTAACAACGTTTTATGGAACTTTTCATCTTTTTTTGCACACATAACAATTTCAGGATTTGCTGTTACTACCTGAAAAGTATGAGCTTGCTCCAATTCTAATTGTTCCTTTAAATATTGAACTGTTTCATCCATTGTCATTGTAGAGAAAGGAACACCTAGAATATCAACCGTTTGTACTTCCATAATTAACTATCCTCTCTATTTCAATAAAAGTTTCTTATAAGCATTACGAGTATCTTCATACAAATTCTTTAACGAGAAATGAGTAGATGCATGATTGTATAAACGATTTCCCATCGCTTCTAATTCACCACTTAGCCATTTTTCATAAGCATTTTCTAATGCAATTGTTAGCGAATCTACATCACCAATCGGTACAATCCATCCATACGTATCATCAACTATTAACTTTTTCATATCACCCACATTTGTTGCAATAGATGTTAAACGTTGATTTGCAGCTTCCAATAAAACAAGGGGGAAACTTTCACTATAAGAGGTTAACAAATTAATGTGTGCAGATGCATATAATTCTTTTGAATCTGTACGGAAACCTAGAAAAATCACCTTATCCTCTAAGCCTTTTTGTTTCACCATCTCTTTTAATTCTATCTCTATAGGTCCATCACCAAGTAAAAGTACCTTTATATTTGGAATCTTAATTTTTTGTAACGCTTCAAATAAAATGCTATGACCTTTAACAGGATGAAGACGAGCTACTTGAATGGCTGTAAATACTCCTTTATCGATGCCAAATTCACTCTTATCATAAGGTTTTGCTGGAATATTATCATACTCAATCCCATTATAAACTGTACAAATCTTTTCTCCTGGTACACCGAGTTTTATTATATTTTCCTTAAAATTTTCCGTAATTGCAAAAAACAAATCTACTTTCTTGAAAGAACGTAAATTTAACTTCGTAAATACCCATCCTTTTAATCCCCTCTTCATAAAATCCAAGGTTGGATCACTGTGGACAGTCATTATCCATTTCGCTTTTATACCTTTTTTCAAGAGGGAGAGATAGAAATTCGCTCGTGCGCCATGTGTATGCACAATTTCAAATTGGCTTTCATTAATAAATGACTTTATTTTTGAAAGGATTGATAAGTCGTACCGAGATGATTGAGTAAAAACATGTACTTGGATACCAAGGTCCCTCGCTTCTCTAGCGATCGCACCTTCTTCAAATACCATTAATTCCACTTCTTTCTTCGGAAACTGAGATAAAAGTGAAATAATATGTGTTTTTCCCCCACCTTCTTCTGCACCAGCATTAATATGCAACACTTTCATTTCTTAATCCTCCATTTTATTTTTATTTACTATAACAAAAATAAAAGCTAACATATGCTAGCTTTTATTTTTCTATCATTCAATTCCCAAGTCAACTATTAAATAGGCCATGAGTAACACTAGATAAAAACTCACTCCAGGTGCCATTAAAATATGCCCAGCGATAAATGAAATACCTAATCCTAGCAGTATCGCTGCAACTACCATTGCATACCTCACTGTAAATACTTGTTTAAACTTAGTAAACACACATACAATAAATTTAATGCCAAAGTATAAGAATGGCACTATAAGTAAAATAAACCCTATAATTCCGAAAGAGTAGAACCAATCATGGAAATCGCGTTCAATTAATTTCGGCTGCTCTTTATAGTTACCAGCATAACCCATCCCTAGTAACTTCTGAGATGTTGGAGCTTCCTTATAGAAATCTTTATACATTTGCTCAAATAATTGACGCCCACTGAAAATAATAGCTTGAGTTTCTTCCTTCTTCTCCGCTGCTTTTTCTTTCTCTCTTTCTTTTTCTTGCGCTTTTTCTTTCTCTGTAGCTGGAAGTTTATGCTCTTTCGCTTCCTCTTTCTTTTTCTCTTCCTGTTTCGCACTTTGTTGTTGTTCAATCAATTGGAAATGAACTCCCATATTTTTCATAAATGGCGAAAAAGGTGTATATGCCAATATGCCTACAAAAACAGTCATTGCAACAAAACCGTTTAATAAATAGACATTTTTCTTTCCATCTTTACGTTGTGTAAATGCCTGGATAAAGCACATAACAACTGCAATAGCCATTGTTGCAAAGATTGCTCCTACACCAACCTTTGTCCCAATTGCAAATAGTGAATAAACAACTAAAACTGAAGGAATCCAATAGTATACTTTACCTATACTTTTTGTTTTTTCAATTGAATACAAAATAACAATTGGGCACATGATGGCTAAAATAGAGCCTAGTTCGTTACCTGCATAAAACCAACCACGTGATCCCAACTTCAACCATTCATAACTATTGTAATCTGTCCCCGTCGCAATCGAAGCTACCATTACTACTCCTATGATTAACGATGCATACGTAATATAGTCACGCATTTTTGAATGCCCTTTTTCTTTTAACGATTTAAAAACAAACACATAGCAAGTAAGCATAACAAACGGATATAAAGCTTTTGCTATAAATTTAATTTCTTCTGTAAGCACCATAGGATTCTTTGTAAATTTATTATTTATCAACCCAATAGTGAAAACTATTCCAACTAGGATTATATACGATATATATTTTATACTCTCTCTTTTCCTTGTTTGAATTAAAATATATATTCCACTTAGAAACATAACGAATAAGCGGGTAATAACTCCAATAGTCGTATCAATTTTTAAAACCATTATACAGAATGCTGTGAGCAAATCTAAAATGGGTTGCAACAAAATAAAGATTAATAGAAAATTTTCAAATTTATTACTTTTACTACTTTCCCTTAACATCTAGAACCTCCATAACTAATACCTAATTTCACTCTATGCAATTATTATTATTTTTCTTATTTCAAGTATTTATTATAGCATATATTTTTTAATTAAACGTCTCACATTTCTATCCAACCTTACCTTATAGAAAAAGCAAATTTGTATTTTCAAGCGCTTTCTTTCCTTATTTTTTCTTTTTTTCTACATGTAACGAAAATACATTGTTATTTACATAACTTTAGTGTATATTTTTTCTCTGGAATATCTTTAAGAAGAAGGGATTACAGCCATGTTATTAATCGATATATTTACGTTTCTTGGCATTATCGCCGCTGCTATTTCTGGTACATTAGTTGGTTTAAAAAAAGATTTAGATTTTTTCGGTGTCCTTTGTTTAGCTGTAGCTACTGCGCTCGGCGGCGGTATTATTCGTGATATTATGATCGGTAACCTGCCTCCTGTCGCATTTGTAAAACCCATTTACTTTTTCGTAAGCGTATTATCAGCATTATTTACTTGTATGTTTTTTGAGCGTATCAATAAACTACAAGTCGTTATTATGCTTTCTGATGCTGTTGGCTTAGGTGTTTTTACAGCTATTGGGGCAAATGCGGCAATGTCACATCATGTTGACGCCTCATTTTTAGTTGTTTCCATGGGAGTCATTACAGGTATTGGAGGCGGTATTTTGCGTGATATTTGTGCTCAAGATATCCCTTACGTATTCCGAAAAGAGATTTACGCAATCGCTTCTATCTTAGGAGCAATTAGCTTCTTAATCACACATACAATGGGGGCGCACGTATTAGCTTTCTACGTTTGTTTATTAATAACATTCGTTATCCGTGTCGTCACTGTAATATATAATGTACATTTCCCTGTTTTCTTTAAAACACATGCAAAAATTAATAAAGGTCATTAAGAGAATTCTAAATAGAATTCTCTTATATTTATATACACTTCCATATACTATAGAGTAATTTCATATAACAATATATAATTACATAAGAATACAAAAATGAAAACGTTTTACAAACAGGGGGAAGAATGATGCTTGGGGTTTTTAAAAAAAATAAAACAAACACCAGTGTAATTGAAATAAGTAAAGGCCAACAAATAATATTTAACGTGCCTGCTAATTCTGAACTAAAAACTCAAATGGATATGCTACATATTTCAAAGGAAGATTTACAAATTGTAAAAGTATTACAGCCGTTTATTTATGAGGAAATAGATTGGATCACAGAAAAATTTTATACCAATATTACAAAACAACCTAATTTAATTACTATTATTGAACGTTACAGCTCTATTCCAAAATTAAAACAGACTTTAAAGACACATATTAAAGAATTGTTCAGTGGAAATATGCATGAAGACTTTATTGAACAACGTATTAGAATTGCAAAAAGGCATGTACAAATTGGTTTACATAGAAAATGGTATACTGCAGCCTATCAAGAATTATTCCGTTCCATCATGAAGATTTTGAAAACAAAGATTACAACGATAGACGATTTCTCTTATTCTATAAATGTAATAAACAAATTATTCACACTAGAACAAGAACTTGTTATTGCGGCCTATGAGTCTGAATACGAAAGAATTCAAAAAGAACATGAAAAAGAAAAAGAACTGACTGCTATGACGATTACACATATTGCAACGGAACTAGCAGCTGTATCTGAAAAAACAAGCTCTTCTATTCAAAAATTAACATCTAGATCAGAAAATATAGTAGGAATTGCAAAGACAGGTACATCATTAGCTACGACATCGGAAGAAAAAGCGAATAAAGGAAAAGAACAATTAAATCTGCAAAACAAACGAATGGAAAGCATTCAAACGAATATGGAGACTATTATTACAGATACTCGTGAACTTCTTGATATTTCTAATAAAATTAACGAAATCATTGATATTGTAAAATCAATCGCTGAGCAAACAAATTTACTCGCATTAAATGCTGCTATTGAGTCTGCACGTGCTGGCGAATTTGGCAAAGGTTTTTCAGTTGTAGCAGGGGAAATTCGAAAGTTATCAGAGCAAACGAAAGAATCCATTTCCAACGTTACAAAACTCGTTGAAAAAACTAATAAACAAATTATCCACGTCTCTTCTTCCGTAGAACAAATTAGTTCTCTTGTATCTGATGGGACAGATAGTATGCATGCGACGGATCAATATTTCCAAGAAATCGTAAAAGATATGTCTAATTCAAAAGAGCAAAATAAAAAAATTGAAAATGAGTTAGAAACTATTTCACAGGTAATGAAGAGTATTCAAGACGATTCCTCGAAAATGGCCTTAACAGCGGATAGTTTGCAGCTAGAATTAAACCGATAAGGCGAACCAATACAAAGGGGAGATTCTTCATCTCCCCTTTGTATTAATCCTTATCATCCATCTACAAAAAAAGAATCCAAAATGGATTCTTTTTATTTTCTGAAAAATATTTTTTGACAATACACATAACTCATATAAACGCCAAAACTTTGTAAAATAAACAAAGCTGGCATAATAATATTGTAATATGCCATATCTACTTGGAAGAGTCTTAACAATACATATCCACTAATTAACAATAAGAACAACATATATCCTTCATTTTGTTGTTTCTTAATAAGAAAGTGTAATAAAGCTATGGCCATAAATAATGTCACGGCTATATATATAAGTTTTTCACATTTGAAAAGAATAGAATTTATTCCCTCGTCTGAAAACTGATTCATTACTGGTTTTAAAAGTTTAAATCTTTCATCTTCGATTTCTTTTAATTTTTGATCAATATGTTCTGTTACACTTTGATTTTTCGGCATTTTCTCCTCATTTTTACCTTTTCCAATTAAGACAGATTGAACATACATCTCATTCGAAATTGTATATTGTGACATTCCCATTGTCTTAATTCCATAATTCACACCAAAATGAGTACTATAAAATAGAATAAGTATCCCTATCATCTTTAATAGCACTTTTTGTTTCGTTGCTGATTGGAATAATTCAATTAACAATACATATACAGAGATAAAAATAGGAAGAAATAACCCCATTGGGAAAATCATATTGCTAAATGCAAATAGACTCGCTGAAAACACCCACATATAAGGATGATCTAATCCTTTATATAAAAGTATGTAACAAGCAAAATAAAATAAAAATATTGCGAGCGATTCCTGTGTTAATAAGGAGCTCATAAATATATTTGGAATATATAAAGCGTAAAATATAGACGCAATACGACCACATTCTTCCCCAAAAACAATTGATGCAATACGATAAATGAAAAATGCGGTTCCTGTACAAAATAAAATATTAAATAACTGCAAAACAAATATCGTATCACCAAATATACGCATAACAGTTGATTCATAAATAATAAAAGGTAATTGCATTACATTCTCTATATTATTGCCAATTGCAATCTGCTTTGCAGATTCATACATCGCTTTCATATCACCGACTATCGGAACATCTACAAATAGAACCGTACTAAGTCTCACAACTACAGATATGCTCATAAGAAAAATAAGAAATTGTTTATCTGTAAAACGATATTGTAAAATTGATGCCACTAACAATATAAGGATGACGAAAATCGCCAATACGATTGTTACACTTGTTGTACTTCCTCCAAAAAATTGCTTACTTGTTTCAAATGCTGACCAACAACTATAAACAAAAAATGCGAGCATCGTACCGATTATTACTTTACTGAAGAAAGATGAAAAATTCGTTTGTATATGATTCATATGTCTATTGCACCTCTATTTCCATTCATAACAAAACGATTCTATCATGAATAGGCGTACGGCTGGTAGGGAATTTATATGACAAATGTATAGTCTTCACTTTTCACTTGCAATGTAAGCGAATCCTCTTTTACACTACACTTTAGACAAAATAAATTTTCTTTCAGTTACATGAATATACTTGCAGAAGCGTTATTACTCCTCTACTCATACATTTTACTTGTTTAAACATCCAGTAAAATCAAATAGGAACTAATCCTCCTTTTATATCATAAAAAACATGTCACTCTGATTGAAAATGTAAACTAGGGGCTGATTATATGGAAAAGAAATTTATGAGAGAATCAAAAGCAATTAAAACAACACGTGTTTTTCCAAATGATTTAAACAACCATCAAACATTATTTGGTGGCAAATTATTAGCCGAAATTGATAGTATTGCCTCTATTGCAGCAGCAAGACATAGCCGTAAGCATTGCGTGACTGCATCCATTGATTCCGTTGATTTTTTAACACCTATTCATCAAGCTGATTCTGTTTGTTATGAGGCATTTGTTTGCTATACTGGGAAATCATCTATGGAGGTTTTCGTGAAAATAATCGCAGAAAATTTATTAGAGGGAGAACGCCGTATCGCTGCTACTTGCTTTATTACATTCGTTGCATTAAAAGATGGAAAACCTTCTTCTGTACCACAAGTATTACCAGAAACTGAGGAAGAGCATTGGTTGCATAAAACTGGTTCCGAACGTGCTGAGGCCCGAAAAAAAGGACGCTTAAAAAGCAAAGAAATGGCTGAGGTATTAACTTTAAATAAACCTTGGAGTGTATAACATTTCAATATTGAAAGTACCTTCTGAGCGGATAACTAACTTGTATTCGCTCATTTCTTTATAAACAGCCTTAGTCTCCCCTACAATTTCTACATCTTTTCACAAATATTATGTAATATTTTTATACATATCTCAGCTCAACTATTTCTACATTAACTTTTTCTAATTTATAAAATCCCACTTATAACACGTTTCTACTCGAGGAATAGTTGCTTTACAAAGTTTATGTAGGGTACACTTATACGGGCGGTCAGCAAACACATTTAAAGGTTTGCAAATTGTGTAGAAAACACCTTATATTTCACTATATCAAAATACAATCAAGATCTATCATTATGCTTTACCAATTAAAAACAATTTCATATAAATTGAAGTAAGTAGCTCTACTTAGAAAAGCCTTAATATAACAACTATTTTAATTAAATTGTATTACTTTAATGGAAAGGTGAAATTATGCAGAAATCAATTGCTTCAAATATTTTTTATAAAATACTGCTCAACACGTTTAATATTATACTTCCAATTCTAGTTGGTCCTTACGCATATCGAACGTTAGGAGCAAATTCAATAGGAACAGTTAACTTTGCTGAAACTCTTTTTAATTACTTTTTCGTATTTGCCGTATTTGGTGTATATCAATATGGTTTACGTGAAATCAGCTTAATTAAAAACGATAAAAGAAAAGTTTCTAAGTTATTTACAAGTCTCTATGTAATTAACTTTACAACTAGTATTTTGGCCTTATTAGCCTTTGTACTTTTTAGTTATATTGGATATGGACATGAAAGTTTATTTCCTGTTCTTCTTATTTTCGGTTTCAATTTTATTTCCAACATGTTTTATGTGGAATGGTTCAATGAAGCATATGAAAATTATGACTTCATCACTAAAAAAACAGTTATCGTTCGATTAATCTATGTTGTTCTTCTTTTCTCTTTGGTTCATGGAGTTGACGATTATAAAACATTTGCTGGTTTATTAGTATTATCGACATTTTTAAATCACTCCATTAGTTTTGTATATGTGAAACGCCAAGTCAAATTTGATTTTTCCGACTTAACTATTATTCCTCATTTAAAACCGTTACTATTAGTCGTGATTTTTTCAAATGCTAATATTTTATATACACAATTAGATCGTCTTGTTTTAGGGGAATATGTCGGAAAAGTAGAAGTTGCATACTACGTAATGGCATTTCAAATTATGACCATTATTAATACACTTATGTTAAGTGTTGTACAAGTAACCGTTCCAAGGCTGTCTTATCTATCAGGAAATGCATCTGAAATGGAGTATGAATCTTTATTAAATAAAATTTCAAAAGTATATTTCATTACCCTATTCCCTGCCGCAATTGGTTTAATGCTCATTGCTCATGGAGCTGTTGTTATTTACGGTGGACAAGAATTTGCTGGGGCTGGTAATACATTAATTGTTTTCGCCTTCTATATGATTACAGTTGGTATTGAGTCCATTTTATCGAATCAAATTATCTATGTGAAAAAGAAAGAAAGCATTTTAGTGCGATTTTTATTTATTTGCGGATTTATCAACTTAGCATCCAATATTGCACTAATATTCTTCCATGTACTTACACCAACAACCGCAATTTTCACAACAACAATTGCGAATTGTTTCTTAATCACATTTGAATATATTTATGTGAAAAAGAAATTAAAAGTGAATTATACATTATTCGATATACAAAAACTTAAATATCTATTTTATTCACTAACATTTGTACCAATAGCATTCGTTATTAATATGATCGTATCTGGACAAATACTACAAGTTGTCCTAGTGATAATAGCGTGCGGATTAACATATGCCCTTATCCTTTTCATAACAAAGGATGAAATTCTCTTTACCCTAATAGAAAAAATACAAGCACGATTTAAAAAAGCTTAAACGTAAATTCTTAAAAGGAGCTGTTAAAATTGAAATTCTCTTTAATCATGGCTACTTGTGGCAGACGTGATGATATTCTTGACTTACTGGAGTCACTTGAAAAACAAACTTACCAAAATTTCGAGCTCATTGTAGTAGATCAAAATGATAATCCAATTTCTGATCTCTTTGATGAATACAAAGAAAAGTTTCCCATTAACTACATTTATACACCTATTAAAGGGCTATCTAGAGCTCGTAATACAGGCTTACAAGTAGCTGATGGCGATATCATCGCCTTTCCAGATGATGATTGTATTTATGAAACAAACGTATTAGAAAGTATATTAGAAACCTTCAACTCTAATAAAGATATTCAATTTATATCAACAAACACTACAAATGTTGAAGGAACGGGTTCTTTAATACACGCACCGAATACAGACATTATTTTAAATAATAAATATGGATTCATGGGACCTTCTTTCACACTATTCTTCACAAAACAATTTGTACAAGATGTAGGTACATTTGATGAAGATTTAGGTGTTGGCTCTGGAACAATTTATGGGGCTGGTGAAGAAACTGACTTTGTACTACGTGGCATGAAACAAAATTATACAGGTCTATTTAGAAAAGACCTGTTCGTATATCATCCTGTAAAAGAAGAAGTTATAAATGAGCAATCATTAAAACGTGCTATTTCTTATGCTGGTGGTTTTGGTAGAGTTATTCGTTTACATTATGGATTCCCTTATTTCTTACGTGCTGTCGCTGCGGCAACATTCCGCATGACACAAAACATCTCTAATGATAAGCGTAAATTCCACGCGAATCGCTTACGCGGGATTATTCGTGGATATTTAAAATAAGCTATATACTCCCTATGAATATGAACAAGGTGTAACCATTTTTATTAAATGGTTACACCTTGTTTTTTATTCCCCTCGCATGGATAAAATGGTTTCCTTTAATCCTTCGCGGTAAGGTGTTTTCGGTAATTCTCCAATAAGCATTTCATATTTCTCTCCACTCAATACAACTGGATTTTCTGTCAAATATAGCATTTCTACATATTCTTTCATCTGCTTATCAAATAAACCAATGAACTTGATCATACCTCTTTTTACAGTCATTACTCGTTTTGTATATCCCGTTAATTCACGTATATGTTGAACCATCTCTTCTCCTGTAATAACACCACAACCTGGTATGTTCCAATGTTGCCCATAAGCCTCATCGCATAGCGCTAACTCAACCATTGCTTTCGCACCATCTGGCGTAAAAATGTACTCACGCGCAATCCGCTTATCTCCAACAAAGCTAGACATTTTATTTGCCAGTACGCCATTTAAAGTATGATGAACGAGTGTACTTTCTGCTTTTGGACCGTAAAAATCCGGGAAATGAGCAATAAACATTTTGGCCCCACTCTTTTTTGCCATCATTTCAAGTTGCAATCGAATTTTCCCCTTCTTCGTATGAGGCTTCTTTTCTACATCTTCTTTAACAAGACCTTGATTTTGCCTTCCATATGCATAAATGTTATCAACGATTCCTAACTTAATATCCTTCTCTTTTGTTACTTCTAATATATTCTTTAATAATTTGGGTTGTTTCTCTTCCCAATCTGAATATGGGATATTTACAGCATGAAATATAGCATCTACGTCTTTTGCGGCATCCAATATATCCACCTTTACAAATACGTCCCCTGCTACTGTTTGTATATGTTCTTCTCCTTGAAATAAATTCTCCAACTTCCCCTTATTTCTTGCAAAAGCAATCACATCAATCCCTCTATTACACAACTCCTTTGTAATCGCATATCCCATTGCTCCAGATGCTCCCAGTACTAACGCCTTTTTCATCACAATTCCCCCTTTAATTAACCACCGTTCAATTAATTATAAAAATAAAATCACTTACATTAGAAGCGATTTTGAAATAAACTCTACATGCATTTGAGCGAGCCCCTTTAACTCGTCAAATGTTTGCCCACTTCCGCAATAATGTGCGACAAACCCATGTAATGATAAAAAGACAGACCATATTGTCATTGTATCTATTTTTTTATTACATAAAGAAAAAATAACCTTTGCAAACTTTTCATAACTAACATTTGGACCGTCTGCTAAACATTCCTTTAGCTCTTCATCTTTAATTAAAAACATAATTTCGTAATGACTTTGATTTTTCAAACCAAACTCTATATAACCAAATAAAACTGCTTTTAACTGCTCCTCTTGAGATAAGTTTCTTTTACTAATTTCATCTAACTTTTTATTTAACAATCGAAAGTCTTGTTCTACCATCGCATAAAAAAGTTCGGCCTTATTTTTAAAATGGTAATAAATTGAACCATGGCTATATCCTAGTTCCGTCGCAATTTTACGCATTGAAGTGTGTTGATATCCTTGCTGCACGAATAAATCTCTTGCTACGTTCATAATCATTTCTCTTGTTAACTCTTGTTTAACTGCTCTTCTTGGCGACATTTTTTATACCTCACAATTTAATTAACCACCGTTCAATTACATTATATATTTTTTCCAAAATAATGCAACTATCTGTTTTTATAAAAATATACATTTTTGAAATGATAGCATTCTATCAAAGAATTTAGTATCATGATTCAAGACACTATTTAGAAATGAACGGAGGACATTATGAGCTTATTAACTGTTGAAAAATTAGGCCATACATTTGGTGATCGTACATTATTTAAAGATGTATCCATGCGCTTACTTGCAGGGGAACATGTTGGATTAGTTGGAGCAAACGGTGTTGGTAAATCAACATTTATGAATATAATTACTGGTCAGCTTATCCATGATGAAGGTCGTGTAGAATGGACACCTGGTACAAATTACGGTTACTTAGACCAACATACAATCTTAACACCTGGTCGCACAATTCGTGATGTATTAGCAGATGCGTTTTTACCTTTATTTGAAAAAGAAAAAGCTTTAAACGAAGTTACAGAAAAAATGGGAACTGCTACACCAGAAGAATTAGAAGAGCTTCTTGAGCAAATGGCAGAAATTCAAGATGCCCTTGAAGCAGGTGGTTTCTATTTATTAGATATTAAAATTGAAGAAGCAGCGCGTGGTCTTGGAATTGACGCAATTGGTTTAGATCGTGATGTTGCTGCATTAAGTGGTGGACAACGTACAAAAGTATTACTTGCAAAGTTACTACTTGAGCAACCAGAAGTACTACTATTAGATGAGCCTACCAACTATTTAGACGTTGAACATATTCATTGGTTAACAACTTATTTAAAAGAATATCCACATGCATTCCTATTAATTTCCCATGATACGGAATTTATGAATAAATGTGTCGATGTTATTTTCCATCTAGAATTCACAAAAATGACGCGTTATACAGCGACATATGAAAAATTCTTAGAGCTAGCAGAAATCAATAAAAACCAACATATAAACGCTTATGAAAAGCAACGAGAGTTTATTAAAAAGCAAGAAGATTTTATTGCGAAAAATAAAGCTCGTTACTCAACGACAGGCCGTGCAAAGAGCCGTCAAAAACAACTTGATCGTATGGAACGTATCGATCGTCCTGAAACAGCTATTAAACCTGAGTTCTCATTTAAAGAAAGTCGTGCAAGTAGTCGATTCGTCTTTGAAGGGGAAAATGTAGAAATTGGATATACACATCCGTTATTACCAAAATTAACAATGACAATTGAACGTGGTGAAAAAATTGCAATTGTTGGATGTAATGGTGTCGGTAAATCAACACTTTTAAAAACAATTTTAGGTAAAATTAAACCATTAAACGGAAAAACAAGTCTTGGTGACTTCTTAAACCCATCGTACTTCGAGCAAGAAGTGAAAGCTGATAATATAACACCAATTGATGATGTTTGGAATACATTCCCTAGTTTAGACCAACATCAAGTACGTGCGATGTTAGCGAAATGCGGTTTAAAAAACGAACACATTTCTCGTCCACTGAATCAATTAAGCGGTGGCGAACAAGCAAAAGTTCGTTTATGTAAACTAATGGGTGAAGAAAGCAACTGGTTACTCTTTGATGAGCCAACAAACCACCTTGATGTTACAGCTAAAGACGAATTAAAGAAAGCGATGAAAGCATATAAAGGAACAATTCTCCTTGTATGTCACGAACCGGACTTTTATGAAGATTGGGTCACAAAAACTTGGGATGTAGAAAAGTGGGCCCAAGAAAATTCTTAATCGCCTAAAAACATCCCTTTACACTGATATTTAGTGTGTAAAGGGATTTCGTTTTAAAATAACCATACAATTTGATAAGGAGTTTTTAATAATGCAACGCACATTCCCCCTAAAGCTTAATACATTTTTTGTAAAGTGCTTATTAGTACTGTGTCTAATTATTTCTGCTGCTATAACGTGGCAATCAATAAGCGTAATTCAAGAAAAAACCGACACACTTTCCTTTATTATAATCCCGATTATTATTCTAATAGGTCTTCTATTTTTGCTTATTGGCTATATTTCTAATAAGTATATGTCTACATTTATATTTACCGTTTTACTTATTATTTTAGCTTTTTCCGTTCGATTAATTTGGGTTCTCAACGTTCCAACTCCTATCGAATCAGATTTTTCAGTGATGTACAATAGTGCTATTCAAGCTACTAAAGGCGATTTTAGTTTTGCACAAGATGACTATTATACTTCATGGGTTTATCAACTTGGATTTACAATGTACCAAGCCTTCATTATTAAGTTATTCGGTGAAGGGCCTTTCCTTCTAAAACTTTTAAATATAATGTATTGCACAGGAACAACATTGCTAATTTACAAAATAACTTCCTATGTTTTTAATGAATGGTCTGGAAGAATGGCTGGATTACTATATGCATTATATATCCCAAGCATTGTAATGAGCTCAGTACTAACGAATCAACATATTGCCACATTCCTATTTTATCTTGGGTTTTATTTATTAATTACAAAAGGCCTAACCCATAAATATATGTGGATTTTTATAGGGATCTCCCTAGCTTTAGGAGATATTATGCGTCCACTTGGCGCTTTAGTTTTGATTGCAGTAGCTCTTTATGTCTTTTTACAAGGTATATTAGGAAAATCAAAACAGGATATTTTAACTTCTATAAAAAAATTGTCTGGGATTTTCATCGTTTTTTACCTTGTTCATTACATTATAAGTTCTTCATTTATATCTGCCGGAATTACCCAATATCCGCTATCTAACCGGGATCCTCTCTGGAAATTCACAGTAGGACTTAATCACGAAACAAGAGGTGGATATTCTTCAGCAGATGTAGAATATGTTATGTCCTTTGAGCTTGGAAAAGAACGAGAAGCCGTTGAGAAGAAATTGATTCAAGAGCGACTAGCTGATCCACAAAAGGTTTTATCTTTATTTGGTGATAAATTCACGATTATGTGGGCAGATTATGATTCCGCCCCAGTATGGAGCCTAGCAACACTAAGTAACACAGAGAGTGATATGGTTACCTTACAAGACGACCTTAAGACATACGACAAGTATATATATATCACAACTATGTTATTTGGTACGTTAGCAACCCTTTATCTCATATTAACTAAGCAAAACAACACACATTACACGCTATTTTTATTATTAATAATTGGTTATATAACGATTCACTTCTTAATCGAATATCAAACAAGATATCGATATTTTATCATCCCTAGCTTTACAATCATTCAAGGTTATGGACTATATGTAGTTTATCGTCTCATGTCTAAAAGAAAGACTACAAAAATATAAAATAAAGCCAAATAAAAAAGGCGTGAGCTCGGTGCAACACGAGGGCACTGAAAAACTTGCGTTTTTTATAAATAAATTCATTTTCGAGAAAGATAGGGCGCTTCTTGTTCAATTTTGAACAGGAAACGCCCTA
>NZ_JBNNUF010000015.1:70002-77156 GCF_050279465.1 Bacillus sp. NPDC094077 | reverse complement strand
AAAACAAACAAATGAAAACATTGCCGTTGTAGGAAACAAAATGAAATTGCCAAAACTAGGTCTTGTTCGATTTGCCAAAAGTCGTGAAGTAAAGGGACGTATTTTAAATGCTACGGTTAGACGGAATCCTTCTGGTAGATACTTTGTGTCATTGTTAGTTGAAACAGAAGTGCAAGAACTTCCGAAAACACATTCTTACATTGGAATGGATGTGGGACTAAAAGATTTCGCCATTTTGTCAGATGGAACCCCCTATGAAAATCCGAAGTTTTTTCGATCGTTAGAAGAGAAGTTGGCAAAAGCACAGCGTGTTCTTTCTAGAAGAATGAAAGGATCTTCCCGCTGGAATAAACAGCGAGTAAAGGTAGCTAGAATTCATGAATACGTGGCAAATGCTAGAAAAGATTACTTAGACAAAATCTCAACTGAAATCATCAAAAACCACGATGTTATCGGTATAGAAGATTTGCAAGTATCGAATATGTTAAAAAATCGTAAGTTAGCAAAAGCAATTAGTGAGGTATCATGGTCACAGTTTCGAACTATGTTGGAATATAAAGCAAAATGGTACGGTAAACAAGTCATTGTCGTATCGAAAACATTTGCTTCAAGCCAATTATGTTCTTGTTGCGGATATCAAAACAAAGACGTTAAAAATCTGAACCTACGTAAATGGGATTGCCCTTCTTGCCGTACACACCATGATAGGGATATTAACGCAAGTATCAATCTAAAGAATGAAGCGATAAGGCTTCTAACCGCAAGGACTGCGGGGTTAGCCTAATAAATTAGAGTTCGATAGAACCCTTTACTTAGGAATCCCCCACTTCTAAACGAAGTGAAAGTGGGGGTAGTTCAATTTCCCTGATTCCTTTCCATACCTAAGGTACCCAAAAGTCCAATGGATTCCCGAGGCTACCATCCACATTTGTGTCTCTGAAAAGACATTTTGTGCCACTAGACGTAACTGTAGATTCCTGAACAAGCAAAATCATGAAAATACACACAAAGATAGATTATCATCCATTACATTACTGTTTTGCTTCTTTCGAATAGAAAAACTCGGAAGAACGCCACTTGTTCGATATCTCCTCAATGTGATAAGGAGTCGTTCTGCAGCATCCACCTATTAAACGTGCACCTGCTTGGTACCATTCTTCAGATTGAATATCCAACGCGTTACATTGTTCATGACCATGCCATGTTTTTGTTTCTGGATTATAAGCTTCACCAGAGTTTGGATAAACAATAATCGATTTTTTGGTGTTTGCCCTCAACTCTTGGATTGCACCAGTCACAATGGTTACTGGCGCACAATTGATGCCTATCGCTACAATTTGTTTACTTTTCTCAAAAGCTCGTGCACACTCCACGAGTTTCATACCTTCACTAATCTCTTTCTCATTTTTTAGCGAAAAGGAAAGCCACGCATATGTTTCTGGAAACTCACGCAATAATGTATCTAATACTCTTGCTTCTTGCAGGGAAGGGATCGTTTCAAATGCCAATAGATCTGCACCTGCTTCGATTAACGCTGACATTCTCGAACGATGAAAGTCTGCTAATGTTCTATCTGTCACACCATAGTTGCCTACATACTCTGAACCATCTGCAAGGTAAGCACCGTACGGCCCAACTGATGCAACAACCAATGGTTTAGGCCTATTCGTTTGCGTATTTTCCTTCCAAAAATCATCTCTTGCCCTTCTTGCAAGTAACACCGTTTTCTTAATTAATTCCAAAGCTTCCTGTTCTTGTATTCCGCGCGCGGAAAAACCACTAATAGTAGCTTGATAGCTTGCTGTTATGGCACAGTCCGCTCCAGCACGAAAATAGTCTGAATGAACCTGATAAATTAGTTCCGGATTTTCTAGTAACACACGTGCCGACCAAAGAGGATCGTCCAAATTACATCCATGCGCCTCCAATTCTGTAGCTAATGCTCCGTCAAGAAGCATAATGGAATGTTGGGATAAAATATCATCAATTGGGTTGATTTTGTTCGACATAATCTACGCCCCTCTTTTTTAGATTTTTTGTTAGATAATAACTTCCATAGCAAAACAAAATAAACGGTATGCCGCAATATAAGGCAATTCTCTGTGTTGGATCGAATGCAATTCCAATACACGATGCCAGACAAAGGATAAAAGAAGCAATTGGTACTAATGGATATAGTGGTGTACGATAAATCAAGTCCTTTTCAGAATTTCCTTCTTTCAAAAATTGTCTGCGAAATAGGAACTGGGAAGCACTAATACTCATCCAAACTACGACTACTGCTAGACCGGAAATGGAAACAAGTACGATATAGACAGTATCTGGTGCCACAATACTTGAGAGCAAAGCCAAAGCTCCACCCACCATGCTGAAAATAACGGCGTTGATTGGAACACCTTGCTTCGTCATTTTTCCAAAAATCGGTGATATCGTATTCTTATTCGCAAGCGACCAAAGCATTCTAGAAGAGGCATAAAGGCCTGAGTTTGCCGCAGATAAAATGGCTATTAAGATAACGAAATTCATTATGTCAGCTGAATATGGCACCCCAATTCGTTCTAGAACTGCAACAAAAGGACTCTCTAATACCCCCGCATCAGAACTAGGCAATAACGCAGATAAAACAACAATCGTTCCTACAAAAAAGATGATCAATCTCCACAGAGTAGTTCGAATGGCCTTCGGTATCATTTTTTCCGGGTTCGCTGTTTCTCCAGCTGCAATGCCTATTAATTCTGTTCCAGAAAAAGCAAAATTAACCGCAAGCATGGTCATTATAATGGCCGTAGCACCATGGGGAAATAAACCTCCACTTGTAAAATTAGAAAAGAATGGTGCTGCTTTTGAATGAGTCATCGGAAGAAACCCTAGCATTGCCGCTACTCCTAAAACAATAAAAATCACAATAGCTATAACCTTTATCGATGAAAACCAAAATTCGGATTCGGCAAAAAATTTAACAGTCAGAACATTTAATACAAAGATCAAAATGGCAAAAAGAGCACTCCATACCCAAACATTAATCGATGGAAACCATCGCTTCATAAGTAATCCTGCGGCTGTAAATTCAGAACCTAAAGCAACAGTCCAAGTTAACCAATACAACCAGGCTACTGTATACCCTGTACCCGGTCCAATGTATTTAACTGCATAACTATGAAATGCGCCCGTTTCGGGCATATGTACGGAAAGTTCTCCTAAACATAGCATAACTAGATAAACCACTAGCGCACCAACCAAATAGGATAGAATTGTTCCAAATGGGCCAGCTTGTTGAATAGTGTAACCCGAACTTAAGAATAAGCCCGTTCCAATCACCCCACCAAGTGATAGCATGACTAAATGACGTGCTTGCATTTTCCTTTGAAATTCTTGCCCATTTTTGTTCTCCATTTCTACTCTCCTTTAGTTACTATCCAGAAAAAACAAAAACGCACTCTAAAAAAGAGGGCGCTACTGACAAATAAAAACGGAAGCTCTCATCTATCAGGATTATCACCCGCTGGAATTAGCACAGTGTCTACTTAAGCAGACCTGTTGCTGAGGTTTCATAAGGCCAGTCCCTCCACCTCTCTGGATAAGAAATATTTTTTTATAACCTTATCAATCCATTCAATAACTGTCAAGATGATTCTGTTTTTTAAAAAAATTATCTATTATAGAAATACAAAAAATAGAGTATTACTATAAATGCAACCCACTCCTTCTTGGGTATTATTTAAAAATCGAACATACAAAACCTCATTTATTTATAATACGGTTCACAAGCACTTCCTCAAAATTTGATGCACTTCTAAATATCTTCTTACTTCTTTGGCTATGGGGGTCACCATACATATCCAGCAACTTAGGGATGTGTGACTCTACCCCTTTTTAAAAGAAACACTTTGTTCAAACGCCTACTAGAACAAGATAAAAAGCCTAACTCATGTTAGTAATTTTTCCTGTTTCTGTTGATAAATATAAAAATACTGCCTAGCACACTTAATGCAAGCACAAAATATAACAATAAATCAGGTAGAAATTCTGAAGGAACAATATCTATCGATTGAAAAATAATAATGGTAATGATACCTAAATATAGAATGTTGTACAATACATTATTTGTTTTATATTGAATTTCTCTCCCTCTTTCGTCTTTTGCCTCATCACTTGATTGAAATTTTACTACATACATCTGACTGATGAATATTAAAACTAAAAATAAAGATTTTAACCACAACATATGTCTCACTCCCCCTGATAATCGAACACGTCAGTTATTGACTTTTCAAATTCATTTGCGATTTTAAAGGCAAGAATTAGAGAAGGATTATATTTATTTTTTTCAAGAGTAGCAATAGTTTGTCGACTAACACCCACCCTTTTTGCCAGTTCTTCTTGCGTCCAACCTTTTTCTGCTCGGCAAACTACAATTCTATTATGTAACAAAAGCAACACCTCTTAAGAAAATTGCAATTTATTTCTTACAATTCGTAAAGTATTTTTGACAAAGTATTTTTGCAATTAAAAATACGCATAAAAAATATCCCTTTATACAAAGGGATATTTTTTATAAACGGTATAACTTTCTTTAAAACGGTACATCTTTTTTATAAACAGTACGACTTTATTTCAAAGTTACAGTAAACACCTAAAAACCCCTCTTATTAACAATGCTAAGAGGGGTTTTTCTATTACTCTACATGTAATATGTGTACACCACTTAAGGCATACGATCTTTTAAATCTGCTAAAGGTATAAGCTTGTCGACAAGCCATAACTTCTTATTTCCATCATAGATAAGATTTATTTGCATTAATGACATATTATCAGATGAAACACCATTAACTGTAATTTTACTTTTCACTTTTGCTAATATATTAGCTTTAGTAGTGTCTAAGAATGCATAGTACAACTCGCCACCTGTGTATTCAGACTGAAAGGAGACTTTTTTCTTTTCTTTTTCATCTACAGTCCCTGGAGCAGATTGCGTTGGCCCACCTGGTGGAGTTAATTCTTTCTTTGCATTTGGTGTTATATATGCATCGATATTAGCAAGGTAGGATTCACCTTTACCAGTATCATACGTACGGAAAGCTTTAAGGAATCGTTCTGCAGCTTCTTTTACTTGTTGTTGATTATTACTCTTTAGAGCCGACAACTCCTTTTTTGTATCGTTGTATTGCGCCTCCACCTTTTCCACTTTTTTTGTTAATTTTATATTATTATTTTTAAGTTTTTCATTATCAGATTGATATTTCACTAAAAATCCTATACTACATATTAATAGGATTGCTATTATAATGGTAATTTTCTTCATCTATTTACCTCCTTTTTGCAGTTTCATGAGTTGCTAAGTGTTAATTGCAGTATTATCTAACCACACGACCATACCCCGCAAAATGTTGTTGAAAATATGCTTTGCTTAAATCAGCATATCCAATTGGATCACCAGCATGATACATGGTATTATTTCCTACATAAATGCCAACATGTGTAATATAGTTACTTGTAGCATATGTGCTATGGAAAAATACTAAGTCTCCTGGCTTAGGATCCGTTACACGTTGCGTTTTATCCCATTGGGTTTGTGCGGTACCAAATAAATTAATACCAACCCTTGAATACGTATATTCAATTATTCCACTACAATCAAATGATGTATTTGGCGTACGCCCTCCAAATACATATGGCCATCCTTGGTACTTTAGGGCTTCTGCCATAATTGCTTGGAATACATCATCACCTAAAACGCTACCACCGGCAATCCCACCAGAACCTCCGGGGTTTTGACCAGGTTGATAATATTTCATAACATGCGGAACATAATCTGGATCACCATAGCACCAATTATTAGATACTGCTTCCGGACTTCGCCATGATGCACATCTATAACCATTTTTAGCTGATTGCTCTGCAGAAAATGCCCTTGCATTCTCGTGTGTATATCCACCTTTCGAAACTGCATAGTTAGCGTAGCCGGTCCCGTAGTTATAGCATTGTAGTGTAATATTTTGATCACCATTGGATTTTTTATGACAATCAGCAAAATGCATTAAACCATATTTTATACTTTCCTCTGGATCAGTAAAATACCCTGGAGGATACCCTTGTGATTCCGAGCTTTGCATTACATCTAATTGTGTTCCAGAACTTTCTTGTTGGATAAGAGCGAGAATTAAAGGAGTCATTGCTTCAATACCATGCTGCGCTGCATATTTCCTTACTAATGGCTCCCATCTCATTACCTCAGGACTAACACTTGCAGTACCTGGTGCAAACGGACCACCAATCCCTCCAGGACTGACTTCATCTTCACTCATCGTGGACGTTAGTAAAAATATCACTACACCTAAACCTAAAACGGCAGCCATAATAACACCGGCCGCTATTAATAATGGCTTTGCAACAGCAACTGTAGCTGCCTTTTGAGCTACTTTAACTGCTACTTTCTTACCTACTTGTGCGACTGCTTTACCAGCTATTTTTGATCCTTTACCAGCCACTTTCCCTAAAGAATGGCCTGCCTTTTTCAAGGCAGGCTTAGCATTCCCTAGTTCAGCTTCAGGATGATGTTCATTTTCAAAGTCGCGATTTGGTTCCGCACTCAATGTATAAACCCTCCCTCACGAGCTGAATTATTTTGGTTTTATGTTTTCTTTTGCTTTTACATTTTTTAAAGCTTCTTGTTGTGTTTGTGCTTTTGCGTTAACTTTCTTACTATCTGTTCCTTCTTTTATATGTTGTTGATTATTCACTTTAGGAACATTTTTACTTTGCTGTTGATTAACTGGTTTTACCTCTACTTGTTTTTGTGGTGTACTCACATGGGAAGTAGTGACTGGTTTGCTCTCCATCGGATTCGATTGTATTGATGTTGTTCCTGACTGTGGTGTTGTGATTGGTTTGCTCTCCATCGGATTCGATTGTATTGGTGTTGTTCCTGACTGTGGTGTTATGATTGGTTTACTCTCCATCGGATTCGATTGTATTGGCGTTGTTCCTGACTGTGGTGCTGTGATTGGTTTACTCTCCATCGGATCCGATTGTAACGGTGTTGTTCCTGATTGTGGTGTTGTAATTGGCTTGCTCTCCATCGGATTCGATTGTATTGGTGTTGTTCCTGATTGTGGTGTTGTAATTGGCTTGCTCTCAGTCGGATTCGATTGTAT
>NZ_JBNNUF010000015.1:58270-69907 GCF_050279465.1 Bacillus sp. NPDC094077 | reverse complement strand
TGTATTGGTGTTGTTCCTGATTGTGGTGTTGTAATTGGCTTGCTCTCAGTCGGATTCGATTGTATTGGTGTTGTTCCTGATTGTGGTGTTGTAATTGGCTTGTTCTCAGTCGGATTCGATTGTATTGGTGTTGTTCCTGATTGTGGTGTTGTAATTGGTTTACCATCCACTGATTTTGTTTGACCCGTTGGTGTTTTAATTGCTACTGGTTTTGCTACTGGTTTTGCTTCCGCCTTCACATCTTCCTGCTTATTCTCAAGACCATCATTATTTTGATTTGCAACTGGTCTAATTTGAGCTTTTACATCTTCTTTATTACTTAGTTCCTCATTTGATTGTGCTACTGGTTTAACATCCGCTTTTACATCTTCTTCTTTATCTTTTAATTCTGCTTGTTGTATTTCTGGGTTATTATCTTGATGTTTCCCTCGTACTGCTAATTCCGGATTTTCTTTAGTAGCTGCTACTTCTTCCTTACCCCTTTCTTGCTCTTGATTTCCTTTTCTATCGCGAACACCTAAGTTTTCTTCATTTTTCATTTGATTAATATTTTTTTCTTTTTCTGCTTGCATTTGTTCTTTTTCCTTGCGTTTACCTTCTGCTACCTTTTCTTTTCTATCCGCATAGTTTTCTTTAAGCTGCTTAAACTTACTATAGCCTGATTTCCCCATTTTCCCAGCCACCGCAACACCTGTAGCACCTGCGGCACCAGCTACTGCCACACTTCTTCCAACAGCCCTAGATCCTCGTCTAACATCCCGATATTTTTCTCTAATATTACTCATAGCATCTGATGCGCGTGCTGCTCCTGCACTTGCTGGTACTGTAGTAATTGCATCGAAAATTGTTTTACGGTATAACCAAACACCTAAGAATGAAAGTATTTGTAGTGCAGCAACAACTAAGTATCCATATTTATCGGTAGCGCTAAACAGAATTGACGATACCCAAAACATTAAAGTTAATAGGAAACCAATTGCAACTTTCATAAGCAATGTTCTAAACAGTTCAGCTAAGAACCTTTTAGCAGTTCCAGTCCATGCAGGTACTAATGCCATTAATAACATTACAGGCGACATTAGCGCTACGATAATAAACATTAATTGATAGAATAATATCGCCATACTGCATAATCCAAGAACAATCCATAAAGGAAGATTAATTGCAAATAGTAATAATACTAATGCACCTCTTTCAAAAGTGGCATCTAAAGACAAAGTGTGGTTTTTCTGAACCTCAACTTCATCCTTTAAAAGATCTTTTCTTTTATCTGAGTCTGTTGTTGTTAACATTTTCTTTATTCTTTCATCACCGATTTTCTTCATATCTGTTGTACCAAACTGTAATAATGTATAAGGTTGTTTTATTAATAGAGTGTGTGTTAAATCAGTAATAGAATCGACACCACTTGAATATCCTCCACTTGTTCCACTAATACTTTGAGTTGAATCAAGAACAGTTTTATTTACTTGCTCAGAGAAAGTGTTTAGTCCTTTGATGATATAACTTGAATTTGCGAAAAAACCTAAAGTAAAAACTAAAATACCTAATGCTTTTAACAATCCTCCTAGCATCTCTGACTGGCGTCGTTGTACAAAGCCTACCCAGATAACCCAGCAAGCTAATAAAGCTAACATGAGCCCAATTAATTCACTATATATTCCATTACCCCAAGAACCATTGAATCCTGCTGCTTTAGATATCACATCACCCAACTTATCTCCAACATCAGCAACTATATTTAAACTCATTGATTGGCCTACCATACTTGTTACGAAACTACTAATTGCAAGGTTTATTGACCATCCAATACTAATTAAAATAAAAATAGTTGCTACAATTTGTTCTTTAATATTGTCTTTCCATTTCCAAAATTTAAGAGATTCTCCAAATCCACCTTCTGGAGTATATACATCAATTCCATAACTACTTGGTGGATATTCCTCATATTTTAATTTTTCTTTATTTTTCGGAATAATGTCATCTATAAGGGAGGGTCTTGGCTCTTTTTCTGCATATACTGGAGCAGCTTTAAAAAGTAAATTAAATGCTAAAAGCAAAGTACAAATTAATAACAATAGGGTAATAAACTTTTTCATTACATGTTACTCCCCCTTTATGGGAAACCTATTAATCTTTTGAACTAAACTCACTTGTCGGTTTAGTATTTGCTACTTCATCAACTTCATTTCGTTCAGGGCCAGAATAACTTCGAACTTTGAATCCATCTTCTGTACGAACTACCCTTACCCATTTCACTGCTTTATCGACGTTTTTAGGGGGCTTCTTTGAAATAAAGTTATACATAATTGTATCCTTATCTACCACATATTCTTTTACTGTGTAGTCTTTGTAAGATAAATTATTTTGAGGACCTTTATTTGGATCTAAAATTTCATTTTTCTCCCCATCAACAACTAATTTACGTATAGTTTTATAATCATGTTGTAAGTCGGCCTTTACAAAATCAAGCATCATTTCTCTTGGAGTGTGCCCCTGTTTATCTTTTTCTTCTCCTACACTTTTTTCACTATTACCACAAGCTGCACTCAGGATAAGAGTACCTACACATAGACTTGTTAACATTATTTTTTTAAATTTAGTTTTTAACATATTAACTCACTCCTATATTTATTTTTTCTCCCCCTTCTTCGACAAAGGTTGCATTAACTTCCTGCTTTTCATCATCGTTTGACTTTCTATAATTCTTTCTTGCATTTGGTCTTGTATCAAATGCGTCGTATAGATCCTTAAACACTACATCCATTGTGACAACGCCCGTTCTTCCCTGAATGTCCTGGAATAAACATTGCCCTGTTTCTAAATTTGTAATAATCGCATGATTCTCTTCGTTATCAGGTAATCCAAAGAAATCTAAAATTGAAGAAATTTCTTTACTGTCTGTATTACGGAATGAGAACTTCATACCGATATTATTCTTAAATGTCTCATCTCCAAGGTCACTTGCGCTTTGAGTAGCAAAGTATACTGCAGAGTTTAAGGCACGACCTTCGCGAACTAGCTTACGAGCCAACTCTCGCCCTTGAGAAGTCCCCATAATTGCCCATGCTTCATCCAATAAAACAATTTTGAATTTAGTAGGGTCCTTTTGAAAGAATTTTCTTGCAAAAGAAGATAAAGACATCAGCATACTAACAGATAAATTTTCTTGTAAGGTATAATCTTTCGGATCTTTTTGAATATCTGGCATGTCAAGGTGCTGAATTTGTATGATATTCACGGCTGTATCAAGTTCAATATCTCTATTTGTTCCATCACCAAAGATTAAGTGTGCAAATGATAAATTCTCAAATGCTTGGATATGAGCGGCTAATTGTTGATCCACTTTATCCTCACTATCTTCAAGGTATTGAGATACAGCAGTTAAGCATGGCTCTTCCATTCCTGCAACAAATTCTACAGCTGAAGCCAAACGCGGGAATTTTTCCGAGTTATCAGGTTTAATACCTGTAATGAACGTAAGAATTGTCATAGCTAACTCAATTGCATCTTTCCGGCTATGTTTATGAATAATAAATGGGTCTAGTTTCCCTTCATCTCGTCTATCAGTCCCTAGTGTAATTACGTTTACCTTACCTTCTAAACCGTGTAAATCTTCTGTCCAGTTTCCCCTCTCACCTTTTGGATCGACTATCAGTGTTTGAGCTCCTCCAAGTACTGCCAGATAAACAATTAGATTCGTTCCAAATGATTTACCCGAACCAGTACTTCCTGTTACTGCAACTGAAAGTGCGCTTGTTTTTTGATTTGTAACAGTATTTGTTGCTGCAAGAGAAGGTGTCATATAAACTGCTTTGTTTAAAATACCAGTTGTTCCAATATAAAATCCGATGTTGTCTCCTAAATCTTGCGTTGCCCCAAACATCCCCGCCGCAAGTACCCCAGGTTCCATGAAGTGAATATAATCATTTACATATCTTCTAGCACCAGGAATATGTTCATTAAACAGGAGGAACTGATCTCCATATGGTCTTACTAGTTCAATCATCATCTCTCTATAAATAGAAATGAGTGAATTTGTATTCCGACGCATTGTATCTAAATCTTCGGCACATATACAGAAAGATACGGATGTTTTTACTAACGGCATACGTGTCTTTTGTATGAGGGCTTGCAATTCAGTAGCTTCCTGAACACCTTCATACACGTTTAATCCAACCGTTTGTGCATTTTCCCTTGCATGCATTTCTTGATCTTCTAAATCCTTTTTCTTCTTATTTAGCTTAGAGAGTGCTTTACGATGATTTATGTTTTCTGTACGGACACTTAATTCAATAGGGAAATCTATGTTTTGAATCATATACATCCACTCTTGGTCTGGAAACTCCATCGTATATGGGATTTTAGATGTAGATAAAAAGCTCATATATGCTGGATATTCTAACCCGTCGGTACCAATTTGGGACATTTCAATATGTCTTCCTTTAACATCAAATTCTGCTTCTGATAATCGTAATAAACTTTCTTGATTTGGTATTATTGCAGAGTCGTCATTTTGTACGGGAGGTGTCCATCCAGCGGTTACTGGCGCCTCTAATGTGCGATAGAAGTTTCTTAATATAATCCATTGCGCTTCATTAGTTTCTAGGGCCCTTACAGCTAAATGTTTTCTTATCTTATTTTTAAAAGCGCTAGCTTCTCTTTTAAACATCTCCAAATCAGTTTTTAGTATTTTGGTATCACCAAGTAGCCCAAACTGTTCTGCAGTGTTTTTAAAGGTGTGAAATGCTGTGTACAACATTTCTTTAAGCCCTTCTTGTATGTGTCTTACCTTTAATTTCACGCCAATAAAATATCGGTACTCTACTGCATTTTTACCAAATTTTCTTTCTAGCTCATGTACAACATCATCTGTATGATCAATTGCTAGTTCTTTTAGTTCACCACTTACTGTATCTTTGAATTCATCTGCTTTTTCTTGGAAGTTCTGATAAACAGGAATCATTAAGAGGTGCTTTTCTTCATCAAAATTCCAAAATAAGCCGAGTTGACGCATGAATAAGGTATTTTTATCATCATCTCCTCGAAATTCATATGGTATTCCGTATGCCTCATAATACGCCCAGCACGAACCATCTTGGTTAAAAATCAAATTATCGTGAAAGTATTTGACTGGAAATTCAACCTGATTCATTTTACCCTCCTTAGAGAAGAATATGAGACTAAAATAATTCTTCCATATAGATTAATTAATTATTTATTATTAATTGAATCATCCTTGAATCGTATCAAGGTTTTATATTGATAGTTTCCAATATTACCAGTTGTATCTTTATAGCGGCTAATCTTCTTACTTTCAAACATAAACACGAAAAATCGAAATAAAAACTTATGTGGGCTTTTTCCATCCAATTCTACATTGCCAAAGAAATATGCTATTCCACCTGGTAATATTAGATATTTTAAAAACACGTTACTTCCTAAAGGTAAAAACTGATCTAGAATAAAAATTAAAAGTAAAGATCCAACAAAGAAGCCCAACTGTCTATAAGGAACTGGGAAAGGGAGAGTTAAGTCCCTTATCCCGTATAAACTCTTAGGAATATCCCATATTGAGTTGTATGTCCTAACTTCTTTACGAGTCGGCTTTTGTGTCATTTCTACCAACCCCTTTAATATTTTCAGAGATTTTTAATTTATCACTTGAATACTAAATTATATAACTTTGTACCCAGATCTTTGAAAATATCTGGTGAGAATACAAAAACAGATAATAGTGCACAAACAATTATCCAGCCAAGTAAACCAGCCATTTGTCTTTTAACTGCAAAAACAATTACTCCAATAAGTGCTACAACTAAAAAGATAGGACCCAATTGTGCTACTAACCAGTTTTTAATATTTACCCCAAAATTAATATTACCTATTACAGCTGTATCTGTAATAACAGGTAATTGGTGAGCGACCATATCTAATCCCAAAAGCTCCATAATTATTTTTCCTCCACTTTCTCTAATGTATTTTCAAATTTCTTCATAGAGCCAATTGAAAACTTGTTATCTTTATTTACTAGATTCAGGTCATATGTGTATGTGTATTCTAAGCTGCTATCATTGTCTTTTAATTTTGCATCAACTAAGACTTTGTAACCTTTATCTTTACCTTCATAAATACGCAAGTTTTCTAACTTGTTAAATGTCATAATGCCTTTAAGTCCGTTTGATATATTGCTCTTTTCAAAGTAATAAGCAATTTCTTCTGGTGTTCCTTCTGTATATACTTTAAAAACAGATTGTAAAAATTGTTCTACTTTTTTCACTTCTGCATCGTTATTAATTTCTCGTCCTTCTGGTTTGAATGTGGCTACTTTGTAAGAAGCCTTTTCTTTCTCTCCATGGACGATTGTAGGATTATTAGGAACGACCATTTTGCCTTTCTCCATTAAAATAGGAATAGAGAAGTATCTTGTAACCTCTTTAGGTTCTTTCGGTGTATCTGGGGCTTGAGTTGTTCCAGGAGCAGGATTATTTACAGGTTCTAGCTTCTGAATAATTTTCAATGTAACTTCTGCTTCATTTCCTTTTTGACGGACCTCTACTGCTTCCGACTTAACTAAAGTACTAGAAGCGTTTTTTAAAGTATCTTTATTTAATCCTCCTTGCTCATCGGATCCTTCAACTAAATATTTTTCTAATCGTTTTTTCCGCGTTTCAACTACATTCATATCAACCTTCCAGTTAAAATAATCAGCGGCAAAGCTATTCGCATATGCAATTAATTCTGCTTCTGACATTTTAATTTTTACGGATTCCTCTTCCTTCTTTTCTTGAACAGCTACAGCTCTAGGAGGACCTGCAAGTTGGATAAATGAAAGGGAGCTTCCTGCAAACACGAATCCCATCACACACCAAAATGTAACCTTACCTATTTTTCTTCCTGTTATAGCTGGAACTTTCTCCCTGGTTTTTCGTTTTTTCTTTTCTTTAAGCGCTTCTGAATTTTCTTGTTGCATATCTAAAATTTCAGTTGTTTTATTCTTTGCTTTTTTAAAGAATGTAAATTTCTTTTTTTCGGCGTTTTTCTGGGATTGCTTTTTTACCATGTCTTCACCTCTCTTTTTAAATGGTTAGGAGATTACAAATTTCATTGTAATTTCCATTAATCAACTAGCTACTTTAAGTATGATTTACTTTTTTCGGAAATCTAAGAGAATATAAAAAAAATTTATATTTTATAAAGTGAATAAAAAATGTAAATCAAAAACTGAAAAGAACATTAAAAAAGCCTCCCTAAAGGGAAGCTTTTTTATAATCTATTATTTATTCGATGTTTGGTAAGTCGCCTGAATCGTATAATTCTTTAGAGGCTTCTTCTCCGAATTTAGTTAAAATATAATGTTGCTCGCCTACTGAATCCATAACTCCTGTGGCTTTTCCAACACTGCCTTCTTGAGAATCCCAGAAGAAGTTGTGTTCTTCTACAATTTTACTAAAGTCTTTGTTTGCCCATCTTTCAGCTGTCGCCAAAAGTTCTTCTTTCTTCTCGAAGTTGCTCTTACTTATAATTGTTTTTAATGTCTCTGCATTCTTCTTAGTCATTGGGATTGATCCCCGTTTTTGTTGTGCCACTACTTTTTGGTGAGTCATTTGGTGCATTGCTTTGATTACTTCTTCTTCACTAGAATTTTCAGTTACATAAATATTAATAAAAACTCCATCTACTTGTTTTCCTACTACTAGTTTTTCTGGTTCATTTATTTCAGCGCTAGCTTCCTCATCCACCGAATTATCTGAGAGATGTAACATGCCAAATGTTAAACCAAATGTAAGTGCAATCAAACCTATGATTGAGCCTAACCAAATTGATATCTTCTTTGCCATTGTATTGCCTCCACTTTGCATTTCGTTTAATACCCCACAAAAGGATATTATACCAAAAATGTATTTTATATGTAATGATGTTAGATTAATATTAAATTTCAAAAGATGATGATCAATGTGAATGAATTAAAAACCAGTTATTCTTTTTTCAAAACGATTAAACTTTTTTATAAACGGTTAATCTTTATTTCAAATCTACAAATACTAAATAAAATGTTTATTACAGTACCTAAAAAAACTAATGCCATTAAGAAATGAAATTAGTTTTACACAGAGTCTATTTTCTATCGTAAGTATTACACAATATAAAAACCTAATATAATATATATCTTTAATATATATAAAGAAAAAAGATAAAACTTTTATACAGAGAAAAAATGGTGTTAAAACATTGCTGTGCTAAGGGTTCATAATTACCTTAGCCGCAAAAAATCATAAAAAGTAAATACTGGGAACGTACTTAATGAGCTGGATGATGATTTAAAACTACAAAATATCGTAAAGTAGATATATAAAAACTACATATAATCATCATTAAGTTGATACAGGTAACTGAATAAATAATAAATGCAAATTTCGATGACTTACGAACAAATTTTCCACATTTCGTAAAAAATTACACACAATTTATTAACAAATTGGTCAAAGTTAGGAACAGAATCCACTTTTTAAACAAAATTAACAGATGTTTTTCTGATTTTAAGTAGATTTAGAGATAGAACATGATAAAAACAGTACTTAAGGCTTTATATTATACACATCAGGTCAAAATTATTAAGATATCAACAGAATGATAAAAAATATTTCTGCTTTTTTGTAGATGAAATGGCATAAAAGGATTGAAAATTCAGATTTAATAACTCGGAAATTGTGAATATCTCATTTTGTTTCACATGCAATGTATGTAATTGCATAAAAAATAGAGAGTCGTGATCATTAAAATTGAAAACTTTCTCTCTGTTTTGTTTGAAGTAATGCATTTCCCATGCTATCTCCAACACGAATAGCCCTCCACTTTTGTTTTTTCAAAAATAGAGAGCTGTATCTTTACATTGCTGGAAGCAGCTGATCAACTGAATGTGGTGTTTCACTTGTTGAACGGTAATATGCTTCTAAGGACTGTAGAAACTGAATTAAATCAAAGTCTTCAGGGACCTCAATTACACGAATCTTTTCCTTCGGCAATTTATCAATTTTTTCAATGAACAGTTCACGAATATCGCTAGGGATTTGATTTCCTTTATGCCCACTAGACTTTAATAGTTCGCGAATTTCAATTTCTAATGCTGTATATGCGTTAATATTTACTCCTTGCTCATAAGCATATTTCCTAAATAGTGATTCCTCTTGATACTGCATGTAATTACGATGGTAAGCATCTATAGTTACAGGTACAGCATATTTCGCATGAAGCAGGTCATGCGCTTTACGGAATAGCTTTTGAACATTACGTAAAGAGTATATAGCAAAATGAGTACCAAATTTAAAAATGGCCTCTTCTTGTTCATGTTTAGGTACATTGTGTGTAATTAAAGGATAAATACCAGTTTTAGCAGCAGTGTCTAATACACGATATTGAGAAGATTGCTTTAATAATTTACTTAGTGTATAAACAAGCTTTTTAGGATACCCTTCTTGTCGATCAATCATTTCTCGTAAGCCACGAACTACTTGGCGAATTTGACGGTGACATGAGTGTTTTAAAACGTTAATGAACTGGTTCATATCCTTTGCAAATTCAGCAATATTCATTTCAACTAACAAGTTTTCTATGAATTTAGCTTTACGCTTATATGTATCTCGTGGTGTAAATGGATCACGGTATTCTGCTCCTTCTTCTTTCGCGCATAAGAAATCAGGATGTACAGATAAATGCAATGTTGTGTATTGCTTTTTATTCTTCTTCCCTTTCTCTAACTTGCAAATTTTAAATAAAGAAGATCCAGTTGCAGAAAGTTTTGTTTCTAATTCCTCTAGTACAGCACGAATCTGATGTGGGTATTTTTTATGTAAGTAACGATACATACCACCAAAATGAGTTGAGTTTCCTTGTTCATCAATTTTAAATAAAGAACGTTTCAGGGTAGTTTCACGTTTCTGCTGCATTGCTACATCCATGAATAGTTTCTTAGCTGCAATGGATAACTCAAAGAATTCTTTGGTAAATACTATCGGGCTGATAAATGTATATGCATTTGCTTTATTCGTTTCCTTATTCATGAAATCAGTTAAGGTAATTTTATATTTACCACTGTACTCATTTTCAATTGTAATGATGTTATGGAAACTTAACTTTTTCAAAGCCACATAAAATTGTGAGTGGTGAATATGTGCAAAGGCTTCTTTATAATTTTTATAATCTTCCCAAAGCATATGGATCGATACATGTGAAAGCTCACCATATGTATTACATTTTTTATGAAGAAATAGAAATACTTCTAAATCAGCATTTGTAATACCATATAGCTTATGTTTTCTACCCTCATTTTTATCAAATACACTTACTTTATCTAAAACTTTTTTCATTTTCAGTGAAAAAGATGGCTTTGCTTGTTCAACAAACCCCTCTTCATCTGCAATTCGTTCTTCATAGGACATTGACTTCACAATGTCTTCTAAATAAGTATCTTTAAAACTGTAATACTTACCTTCCAAAGCTTCTACTAACTTTTGCCATGATTTAATTGTTACAATTACCGGTGTTGTTGTTTCACCATTCAAACTACGTTTGTTCTTTATAACGAAAGGTTTAGCCATCTTTTTCACCTCCTTTTATTTTAAGTTGCAGTTTTTCCCACAATTAGATATAGAATTTCATTTTTGATTATATCAAATCGAATGCTGGTGAAATCTGTCCCTTTAAGAGGAAAAACAAAAAAATGAAACGTGCCTCAATCCCTTGTGCGACAAGGGATTTGACGTTTCATGAAAAAAAGTTTGTTGCCACCATATGTCTATGAAGTTTATTAAATATGAAACGGGTTATAAATTATGCTGAATCTGTATAAAACATTGATTTTATAGGGTTTTTCGCTGTTTTCTTTTTATAGTTGTTGCCACCATATAGCTATAACGTTTCATGTTTTGATTTAATAAAAATATTTTGTGGATATCACATAAACGTTGTTATATAAGGGATTATAGGTACTTTTACTTGAAAAGTTGTTGCCATCATACCGCTATAAGCGTTTCATGTTATTTCAACTTTCCTGCCGTCATATAGCTATAGCGTTTCATGTTTTCAAAACAACTCAAATTATATAGAAAACTGCTGTAACCCTTGGTATATATGGATTGGCTTGAGTCTATATGATGAAAGTTGTTGCCATCATATAGCTATAATGGTTTAATCGAGTTTTCGTTCATATTTTATGAAATGGCTTTATATCAACGTTTATCACTAAATTGCATAGAATAAAATTTTTTTTAGAAGAATGATTGTCAGGGGATTCCCGTTTCATTTTTTAAGAGTTGTTGCCATCATATAGCTATAACGTTTCATAAATTACTAAATTGTTGCCACAATAGAGCTATATAAAATTAAAAATTAGAAGTTGCAGCCATGATAATGCTATGTAATTTCAAGTAAGGAAGTTATAGCCACAATAAGGCTGTATGATTTCAAGTAAGGAAGTTATAGCCATAATAAGGCTGTATGATTTCAAGTAAGGAAGTTATAGCCATAATAAGGCTGTATGATTTCAAGTAGTGAGTTATAGCCACAATAAGGCTGTATGATTTCAAGTAAGGAAGTTATAGCCATAATAAGGCTGTATGATTTCAAGTAAGAAGTTTA
>NZ_JBNNUF010000015.1:35618-58177 GCF_050279465.1 Bacillus sp. NPDC094077 | reverse complement strand
TAAGTTATAGCCACAATAAGGCTGTATGATTTCAAGTAAGGAAGTTATAGCCACAATAAGGCTGTATGATTTCAAGTAAGGAAGTTATAGCCACAATAAGGCTGTATGATTTCAAGTAAGGAAGTTATAGCCACAATAAGGTTGTATGATTTCAAGTAAGGAAGTTATAGCCACAATAAGGCTGTATGATTTCAAGTAAGGAAGTTATAGCCATAATAAGGCAGTAACATAATGTAGCAAGAAAATCAGCGTAAATAGCTAATTTACTTTTAAAAATTGAAACTGTATTGTAAAGTAGTAATTTTACAAATAGAAACAGTTTTATATAATAAAGACAAGCACAGAAGAAATTAAATGATTCCATAATTAAATTGTATAAGAAATCTGATACTCGTACGGATTATTCTGATAACATTTCAACTTCAAGGCTATGTAGCCATCATATAGCTATGACGTTTCACACTTATAAAATTTAAATTATATTTGTAATTAACTTTGTTAGGAGGTATTTAAATATGGAGAAAGTATTAGTATTGTTCAGTGATGCCCTCCTACTTGCTGCTCCAATTTATAAAGAAAACAAGCAGTTATGGGCCAAATGGAATAAATATTATAAAGAAGTACAAGAGAATCACGATAAATTAGTAACATCAGCTAATATGTCCCCTTCCTTTTCAACACTTGTTTCTTGGTTAGGTCAGAAGCAAGAGCACGGAATATCGGTGTTGAACATTTATGCCAATCTGGATAAATATAAAATTGAGATTCAAAATGTACTAGATAAGATCATTGAACAAGAATTCGGAGAAAAAGTTGAGGCAGTTGAACCAACTCAAATTTCTATTTTTGAAGATAGCCAGGTAAAAGAACACATAGAAGATATATCGGATGATTACTATCCTGTAACTAATGACGCAATGTATTATCAATTACGTGATGGAATAGCAAAAAATCATTTTGAGGAAGATGAAGCAGTAGCAAAACCGGTATTGCCATTAGAAACGAAAAATTCAAGTGGAGTTGCACAACTATCTTCACATAAGGATGAGGATTTGAGACTAGTTAACACAAACGAAGCAGAAAGATGGTCTATATTGGTTGATGGAGTAATTAGTAATATGGATGACCTTACAGCAGATTGTTTGGATACCATTACAATCCAGTGGTTAAATCAAGCTAAATCTCCAGACGAATTCATAGATTTTAGTTATGAAAACGTATTGGAATTGTGCAATATGCCAAAAGCATCTGCAAATGGTGTAGAGTATTATCGCGCAGAAGATAAGATAAAAATAGCACAACGTATTGCAGCGTTGGCTAGTATCTTTATTTATTTGAATGATGATAATGAAGTTGTAGTACTGAACGATCAAGCAGAAACTGGGGAACAATTCGAAGTAAAACGTGAAGTAATCAAAAGGCTATTCGTACTTGATTCTGTAGTGTTATGGAGAGATAAGAATACTAATGAATATATGGGGATAGAATCCTGTAAGATTAAACCAGGTAGTTTCTTATCAGGCTATTTGTATGGTTCTAATAGCACAACTGCTTTATTATCGAAAAAAGCACTAGAGTATAATAGCTATAGACACAAGTTTCATAAACGTTTAATACGATATTTATCATGGCAGTGGAGAATCCGCCAGCAATACAGTACTTTAAAAAGACCATACTCCATTGGTGGAGAAAAAGGTTTACTATCTGTAATGGGTATCAAAACTACGAATGGACGTCCACATCGAATTCGAGAACAACTAGAAAATGTTTTAATTGACTTAGAAAAAGAAAATGTCATTTCACATTGGGCATATGCAGAAGAATTGGATGAAACAAAGATAGGAGAACGCAATTGGTTTAAGAATTACTTTGAAAAGTTGGGAATCATTATTTTACCTCCAAAAGAATTGATGAATAATATAGATAGTATGGTGAAGAAAAAGACAATAGATACGCAAGAGAAGCAAGAGAAGCAAGAGGAGCGTTATATTGCAGATACAGTAAAACAACCTACTGTTGGATCAGAGGATATGATTCGAGAGAAAATTATGCATCAGCATATGCATCAAAATAAAACGATGCGTGAGATAGCAGATGAAATAGGCTTATCCCCTGCTACGTTATCAAGATTCTGTAATAAAAAAATGAAGCGTATTTCAAAAAGCGTTAATGAAAAATTGAACAAGTGGTATGAAAGACAAATGATTATAGAGTCTATGTAAAAAGAAGCAGATACCTTTACAGAGGTACCTGCTTCTTTTTAGTTCGTTCATTTTCTACATGTATTGCACCATAATTGCACTCGACTTAGGAATAATTTCTATTTACTATTCCTAAAAACAGAAATCACTTATTTAATTTTCCCTCCTTTACTATACATGAAATTCGTTCAACTACTCGGGGTATACCGAGTGTACATTTGTACAAAATAACATTGTTAAACGTTAAATTAAGGAGGGTTTGTATGCAACATCATAAACAAGCTATAGAGAAGTCTGGTTCTATTATGAAACCAAATTTTGCAGAAACCGATGCGCAAAAAGTGAAACAAGAAATTCAAAATGATGTAAGAGAAGGACAAGGAGCAATGACTTCTCGAGAAGCGGGCGCAATGCGAGATTAAGAAACCACTCCTTACTGAGTTTTAATTTTCTTCTTTAAAATTTTATTCAGTAAGGAGTTATTCCGTAATTTGGCCCGATTGCTGAAAAACGTTCGGCACATCTATGCTTTCTGGATAAAAGAGAAACAATCCAATTTTGCGTACGTTTTTCCATCACTTCATGGTGTCTGCCTAAAACCCTAGATTATGGGGTTTTTCTTTCATATCCGAAAAATGACATTTTGCCGCTTTCGTTCTCAACAATACTGTATGGATAGATCTGGTCAGAATATCTACGAACAAATCCTCCTTCACCTACGGGATAAATCTCAATATGAAGATTGCCAGAGAATCTCGTAAAATACAACTTGCCATTAAGGAGTTTCACTTCAATCTTATCTTTCAAGTATGTACCGCAATACTTTTTTAGCTTCCTTTCGCTGATAGGAAGCTCTTTATGTTTTGTCGGAGCAACTACATCAACATGATGCAGAATATCTGAAATTGCATTGCCCATTCTATACTGATATATAGCTTCATTATTGGAAAGAATGATAATACAAATATCTTCATCGAAAAAATCCTGCATATAAGTACTGACACCAAGGTGATCTCCTCCGTGGGAATATCTGTCTGTGCCGTAAACATAATGATGTTCCAGTCCATAGCAGTAATTATTTGGGTTCTCGTTAAAAAACCTAGTATAGACCTCCTTGGATAGGATTTTCCGATCCCGTAAACAGGTATACCATTTGTACAAATCATCGCAATTTGAAATTATGGCTCCTGCACCGATGCTAAACTTCTCGTTAAAATAAGGGCATTTGATGGTTGCATCAAAATCATTTACATAATTACTTGATCTGTTTTTTATTGTTTTACAACCGTCATCAACATCGCTGTTCATCATATTCAAAGGCAGGAATATGTGGTTTCTCAGATAATCTTCATATTTTTCTCCTGAAACATTTTCAATGATCCATGCAAGCAAATTATAGTTCGAGTTATTGTAATCATATACCGTTCCCGGTGGTTTTGTAGGCTTTTTATTAATATAACTCTGAAAGAAATGGTTTCGTGAATAATCCATTCTGTTGTATCCCGCAAAAAAATCATTTTCGAAGTTTGTGAAATTATATAAACCAGAAGTATGCGATAATAAATGATGGACAGTGATTGATTCGTCAATTTTCATATTGGTGGGGAGGTATAATTGTGCAGGTTTATCAATGTCCAGCATTTTTTTTTCATGAAGGAGCATAATAGCAAAAGCCGTAAACTGTTTTGACATGGAAGCAATGGAGAAGCACGAGTTGGTATCATTTTTCACCCCAAACTCGATACTTGCATAGCCATATGCGTTTTCAAAAAGCACCTCGCCTTTTTTGGTCACTTGAATAACTCCGTAAAAGTCCCACAATTCTAGATATTTGTTAATATAAGCTTCTAGTTTTAATCGTATTTCTTGCATCAAATCACACTCCATACAAAATATATATAATTTATACTGTGTTTCCCGTTAGCGATGTCCAAGACTCTGGGAAGTTAACACCTATGCTCACGCCATACAGTTGCTTTTGCTGAAAATATTGGAATTAAAGAAACTCCATTTGGTTAACCTATAAAAATTCTTGATAAACAGTCTTAAATCCTTCTATTATTCAACAATCTGTCCCTTTAGATAAACAGATCCAAAGGGACAAAACATATCGTCTTTTTTATAAACACCGTGACTTTATTTAAAAGCGACATTAAAAATATTCTTCAAATCCTGGAAGCATAAGTTTGCCACAAACAAAAAGAACCATAAGCTTGCCGAAACGGCAAACTTATGGTTCTTATCATAATCCCACTGACGTTAGTCAGCTTGTGGCTTTAGCCGTGGGAGTGTAAACAGTAGAAATAATTCGTTATATACATAGCATATCAATCCTGATCAATGTCTCCTTCGATATATTGACTAAGTTTATCCTTAATTGCCGCACTTTCTGGAGTTAATTCTGCCACTCTTCGATTGAGAAGGCGAGAGCCCCCTTCCATTTCATCTAAAGGTATTGTATTTTCATCATCTTGAGAAACGGTAGCGGCCATTTGTTGTTGTAACCATTGCATTGTTAAGTTAGAAGTTGTATTTTTACCATTGATTTCTGCAGTTCGTTGAATTTCCTGTTCCTGCTGATTATGGGTGACAGTAGATGTATGAGCAGGCTCTCTATACTGTGGTGTATGCTTTGTCTTTGGCACTTCAATTGGAGTTTCAGTAATAACTGGTGCTTTGTCGTTAAAATCAATAGGCTCTCTATGTGTTCTTGCTACTGTTACATCCTCTTTTTGAGTATTCACCACTTCATTAATAGTTACATGATCTGATGTATTGTTACCAGGAATTGATTTTGTAGTGTCCTCTTTTTCGAGTTTTGGAGCAGATTTTTTTGAGTTATCTTGCACAAGTTGATTATTTGTTAATTCAACTTCATTGTCAGTTTCATCCTCGTTACTATAATGATCGTAAGTATCAGGATTTAACGTCTGTAACCAACCTTCAATTGCAGTAGGAGCAGTTGTAGGTGTACTCAATTCCTTAATTACATTTTCTTCACTATCAACATCTGTATCTGTGACATAATCATCATATTTAATTTCTGCATTCAATGATTCTTCGCGAATTTTCAACCAATAAGCAGCTGCTTCTGCATCAACTTGAATCTTAGCTGTTTTAAACTCAGTGGCAGGAACAAAGTTTGCGTTTACCTGTATTCCACCTTGTGGGGCGTTATCTTTTACAATTTTAGCAGCACACTGGAAAGCTTTTTGAATCAATATATCATTTTCAGATAGAATGGGTACTTCTGTTTTCGAATAAGAGTAGGATGTTCTACGTGTGCTTTGTGTTTTCGTTTCAGCTGTTACCATATCAATTTCTTGATCGCCTTCTCGTGCTTCATATATTGTTTTCGTACCCATTAGCTTACTAAACAATTTAGCGTCTTCATTAGTAACATCACCATAAACTAGTTTGTTACGAAATGTCCCTAACAGGATATCCATAAATCTTGGACCATGTTCAATTGCTAATTGGCTAATAGTTTGTGCAATAACAATTAACGGTGCTTTATATTTACGTGATTGAGCAGGAAAACTTTTAAATGCTTTATAAATGTAATCAGCAAACTCATCGACCAAAACCGGATGGTAAGGAGATACGTTAGGTTTACGGCGGAAAACGGCATTCTGCACGGCGTATAAACATAATTTACCGAATACATCAGATAGGTCAGAAAGTTCCCCTTTTGCTGTATTGATTAAAAGGATTCCACCAAATTCCAAATGCTTTTCAAAGTCAAAATCCGATGGACCACATAATACACGTCGGAGCAGAGGTTGAGCAGAAATATCATTTAATGTGTTTCGTAAACCACGAACGAAGGTTTCTTGTTTATCAATAATCTTTGGCTGCCCATAGTATTTCCCTTCAGTATGATAAACTACTTCCCCTCCCCCACGACCGCCAGAAATTTCAGGCACATAATTTAAATCAAACCATTCATCAACTTGCTTCATTATGCGCCAATGATTTCGCTCATCTCTATCAGGTATAGATTCAATATCATTTGGAAGTCGTTCTTTTAACTTGAGATGCATCTCAAAAACGAGATTAGCATCATTATACATATCAATTAAATGTTCAAATCTAGCTTCAAATTTTGAATCATGGAGTTTTAACAAATAAATATGTTGTTTAAGATGGGAACGCTCAGATTGAACGAAGAAAGGATTTCCTGCTCCATTATCAGAGAGCCCCGTTAATACTGAACATAACATCTCAGCAACCTTATCAACTGGACCACGTACAAAATTTATTGAAGGGGTATCAGGATTTGTTGGATCTAAATAGAAAATAACACTTTCGGGAATCTTGTGTGCCAATACCAATTTATATACCTTTTCGCAGAAGTCATTAGATGGCTCGATAACTGTAAGACCATTTACCTGGGTTCCTTTTACATCCTCTGAATGATAATCTTTTCTTGTATATAAGGTTTTAAAGTTATTAATCATTGAAGCCATATAGTCAAGAATTTGATTAGCAATTGGTAAACCTAATGCAGCTGATTTACCTGTACCAATGTTACCGATGATCATTATATTAAGTGTTAAAGACTTGCCTTGTATTACTGCCATTTCCCGTGTAGCACTGTTAGGACCGAGAAAAATATCGGGTTCTGGCAATTTTGATGGATTTTTTTCAGTGAAAAATCTGTGTAATGAAGTAGCAAGTTTTCGTTGACGATCATCATTCAAAAAGGAAAGCATCCAGCCAGGTATTTTAAACACGTATTCCCATTTTCCGAATTCATCTAAAAGCTCTTTTTTATGTTCATAAAATATCTTGAAGAGCCATAAGAGTACGAGAATAATAATAATTACAGGTATAGCGAATACAAGGTGCATGATATTGCTAAAATTTGAAAGTATAGTATCTTCTAGTCCTTTGTCATTTAGTGAAACTTCTCCAGCTTTCGAATTTAAAAATGGAATAAATATCTTAGCTAATGGAACACTAAACGCCCATAAGTACTGGGCAACTATACCGATTAACATCATCGAGAAAATAAACCATCTACGTTTTATCTCCTGATAAGTCTTGACCTTAGTTGATAGCTGCCAAGTATAAATTAAAATCCAAAAGCTAAAAAAGGTTTCAATGTAATAATTAGTCTCGAACGGATTACCGAAGATACTTAAGGTAGGTAATGAAGCTCCCATTTGAATTGACCAGAAAGAAGCGTATTTATATATTCCTCTGAAGGCAAAATACCAAGCTAGCAGCAATAGTAAAGTCACAACATAGTAAGATGAGCGAGCTGCTAAACGGTATTTCCAGCTTTTTGTAATATCGATTGTTACTGTATAGGAATTTTTCTTCTTCTTTCCCGCTTTTGGATTCTCCCCATTACCTGGTGTTGTATTGAGTTCAGCATTCTTTTGAACTGCATTCTCCAAATTCTTGTTTCACCCTCTCTTTTAACGAATAAAAAGCAGCGGTGAAATTAAGCAATTCAGCAGAAGTAGCCAATAAAATATTCTCTGGTGCTATGGAATTGTGATACAAGTCAGTAAAAATGGCCTGCTGCCCACGCTCTAATTCGTCCGCTTCATATATCCCCAATATTTTAATTGGGTTTAGTGTTCGGTGTTGATTTTGCATGGCCAACAATCCTGATAATTGTTGTAATTTAAAGTGTGTGTTAACCTCCCCTACCTTAAGTATTGTTAATATACAAACTATTTCTAAGTAATCTAAAGATTTTTTTTCTTCATCAAATGATTTTTTTCGTAATACCAAAATGTCATCTGTTAGCTCAAGTAGTTTAGAATGCTGAATCCCTTTCGCTTGAATTTCGTTTTTATTAGATATCCACTCTACCGAATAAGGGAAAGAAGAATTTATGTTTAAACGTTCAGTGACTTTTTTGAGCAGATGACTTCTGTTTAAACTATTAATTTCTCGAATTTCTTGAAGAATATTATTTACTACAAGTGAAGAACCACCCATATTGCATACGTAAACATTTAGGTTGTTTACCACACTTAAACGTGGAATATTACCAAAAGCTTTTTTTAAATTGGTGACACGTGTGGTCCGTTTTTTGTAAGTAGAAATGGTATGGTAGGAGTCATCAATAACAGAAAATAACACGTAATATTGCTTAGATGGGTTAGCAGCAGCGATATCGAGATATTTTTTTAATTTATTTTCTAAAAACGGAATGTTTTCCGATCCTGTATCCACTTCAATATTGATAATAGAATTGTTACAAGTAATAACCCAATCAGGAATTATTAATGGGTTTCCCTTTGAGTCAGGATAAAATTCTTTAGATGGACGAAATGAATATACAAGTTGAGGTAGATCTAGTAGGAAAAAAACGGGTTGAAGTTCTGGCTGAAACACTTCACGGTATTCTTCATCTTCATATAAATAGTAGACATCTTTTGAATTGGAATACATCAGGTTGGGCAACTGTAAGTTTTGCTTTACAATTGGGCTTAGCGGAAAGAGATAATCTCCATTACCGCCTACAATTGCACCGGCATGTTCATTGTTTGATTCTGCTTCAAGTAAATTTAAAACAAATTGCGTGATTGCTATATTGTGTTCATATTGCCTTTTAGTAACAAATGAGGTACTACAATCAGAAATCAATTTTAATCGATATAATATTTCAGCTCCTTTCAAAGAGATAGAAACAAAGTCCAGTGTAAAGCCCCGCTTTTTTCTCACACTTATATTTTCCTTTTTTATTAATCTCATTTTTGCCCACTTAGTTAACTTTGATGAAAATGTAGTTCGACTTATAGGTTCCCCACTTATCAATTCATAAAATTTACGTAACTGAATTTGGGATACTGTTCGCTGTTCATATAAAAATAAAACTGTAAAAATATCAGAACGATTAAAATAAACTCCACGATCATTTTCCCCAACGATATATTTAACAGCATGATTAAATGATTTTTTCAATTTTAAACACTCCCCTGATATGGAAATAAAATACGAGAACTTGCATAACATCGACTACAATTGTCATGAAATGGACCAAGAATTATTGGATGAATAAACTATTTGAGAACGTAAAAATGATTTAAAAATATTTTAACTGAAATTTACAATAAAGTAACTCATTATCCACCAAAGACTCTGGATTTAAAAACCAGTAATCCTTCGTCAGGTATGCGTTATAAAATTCAAATGTAATAAGGGTTTATTTACTATTAGAGTTCGTCATATATCCTTCGACATAAATAAAAAGACATGTGACGAAATCAAAAGATAAAAATAAAGTTCGTCATATGAATTACGTCATATCTGTTGTATAGTACCCAAAATACATAAAATACACAGTGAATATATTTTTGCATGGATGAAATTAAATATTGAAATGAATGCTTTAAAATTTTTTAGATGTAACTGTTTGTCAGGAGGAAAAATCACATCATAAAAGAAATAAGTAAATAATTATAATAAAGTAAATGAAAATTTTGTATATTTCGTATTTTGCATGTTACAATCTGATTTAAGGGGTGAAAAAATGCGGAATTGGAACACAGAATATGGGTTAATAAAAAAGATTATACAAAGTGAATTTGAAACAGACTTTCTTTATAACAAGGTAACTAACACATTAAATAACGAATATGAGATAATTCCATTACAGTTTGCTGCTCTAGATCCTTATAAAATCTACAATACTTCACAAGTTAGTAGAATATTGAGACTAAAACCTAATAAATTAAGGTATTTAATTAACAGATACGGTGAATACATCCAATTAATAAAAAAAGGAACTAAATATATTATTTCGTTTAAAGCTGTATACAAGATTTATTTAGTACATCTATGTTTAACAAAGAAATTAATTAGTTTATCTGAGTTTAATCGCCTTATGACTTTACATGTGAGTTATAGTGATTATATTGATATGAAATTGACAAGTTATACTGAAAAATTTGTAGAACTTAATTTCAAAGAAAACCAAATGAATGAAAATGAATCACAATTTTATGTGTTATATCTGCAAATCTCAGAAATAACTACGGAATTAATAAAAGAAATAACGAAATATAACATGACATTGACATCCCCTTTCCTTTCTGTAGACAACCAACAGAAAAATGAGTTATTAAAAAAGAAGCGGGGCCATAAAGATCTGTTTAATAAACTAAGTGTTTTATATAAAACTATATAGTTAAAAGAGTAATACTTATGAAGTATTACTCTTTTTTATAGGGTTATATACACGTCTTATTTATAAGTCTTTTATATAAGTCCTATAAATAGGGCGTGTAATAATTCGTGGTAATATTCTATTGACATGAAATTAATATAAAAGCATATAAAACCTTTAATAATAGGCGTTTTTCTATACATCGTATATATAGTTCGTATATACAAGACGTATAGATATAATGACCATGATAATAGTACGTTATTTTAGGAGTATTATATATTGGAATTATAATTCTAGACAAAAATATACATAAATACTGTACTCATATTTATTTTTTAATAGTTATTGTTAGTTATATAAAACCTGATATTAACATGTTTTGTACACTGCTTATATGAACGACTTTCATGTACGTCTTATATATTTGACATTGATATATAGGACATTGTTTCAATTTTACATTTTGTAAATATTATATACGTCTTGCATATAACAACTTAATATAAGGCTTATATATAATGACTTGATATACGTCTTACAATGATGTAATATATTTTTAGGAATAATTAACCAACGTTTTAAGGGGGGGACAACTTGAACGAGGTATTAAGTGAAAAATATAAACAAAACAAATTCACTGAAGAAGTTGTGGAAATGTTTGCAGACATTATTGAAGGAGACGAAATACTCTACAATGTATTTCATTACATAGGATCTCAAGTTAACAAACAATACCAAGAGACAAAGTATATGAGAGGAATCTCAATAAATGAAATAGTAGAAAGTGTTGTTATTGATAGGAGAGTAAAGAAACCTAAGGGTAAATCCTATTCATTAGAACTTGAAAGAACTAACATTTCAAGAAGATCGGCAGAAGGTAGTGTTGCTACTTTAGCTTCAATGTCATTAATAACAGAAAAAATTATGCATCCGTATAAGTTCTTAATTTCAACTATTAGGGGACAACAAGTATTAGTTGAATTAGGGAAACGTAAAAAAAGTAATGAGAATAAGGGAGAGATAAAATAATGGCAAAAAACTTTCTAAAAAACGAAGTAGCTGTGAAAATGACTATGGTTGGTTTTGGTCAAGCTGGAACTAGAATGGTAGATAAGTTTGCTGAGTATAAGCATGCAGACGGTACAGCAGTTTATAATTGCCTAGCATTAAATAGTAATGATGGGGATTTAGCTGAACTGAAAAATGTGCCGAAAAGTAACCAAGTTTCACTAAAATTAGGTGGTTTAGGTAAGAATCCTGAGCGTGCTGTAAAGGTTTTAGAATCAAATGAAGAAGCTAAAGAGAAACTAAAAGAATTTATAACGGAACGTGTTAGACCGACTGATGAATTAGTACTATTTTTTGCAGGTTTAGGCGGTGGTACAGGTACATCTACAATTATTCAAGCAATTGAAGAATTCTCTGCTTTTCATAATAAACCTGTAATTGCTGAAGAACTTAAAAGTATGGCAATGAAAATTCCTAGAGAAGAATTAATCAAAAATCAACAAAAGTATGCAAGAATTGCTTTCAATAATGCAATTGAGCGTAAAGATTTCATTAAAATGGGTATTGTAGTTACACTTCCAGTTAGAGCAGATGGGCCTGATGTACTAAGACAGGTGAATAAATTTTCACAAGAAATTTGGAAGTTAGCTAATGATCCAGCGAAAGGCGTTGCATTTGTTGTATTTGCAGATAACCAACATTTCTATGATGAGTTTAAGGGATTAAACGAGAATGAGAAAAAAGGCATTGGAAACTCACGAGACTATGCAAATCAGCGTATTGGAGATATTATTCATGAGTTAAACACAGCTGCAAATGGTTCAGGAACATCAGTAATTCTAGATTCTCAGGACTTTAAACGAATTTTACTAGAAAGAACAGGCTGTTTAGTCATTAATAAGGTTTCACGTAATATGAATCAAATTGAAAACAGTAAAGAAATTGTAGATATGTTCTCAGAATCATTGAAAGGAAGCTCATTCCATCACCCTATTGACCTGATGAAGACAAATGAAAATGGAGATTTAGAGGCATCGAAGGTACATCATTTTGGTATGTTAGCAATTTTAGATGAACAGAAGAACATTGATGATTCATTTATGGATGATGCAAAAGTGGAAGTGACAAATAAACTACCAATCAATGGAACTGTTTTTAATGGTTATTTAGTGAGTAAAAATGACTTTATGGGCAGCGTGTATACTTTCTATAAGACAGATGCACTACCATCACGTTTATCTAAAGGATTAGTTGAAGAATATAATGAATTTAAAGAAAAACAAAGTCAAATTCAATATACAAAGTCTCAAATTAATACTATTGAAGCGCAAGACTCGGATGATGATTTCAATATTAACTTTGGTGATTACTTTGAATTAGAACCAGTTAAAGATGAAGAACCACAAGCGCAAAATGATGAAGAATTAGCAGCATTTATGGATCCAGATAAGATGTTTGGAACAAAATAAAAAATAAGCCTGGAATTTTCCAGGCTTATTTTTCTGTTTTCATTACACTTTTCATGTATTCAATCATATTCTCATCAATATAATTTTCTATGAAAAGTTGTTTTCTCGCAAGATCTTCCTCTTTTTTAAACCAGCCAACTTTTTTAATACGAGTTTCTTCTGGTTGTGCACTCCACTCTCTTTCAGCTTGTTTTCTTAACTCTGTACGCGCTCTATGTTGAATTATCATATTATCTAGTCTTTCTTGTCTTTGGCGCTCTTTTAACATTTCAGGGTCTTCTGGTTCAGGTAGCACTGCACGTATAGCATCTTCAAACTTTCCTTGATACTCTAATTCAATGTTTTGTAAATGCATTTGAATCTTTTGCTCTACTATTTTTTCAATAGTCGCTGCAGCTTCCTGCATGTTTAATTGGGGTGAGACTTCACTGGTTTGATTTTCTGGAGAAACTGGTCTTAGTTCAAATTGATGCGGTAAAAGCTCAATAATTGCATCTAGCGACCACTTTTCATCCCTCTTTAGCTTGATAAATAAAGCTATGTCTAAATCCAGTGTGTTATATAACTTTTCATTTGTATTATTGGTTCTTAATGTTCCGTGTAACCCCTTTTCCTCTAGGATATTGAACCAATTGTATACAGTGTTATGATGTCGGCCTACTAGTTTTGAAAACTCTGTTATTCGCCAAGCTTTTTCAAACGTATCTTCATGACTAGAGTTTGTATTATTGGACTCCATATGTTCATTTGTATTTTTGTTATCTTGTTCAATCATCGTTATACCTCCTTGAAATATAATGGCCATAGCAAAATGGAATTAACATATAAAGTGAGATTGACATGTTAAGTGTCTTTCGACGATATAAACCTTAATACCTTTATCGATTGACATCTACATGAAATATGACATTGATATATAAAACACCACTTATTAACATGAAGTTGATAAAAAGGGTTTGGAATTAACTATTGTTAATGTCCTGTTAATAATCCGTTAGTTATTAATGATTATTGTTGCTATGAAATTAACAAATTAGTCTACAATATATTAATGATAAGAAAATATTAGTGATTTGTAAATAAATTATAAGGATATAGCATTAAACTTAAAGACTCAAAAGCTAAAAAGTATGTATAAATGTAAAGCGGAAAGCCCATACTAATAATAAATAAAGGCCCATATTTATTATAATTCATGATACTCGGTAGTAGAAAGCTAAGAACTGTATAGTTAATTGGTTTCAGTAGGTCTTTAGAATGCACGTGAAGGTTATTATAGGCTATTGAAGTACTTTTAATGCGGTTTAATATAAACTCACTTTTTCTTGGGGATATCGCCCTTTACAAGTGATCTCTATATAATCAAAATTGATTCATACAATTGCTACTTTTAAATCGGAAGTAATAAAAAGTGATTGATTGTTTGTGGCTACTATCAAAATACTTTCAAGAATGATATCTTCTCCGGTTTATCCAGTGAATTTTGCTATAGAAAAAAGGCTTTTAATAGATGTAGAATCTAAAACTCTATTTGTATGTATATTCTCAACTTTAGGATCGGTAATTGTTAATGTCATGTCAATATGTATTAATGATAGTCGATATGGCACGATCATTAATTGATAACTAACCCTATTAACATGTCAATATCAGGTTACATATCAATGATAAATAAAGAGAAAACTGTTAATTATTTTGTGTTACTAATAAGAAACTATCAATTGTATGGAGTTCTTTTTAGTTTCTAGCCACAATTAGAGTGCTTTTAGGGTGTTTTCTGTTTTAATTTTTCAATAGAAATCTGTTGTGGTAGATAAATTTATAACTAATGTAGATTTCGAAGACCTGAGATCTGTATCTATGCTTATTTCAACTACTAAATTGTTAATGTCATATCGATATTAAACAAAAATTGTTGATATAACATTAACAATTTAGATAGTATTTCTCTTTATGTATTACTTTTAGACTATATGTCAATGATAAACAAAGGGTGAAAACCATTGAATTGCTGTCGTCATGTATTAATGCGATTAAATTTTAACTATGTTTAGATAGTGTTGAAACATTTTCTAGAATAGATCATCACTAGATTCACTTCGAACAAATCGCTACAGAAGAAAATTTTCACCAATATAGATTTTGAAATCTTGAAAGCTATAAACACTTCTCCTTTTTTGACACCTTATTGTTAATGTTATATCAATATCAATTAGAATAATGTTGATATCAAAAGAAAATAAATGCTTAACATGTCAATCTCAGGTTATATATCAATGATAAATAAAGAGAAAACAGTTGATTTTTGGGGTGTTACTAATAAGAAACTATCAATTGTTTGGAGTTCTTTTTAGTTTCTAACCACGATTATAGTTCTTTTAGAGTATTTTTTTTACTTTTTATTAGAAATCTATTATGGTAGATAAATTTATAACTAATACAGATCTTGGGTCCTCGAGACCTGTATTTATGTGTATTACAACTACATAATTGTTAATGTCATATTAACGTTAAATACAAATTGTTGATATGAGATTAACAATATAGATAGTATTCCTTTCTATGTGTTGTTTTTAGACTATATGTCAATGATAAGTAAAGGGTAAAATGCTGTCATCATTTATTATCCCGATTAAATTTTTAACTATGTTTTGATAGTGTCGAAACATTTTCTAGGATAGATCGTCACTAGATTCACTTCGAGAAAACTACCACAGAAGAAAATTTCAGCCGATATAGATTTTGAAATCCTGAAAGTTATAAACGTTTCTTCTTTATTGATGCCAGATTGTTAATGTTATGTCAATCTTAATCAGAATGATATTGATAACAAAATAAAATAATCACTTAACATGTTAATCTCGGTTAACATGTTAATAACAAATGAGAGATTAAAACCAGTTATCTTTTCATCGGTAACAACATGAGATTGATAGTTTCATGTTGTTTCTTTTTTATATCTTAATAGCATTGATACATTTTCAATGCTAGTTTATTAATTAACATACTTCCGTACAATCCGTTGCAACGGACTAATGTTCAACTAATATAGACCTTGAAGCTTAGATAGGTACAAATATTTTCGATAAGTGTCCGCTTGTCGATGTTATGTTAATGTTAATCGGTGGATACCAGTGATAAAGTTGGTGCGCTTTATTTAACATGTTAATCTCAGTTGATATATCAATGTCAAATGTAGGTGAGATGTATTGATTTTCTGTTGGTATCAACATGAGATTGATAATTATATAACTTTTTTATAGTCCTTGTTCAAAATATAATGTTATGATGCTTATTTACAAGGAATGGATTATGGTCAACAAGAATGCGCTTAATAGCGCAATTAATTGGTTAGTAGAGAGTATACTGTACCAAAAAAAGTAATCAGAAAAACATTAGTGAACGGTTAATAAGGGGATACTTATAGCTTGGTAAATATAGATTGCAAGAATAGTATCTGTTTCCGAAGAAGCTCTCGCCTCAAAAGGTCCAAAAGGGGTTAAGTAGTGAGATGCCCATGTATAATTATAGTGTGGAGTTTAATAATATTAGGAGATTATTTGATTAAATAAAGAATATTATGATTTACCTCTAGATTAAATAAAGAATTTTTAGTATATTCTTATTGTAACTTGTTAATTTTTTTATTTTCTATTGATTACATAAAGCCCTTCGGGTTACGGATTAAATTACACGTTTGTGTGGTATTTAACCTCCGTATTCCAAAGGGCTTTTTTATTTGATTAAGGGAAAAGGAGATATGTGATGTCAATTGAAAAGTTAGCAGCAAGTAGAATATTAAGACCAGTGAGAAGCATGAATAAGGGGAGTAATGAGAGATGGTTTGAATATTATAGAACAACGTGCCCTATATGTGGTAAGCAAGGATGGTGCATGGTTAATGATTCTGAAACCAAAATAATATGTGGACGAATTTCATCAGAAACAGTATTCGGGGAAGCAGGCTATTTACATGTAGTAGCTGAAAATCAAAAAAGGGGATATGACTTTTCTCAAGATCAGATGATTAAGGAACATAGGAAGAAAAATGATTACACCCTTGATATTATTTACACTTTATTCCTAGAATTTTTAGACGTGCGAGAGGAACATATTAAAATGTTAATGGGATCAAAACGTAGGATTACAAGAGAAGTAATAAATGTTAGAAATTACAAAAGTTTTCCTATTAAACCTTGGGATACTACGAAAGAGCTAATAAAAAAAGTAGGGGGGAAAACAAGCTATATTGTTGGAATTCCAGGATTTTATGCAAAAGAAACAAAGGATGGAAGATATTTCACGTTTGCAGGAAGGAGAGATTCTTTATTAATACCGCAGAGAAATATATATAATCAGATATGCGGTTTTCAATGTAGAATTGATAATCCTGAATATATGACAGTTGTAAAAAATCATAAACCAAGCTTTAAGGCAGAAGTTATTGAGCAACCCAATACTATAGAGGTGACTTATAAAATCAATGGGAAGATAGAGTCTATATTTAAAGGTAAAATCGATGTTAAAGAATGGTATGAAATTAATTATGAAGGTGAAAAATTAGGTGAAGTACAATTAAAGTTAGAAAGTAAATATAATTGGATCAGCTCAGGTGGGAAATTCCATGGAACAGGAGCTGGGAACCCATTGCCAATACATGTAGCAGTACCTAGTCGAGAGTTGAAAAGTTTGGAACGTGGAGAACTAATAAAAAAGGATAATGTATGGATTTCAGAAGGGAGTCTAAAGTCTGATATTTCTGCTGAAAACTTAGACGAGCTTCTAACAAATGAGGAAAAAGTAATGTATGGTACCACAGTTGTATCAATACCTGGGGTTAAAGTATGGAGAATATTAATTGAACCATTAAAAAAAATGGGAGTTAAACAGGCGACGTTCGCTTTAGATATGGATATGATTACAAATTCAGATGTTCAGCGGTCGTTATTAGAATGTGCGCAAGCGCTTTATCAAGAAGGGATAAGTATTAATTATGCAAGTTGGGATATTAGTCTTGGAAAGGGGCTAGATGATTTACTGTTAAACGATTATATTCCAGCAATAGAGAAAGTGAGATAAACGCTATTTTCATTGTAATAAGTTAAAAAACATATTAATAAGCGATAGAAATGATTAATTACTTTTTTACGCCATAACTAGAGTGATTGGTTTTTATTTTTTACTCTTTCTAAACGGATGTTTTGTATAGAAGAAAACAAAACAAAACATCCATTATTTTATACGTGTTCTTGATAGTCATCAGGGTTTAAATTGTATATATAAACCTTGATGATTATCAAGATTTATATAAATATAATTAGTTTAATCATAAGGAAATGATGGATATTTTAATATCTCAGTAATTTTTTGAAATTTTTAGAATAATTTATTTTACATTTTGTTATAATCCTATATCATATACATACAGGAGAAATTTGGAAGAGTTTTGAAGGCGAAGTTTCGTATCTATGTAATACCGATAGTAGTTTTTAATTACTAAATAATACTATTCATGTATACGAGGTGAAACAAATGGGGAGACGAGTAAGCGAGAAGAAAACGAAAGAGCAGTTTTTATATGAAAGAAGAAGACAATTAGAAATAATGGAAGGTATTAGTAGCATCTGCAAAGGATGCGATATTTATATAGAATTGCGAAAAACGAAAGCACATAAAGAAGTTGCCAATACATGCGCAAAGAATTGTAAGTTGATTAGTAACGTACAAAAGGAGACAAAGATGTTTTTAGAAACAATTCGTTAAAAATGAGAAGGGAGGAATTGGTATGAATCAATCATATAGCAGCTTGAATCGCGATGAGTCATTAAATAAAACTATAACACAAGGTTCTACTGCAAGAAGTATTAAGCCAATGGCTAATCCAGAAGGAAACGCTTTTGAAATTAAGGAAATTGGGAATTATAAGGTACTATCAAAACAAGAAAGTTTAAAATTATTTCAGCGGTACAAACATGGTGAAAAGGATCTACGTGATTATTTGTTTCATGTGAATGTAGGACTAGTATTATCTATTGCAAGAAAGTACAAAAACAAGCACCCTGATATAGAGTTTGATGATCTGGTTCAAGAAGGTAATGAGGGAATGTTACGGGCAATGGAAGATTTTAATCCGGCTTTAGGTTATTGCTTTTCCACGTACGCTTTTTGGTGGATACAAAAAAGTATGTTGGGAATTATATGTAAAAAAAAGTCTGGGCCGTTTAAAATCCCTAATTATGTGAATCAATTTAATTTAAGATATGTCGAGTTAGAAGATAAATATCTACAAATGTACAACAGAACCCCTTCAGTGGAAGAAGTAGTAAAAGAGTTAAATGTAACTAGCGAAACAGTCATTAAGCACAACGTATATTATAAGCGAGCTACTACTATGACTTTGGATATAGATACAATAAATGAAGATATAGGTATATCAAATCCATTCTATGATGATAATTCAGCAATTCCGTCAACAAATGAGATGGTAATTGAGGACTTAAATTACGAGATATGGTTAATATTTGATGAAGTATTAAACCCAAAGCAAAAGATGGTACTAAATCTATGCTTTGGTCTTCTAGATGGTAAAGTATATTTGCATAAAGAAATTGCAAAAGCACTTATGATAACAACTGAAAGAGTGTCACAAATAAAGGATGAAGCAATTAAAAAATTGAAGAAATGTGACTATAAAGATGAAATTTTTAATCTACTACATGAAAAGTTGAAAGTAATGGATGAACTTAATATGGCGTGAAAATGTATATTTATATTTATCAGAATATACAGTGTAACGAGCGTATTGTATCTTTTTATATTTATTTCACAAATTTTTCCCCTCATGGTCTCATATTATTATAAACTTGTTATTTAGGTTTGTAATAATATGAGACCATGAGTTTTTTTGTATCTAAAAGGTGGAAACAAAGTGATGTATTAAGGGTATAACATGTAATATAAACTCAATAGATGTAAAATAAAAAAGAAGGATAAATGGGTGCTACCTGTTTATCCTTCTTTTTATTTATCATGCTTAAAAAATAATATTATCTTTATTTTTCCTTAGTTTTTCTAAAGAAATAACTCATGATTAATTATGAAGGATAAATAATTTAATTACTCTCATTTATGAGGTACCAATAGAAAGGAGGCCATTGTTGTTATATGCAAAATAATAGAAAAAGAAACGTAATTAAAGAAAGGATTAGACAAGAAAAAGAACGACGAGAACGATTACTAGCAGAGGAAGAAGAACAATATGGGGATTTCCATGAGGATCAAGTAAATGAGCAATTCCAGAAAGAGAATTCAGAACAACTATGGAAACAAAATGAAGAAATTGTAAATTCAAACACCCCAAAAAGTGAAGCTTCAAATAGTAATCCGGCTCTTGATTGGATTACAACAATTCAAAAACAATCAGGCACTTCTGAAAGTGAATTTGAAAAAGAAGAAGTAAGGAAATGTGAAGAAGCGGAAGCAAGAAAACAGGCAGAAACGGAAGCACGACGGAAAGCAGAGGAAGAAGCAAGGAAACAGGCAGAAGAGGAAGCGCGACGGAAAGCAGAGGAAGAAGCAAAGAAACAGGCAGAAGAGGAAGCGCGACGGAAAGCAGAGGAAGAAGCAAGGAAACAGGCAGAAGTGGAAGCGCAACGGAAAGCAGAGGAAGAAGCAAAGAAACAGGCAGAAGTGGAAGCACGTAGAAAAGCAGAGGAAGAAGCAAGGAAACAGGCAGAAGAGGAAGCGCGACGGAAAGCAGAGGAGGAAGCAAGAGAACAGGCGGAAGCAGAAGCACGACGGAAAGCAGAGGAAGAAGCAAGAAAACAGGCGGAAGTGGAAGCGCGACGGAAAGCAGAGGAAGAAGCAAGAAAACAGGCAGAAGCAGAAGCACGACGGAAAGCGGAGGAGGAAGCAAGAAAACAGGCAGAAGCAGAAGGACGTCGTAAGGCAGAGGAGAAAAAACTTGAAGAAGTAAGAAAACGTAGATTAGAGGAAGAGAAGAAAATAGAAGAAGCACAAAAAAGACAAAAAATAGTAGCAGCCAAAAGAGAATCAGAAAGTGAGGAAGTCAATTTAAATAAGGAAACAAATTCGTCAAATGAAATTAAATTTGAACAAGAAGAGAAAATAGATCTTGATAAAAAAGGAATCTTAAATTATATGAAAAAATATAAGTACGCTATTATAGGAGTCGCATCAATTGTTTTATTAGTAGTAGCAGGTTTAGCTTTTAGCGATATGAAGAATTCACAGGCTGCATCTGCAAATAATGTAAATAGTTTAGAAGTTAATGCAAATTTAATAAATGGATTAAGGTTATCTTCAGTTCAAAAATATCAAGATGCTGCCTTGGAGTTTGATAAAGTTGATTATAAAAAACTAGGAAAAGAAGATAAAAAAGCAGTTTTATTTACTTATCTATTAAGCGGTAAAGCACAAAAGGCTATTGACTTAGAGCAAGATTTTGCAGAATCAGTAGTTTCATATTATATAGCTGTAGATAATTTAAAAAAAGTAAAAGAACTTAAAACTAAAAATCCACTAATTAATTTTGAAATTGCAGCATTAGATGACAAACATGAAGAAGTTATTAAATTAAAAGATCGTGTTCCACTAGATGGAAGAAGAGAAGGAATTATTGTTAATAGTTATTTGAAATTAAATAAATCTGAGGAAGCTAAAAAGTTTGCTCAAAAGGTTGGAAATAAAGATTTACTTGAAAAAATTAATAATTCTGCACCTAATAGCTCTGCTACATCTGTAGCGACTATAAGTGCAGGTTAAGCAATGGGGAGGAATTAATTGTGCCTTTAGATTATTCGAAAATTTTTAAGAAAGTTTTACTTGCGACTACTGCGACTACCTTAAGTGTTGGGGTAGTTACAGGCTGCTCGTTGTTTTCGTCAGAAAAAAAGAGTAGCAAAACAGCATCAGTATCTAAAAAGAAAAAAGATAGTGAAAAAGAAAAGAAAAAAGATGAAAAAAAGGATGAAAGTAAGAATGAAACGACTGAAAATTTAAACACCAATGACTTCGATGAAATCGTTGATAATGCAAAACGTAGCTCGGATCAAAATTTAGCCGGAATCATTGAAAATAACAAAACCAAAAAGAAATTTGATGATTTAACTGATTCACTTGCGACCGCAGCTATAAATTCAGATCGAAACTTAGCATCAGTTATTGACGGTGATAAATCAAGTAATCGTTTCTCTGATTTAAATACTTCAATAGCATCAGCAACAAACAATCCTTCTGTTTCGGATAATAAGGATAGTAAGAACTTTGTATTTGGTGGCGATCTAAACATCAATGATGGAGTGGCTACTGCAGATAATTCAATACCACCAATTAATAATGATAAAAAGCCACCATCTTCTGGAGACTCAAGTGGCGGAGAAGTGAAACCACCAACAGGCGGTGATGGTAACGATGGTGGAGGAAATACAAAACCACCAACAGGCGGTGATGGTAACGATGGTGGAGGAAATACAAAACCACCAACAGGCGGCGATGGTAATAATGGTGGAGGAAATACAAAACCACCAACAGGCGGTGGTGGTAACGATGGTGGAGGAGGTACAGAACCACCAACAGGCGGCGACGGTAACGATGGTGGTACAACAAAACCAGAGAAACCTGAAAAAGATACAGAAGCACCAGTACTTACAGCAAAGCAAGGTGTGACCGTATATGTAGGAGATAGCTTAAATGCAGGAGATTTAGTAGAAGTAAAAGATAATAAAG
>NZ_JBNNUF010000015.1:0-35521 GCF_050279465.1 Bacillus sp. NPDC094077 | reverse complement strand
GTAACAGCGACTGACGCATCAGGAAATAGCTCAAGTACAACAGTAACCGTTAATGTAGTTGAAAAAGAGGAAGAAAAGGACACAGAAGCACCAGTAATTACAGCAAAGCAAGATGTGACCGTACATGTAGGGGATAGTCTAAATGCAGGAGACTTAGTAGAAGTAAAAGATAACAAAGATCCAAACCCAGTAGTAACAGTGGGAGCGTATGATACAAGTAAGGCAGGAGAAATTCAAGTAACAGTAACGGCAACTGACGCATCAGGAAATAGTTCAAGTACAACAGTAACCGTTAATGTAGTTGAAAAAGAGGAAGAAAAGGACACAGAAGCACCAGTAATTACAGCGAAGCAAGGTGTGACCGTACATGTAGGGGATAGTCTAAATGCAGGAGACTTAGTAGAAGTAAAAGATAACAAAGATCCAAATCCAGTGGTAACAGTAGGAGCGTATGATACAAGTAAAACAGGAGAAATTCAAGTGACAGTAACAGCGACTGACGCATCAGGAAATAGCTCAAGTACAACAGTAACCGTTAATGTAGTTGAAAAAGAGGAAGAAAAGGACACAGAAGCACCAGTAATTACAGCGAAGCAAGATGTGACCGTACATGTAGGGGATAGTCTAAATGCAGGAGACTTAGTAGAAGTAAAAGATAACAAAGATCCAAATCCAGTAGTAACAGTAGGAGCGTATGATACAAGTAAGTCAGACACAATATCAATTCAAGTAACAGCAATCGATAAGGCAGGTAACAGCTCAAAGGCAACAGTAAATGTTGTAGTTCTTGAGAAAGAAAAGCCAGAGCAAAAGCCAGAACAGAAACCTGAACAGAAATCAGAACAGAAAACTGCAGGAACAATTTCTAAAGAGCCAGGTAATGGTTTACTTGCATCAAATTCTAATGGTGTAGCTAAATAAGATTTTAGCAAAACGATAAAAAATAAAATGTACCCTATCGAATGGATACTTAAAAAGTCTATTCAATAGGGTATTTCTTTTATGATAAATAAAATGTCCTATAAAACTTGCTACCATAATGTTTTCTTAAAAATTCCCAAATCTGTCGAATGGTTTATAGCGTAGAACTACCTTGCCTTCTATATTATTCAAAGATATAAAGCCTATTTCTTTAAATCTGCTGTCTAAACTTTCTTCGCGATTATCTCCTAATACAAAAATTGTATCGTTCGGAACCCTTTCGAAACCATAAATACTTTTTAATGAAAAATTAGCTGTTTTACCTTTTGAGTATGCATCTTTTACCTGACGTCCATTTATATAAAGCTGCTGTGATTTATATTCTATTGTATCTCCGGGGAAACCAACTACTCTTTTTATAATTGTTTTTTTATTGGAAGTGTTTTCTAGGGGGGAATTGACAACAACAATATCAAATCTTTGCAGGTCTTCTATTGAATGGATAAAGTGATTAATCAAAACCTTGTCATTATTAAATAAGGTGTTTTCCATAGAAACTCCAGAAACCTTATATGGAAAAAAAACGAACTGTCTTAGTAACAGTAAGGTAACACCAATTATAAATATTAATATTGGAAAAACAGAAAGTAGACGTTTTTTCAATTGTAAATCAAACTCCAATCTGAGGATTTATAGTATTCATCATAACATAAAATTAGCGGATTAAATATTCTGAAAATTATTGTTTTTACAGGTGTAATTTGTTAAAATTAAGTATACCTTTTTTAAATTTCAATTTTTTATATCTATAACTACTATAGCCCTTTCGGGGTTTCGATTTTCAAAGATAGTTTAAGTTTTTTACTTTTACTTTCTTTTTAAATACAACTCCGAAAAGGGCTTTTTTGCATTTTTTGGAGAATATCACATTGTGAAAGGATGAGTGTTTTATGAAGATTAAGAGATTATTTTTAGTGTTAGGCGTTTTAGCTATGATGTTTGTTTTTTATAACACCTTTATAAAGGATGAACCTCAAACAGATGCTTTAACTCCTATCAAAGTAGAGGACTTGAAACAAAAAGTTCAATACGATTATTTGTTTGAAGATGAATTATCACAAAATGTGATTAACGACTTAGGAGGGCAATTCAAATTAATATTTGATGATATTGATTTGAACGGCTACTTAACCATTTATCAAAATAAAAAAGAACTAGAAATGTTTTTAGGAAATCATGTAACTACTGCAGAATTAGCTGATGCATTTACATCGGACAATTTTAGTACAAATAAGAATTACAAAGTTACTTATAAAAGTAAACCAAGTCTATTTAATTATGAAAAACCAAGAACTGTTACAAAAGTAAAAAAAGGATTGTTTTTGGTAAAACAAAACGACTTAATTCTGGAATTTAAATATGTACCAGAAATAGAGGGATTTCGAATTTCTGAGATTACATATTTAAAATAAAAAATTATTGGGAGGGATTTATTATGTTATTACAAATTAGAACTATTATTGCTGATGCATTAAGAATTGATGAAGAAGTGAATGGCTTTTTGAAGTATTGTGCTAATTACGGGAAAATAGTTAAAAAAATAACACCAAACGGGTTCATGGAACGTGAACAAGGCCAAGCGCTTTTGGTTATGGTAATAGAATATGAAGAAAAAAGTGACTGCGGTTATGAAAAAGACGAGGATTAATTCCTTGTCTTTTTTATTTTCTAAGAAGAGTGGATATATCGACTATGAAAATTATAAAAAAGTGGAGGGTAGTTCACGCGAAAGGTATTATGGTTAGTGCGTGAGACAGGAACGAGAATAATAAATGTATACAACTATGAAAATACAGAGGATAAACAGGTTGCATTTGAGATACTGGAATTCTATATTCATCAAAATTGTAGTGTGATCTACAGCATAATTGATGGCAGATTCAAAAAAATAAATAATAATCAGGCTCTCAAATTATTAGAAGGTGTAAAAGTATCAAATAATTTAGTTTGTTAACTTGAGAAAGTTAAATTACAAAATTAATTTTCTGAATTAAAAGATAAAATAAACTTCATTGTGATATAATTAAGTTGCATTTTTTTCTTTTTCTTTTTTATATCACTAACTACTTATAACCTTTCGGGTTAATGAAATTACACAAAAAGGAACTTTATGTTGCTTTATTTTATTGTGTAAACACTTCATTATCCTGGAAGGTTATTTGTTTTTGCCTGAAAGGGGTGGTGCTATGTCATAAGAACTAATTATTAAATAGAAACTGCTGCTGCAATGTCAAAAGTTTTTCGAAAAGGGGTGTATATTATGTTGATCACTGTTATTGTCACTGTTGTGGCTGGAATGGTCTCAGGATTGGCTAGTCACTACATTACAAACAAAAAGTTTTTGTTGCCTCGTAAAAGCAAGCTTGCATTTCACCCGGGTTTCTTGGGAGAAATGTTTGTAGGCAGTATTGCTTCACTCGTTGGTGTTGCCATGTTTAACCCTGAAACAACAATGGATATTCTCAAGGTGAGTATTCTTGCTGGGATTTCAGGGCAAGCCTTCTTGCTGCACAATCGTTTGGCGACGGAACAAGTGAAAACTGATGAGATTCAGTCTATTTCAAAGAAGTTGACCGAACTTGAGAAAAAGAATAAGGAATAAAAGAGGAGTAATCTGTTATAAATAGAAATAGAGAGATGAGGAGATTTGGTTATGTAATGGCCAAATAAACAGAGTTGAGGTGAGCCCCATGTCTCGAAAGGAAGTTTTTGATTATTTAAATAATCAAGAAAAGCAAGATTTAGCAGAATGGACAGAAGAGCTTAAAAATGCTCAATCTACGAAAGCAGTTAAACTTTATTCAGGTAAGATAAAGGAACTGCTAGGAAAGATTGAACAACGAATGATTAGTTCAGGAGAGGAAGCAGCGACGGTTAGCTTCTAATTGAATAGTAAGATAGAAAGAGGCTGGTGAAGAATTTATCCACCAGCCTCTTTTCTTTATCGGGTAACATTTTATAAAATATTACCTATACAATATGCAATTTGGTCTGCTAATTATCTAGCTATACATACAAAAATAAATAATTCAAATCCAGAAGCCAAAGAATTTGGAAGGACAATGGAATCTTTTTTCTCAACATATGAAAATAGTTTTTTGCTTGCCAGATGTTTTATTGGAAGTGTATTATTTATATATAGGGAATCGCTTGGGTTATTTGAGGTTGCGAGTCTTTCAAAGTCAGATTGAAAGAAAAGGATATATTTAAAAATTAAATAATACCACATAAGTGATTTTCTACAATAAGAATAATAAAATAGAGATTTTGATTTATTTGTATGGTTTTATCATAATTACATGTTAAAATTTCATTGGAAAGATACTTAAGAATGGATATCATTGGGTATAAAGTCGATTTAATCCGATTTATCATATGTAAATAGGGGGAATATTTTGAAGGGCGCTACATATAATTGTGGAATAGAATTATTATTAAACATGATAGGTGGAAAATGGAAGACTTTAATTATGTATTACTTAATTACTAAAAGCAAGCGCTTCAGTGAATTGAAGAGTTTACTTCCTGGAATTACCTCGAAAATGTTAACCAAACAATTGAGAGAATTAGAAAGAGATGGATTGATTAAAAGAGAGATATATCATCAAGTACCACTAAAAGTGGAATATTCTCTTACTGGTAAAGGAATGGAATTAAAAGTAATTTTACTACAAATGTGTGAAGTTGGAACAAGGTATCTTGATCATGAAAATAGTTATCAAAAGGCAGTACAATTAGTTTGATAATCAGAATAAAACCCTATAAAGTAGATTTTCATAGTATCTACTCTATAGGGTTTTATTTTACCTAAATTAAATATTTTATTCTGATATAAAAATAAAATGGTATATATAAGAATACTGGTTATACTTAAAGTTCACTTATTGACTTAATCACTCTACAAGGGTTTCCTACTGCTACAACATTAGCCGGAATATCCTTTGTTACTACACTTCCAGATCCAATAATACTGTTTTCGCCGATAGAAACGCCCATATTTATTACCGTATTTCCTCCTACCCAAACATTATCAGCAATATTTACAGGTGCAGCTATTTCATATCCTTCTAGTCTAGCCTGTGGTTCTTTTACATGATTTACAGCGTAAATTTGTACCCTTGGTCCTAGCCATACATTATTTCCAATGGTCACTTTACCACAATCTAAAATAATACAATCAAAGTTTGCAAAGAAATTATCGCCTACCTCGATGTTATATCCAAACTCGCAACGGAAGTTGGGCTCTACGAATGTATTTAAACCACGTTTTCTGAATAGCTTTGTAAGTAGCATATCACGATAATCACGGTCAGTATCCGTGGTTACATTATACAATCGTGTAAGTTTTTTAGCATTTTCTCTTGCTGTTACTAATTCATTGTCAAATCCACAATAAATTTCTCCTAGTTGCATCTTTTCTTTTACGTTCATTTAATAATCTCCTTTTCTGTCTCCATAAATTTTTTAATAATTATGTTCGAATAGTTTTTTGACTATTCATCTTCTACTCAATTTTGAGCAGAAACATTGAGTAGAAGCCTATATTCATAATTGCTAAATTAAACTTTTTTGTTATTTACATTGACAAAAAAGTTTAAATTTATTGGCAACATATGACAAGGTAATTATATTTAAATATTCAGAAAAGTCAATTGTTTTTAGATTTATTTACAAATTATTAATATATTTTTTTACGAGTATTTTGGAAGGGAAATCATGCTTATTTGAAAAGGGATTTAAAAACCAAAACCAATATAACATGATGAAAAACTCGTATATAATTATTTGAATTAGGCTAGTTTAGCGCTAGTTATATAGCTGTTTAATTAGCAGAAAGTAGGTCATCTTCTAGTTTTTTTTCAATGTGGTTTTTACCCCATTCACACATATTATCAAGTACTTTGGTTAAAGACGTTCCATACGCACTTAAAGAGTACTCCACTTTTGGTGGGATTTGAGTATAAACAGTACGATCGATAATTCCATCAGATTCTAATTCTCTTAATTGCTGTGTAAGCATTTTTTGAGTAATACAAGGCATGGCTCGTTTTATCTCACTAGTTCTTTTTTTTCCATCAAGCAAAATACATAATATTACTACTTTCCATTTGCCACCTACAACGTCAAGAGTTACTTCGATAGGGAAGTTATAAGTTTTCATTGCATCTTCTCCTTTCAAGAATAAGATTACATATAAAAGAATGCGTTTTCATAATAGGTTTCACAAAAGTGTTATGTAATTCAAATAGAATAGTCCTACAATTATTTGAATCTCCTTTCTCTTAATTAGGCACTTAAAAGTACCTATGAAACTTAAAAGTGCCTATGGAACTTAGAAGTGCGTACTTTAAATATTGCTATATGTAGTAGATAATGTCAATATTACCAAAATATAAAAAGATTATTTTACGAATGTGATGTTAATCTTTTGAGAGGGAGTATATTCATGAAAGCACTTGTAGTTATTGCACATCCAAATATTGAGAAGTCTCGCATTAATAAACGTTGGTTAGAAGAATTAAAAAAATACCCGGAAGATTTTACAATACATGAATTATATAAAGAGTATCCAGATTGGAAATTTGACATTGAGCGTGAGCAAAAGTTGTTAGTAGAACATGACCGCTATATTTTTCAATTTCCATTCTACTGGTATAGTTCGCCACCATTATTAAAGAAATGGTTTGATGATATTTTGACATATGGGTTTGCATATGGATCAACAGGAGATAAGCTTCGTGGAAAAGAATTTGGGTTAGCCATTTCAGCTGGTGTGATAGAAAAGGAATATCGAGCTGGTGAGGCAAATGAGTATACATTAAGTGAATTGTTAAGACCTTATCAAGCATCTTGTCTTTATACTGGTATGAAATTCCTTCCTACATTTGCTCTTTATGGTGTAGATTATAATTTACCTGATGAGAAATTAGAGGAAAGTGCAACAGATTATATAAATCATATTGAAAAATTTAGCAAGGTTAAAGTGATGGATATTTAATTAGATTTATTCTTATGCTGGAAATCACGAATATTTTAGAGCCCCATACAATGGGGCTCTTTTTGTATTAAGAAGGTCTTATGATAAGTTACTTATAGTAAATAGCTTATTATAAGTAATTATGTATGCAATGGGGTACTCTGATACAAAAAAGTGCCTACTTCACATTATTTTCAGTAAATATATAATAAAAATTGAATCTTAAGAAATTTTAATTTTAAGAAATTTAGATTTAATCTTAAGCAGCTTAGATAAATAGGAGGGATAAGGTAAGAGAATTATAGATACAGATATCATTGATGGTATTAGTGGGTAAATACGTAATGGATATTAAATGGAAATTTGCTGTTTTATCAAATATGAAAGTACACATAATTAAGAGAGGTGATTCTTTGCAGATCCAATTAAATACCGTAAAAAGTAAATGTAAAGATGAGCAATATGAAACACCACTAATTACTGGAGTAAAGAATTACATAGAGGGTAATTTTCTACAAATGCATACCCCTGGCCATATAAAGGGAAGAGGTTTGGACGAGGAATTTACAACATATTTTGGGAAAAATACTTTAGATTTTGATTTAGTAGGAATACCGCCATTAGATTATTTACGCCATCCAACTGGAATTATTCATGAGGCACAGAAGCTAGCTGCAAAAGCCTTTGGGGCTGACTACACGATTTTTAGTGTTCAAGGTACTAGTAGTGCTAATGTAGTTATGATTATGAGCATTTGTAATCCTGGAGATAAGATAATTGTACCTAGGAATGTTCATGCTTCTATTGTTAGTGGACTTATACTATCCGGTGCTGTACCAATCTTTATATCTCCTGAAATTGATCCGGTATATGGAGTTTGTCATGGGATTAGTCTAGAAAATATTCAAAAAACCTTAGATGAGCACCCGGACGTTAAAGGTGTATGTATAATAAACCCTACCTATTATGGTGTTGTAACAGACTTGAAACAAATAATAGATTATGTTCATTCGAAAGGAATCCCTGTAATAGTTGACGAGGCTCAGGGATCACATGTTCATTTTCATCCTGATTTACCAATGTCTGCAATGCAAGCTGGTGCGGACATTGCATCGTCTAGTATGCATAAAATGGGTGGTTCGTTTACTCAAACGAGTGTTATCAATGTTCAAGAGGGACTAGTTAGCTTAGACAGAGTTAAAGAGAATTTCTCTTTAATTACTACTACTAGTGCAAATTATATATTAATGGCCTCATTAGATGCTGCTCGCAAACAACTGGCGATAAACGGAGAAAAATTATTAGGACGCGCAATTGCATTATCTCGTAAAGCTAGAAATGAAATTGATCAAATGTATGGACTTTCTTGTTTAAAACCAGAAGATTTGAATCATTCGAGCTCTAGTTTTGCTTTAGATGAGACAAAGCTTTGTATAAACGTTACTAATTGGGGTGTAACAGGAAGAGAAGTAGAAAATATTTTGCGAGATGATTACCGTATAGAAGTTGAGCTTTCCGATGTGAATAATATTCTTTTTATTATTACAATTGGGCATGATGAATCGGATATTAATCAACTAGTACAAGCGTTAGGTTCGTTGGCTAGGAGATTCAACAATGGGGAAATACAGTCAGATGCAAAACTATTTGCAAGAAGTCAGTGGTCTATGAACGTACTAACACCACCTCAATTAGCTCTCACACCAAGAGAAGCATATTTTTCAAAGGTAAAATATGTGGAGTTAGATCAAGCTATTGGACGAGTAGCTGCTGAGTCAGTCCTTGTTACACCTCCGGGTATACCTGTTCTTTTACCAGGAGAGATAATTACGAAAGATATTACAGACTACCTTAATTATTGTCTCGAATTAGGACTCTCTGTACAAAGTAGTAATGGTTTACATGCGATTAAAGTAATTGATGATAAATAAACTATACTTATTTGAAAATTAGGAGGAATTTACTATGGAATTTCAAAAACAATTTGACACTATTATAGAAAATCATATCAACTCGCTTCAAAAAGATTACTTACTAGTACTTCAGGAGAGATTTAAAAATGAAGGATTAGCAATGATGAATGACATGTTACCTCAACCTTTAATTGCAGCTATGTCTGCTGAAGCAAAATATCTTCTTTCAGAAAATGCAAAACGTCGTGATATTACTATTAAAGCTACAGGTAATACACCTCGTAACTTTAATGTAGTAAATCGTGACAGTATTTCTGAAAAGGGAAAGATAATTCCAGCATTTTTTAAATCTGAAGTGATATTAAACTTCTTAACATTTTTAAATAATAATGAACCGGTACATCGTATTCCATATACGCCAGAAGAATTTATTATTAATAATCAGCAAAAAACGGGTGATACTCATGGTTGGCATTGGGATGACTACACATTTGCTTTAATTTGGGTAATTGAAGCACCTAAAGAAGGGGAAGGAGCTATTGTTGAATATATTCCTAATACCGTATGGGATAAAGAAAATCCTGAAACGGGATTAAAAGCGGTACTTGAAAATCGTGAAATTCAAAATGTATATGTTCCCCAAGACCATTGTTACTTTATGAAAGCTGGCACTACATTGCATAGGGTGACACCTTTAGAAAATGATTCTCGTCGTACTGTTGTGGTCTTTAGTTATGCATCTGAAGAAGATTTAATTAAAAATATTTCTCATGAGACTATGGGAGAAATCTATGAAGATACTAAGGAGTTAGTTGAGGTTTAAGCTTTAGATTAATTAAAACATTTTTACAGTCGGAGAGAGGTGTTCATTCCCTTCGGCTGTATTGTTTTGGAGTTTAAAGAATTAAAACATACTGATGTACATTGGAAAATAGATTGATTTTATATTGTTCTAATTAAACTTTAAATAGATGTCCAATCCATTTTTATTAGGTTTCTTATAAGTTTAATTAATCTCTAAACACGATATATATGGGGGAAATCATGAGTTCTGAAAGAGCAACTGTAACTTCGAGTATAGACAATACAATTCATAAACCCAATGGAAATCCTACAGGCACGTTAAAAAGAACATTAGAAACAAGACACCTGACTATGATTGCTATAGGCGGATCAATTGGAACAGGTTTATTCGTTTCTAGTGGTACATCTATTCAAATGGCCGGGCCCGGTGGAGCTTTATTAGCCTATATTTTAATAGGCGTAATGGTGTATTTAATTATGATGAGTTTGGGTGAATTAGCTACATATCTACCTGATTCAGGTTCATTTAGTACATATGCCACTAAATTTGTAGATCCAGCTCTTGGTTTTGCTCTTGGATGGAATTATTGGTATACATGGGCAATTACAATAGCAGTTGAATTATCCGCCTCTGCTATCATCATGAAATTCTGGTTCCCACCAGTTCCAGGAATTATATGGAGTGCTATTTTTTTAACCATTATTGTATTGCTTAATTACTTTTCTACACAGTCATTTGGAGAAGCTGAGTTCTGGTTTTCTTTAATTAAAGTAATCACAATTATAATTTTTCTATTAGTAGGATTATTTACTATTTTTGGAATCATAGGTGGAGAATTTATAGGTTTTAAAAATTTCACTATAGAGGAAGCACCTTTTCCATCTAATAGTCTCAGTATCCTCTCTGTTTTTATGATTGCAGGATTTTCTTTTCAAGGAACAGAATTAATTGGAGTTGCAGCTGGAGAAAGTAAGAATCCTAAAAAGAATGTACCCAAGGCTATAAAACAGGTGTTTTGGAGAATTCTACTTTTTTATATTTGTTCTATTCTAATTATCGGATTGCGTATTCCATATACAAATCCTTATTTGATGAATAGTGATATTGAAAATATCTCAATGAGTCCTTTCACTATAGTATTTGAAAAGGCTGGTCTTGCATTTGCAGCATCGGTTATGAACGCTGTAATATTAACTTCTATTTTATCCGCCGCGAATTCGGGAGTGTATGCGTCTACTCGAATACTTTGGTCCTTGGCTAAAGAGGGGAAAGCTCCAAAATCACTTTTGAAGTTAAATAAAAATGGTATACCAGTAAATGCTTTAATTATAACTTCTCTAGTGGGTATGTTCGCTTTTCTATCTTCATTTTTTGGCGAAGGAGTGGTATTTAGGTGGTTGCTAAATTCATCAGGGCTATCAGGTTTTTTATCATGGATAGGCATCGCATTATGTCATTATCGATTCCGAAGGGCATATGTGGCACAAGGGAAAGATATTAACACTCTTCCTTACAAAGCTAAATGGTTTCCAATTGCTCCTATAATTTCAATTATATTATGTTTAACTATTATAGTAGGTCAAGAGTATAATGCTATCCTCAAAATGGAGATTTCATGGATTGATCTTTGTACAACATATAGTAGTGTGGTTATTTTTTTATGTCTTTGGTTTGGTTACAAACTAAAATATAAAACTAAATTGATTGATCTTAAGAATTGTGATTTAAAATAGGTTCAGACTCTTATAAACAAATATATATAGGTTTATCAAAAAAACTATTAGGAGGAATTTTATTATGTTATTAATTGGGACAGAAGTTAAACCGTTTAAAGCAGAGGCGTACCATAATGGTAAATTTATAGAGGTTACTGAGGAAAATTTAAAAGGTAAGTGGAGTGTAGTTTGCTTCTATCCAGCAGACTTCACATTCGTTTGTCCAACTGAACTTGAAGACTTACAAAACCAATATGCAACTCTAAAAGAATTAGGAGTTGAAGTATACTCTGTATCTACAGACACTCACTTTACACATAAAGCTTGGCATGATAACTCAGAAACCATTGGCAAAATCGAATACATTATGATTGGTGATCCAACTCGTACAATCACTAGTAACTTCAATGTTTTAATTGAAGAAGAAGGTCTTGCTGCTCGTGGTACATTTATCATCGATCCAGATGGTGTTATCCAGTCTATGGAAATCAATGCAGACGGTATCGGCCGTGATGCAAGCATCCTTGTTAACAAAATTAAAGCAGCTCAATATGTACGTAACAACCCAGGTGAAGTTTGTCCAGCTAAATGGAAAGAGGGTTCCGCAACACTTAAACCAAGCCTTGACCTTGTAGGGAAAATCTAAGGATTTTAATCAAAATAATACTAGATGCAGATATAAAAACACAAATATCCCAATATCCAAAATTAATGGAGAAAGATATTCCTCATAAAGTTAGCGCAATAGACGATAACGTTTATAAAGATTAAAAGCTGACGCTGTATTATAAGAACGTCTTAACAGCATACCTAACGCAACTGTTCTGAAAAATGTTTAAACGAAAGAAATTATTGGCACTGACAAAGTAGGTAATATACCTAATATCAATTGTGAAATTGAAGAAGTGCAAGACTTTGAATAACAAGATGTCTTCGTTCAAATTGCTCTTGTATGGGAATGGTGGAGAGCAATTATTAATGAACAAAATGTTCCATTAACAAATGAAATAAAGGTTTCAATTGGAGGAACAACATTGTACCCAACTGCTAATATTAGTCATTGGGTAAAAGTGAAGTGCCCTGTTTCAGGGTGCTTTTTTCTTTGTTATATAGAAATTACATATTAATTATTAATTCTTAAACTGATGTATATAGGGGACCACTCCATATATACATCAGTTTAAAAACATGAAATACTTTATTTATCAAGTCAATTTAAGTTACATCCGCATAGGAGGGAGTGGGAGTTCTAAACACTTGTTTGAATATTAATCACTTCAATCGTATTCCTTCGAATGCATTTATTACCAAGTCATGCACATAGGAATCATCCAACTTTTCACCAGTTACTAGCAACCGATAGAAAATTGGTCCGTAAATGAGATCGATGCTTAAGTCAACATCGAGGTTTTCTTTTAATTCGCCTCTTTTAATTCCCTTCTCCAGAAGTTGCTTTGCTTGCAGGCGACGTGGTTGGAAATATCGAGCACGATATTCCTCTGCTAGTTTCGAATCAAATTGCCCTTCGCCAACTAACTCAGTAATAATAGTGCCTTCTCGACTTATTAAAAAACTGGCTAAACTTGTGGCGTGAGTTAAGATATCAGTCAATGCTGAACCTGTGTCAGGTACAGGCAATCTGGCAGCAGCAGCAGAAAGAAAACCATCCATTACCACAGCAGCCTTATTTGGCCACCATTTATAAATCGTAGCTTTACTAACTTTAGCACGGTCTGCAATTTTATCAACTGTGACTGCTTTAAAGCCACTTTCCAGTAATAACTCATAGGATGCAGAAAGGATAGCCTTTTGGGTTTCGATATTACGTGGTCGACCTCTTTTACCTTGCACATTAATCATTCCTTTCAAGAACATAAACTATACGTTTAGTATACTTAATATGAACGAATAATAAAATAGCCTATTTACAAAACTGAACGTTTAGTATATATTCTAGGTAATTAATAAACTAAACGTTCAGTTTATTAATTGCCTAGCATCTTAGAATGGTAAGACCTTTAAACAGGTTCCCAAATTCACAAAGTGAATTACCAAAAAATATTTAGAAAAGGGGAATAAAAAAGTGGGGAAATTGAATCTTTTGAAAGAAGAACGGAAAGTAGTTCAGGCTCAATTTAGAACAATGAACAAAGGTAGTGCAGTAGTTCTTGCCAAGGTGATTCAGTAATTTTGAAATAAAAGTATGGGAGGAAATAGATATGTCTAATTTTAAAAATAAAGCAATTGATAAGGAGATTTCATCGGGTTTAATTATTCTTCTAGCAACTGCATGTGGTATTATTGTGGCTAATCTTTATTATGCCCAGCCTTTAATTGGGGTAATTAGTAATGTAATTGGGCTTTCTAATAGTAGCGCTGGATTAATTGTAACGCTAACTCAGATTGGATATGTTGTTGGTTTACTATTTCTTGTACCTTTAGGGGATATTGTTGAGAATAGAAAATTGATAATTATATTGTTATTTCTAAGTGCAGTTGCTCTAATTGCCACAGTTTTTGTAAAGAGCGCAATCTTGTTGTTAGTAGCTTCATTCTTTATCGGACTGGGGTCGGTCGCAGCGCAAGTGCTCGTACCTTTTGTATCATACCTTTCATCGGAAGATGCACGCGGTCGTGTAGTTGGTAATGTCATGAGTGGCCTGTTATTAGGTATTATGCTTGCGCGTCCGATATCTAGTCTAGTAGCTGATATCTGGGGATGGAATGCAATATTTGCTTTATCTGCTACTGTAATTATTGTCTTGGCGTTTGTATTATCGAAAGTACTTCCTACTAGGAAACCAACGGCAAAAACAAATTATACCGCCTTACTTAGTTCAATGTGGCAACTACTACGAACTACTCCAATTTTACGCCGTCGTGCAATTTATCATGCTTGTGTTTTTGGGGCTTTCAGCTTATTTTGGACCACTGTTCCATTATTATTGTCTAGTCCTGCTTTTCATTTTTCCCAGACTGCCATAGCATTATATGCACTTGTCGGAATTACAGGTGCAATAGCTGCTCCAATAGGTGGTCGTTTAGCTGATCTTGGCTGGACACGACCCGCCACTGGAATAGCTCTTACTGTTGTTATTATTTCTTTATTACTACCACTTCTTATTCAAAGTAGCTCGCCCTTTGGAATAGCTGTTTTAGTAATTGCTGCAATTCTGTTGGACATGGGAGTATCTGCAAACCTTGTGCTTAGTCAACGTTTAATTTTCTCGTTGGGACCAGAAATTCGAAGTCGATTAAATGGATTATTTATGGCTATGTTCTTTTTGGGAGGTGCTGTTGGATCCTCTATTGGAGGATGGGCATACGCCTTAGGTGGATGGAGTCTAGCATTATGGATAGGAATCGCTTTTCCGATCATAGCCCTTCTTTATTTTTCTACAGAGAAATAGTTTTATAATTTAATTTTAGCAGTCCAGATTCGTTTGAATGCTTATTCATTGGTATGTCCGAGTTTTATAGATTAATGGCGGTTATTTTGAAGTTTGATTTTTTGTCCCTATCGCTAAAGGAGGACAAAACTCACCATGTAAAATGTGTCCGAATTCCATTTAGACTATGACAAAAGAGAGCTTGCGTTAGAAAACAAGCCCTCTTTAAAAAAAATAACGCAATTGAGATGCTTATATTTTAACAATTATTCTCTTACGATTCCATATGTCTCATGTTGAGAAATAAATTATAAGTGGTTTGATAAAACTAAAATGGATTATTGACATAATATTTTGACGATAATATAATAAATCTCGAATTCAAGATAACTTGTAAAGGATTGGTAATTATGAGCGTAATTAACGATGAGAGCTTATCTTTAAAGTTATTTGTTATATTATCAAGGGCAGCACAGTCAATCACTAAGCGAATCGAAGAAGATATAAAAAGTTATGGACTTAATCCAACTGAATTTGCAGTGCTTGAGCTACTGTACAGTAAAGGCGATCAGCCTATACAAAAAATTGGAGACAAAATATTACTTGCAAGTAGTAGTATCACGTATGTAGTGGATAAGTTGGAAAAGAAGAGGTTCTTAATACGAAAGCCATGTCCTAAAGACCGCCGTGTCACGTATGCGTCAATTACTTCAGAAGGTATTGAATTGATGGATACTATTTTCCCTCAGCATAAAGAGGCAATTCGGCAAATATTTGGTGGTTTGGACTATATTGAGAAAAAAATGATAATCGAACAGTTGAAGAAATTAGGATATTATGCACAAGAACTATAATTTTTAGAAATATATCTCGAATTAGTAATATCCTAATTAAATATAAATTAAATATAAATTAAATAAATAGGAGGAAAAAATCAATAAATGGTAGTACATTTATGAGAAGCCATAATGAAGAAATAATGGAATTACAATTAGTATAAACAGGAAAGATAGTTGTTATAATAACGCATACAAATTGTTCTTTTAAATGTGAATCTTTCATAAAGCGGAGAGTGGGTATCAAGAATGGAATTACGTCATTTAGAGTATTTTATTCAAGTTTGTAATAGTGGTAGTTTTACTAAAGCTGCGGAAGTTCTAGGTATTTCACAGCCGACTTTAAGTCAACAAATACGTGTGTTAGAAGGTGAACTTGATACACCTTTATTTCATCGAGTTGGAAGAGGCATCAAAATTACAGAAGCAGGTAAATTGCTATTTGATAAAGGGAAATTTATCATGCAACAATTTGATGAGGTTTATAACGAAATTTTTGAATTAAAGGGTGTGAAAAGAGGTGTGATTACTATAGGAGGTTTATTAGAAGATCTCACTTATTTAACGCCTTATATTATGAAGTTTCAACAACGTTATCCCAACATCGTAGTAAAAATTATAGAATCAGAAGTTGCTGTAAATCAAATCGTTGACAAAAATATTGATATAGGGATCACACGTAGTGCTCAAATTCCAGACACATTAACAAGCACCCATTTGTATAGCGAAGATCTCGTCCTTGTAATTCCAAAAAATCATCATTTGCATGAAAAGTCATTTGTTTCTTTTCGAGAATTAGCAGGGATGGGTAAAGTAATGGTTTCATGTAGTTGTCGTGAATCGATTAAGATATATTGTGAAAGTTTAGGGTTATCTTTATCTGAAGCAAATATAGAAACAAAATCTTCTATTTCTCTATTGAGCCTTGTATACAATGGATATGGGGTTGCCATAATACCTCTTTCACTGGTTGACTTTGTTAATAAAGATACCTTAAGCGTAGTTCGTATTACTGATCCAATACCAAGTCAAGATATTAATCTTATTCACTTTGATGATAAATTTTTAAGTTTTTCAGCACGTATCTTTATGCAGAAGTTAAATGATCTTGAAAAAGTATCAGTATAATAGAAATAATAATGATTCTAGTGTAAAAATTGAAAGTAATCTTTAAGTCTTGGGATGAGACTTATATTAAAGTCAAAGGGCAGTGGATTTATATGTGTGGTGTAGTCGATTCAAAAGGGAATACCATTGACTTTTATTTAAGGGAAAAGGATAGACTTTGCAAGGAGAGAAGTCTGTCAAAAAACAAGTCAAGTTAATCAATGAACTCTTCTGTCTTACCGCATAGTAATAGATTCCGTTAGGGATATACATTACAGAATTTACGATACGGGAAAGCCCACGCAGGACTTTAGTCCGTCTTTAGATGTGGGATGCAAGCATCGTTTTTGCATAGCAAAACATGGTATATTTTTTCATAGTCATGCAAAAGACTCTAAAACGACTGTTCTCTAAAAACAGAATACATATGAGGTTGGGGTAGCAAATTCTTCTACTCCGTAAAATGTATTAAGTCGTCATGCAAAAGACGTAAAAACATTTGAGAACCAACAATCTGTACGGTATGGTCACAGTACCGTAGCCCACGAACCTATATGGTCTGTTGTGGGAGTGGCGATGGCACACCGCAATCTTGCACGTCAGCGATACCAGAAACGGACTTCACCTTTGGTAGCAAGAATCCCACTGACGTTAGTCAGCTTGCCCCTTTAGGGGTGGGAGTGTCAACATTATGATCTTAATACCATTACTATTTGGGTCCGTCTTCGGCCCCAAACCCTTATTGTAGAAAGAAAACCACCGGCATTATACCGGTGGTTCTGACTTAGAAAGCAAAGCAAGTACAACCAATACCCCATTTAGTTCCATCTTTTCCTATTACGGTATGAGTGTGTTGATGTAGAGGATTACTGCAACTATGTAACTTGTGACCATTGGCGTCGTGAGAAAGTATATTGTGGGCTAGGTTAGCACCACCATAACCATAAACTCCCGTCGGTGCCCAATCAGGTGATGCTGGCGGCAATTCAGGTGATAAATTTTTAAATTCATCATTTCCATAAACAACCTGCCCACCCATAATGGTGAGTAATGATTCAAGGTTTTTGATTTCTTCTTCTGGCACAGTAAAGTAGTCAGAGGACAATACAGCAATATCAGCAAATTGACCTACTGCAAGGGTTCCCTTTTTACCTTCGTCACCAGAGAACCATGCACTTCCTTTGGAATATAGTTCTAGGGCTACTTTTCTGTCAAGTTTATTCTTATCATCGTATATCGAAAGACCACCAATGGTTTTTCCGGCAACCATCCAGTAAAGAGCAACCCAAGGGTTATAGCTAGAAACCCTGGTTGCATCACTACCGGCGCCAACAGGTATACCCAGGTCTAGCATACGATAAATCGGGGGAGTACGCTTTGCAGCTTCTTTTCCGTATAAATCAACAAAGTATTCACCTTGGAAAGCCATGCGGTCTTGGATGGCAATACCGCCATTTAAAGCCTTAACACGTTCCATACTACGATCCGAGATTGTTTCTGCGTGGTCAAACCACCAGCGTAGACCATTAAAAGGAATTTCACTGTTGACTTCCTCAAATACATTTAAGAAACGTGTTATTGACTCGTCATAAGTTGCATGTAAGCGGAATGGCCAACGGTTTTCCACCAATAGAGAAATTACTTTCTTTAAGTCTGCTTCCATCATCGTAGCTAGTTCGGGCCGCGGCATCTGAAATTTTTCAAAATCGGCTGCCGAGAATACTAACATTTCTCCGGCACCATTCATTTTATACTTATCATTTCCTTGACCTGGAGAAACAATTTTTGCCCATGAAGCAAAGTCTTCATATTCATGATTTGGATTTTGCGTAAATAGATTATACGCAATACGCAAAGTTAATTGATTGTTCTCAGCTAAATGTTCAACAACTTTGTAATCATCAGGATAATTTTGGAATCCGCCACCTGCATCAATGGCACTTGTGATACCTAATCTATTTAATTCGCGCATAAAATGACGGGTTGAGTTAATCTGATCGTCAAAATTAAGTACTGGAGCTCTTCCCAAACTTGAATAAAGAATAGAAGCGTTAGGATTAGCAATTAAAAGACCAGTTGGATTACCTCGTTTATCCCGCTCAATTAAACAGCCCGGAGGATCTGGGGTATCTTTTGTGTATCCCAGTGCACGCAGCCCAGCACGATTTACAAGTGCTCTATCATAAAGATGTAGCACAAAGACAGGCGTGTCTTCAGAAACGGCATTAATCTCTTCCAAAGTTGGCATCCGTCTCTCTTTAAATTGAAATTCAGACCAACCTCCAACTACTCTTACCCACTGAGGAGCAGGTGTACGCCTTGCCTGCTCTTTGAGCATTTCCAGAGCAATAGCAAGTGATGGCACACCTTCCCAGCGCAATTCCATATTATAATGAAGACCTCCACGAATAACGTGTATATGAGAGTCATTCAAGCCCGGAATAGCTCTCTTTCTTTTAAGGTCTATTTTTTTTGTTTTTTCTGTGGCACTATCAAGAAGCTCATCTCCACCTACTGCTGTGACTAAACCATCAGTTATGGCGATAGCAGATACCTCAGGTTGAGAGGGATCAAGGGTAGTAATTTTTCCGTTATATAAGATCATATCCGGCAAATTCATATTCACACCTCGTCTACTTCCTATTATTTTGTAACCATGGATGAAATATTTTACCGTAAATCGGCATGACTACCCATGATAGCAAGGACACTATACATACAGAAACAAAAAAAGCTGACATAATAGGATTCATATGTTTTATAATAGGTCCTATTACTTTAGGAACTAACATGCTAAGGGGCCATACACCAAGAACCGTAACAATAGACATTTTCCATTTTAGCGGTGGAACTGGTGTTTTCGGAGTAACAAACCAATAAGCCAAACTGCTTTCAGTTTTGTAAGTTGGATTAGTAGCTTGGAATTGTTCTGCCTTTTTTAACAAATCTCGACGAATATCTGATTCTTGCCAAGCACGTAGATGCTCATACGTATCAAAGCGAAAAATAACAGTATACTCTCTGGATTCGTTATTGGGTACTATTAGATTTACGCCTAAATGCCCTGGGAATTTAGTAGCGGCAGCTTCGATTTCATGTCTCCATGTTTCAAACTGTTTTTCTCTACCTTCTTGAATTTTCCATGTAACAATCGTTGTTACTGAACCGCTAGCATCCATCGTGTTCTCAATATGAGTCTCTCCGACAGTCACTCTTTCTTGGTTCATAATTTTCTGCTTGGAAGCGCGCCATGTACCATAGTATATGCATATTCTACGCCTTGACCATAAGCGCCAGTGTGTTCTTTTACAATTTCCATAACAGCATCATAAGTGTCTTTGCGTGCCCAGTCACGTTGGTATTCAAGTAAAACTTGAATTGCTGTCACTGGAATTGCACCAGCTTGTTCTACACGACGCATAGCAGCGTTATGTGCTGTCAAACTAGTACCACCTGAAGCATCATCAACCGCATAAACTTCATAGCCAGCTTTAATTGCTTCAAGCACAGGGAATGCAAGGCAAACTTCAGTCCAAAGTGCTGCAAATATCAATTTCTTTCTACCTGTTGCTTTAACTGCCTCAACAAATTTTGAATCTTCCCAAGAGTTCATTGAACTACGTTCAATAATTTCATGGTTTGGGAATATATCAAGAATTTGTGGCCAAAAATAACCAGAAAAGCTGCGTGTTTCAACTGTAGTAAGAATAGTAGGTACGTTAAAAGTTTTTGCTGATTTAGCAAGCAGCATAACGTTATTAATCAAAGTTTGTCTGTCAATGCTTGCAACTCCAAAAGTCATTTGAGGCTGAAAATCAATCAAAATTAATGCACTGTTTTCCGGATTTAACAATTCTAAATTACTCATAATAAAACGCTCCTTTTTTTAATTGTTTTAAATTTAGTTTTTTTGAAAGAAATATATTTTCTGTTAATTTTAACTGTGATCGTAAAAATAAAAGCTTTGCTATACTTTATAATTTAAAAGAGAGCGCTGATTTAATCAGCGCTAAATTTATACAATCCACTTTAAAAAAAGTGATTTATAGCTATTTTTTTTTGAATATATTTATGCATTTTGTTTACTAAGATCTCGCTGAGCGCCCCTATAGCTTCCAATAATATTTTGATAACCCGGAAGATTACTAGCAAGCAAATTGCCAAAACCTTCGACATCGTTGCGCCAATCGCGTTGTAATTCGCACGCTACGCTAAACCAGTTCATAAGTTGTACGCCACTATGTGCCATACGCGTATTGGCAGCATCTGCAACTTGTTTACTGAAAGTTCCTGAAGCATCAGTAACAGCAAATACTTCATACCCAGCTTTTATAGCGGAAAGTGCGGGGAAAGCAACGCAAACATCTGTAACTACGCCCGCAATGATAAGTTGTTTTTTTCCGGTTTCTTCGATTGCTTTTACAAAATCATCATTATCCCATGCGTTAATTTGTCCAGGTCGAGCTATTTTTGGTGCGTGAGGAAAGAGGTCAACTAATTCTTGCATTAAAGGTCCGTTAGGTCCGTGTTCAAAGCTTGTTGTTAAAATAACTGGTAAATCAAAAAACTTAGCAGTTTGAGCAAGAGCTAAAACATTGTTCTTGAATTCATCAACACCATAGTCACGTACTAGTCCGGACATAAGACCAGTTTGATGATCTACTAAAAGAACGACAGCATCATCTTTGTTAATACGAGAATAGAGATCAGCCATTATGTATTCCTCCTAAAAATTAAGTAATCGAAGAAAGTTTAAACAGTGGAATATTATCATAAATTTCTTCGTTTGTTACGATTAGTCTATAACTAAACTGACCGTTAATATTAGTTATAGCAGCATTCACAGAACATGAAGCGCTATACAAATTTATAGTATTTGAAAACTAGTTCATTAATCAATTCTAAATTATCTATAATTTGTATAGATGGTAACTATAGTTATTTTTACCATAAAATTGATTGGTTTTACCTATACATTCTATAGATAGAACAATATTGATAGTTACCTATTTTTGCTATTAGAATTGAATATGAGGAATGTTCAGCAATTATTTCATGATAAAAAAGGTATTAGATGGGGAATTGCTACAAAAACAGAAAATGAATTCATCGGAATAATAGAGTTTCATGCTTAGAATTCACAACATAAACGTGCATAAATAGGTTACGAGATTCATCCCATCCGGATTATTGAAGAGAAGGATATTTATTAGAATATTTTTTGGAGGTAGAAGAATGACAAAAATTACTGTAGGAACCGAAAATCAAGCACCAATTGAGATATATTATGAGGATCATGGTATTGGAAAACCAGTTGTACTAATTCATGGTTGGCCGTTAAGTGGTCGATCTTGGGAATACCAAGTTCCCGCTCTTGTTGAGGCTGGATACAGAGTTATAACATATGATCGTCGAGGCTTTGGAAAGTCATCTCAGCCGTGGGAAGGATATGAATATGATACCTTTGCTTCTGATTTACATCAACTAATAGAACATTTAGATCTTCAAAATGTCACACTTGTTGGTTTTTCTATGGGCGGGGGTGAGGTAGCTCGGTACATTAGTACATATGGAACAGATCGTATTGAAAAGGCTGTTTTTGCTGGAGCAGTTCCTCCATATTTATACAAATCAGAGGATCATCCTGAAGGGGCATTAGATGATGCAGCAATTGAAGAATTTAAAAGTGGCGTGATAAATGACCGCCTTGCATTTCTTGACGAATTTACTAAGGGATTTTTCGCAGCTGGTAATCGAACAGATTTAGTTAGTGAGCCATTCCGTTTATATAATTGGGATATTGCAGCCAGTGCATCGCCTAAAGGAACGCTTGATTGTATTACCGCCTTTAGTAAGACAGATTTTAGAAAAGACTTGGAAAAGTTTAATATACCTACTCTTATTATTCACGGTGACTCTGATGCAACTGTACCTTTTGAGTTAAGTGGAAAACGCACATACGATTCCATTCCTGGTAGTAAACTCACTCTTATAAAAGGTGGTCCTCATGGATTAAACGCCACCCATGCAAAAGAATTTAATGAAGCATTATTAACATTTTTAAAAGACTAGTTTTTGAGGAACTACCAAATGTGGTGGAACAGCAATATCAAGAATAACAAACGAGAATCCTAAAATCCACGCCATGATAGGAATGTATTAAAAGATGCATAGAATCATAGAAAGAGAAAAAGCGAAATCTCATTTATAATGGATTTCGCTTTTTCCTTGCTATCGATAATGAGAGGCTATGTCTACAAATCTTGTATAGAACGTACACGAGAAAACTGTAAAAACTATAACTAAATCAAATCACGATCTCCATTAGCATATTTTGTGACTTTATTCCCGTATAACACTTTCTTTGGATTTATAACTATAATTAAAACCGCAACTATTAAATAAAAAATGGCATTATACATAATTAATTCAATTAATTGTCCATTTATTATGCCTATAAAAAAATTAAAGAAAAAGTGGATAATCATTGGAATAATTAAATTTCGATTCAAATTATAAAATGTTGTCATGAGTATTGTAGTAGATATAATTGCAATCATAAAAAATAAAATATATTTAATTAAATTAATGCCTGTAAAACCTGTAGTAAACCATATAGGCAAATGCCACATTCCCCACCAGAAACCGATAATTATTGAAGATTTTAATGGTGAATATTTTTTTTGAAGTTCCATTAGTGCAAAACCTCTCCAACCTAATTCTTCTCCTAGAGGTCCGGACACGATAGTTTTAACAAGGTAGTAAATTAAGACACCCGATGAAGTTCTATTAAAAATTGAGTCTGCTTCACTGTTAATCGACACGAGAAACAACATCGTCAAAAATATAATTACTTGAATCGTACTTACAGTAAGAGTTATAAGTAAACTAATTTTATTTTTAAATCTATCTTTTACGAATTGAATAAAACTCTGCGCAGGATAGAGTTTCTTAAATAGCAACACAAAAGCAAAGGTGGAAGACCAAGATGATATGCATAGCATTACATCAAAAATCCAAACTGGAAACTCCAATAACTTTATGACTCCTACAAGAAGAAACAATGGCCAAAAAATAATATTGGTTAATAAAATAAAACTTACCACTGGTTTTTTCAGTTTTTTATCTCCATTCACATACAATCCCACCTTAAGTTAAATTTTAACGAATTTACCGAAAGAATTCTCCTTCCTCGAGCGTGTGAAGGGTGCTAGCCCAACGGTAGGTGGGAGATGAATTTCGGTTTGGCATAGCCAAAAACTTTTGATAAACTAGCTATATGAAGTTCTTTGATAACTTGATATAGGAGGTTGCAGGAAGAAAATAGAGTGCGAAAACTAAGCCATTCGGTTCCTGCGTAAAATATCAACCGTACTCAGAGAGCATCCAATCGTTGGACATCTAGGGGTGGAACACCCCGAAGTAACGCTCAGGGAGACGAAAGGTTGCTTTCGTCGTGGAACTGAGAAGCTCCCACTTCAAGCTTTGCTAAGTGGCGAGTAGTTCACAAATAAAATAATGTACCTATGCAGTTCATCATTATAATAACGCCGAATTTTCTTTCTATTATAGCTGTATTTTTTTAGAAATATTACTAGTCAATTTACAACTCCTAGCTCCTGTTAGGGCCCATTTTATATTTTATAAATTGCACCAGGAGTATTGGAACGTTATAATAGTCCTTAATTACATATAAAGAGGTGCAGAAAATGAATAAAACAGAATTAACAAAAGTAGTAGCGGATAAAGCAGAACTTACACAAAAGGATGCAGCAGCAGCGACACAAGCTGTATTAGACGCTATAACAACTGCTCTTGCAAATGAAGAGAAAGTACAGGTTCTTGGATTCGGTACATTTGAAGTACGTGAAAGATCTGCACGAACAGGTCGTAACCCGCAGACAGGTGAAGAAATGCAAATTGCTGCTTCAAAGGCACCTGCATTTAAAGCTGGAAAAGAATTAAAAGAGGCAGTGAAATAAGTATACTAAGTGAAAAAGGATCCGATACTCATATCGGATCCTTTTTATTTGTAACACGGCAATTTTTAATTTAAAGGAGATTTTATGTGAGGGGTACCGTCAGGACTTTAGAAAACCCCCAGGTTAAGAGTATGCAAGATTTTATACAGATTTTTGGCTAATTCAGTAACAAACGAGACCCCTTAAACCAATGTCAGGATAGGAATGTATAAAAGGCTGAATAGAGTTATAGAAAATAAAAAAGAGGATGCCTCCTGAGAGTAAGGATTCGTCTTTGTATTGCTACCAATAATTGTGCGTTATGTTAACCTCACATGGATTTTTATTTATCGTTAATTTCATAGTTTAAAAAGACAACTTGTACCTATTTTTTAGGGGTAGAGAGAGCAATAGTAACCTAAAACGCAAAGTAAGTTACAGAAAATATAAGATAAATAGAAGGAGCTTCTAATAAATAGAGGCTCCTTCTGTGTACATGTACACACACGTATTATTCTATATGAGCAAATTTAACTTTATTTGGATCTACCTTTGCATTTATAACTTTGACCTTTACGGAATAGTTAGCTTCTTCTAGAGAATGTATAGGAGCTGAAAATGGTTGGAAAGCTGAATGCTTATGATTAGGGATAGTGGCACTTGTGACATATGATAGATCACCTATTAAATTATAAAACTCAAATACTACACGACTTGGTTCTTGTTCATTAGATGAACTTACATCAGCAATCCCAATAAAAGTATTAAAATAAGGGTAGTATCTTATAGCATCCCCATCATAAAGCCAAAACTCACTTTCATTTATGGATGATTTTTCATTGTTAATTTGAGCGGAAACTGTATTCTGCACAGGACTATAAAATGCACTAAAAACTAAAAACCCTATACTCATTACCGGAATAAGAATTCTTTTTTTCATTTTAACCACTCCTTAAATTCCGTTTTTTAACAATCACATAATACAAATTTTCTTTTAAAGTGTAAATGATTATTTTTTTATTGGAATAGTCAAAAGTGCTGTGACGATAATGAGACGTTATGCTAACTGAGTATGTATACAATATACAACCAAAATCAACCAACATATCACTTCTTTTAAATGGTAAAATAGGGAAAAAGGAGATTCTAAATAATGCCTTTAGAAACCACTAGTTATTACATAGAAGTTGCCGAAAAAAGAGATGAAAGAAAAAAGCAAGGGAGGGGCATAAGTGAAATATATTAATGGATTGTACATGTCACTTATATTGATGATGTTTATTAATTTACTTAATACTACAATATTTGATAATGAATATTCAGGGATAACAATGTATCTTTCTTCCGTTATATTTATAATTGGGAGCACATTTTTCGGAAATGCAAAACAGCTTAAAATTAGTGAGAAAAAATAAACCATTTAGGAGGTGACAATCATTAATGAAACAACAAGAACACGTTATCTTTCGTGAGGTTCAGCGATCCCCAATTTGGGTATGGATACTCATATTAGGGATCGCCATACTGATGTGGTATGGATTCATTCAACAAATTATTCTTGATACCCCGTTTGGAGATAAACCAGCTCCCAATGGTGTATTAATTGTTTTGTGGTTGTTTTTCGGGATTGCCTTTCCTGTATTAATGCTTGGAGTATTGAAACTGATCATTGAGGTCCGTGAAAAAGGTCTTTATGTTCGTTTTGTTCCTTTTCATTTTCAATATAAGCAGTACCCTTTCAAAAATATACATCACTATGAATGCATTACTTACAGTCCACTAAAACGATTTGGGGGATGGGGAATTCGTTTTAACCTTAAGGGTGAAAAAGCCTATAACATGAATGGACAGAAAGGTATAGAGTTAAAGTTGAAATATAACACAGTGGTAATCGGCACTCAAAAACCAGACGAATTAAAAAAAGCATTGGACTCAGTACAAAAAGTATAATGAAAATTAATCTTCAACAAACGGGCGCAATTCAAGAATTTGTACTAGGTATACCTACTTTAAAAACAACTTAAATTTACTGCCCATATCGAAAATTATGTAAATAAGCTGTCCATATGGGCAGCTTATTGTATTTTTTCCGAAATGCTGGCGGAACCCTACTAGTATTCTTGCTTTTTAGTTTTTTTTAGTATATTATATAAATATGACAATATAGGGATTATAATATACAAAAAGGACTCAAATCTATTATTAAGATTTAAATCCTTTTCAAAGATAAAAAGATTTTAATAAAAACGTAATATAACTTATGCTTGCCTTTTTAATATGTATCTAGTAAAAACACATTTTTTATTAATACAATTGTGTTTTCAATATAAATGGAAACTTTAAATAGAAGTTTATTTACTTTCAATGATAGGAGTTAGTGTTCTAGAATCTAGAAAAACAATGCACCATACAGAGTAATCTGACAAACCTAAGAGGTATTGTATGTAGTTTGTTCATCTCAGATACACAACAAAAGAGCCTTACCTCTTTAGGTAAGACTCTACAAGTTTAGTTGTATAATATTTACATAGCAACTAAGAAACAGAAAACATATAACACCAAGTAACAGAACCCTATCATTACTCCTACAGCTAATACCTGTTTAACCCAACTCTTAAGTTTTAGATTACTGTCAATCGCTTGCACTCTTTCCATATTTCCTCCTATTAAGGAGAACCCTTAAAGACTCCCACCTAGCTATGGTACCATTAAAGAATGATTAATAGAGGTCTAATTTTTGTCTAAACGTATAAATATGCAATATTGCATACAAAAATGTATCGCTACATATGTAAGCGTTTACTGCAATGAAGGTATAAAGATTCACCACATCTTAATACGAAAAAAGAGGAGAAAATAATATGGAAATCGCAATGGCAGTTTTAAAATTTATAGGTGGAGCAATCCCATTAGTTCAAGAACTTCTAAAAGCATTTATGTAAATTCACTATTTAGCAATTATTTATAAAAATTATCATACAAATGATCTGTATATCAAAGATGAATTGATTTACAGATCATTTGTGTGAGCAAGGTCTCTTTAACATTATTAAGGGACTTTTTTAAATTTCTAAACACTTAAGGTTACGTTACATCAACATCAGGTTAGCAAAACAAAAAGAAAAATACGCCACCATTTCCTATGATTCTACAAAAAGAATAGCGTATTTTTCATATTGGGGGCATTATAAAATTTTAAGTTGATGGCGATGGGCTTCTTCCACCACAGAACGATAAAATTATCGAAGAGAATTATGAGCCTTACTTGACGAAACAAATGATAGGAAATTCATGATGATATGTACATATTCATTATTGAAATTAGTAATAATAAAATGTATTATTGAAAAGCACTATTTATAATTCAAGTAATCAAGGCTATGTATCCATAATAATTTGAACATTCAGAAATTATAATATTATCTAAAAATGAGGTGAAGTTAATAGAAACAGTACATATTAAATGGTATGGATTGTATAGTTTAAATGATTTTTATAATAGAGAAGAAGCTTTTAAGAAGGGGATATTTGCAATCTCTAGAGTATATGCTAAGAATGAAACATTGATCTATATAGGAAAAACCAAAAGAAGCTTTATACAAAAGATAAGGGAACTTAATAAGGATTGGATTTTTGATGAAAGCGAATTAAAGATTACATTAGGAATAATAGAGTTTCCTAGTGGTGAAAGTTACTCTGAAAAAAAGGTAAAAGAGATAAAATCCCTTTTGATTTTACGACATACCCCATTAGAAAACAACACATCTTCATTATACCATAGAGGGCAATTTAATTTGAAAATTATAAATAAGGGAAGAAGGGGCTTAATTGTTAAAAAGCTTTCTACAGGAAATCTAATGTGGACGTAATTGGAATCACGTTTGAATAAAATTGAAGGTTTCTTACGTACAGATGCTTATCAATTTTTAATGTATTAAACTATTTTTGAATAACATATGTCAGATGCTTGAAACAACACAAATTTTATTATGATATGAAACCTTGTATGGGAATTGTAGTTCATTTCCATTATTTAATAAAAACATTAAGAATTATAGGGATAATGCATAAAGATTAGAGGAGAAAATAAACTCGGAGGTTTGAAAAATGGGACAAGTAAGCAGGTTTCAAGAAAAACAACAAAATCGTCGTCAAAAGGCGATTTTTAATATTGCATTTACTTTGGTATTAGTGACAGTTGGTATAGTGACATACCAGTTGTTTTCCCCTTCTGATACATCAAAGAAAGCAATTGCCCAAGAAAAGAAAGCAACAAAGATAGAAGAGAAGAAACGTGAAGAGAAAGAAGCAATACAGTTAGAAGAGAAGAAACGTGAAGAGAAAGAAGCAGCGCAGTTAGAAGAGAAGAAACGTGAAGAGAAAGAAGCAGCGCAGTTAGAAGAGAAGAAACGTGAAGAGAAAGAAGCAGCACAGATAGAAGGGAAACAAAAAGCAGAAAAATCGGTAAAAACGAACGGAAATGAAAATAAAGAGGGAGAAAAAATGGCATCTCAAGAAAAAGGTTCTCAAACTAATCCTTCTTGGAAGCCAATTGGTACAGAGCAAGGAGCAAAACCTGAAATGAAATTTAAAGAAGGAACAGTAGATTGGAGTGAGATGAAAAAAGCAATTTCTTATGCTGTTGATGTTCCAGAGAGCCAATTGATTTTCGATTTTATTGGGAATAATGGTAATAATAAAGCCTACGGTAATGTACGAGATAAGCAAAGTAATAAAAAATATAAGGTTGATATTGATTGGGTAGAGAATCAGGGGTGGAAACCAGTATCTGTGCAAGTGGTAAAATAAATAATAGAAATGTAATTATGTGTTTAAAAGTTTACTTTTGTAAAAACTCAAAAAAGAGTCAGTATCAATCAGAACTTTTTTTCTTACGATTAGTCAACCTATATTTTTAGATTTTTGAAGAATTGAATATCACAAAGTTCATACCACACATGTATCCATTATAATGCATACTAAATACCCCTAATATGAAGTCGTTTTTTTACTAGGGGAGGAGATATGATATGATGGATGAAACTATGACGTTAGGCCGTTAACCGATAATCATAGTGTATATCATGTGTAATAAGGTGAAAGAGAAGCTTCAATAACTTATTTACACACGCAATGGACGCAACTTTATGACATTTGTTATAGGGTTGCGTTTTTAATTTATCGTAGTACTCTATAATATGATTTCGCCCGTAACGCCGTTGTTTAATCATGTTTTGGATAATTAGGAAAAGTAATTTTCGTAAATGTTTATTTCCACGTTTATTAATTTTATCTTTATAAAACGTTTTACCTGATTGAAAGAGACGTATATCAATACCGGCGTATGCATTCAATTGCTTGTTATTCGCAAAACCCCATTTCAGCCATTAAGCGTACAGCCGTATTTGGTCCAATTCCAGGGAGGCTCAGAATGATACCATATTCTGCACGTTGTTCAGCTATATGTACCATCTTGTTAATGCAACATTCCTTTTGGTGAATAAGTTCTTGATAACGCCTTGCGTATACTTTGAGCTGATCGCACAGGACATCATTTTGAGAAACGGCTGGATAGGAGTTTTTCGCTATTTCAAGTATCCGAATTGCTTTTTCCTCTGCCATGATAGTTGATATTTTTTTATTGGTGTTGGCACGAATTCGATTTTTTATAATCGTTTTAGAAGGGCTTAAAAATAACGATGCTTGATAAACGTTATCGCCGACATTTCCTCAAAATGCTTATTAAGCTCAAGTAACTTTCCATGTGATTGATTAATTGCATCCTTATAGGAAGCCGTTTGTTTTGTTATGAAAGTGGAAGATATGTCTGAAATTCTCGTTTCGACATTTAAGCAGAATTCAGTGAATTTTTCTTTTGGAACAATTTGATGAAAAGAACCGTCTTTAACTGTGAAGCCAACTTTTGTGTAAAAGGCTTCTAAATATTCATATTTAAATGCAGTATTAAGCAGTCCATTAAAATGGAATTCGTAACCAGGATAGCTAAAGTATAGCCATCTGTAAAAGGAATATATCATACATGTCCCAGTACCTTGTTCAATAGGAGTTGAATCTACACTTTTAATTTTAACTTCCAGGAATTTTTCAGAGTGATATTCTGTAATATGGCATGCTGTAGTTCCAGTGCTACCATTGTTGAGATTATCATGAAACTTCATATCGAATTTTAGGAATCCCTCGTCTGGTATTTGTTCAATGTTCGTAAACGATATTTTTAATTGTTTTCCGTGTTTCGTAAGGATTGTAGGGAGCTCTGTTAGTATGGTTTAATACCAACTCTTTCTATATTTAGTTTCAAATTGTAGAATTTATAATATTAATTTTTTATATTGTGATGTAATTATAAGTATGACTTGTTTCTTGATGAAAATCAAAATTTAATAAAGGGACTCGTTTTTTAAATAAGGAAAATTTGGGTAAAACATATACCGATGCCTACACACTGTGTAAAGAAATGAAAGATACGTACTTTACCAATTTTTTTACTAAATTTCTCTTAAAGATAAAAAAATTTGTATATCTTATTTATATAATTTATGATATGGTTTCATATGTTAATAAATTACAACACTTTTAAAAAGAAGTATACATTATGATAGATGCTACTTCGTTATAGACAAACTCTCAAGGTTAAAAAACGATTTTCGTAGATGAAATGAACGAGAAAAAAAAAGAAAGAGTTGGAAGAAAAGAAACAACAATCACGAAACAAAGGGGTAAATTACAATGAAGCGTAAGTTATTAGCAGTTGCACTGCCAGTTATGTTGATGAGTGGTGTAGGTTGTGCAAGTAAGGACGTAGCGGAAGAGAAAAAAGAGGATAGTGTAAAAGTAGCAGATTATAAGAAAACAGATACGGAATCAAATAAGGAAACAGGCAAGGAAAAAGATAAAGATAATGGAACAAATAATGACTCTACAGCAAGTGATAGCGAGTCTGGAACAACAAATAAGGACCCAATAGCTACTGTAATTAAAGACGTAGATAAAATACACGAAGAAAAAGAAAAGTTAGAGAAACAAAAAGAAGCGGAGACAAAGAAGGAAGAAACAAGTAAAAAGGAAGTTCAGGTAGAGAAGAAAGAAGAAGTAAGTAAAGAGAAAGACAATGTATCTGATGCTACGAAGCCTAACAGTATGAAAGAGTATCAAGAAAAAGTAGAAATACAGGCTAATAAGTTCATAGATGCGGTAAAAGCTACGAAACCAATAGTTGAAAAAGATGAAACACTACGAACAAATAAAGACGAATTAAAAGCACAGTTTAATATAGTGAAAGGGGAGGCAGAGAAGTTAGTAGGCCTTAAACCGCCTGAAAAGTACAGTTATTTTAAAATTGAATTTATAGATGCTAATAAGACATTCCTACGGGCATTAGGCGACTTGTTTACAGCTCTAGACGAAGGAGATGTAGAAAAGGGCGACGCGGCTTTAGGTGGTGTATTATATGGTTTCGAACAATTCGGTATTACAATAAATGGAATAAGAGACATAGAAGAATAAGATATGTCTAAGATTGAATAGTAAAATTGTGAGAAGTGCAAACAAAAAACCTTGATACAGCTGGTATCAAGGTTTTTTCTCTTAGTAAAGAGACATATATTAATCGCGTTCCCATTGGTGTACTTATGTACGGAAGGACAGTAAAGTTTCTATTGAGTAAAATAAGAAAGAAGACTATAAAGAAAACTTAGCCTACTTGATGAAAGATATTTCTGAACAGTCTAAGGTTGTAAGTAACATATTAGTAAGCCAAAAGTCAGTAGAAGAGAAGAAGAAAGAATATGATTTAGCTTCTAAAGACTTACTTGAAACATCTGAAAAAGTTAAGAAATTAAAGCATGACGAAAAGTATAAAGATGTAAAATTTACAATGGATACTGCTATGGGCTTACTAGATATGTCACTTAAATCAATTGAAGACGGTCTAGAGCTAAAAGACAGAAACTGGTTCTGGTGCGAAAATTTCAAAATAACTGTAAGCAATACTTTGTTCTAATGGAAGGTTATCTACTATACCTTCTAATTTGTTATGTAGAAATTTCACGTACCATATTTTTAATATGTTTTTATAAAATAAAGTAATTAAGGGATTAAATTATCCTCATGGAAAGTAACATCAATAAGAATTTCACACGTAATGACGTAAAACATATTCACAATCGCTACATATATCCCTATATGTTTGCCCGTGTATTGTTTTTATTTGTCTCGACATAATAACAACAATTTGTACATTTTTTTAAGTGTAAATCCAATTGTACGCTGGATAAATTATTTCTATATAGCTAAACATCTCCATCAAATTGTATTAGTTTTTTATATAAAAAAGTTAGAGAATTATCTTAGTTATTAAATAGATTCTGCCTATACTTTAAGTAGAACCTAATTAATTAAATTTAAAGAGATTATATGTTTATATATAGAATTTTGAAGGAGGTATATTATAAATGATTCCAACGTCAACATATGTGGCTAAATGGGTATTAGATGACTTAACACTTGCATCAAGACCAAATCAGGGGATCAAACTAAGTACATTTAAAAAGTTAGAGAAACTTTATGTAGAATACAGGGAAATGATTGAGGGAGATACTACCTTTGAAATCACACATTACCTTTTAGAGTTTATCAATCCGCATAATCTTTTTGTAGTAAGAGAAGGTTACTATATATTTGATAATAAAACGATGAGATTTATTAAAGTATCGGATGATATTCATTTTTTAAACCAAAACTTAGCGTACTGTAATAATGGAGTTGCAGTAGATTTAATAAACGGAAAAATGCATTTTTTAGAAGGTCATTATTATAAAGTTAAGACCTCATATGTTGATTTATTAAAAGGAGAAACTATCCCGGTAATGGTACTAAGTCATTTAGATAATAATGTTGGAGTATCAGTTCCTTTGACAATGTTTAATGAGGAAAGAACTTTTAAAATTTCAGAGAGTTATATAGTTAATCTTACCTCAAAGAATTGTAACAATGAGAGTGAATTTAATGAAAAGGGAAACGTAATACGATTTTTAAAACCTTCTATTGTGTAATTAAGGATATATGTTAATTAAATTCATAATGGATTCAAGAGGGTGATAAAAGTGTCATTTGAAATGTATACAGCCTTTCGAGGTAAGGCAATTATAAAGGACGAATATAAAGAATTAGTGGAATTAATAAAATACAGGAAGCTGGGAAGAAGCTGAATATAATTTTCTAAATATGAGGTGTCGCAGAGGGAACAGGGGAGAAGAAAATGACTATTTTACGAAATTAAACGGTAATGAATGGTCGTTTGTAGCAAATATAAAGAACTACAGAGATACAAAGCATAACGCGATACCTATTACTATTATTAAAGGCTAAAAGTTCCGCAAGGAACAAACTTATTCCATATTCAGTTACGTTAAGTTCTTCCCAAAACCCCCAGCCAGCATCCACACCCAAAAACAAGGAAATTCTATACAAGTTTTTTATGTTTCTACACAAAAGAACCCGAAATCTTTTTTCGATTACGGGCTCTTTTGCAGCTTTTTGATTTCTACAAGTATGAAGTGAAAGAACAGCGGTCTTTTATCTATAGGAAATAGTTTCAAGACAAAACAAATAATATCATATAGAAATAGAAAAAGTTTATTAAATTGTGCCTTTAAATAAGGTGCTTTTGATTCTTTACGATTTGTAAATGAAGTGTTAATAAAGTAACCACTTAAAAAAGTTAAGTGCCTAAAATGCCTGAAATCATTGATATAAATAGGTTTGTCCTACTTTTTTGTTTGATTTACTCTCTTTTATAATCAAAAAAGCTTTTCTTCATTGCATTCCGAAATTCGGCAGGTATAGGCATGTCGACAAGCCGAAGATACCAAAAACGAAGATTTAGGTAGTACGACTTGGACAAGCTATTGTACCTGCAGAACCACCTTGATTAACTGTTCATGAAATGCCTCTTATACAATATTTTAATGACACTAAAAGGGGCTATCCCCTCGCTTATCTTCACTCGAGCCCTTGCACCCACACCAAAAAATAAGGGGAATTCAGAAAAATTACATGCAAAGTTTTAAAAGTGAAGTTAAGTAATCCTTGTATAAAAAATATCATTTTTCAAAAAAAGAATTAGATAAAATTCCTTTTCTAAAGGTAAAAATCATAGGATATATTTTTTCTTTATCTGATAGAATGTAAAGAGAAATACGACATCATATTCCTGTTCAGATTTATTTTGAACCTGATCCACGGATTGAAAAAGAATTTTATTTTTCCTTTTTAATTTTTTGACTCAGAAGTTATCTTATTGGATTTGAGCCCCGACACTCAAATCTTTACCAGTAACCCAAAAAGAATCCTATTATAGGATTCTTTTTGGGTTTTATTATAAAAAATTAGCAATTTCTAGGGGAGCATGCATATGATATACCCTACGGAAAAAATACTTATATGGATGTGTTGAAATGAATAAATTAAATCAAATTAAATTGATAATAGATGAAAAACAGTGTGAAAAATTAAAATTATTAGCAAATATAAATGAATTATCTCTTTCGAATTATTGTCAATACATAGTATTGTCATTTATTGATTCGATTGATATTTCTAAATTAAATGATGTTCCTAAATCTACATTAAATCCAAATTCTAGTTTAAAATTGTTAGAATAATTTTTGTCATTTTATTTAAAAAAAAGAGGGAATTATTAACTAATATCATATACACGTGAGGTTAAGTCGGGTAAGCGAGGGGCATCACTGCCCCTAACTCCCCTAAGAACCGTACGTGACAGTTTCCCATCATACGGCTCAAGCCTTCTTTTTAT
>NZ_JBNNUF010000014.1:0-81994 GCF_050279465.1 Bacillus sp. NPDC094077 | reverse complement strand
GGGTCACCACTTTTGGAGGATTAGCTCAGCTGGGAGAGCACCTGCCTTACAAGCAGGGGGTCGGCGGTTCGATCCCGTCATCCTCCACCATATATTTTAAAATGTCGGAGGGGTAGCGAAGTGGCTAAACGCGGCGGACTGTAAATCCGCTCCTTCGGGTTCGGCAGTTCGAATCTGCCCCCCTCCACCATTTTCTTTAAAATAACCTGAGAGGGTTTATTTTTTTGAAAAGATAACCATACTAGTAAATATTAATGGGCTATAGCCAAGCGGTAAGGCAACGGACTTTGACTCCGTCATGCGCTGGTTCGAATCCAGCTAGCCCAGCCATTTACGAGCCATTAGCTCAGTTGGTAGAGCATCTGACTTTTAATCAGAGGGTCGAAGGTTCGAGTCCTTCATGGCTCACCATTTTCGCGGAAGTAGTTCAGTGGTAGAATACAACCTTGCCAAGGTTGGGGTCGCGGGTTCGAATCCCGTCTTCCGCTTAATTACTAAGGGGCCTTAGCTCAGCTGGGAGAGCGCCTGCCTTGCACGCAGGAGGTCAGCGGTTCGATCCCGCTAGGCTCCATACGAATAAAAAAGCTTACATCATTTGATGTAAGCTTTTTTTGTATGTAATTGTACTGATAAAGATTAAAATAAAAGAGAAAGAGTGTAAAGGGGGAGAAGTTAAGCATGAAAGTGGTTATTGCGTCGGATTCATATAAAGAAAGTTTACGAGCAATAGAAGTATGTGAGGCGATTGAGAAAGGGTTTTTAAAAGTTTTTCCTAAAGGAGAGTACATTAAAGTACCGATTGGAGATGGAGGAGAGGGAACTGCCGAATCTCTTGTTGATGCGACTGATGGAGAGATGATCCGACTAAGTGTAACAGGACCGCTTGGCAAGCCCATACAGGCTTTTTACGGCATATCTAATGATAAGAGGACAGCATTTATTGAAATGGCAGCAGCGTCGGGTTTACAGCACGTTCCAATGGAAAAGAGGAACCCACTTGTTACAACAACAAGAGGAACGGGAGAACTTATATTACATGCGCTTAATAAAGGGGTTCAGCATATTATCTTAGGGCTTGGTGGAAGTGCAACGAATGATGGTGGAACAGGTATGTTGTCAGCTTTAGGGGTAAGATTTATAAATGAAAAAGGTGAAGTAATAGATCCCTCTGGAGGAACATTACATTCGATTACTTCTATTGATTTTTCTCGGCTGGATTTACGTTTAAAGGACATAAAGTTAGAAGCGGCTTGTGATGTAGATAATCCGCTAATTGGTGTAAAGGGAGCATCTTTTGTATTTGGAGAGCAAAAAGGTGCTGATGAGTTAATGATGAGAGAGTTAGATAACAATTTACAACATTATGCTAAAATACTAAAGCAATTTCTACATATAGATGTAGCCGAGCTTCCAGGTGCAGGTGCTGCTGGTGGAATGGGAGCAGCTGTTGTTGCAGTTTTACGAGGAGAATTACGTAAAGGGATTGAAATTGTATTAGATTATATAAACTTTGATGAGCATATAGTGGGGGCGGATCTTGTTGTGACAGGTGAAGGAAAGATAGATGAACAAACAGCTTATGGAAAGGCTCCTGTTGGTGTTGCGGAACGTGCGAAAAGGCATCATATCCCTGTAATTGCGATTGGTGGTTCTGTATTGCCGAATTATACGGTAGTTTATGAAAGAGGAATTGATGCGGTGTTTAGTACTGTAACGACGCCAATGACATTAGAAGAAGCTTATAAAGCAGCAAGAGAGAATATCGAAATGACAGCGAAAAATATTGCGTCGGTGTGGAAAATAGCATCGAAAAAACGCTTCTAAATGTAGAGGCGTTTTTTTATTGTTAGCTCATAGTGGTACCAGTTGTTTCATTAAGTGAATTTTATACATGGAATAGTCTTAAGATTTGGATTTTAACGCAGATATTAGTGAATAAATTGTATATCCATGCAGAAAAATGTCGAGTTGAGTCAGACTATATAAAAGATTTAAAATATTTAGTGAAGGCATAAAAGGGGGATACTATCTATGAAAAAAGAAATCTCAGTTATTGGAGTTCCAATGGATTTAGGACAGATGCGTCGTGGGGTTGATATGGGACCGAGCGCGATCCGTTATGCAGGGGTAATTGAAAGAATTGAAGGAATTGGATATGACGTTAAAGATATGGGAGATATATGTATAGAAAGAGAAAAAGAAGTAGATGAAAATACAAAATTAAGAAACCTTACACAAGTTGCGACTGTATGTAACGAATTGGCAAGTAAGGTGGATCATATTATAGAAGAAGGTCGTTTCCCACTTGTATTAGGTGGTGACCATAGTATTGCTATTGGTACACTAGCTGGTGTGGCGAAACATTATAAAAATTTAGGTGTTATTTGGTATGATGCACATGGTGATTTGAATACAGAAGAAACTTCACCATCTGGAAATATTCACGGAATGTCACTTGCAGCAAGTTTAGGTTATGGACATCCTTCACTTGTAGATTTATATGGGGCATACCCAAAGGTGAAAAAAGAGAACGTTGTAATTATCGGTGCACGTGCATTAGATGAAGGAGAAAAGGACTTTATTCGTAATGAGGGTATTAAAGTATTCTCAATGCATGAAATTGATCGTATGGGTATGACTGCTGTTATGGAAGAAACAATTGCGTATTTATCTCATACTGATGGTGTTCACTTATCATTGGATTTAGATGGTCTTGATCCTCATGATGCACCAGGAGTGGGAACGCCTGTAATTGGTGGGCTATCTTATCGTGAAAGTCATTTAGCGATGGAAATGTTAGCGGAAGCTGATATTGTTACATCTGCTGAGTTTGTTGAAGTAAATACGATATTAGATGAGAGAAATAGAACGGCAACAACAGCGGTTGCTTTAATGGGTTCTTTATTCGGTGAAAAACTAAAATAAATGTAAGAAAAGCAACTGAGAAGTTGCTTTTTTTATTTGAAAATAGGCGTATAATAATGATTTATACTATACTATACGATAAGAATGTTTGACATCTTACCAATTTAAGCTACAGGGGGTGTTTGTAATTGTTGTTTGTTTCAAGTATGGTATAATTAACTAGTTGTTGGAAATACATACAGATAGAGCATAAAACAATATTTCAATATATGGATAGAATTGCTCGTAAGTAGGAGGAAGGGTTAGCATGCCTTTTGAAGATACGACCATTTTGAAATATCTTAGTACGGCATTAGATATTGCCGTTGTATGGTTTATTATATATAAGCTAATTCTTATAATCCGAGGGACGAAAGCTGTTCAACTTTTAAAAGGGATTACAGTTATTATTGTTGTTCGGATGATCAGTATTTTCCTTGAATTGCATACGCTATATTGGCTAACTGAACAAGTATTAACGTGGGGATTTTTAGCCGTTATTATTATCTTTCAGCCAGAATTGAGAAGAGCACTTGAGCAGCTAGGACGCGGGAGTTTATTTTCGCGTGCTGGAACTCATGAGGATGCTGAACCTGAAATGGTTGCAACAGCGATAGCAAAAGCAACAGAATATATGGGGAAACGTAGAATTGGTGCGTTAATTACTTTGTCAAAAGAGACCGGGATGGGTGATTACGTAGAAACAGGGATTCCGTTAAATGCAAATGTATCATCGGAATTACTCATTAATATTTTCATTCCAAATACGCCTCTTCATGACGGAGCAGTAATTATGCAAGGAAGTACGATTAAAGCAGCAGCATGTTATCTTCCATTATCAGAAAGCCCGTTTATTTCTAAGGAATTAGGAACTAGGCATCGTGCTGCAATGGGAGTTAGTGAAGTCACTGATAGTATTACAGTAGTTGTGTCGGAAGAAACGGGGCAAATTTCTTTAACGAAAAACGGTAAATTGCACCGTGATCTGAAGGCAGAACAGCTGAAGGATATGTTGTTAGCAGAGTTTAGTGGGAACGAAAAAACAACTTCTTCGTCTTTATGGAATTGGAGGAGGAAGCGTCATGGATAAGTTAATGGAGAATCATTGGTTTTTAAAAGGAATCTCATTACTATTGGCGTGTATGCTTTTTATGTCAGCAGCTTTAACTGAAAAAAATACGACATCGGGCATATTACCTTTCGTAAATGAAGCGAAAGAAACGTTAACTAATTATGCTATTAACCTTAAGTATGATGAAGATAAATATATTGTAAGTGGTATTCCATCAGAGGGCGTTAAGGTGAAACTAGAGGGTCCAAAAGCATCAGTTGCTGCAACGAAAGCAAAAAAACAATTTGATATACCAGTTGACTTACAAGGTCGTCCAGAAGGAACTTATGTGGTTTCTTTAAAAACGAATGGGCTTCCAGATGATGTGAAAGGAACAGTTCAGCCATCAACAATTAAAGTCACTCTTCATGAAAAAGCGAAAAAATATGTTCATGTAGATCTGAAATTATCAAATGAAGATCAGATGCCAGAAGGTGCTACTCTTGAGAAATCGAGTATTAAGCCGGATACTGTTGAAGTAGTTGGGACGAAAGAAGAAATAGAAAGTATTTCTTCTGCTAAGGCATATATCGATTTAAAAGGTGTTAATAAAACTGTTACAAAAACAGCAGAAGTTACATTATACAATAAAGAAGGAAAACGTTTAAATGTAAGAACAAATCCATCTAAAATTAATGTAACATTGAATGTAGCGACGCAAGCTACAGCAAACAACACCGAAAAAACTGTTCCTGTAACATATACGAAAAAGGGAAGTTTGCCAGAAGGATTGGCTGTTACAAATATCGGTATTGAGCCGAGAGAAGTAACGATAGCTGGTCCAAAAGATATCTTGGATAATATACAATCTATAGAGGGGGTCGAAGTAGATCTTAGTCAATTGACGGAGTCTACAGCATTCGATACCTCTGTTTTATTGCCAAAGGGTGTAACAAGCGCAAAGCCGAATCAAGTGAAGGTTTCCGTAGGGATACAGAAAGTAAAACAAACGAAAACAAGAACGATTGATGGTATCACGATTCAAAAAAGTGGAGTTCCAAACGATGTTACTGTCCAGTTACTTTCACCGCAGGATGGAAAAATAAGTGTTGATATTTCGGGAGAAGAAAGTGTAGTAGATAAAATAACCGCTGCTCAAATAACAGCGGTAATTAATTTACAAAATGCATCTTCAGGGACAAAAGATATTTCTATTCAAGTGAGTGGACCTGGTAGTATTTCGATAGCACCAAAACAAAAAAGTGCTAAAGTTACAATTGTGAAGAAAGAAAATCCAGATAAAGAAGTACAGGGTAACGGTCAACAACCGGATTCAAACAACAATCAAGAAAATCAAACTGAGAAACCAAAAAATCCTGAACCTGATCCAGAAAAGGAGCAGGAAAAAGAAAAAGAAAAAGATAAAGATAAAGAAACTAGTCAAGAACCAACAGTAGATAATCAAAAAGAGCAAGAAAAAGGAGCGAATCATAATGGGTAAGTATTTTGGTACAGATGGAGTACGCGGAGTTGCAAACAAGGAGTTAACACCTGAGTTAGCTTTCAAAATCGGACGTTTTGGTGGTTATGTATTAACAAAAGATACAGATCGTCCAAAGGTAATTATCGGTCGTGATACACGTGTATCTGGCCATATGTTAGAAGGAGCTTTAGTAGCAGGTCTGTTATCAACTGGAGCAGAAGTAATGCGTCTTGGTGTTATTTCTACACCAGGTGTTGCCTATTTAACAAAAGCGTTAGGCGCACAAGCAGGTGTTATGATTTCTGCATCTCATAATCCGGTACAAGATAACGGAATCAAGTTCTTCGGTTCAGACGGCTTTAAATTAACAGATGAGCAAGAAGCAGAAATCGAAGCTTTATTAGACAAAGAAGTGGATGAGCTACCACGTCCGACAGGTACTAACCTTGGACAAGTGAGCGATTACTTTGAAGGTGGACAAAAATATTTACAATATATTAAACAAACTGTAGAGGAAGATTTCTCTGGTCTACATATCGCTTTAGATTGTGCACACGGTGCTACGTCTTCGTTAGCTCCATACTTATTTGCAGATTTAGAAGCTGACATTTCAACAATGGGAACTTCACCGAACGGTATGAACATTAACGATGGAGTAGGTTCTACGCATCCAGAAGGTTTAGCTAAATTAGTGAAAGAAAAAGGCGCTGACATCGGACTTGCTTTTGATGGTGACGGAGACCGTTTAATCGCAGTAGACGAAAAAGGAAACATCGTTGATGGCGATCAAATTATGTTCATTTGTGCGAAGTACATGAAAGAAACTGGTCAATTGAAACATAATACAGTTGTTTCAACAGTTATGAGTAACTTAGGTTTCTATAAAGAACTTGAAGCAAATGGTATTACAAGTGATAAAACAGCAGTTGGTGACCGCTACGTAATGGAAGAAATGAAGCGTGGTGGATATAACCTGGGCGGAGAACAATCAGGTCACATTATCTTACTTGATTACATTACAACTGGTGATGGAATGTTAAGTGCACTTCAACTTGTAAACATCATGAAAATGACGAAAAAACCATTATCTGAGCTTGCGGGTGAGATGACGAAATTCCCACAATTACTAGTAAATGTTCGTGTAACAGATAAAAAACTAGCATTAGAAAATGAAAAAATTAAAGAGATTATTCGTGTTGTAGAGGAAGAAATGAACGGCGATGGTCGTATTCTTGTTCGTCCATCTGGAACAGAGCCACTTATTCGTGTAATGGCAGAAGCACCAACACAAGAAGTTTGTGACGCTTATGTACACCGTATTGTAGAAGTTGTGAAAGCTGAAGTTGGCGCTGAATAATTAGCTGAATTTGTTTTAAAAGGAGCACAAGAAGTGCTCCTTTTTCATATGTTTTATAGACAATGAAAAAAATTTCATTGACGGTTTATATTGTTTGTTATAAGATGGTCTTGTTCTTTTTCTCAAAGTAAATATTGTAAATTATAAAAGCGCCAGAACTACAAGTAGTGTAGTTGACGAGGTGGAGTTTATCGAGATTTCGGCGGATGACTCCCGGTTGTTCATCACAACCGTAAGCTTTTACTTAAAACATTAAGGTGACTTAGTGGACAAAGGTGAAAGTGTGGTGAGAGAAAAGGAACGGATGAAAACTAGCTGTATAAGTGTATACGGACTTAAACCCAATTGAGAGGAAGGTGAAAGCCGTTACAAGCTTACAGGGCTAGCAATATGTAATCCGTTTTTTTAATATAAATAAAATGGTATCGGACTATGTCGTTACATGTTCGCAAAGCAGTGTAAGCATTTGTAACGGCGACTAAACATGTGTGGAATCGTAGGATTTATTGGAGAGCAAGATGCAAAGGAAATTTTATTAAAAGGTTTAGAAAAACTAGAATATCGTGGATATGATTCAGCAGGTATTGCAGTACAAGCAGAGAACGGTGTTGTTGTATACAAAGAAAAAGGCCGTATTGCAAAACTTCGCGAAATCGTAGATGAGAACGTAGCAGCAAGTGTGGGAATCGGTCATACACGCTGGGCTACACACGGTGTTCCAAGCAAAGTAAACGCGCATCCGCATCAAAGTACATCAAAGCGCTTTACACTAGTTCATAACGGTGTAATTGAAAACTATGAGTTAGTGAAAAAGGAATATTTACAAGATGTAACGTTCGTAAGTGAGACAGATACAGAAGTTATCGTACAGCTTATGGAACAACAAGTAAGCACAGGACTAAGTGTAGAAGACGCGTTCCGTAACACGTTATCTCTTTTACATGGTTCTTACGCAATCGGACTACTTGATGCTGAAAATCCAAACATGATTTATGTTGCTAAAAACAAAAGCCCGCTATTAGTAGGTGTTGGTGACAACTTTAATGTTGTGGCGAGCGACGCTATGGCGATGTTACAAGTTACAGATCAATTTATTGAGTTAATGGATAAAGAAATCGTAATCGTAACGAAAGAAAGCATTACAATTAAAAACTTACAAGGTGAAACGATTGAACGTGCACCGTATACAGCGGAATTAGATGCAAGTGATATTGAAAAAGGAACGTATCCTCATTTCATGCTAAAAGAAATCGATGAGCAACCACTTGTAATCCGTAATATTATTCAAAAATACCAAGGTGAAAATGGCGAGATTGAACTGGATGCAGATATCCGTAATGCAATTTTAGATAGCGATCGTATTTATATCATTGCATGCGGAACAAGTTATCATGCAGGTCTTGTTGGAAAGCAATTCATTGAGAAATTTGCGAAAGTACCAGTTGAAGTACACGTAGCAAGTGAATTCTCTTACAACATGCCATTATTAACAGAAAGACCATTCTTCATTTATATCTCACAAAGTGGTGAAACAGCAGATAGCCGTGCAGTACTTGTGCAAACAAATGAAATGGGTCATAAAGCATTAACAATTACAAATGTACCTGGTTCTACGCTTTCTCGTGAAGCTGATTATACACTTCCATTATACGCAGGACCAGAAATCGCAGTTGCATCGACGAAAGCATACACAGCTCAGCTTGCAGTACTTTCAATCTTAGCGGCTGACATTGCAAAAGCAAAAGGTGAAGTTCTTGAGTTCGATTTAACACATGAATTAGGACTTGTAGCAAATGCAATGGTAGTACTTTGTGATCAAAAAGAAGAAATGGACGCATTAGCAAAACAATTTTTAGCAACAACGCGTAACTGCTTCTTCATCGGACGTAGTGTAGACTTCTTCGTAGGTTTAGAAGGTGCGTTAAAACTAAAAGAAATCTCTTACATCCAAGCAGAAGGATTTGCTGGAGGAGAATTAAAACACGGTACAATCGCCTTAATCGAAAACGGTACACCAGTTATCGCTCTTGCTACACAAGAGCACGTGAACCTCGGAATTCGCGGTAACGTGAAAGAAGTAGTAGCGCGTGGAGCTAACCCATGTATTATCTCAATGAAAGGCTTAGAAATGGAAGGTGACAGCTTTGTATTACCAGCTGTACACGAAGCGCTAGCGCCGCTAGTAGCAGTTATTCCATTACAACTTATTTCATACTACGCAGCACTTCACCGCGAGTGTGACGTTGATAAGCCACGTAACTTAGCTAAATCTGTTACGGTTGAGTAGGAGATTGGTAGAGTAACTAGTTTATGTAGATTTAAAATAGAATTGCGAAGCTTCATCCCTTTGGATATTTTTATCTAAAGGGGTGTTTTTGTGTCGAAAAGAAAAAGAACATTTAAAATCGATAAGTGGATTAAAGAGGGACGAGGAACTGGTAGTGGGGCAGATTATCAGCCTTGGCTTAAAATTTAAGCTGTTTCTTCATTAGGGCGGTCAACAAGATAAAATGTATAAAAACCGGCAGGCAATAGAAGCTTTATCCCGCACTAATGGGCAGTAAGACTACCACCTCAAAAGTCAGCAAGTGTTAGGAAGGTAGTTGAGAAATCAACTGCCCGTAAAAGCCCGATTGGTTTAACTAATAATAAGTGAGGGATGGAAAGAGCCCCCACTTATTAAAGTTTCACTTTACTGGATTTGGAACGGAAGTACTTTTGTTTATCTGAATTTTCTGGTATCGTTTTAGGTATTAGTGAGTAATTTCCTTTATTATCACAAGAAGAGACGATTGTTATTGCTGAAGAGCTTGGGATTAAACACCTAGCTGATTCAAAAACAGGCGATTTAATTGTTATGACAACGGACTTTTTATTAACAGTTGATAAAGGACAAGGTGTATTTGAAGTCACTCATACTATCAAAATGAAAGATAAGCTGTTAGAAGAACCTATATTGGAGAAGTTTGAAATTGAACGGGAATATTGGAAGCATGGGCGCATTAATGGACTAGATATTAAGAGGGGGTTTATTAATGAAAGTGAAAGAAAAAACTTATTTAAGTATAGAAGAGATTATTTCATTACAAACCTTATCAAGTACAAACATAAGTGATGATGGAAAAAATGTAGCATTTGTCAAAAAGATAGCTAACTGGAAAGAAAATACATATAGGGATTATGTATGGATATATGAAAACGATAAGGGACAGAGTTATCCATTAACAACTGGGGAAATAGATAGTACATACCCATTATGGTCGCCAGATTCTAGGAATATCGCATATCTTAGCTCAGTTGGTGACGGGGATAATAAGAAAAATCAGATCTTTGTTAAGTCAATAGATGGTTATGGCGTGGTTCAAATTACTGATGAAAAAGAAGGGGTCAGTAATTTCAAATGGGATTCTACTGGGGAAGGATTTTATTATGTTGCACAGTCAAAAGAATGTGAGGTGATAAAGAAACGTAAAGAACTATATGGAGATTTCCACCATATAGGTAAGGAAGACCAAAATAATTGTTTATATTACATTGAAATAGAAAAAGCGATACAAAGTGATAAATATGAACACGAAAATAGCATTGTTTATCAACTAACTGATGGGAAGGATTTTCATATCCATGAATTTGATATTTCACATGATGGGAAAAAGGTTGTATTCATGGCTACACCAAGCCCAAATATGGGAGAGTATATAAATGGAGATCTATACATATTAGATATTAAAGCTGGAGAGTTACAAAGGCTGAATATAGATAAGTTGTTAGGAGGTAGCGTTTGTTTTTCTCCTGAAGGCAACAAAGTATGTTATTCAGCAAGCATAAGGGAGAAAGATTACTATAAGACCCATATACAAGACAGTACATTAGAGATATATGATATTCATAATGGAGAGCTAATTCACCCTTTAACAGATTTTGATAGTACGGTTATGCCATTACAGTGGACAGCTAAAGGAATTTTAATTAGATGGCAGAATAAAACGAATTATCTTATTGGATTGCTATCTGAGGATGGCACTGTGGAAATATTAAGCGAAAAAGTAGATAGCTTTATAATGGATGCTTCTATAACAAGGGATGGAAATCATATATCCTATAATAAGGCTATAACAAACGAAACCTTTGAAATCTATTTAGACGATAAAAAAATAACGAATGAAAATAGCTTTTTCAAAGGAAAGCTTAAAAGTAACAGGGAAATAATCTCATGGCAAAGTAGTGATGGTCTTGAAATAGAGGGTGTTTTATCAACCCCAGTAGAGTTTGATGCAAATAAAAAATATCCCTTATTAGTGGTAACCCATGGTGGTCCGGCTTGGGCATCCTTTCCGATATTTTCAGACTGTTTTAATGAGAAATATCCTATTGAACAGTTTATCGAAAAAGGCTTTATAGTTTTAGAACCAAACTACAGGGGAAGTTCTGGTTATGGTAATGAATTCTTAAAAGCAAACTATAGAAAACAGGGAATTGCTGACTACGATGATGTTATATCCGGAGTGGATAAACTAGTTGAAGAAGGGATTGTAGATAAAAATAGAGTAGGGGTTATGGGATGGAGCAACGGGGGATATATATCAGCCTTCTGTTCTACATTTAGTAGTAGATTTAAAGCTATTTCAGTGGGCGGTGGAATTACTAACTGGAGTACCCATTATGTGAATACAGATATACCTTACTTTATTAGAATGTATTTAGGAGATACTCCATGGAATGATCCAGGGATATATACGAAAACATCACCAATGACGTATATTAAATCAGCCTGTACTCCTACCCTAATCCAACATGGTGAAAAGGATGCAAGAATCCCAACTACAAATGCATATGAGCTATATAAAGGACTAAGAGATATGGAAGTTGATACAGAATTAATTATATTTAAAGGAATGGCATATAGTTCTGACCAGCCAGGAATTCATTTGGCTATTATGAAGCAGAATTTGATGTGGTTTTCACACTATATTCTTGGAGAAAGTATGGAGGGTTTTAGGACTTTATAATGGATATTTGTACAGGATACATAAGGTTGAAACAGTCTTCATATTGAGACGATTTATTATAAAATATATACTTAAACTACTATCAGTAAACACAACAAGGAGGACTAATATGACAGAGAATAAAATGGAGTTATCAATAGAACAGCGTGAAGAATTACTTGGAGCATTGAAAGCACGCTTCGAGAAAAATATGAACCGCCATGAAGGTCTTGAATGGGCTAAAGTCGAAGCGAAGTTGACTGCTAATACTGAAAAGTTATGGTCACTTAACGAAATGGAAGTAACTGGTGGTGAACCGGATGTTGTTGGTTATGATGAAGAGAAGGACGAGTATACTTTCTATGATTGTTCAAAGGAGAGTCCTAAAGGCCGCAGGAGCCTTTGTTATGATCGTGAAGCGCTAGAATCAAGAAAAAAACATAAACCAGAAAATGCTGCTATTGATGTGGCAACTGCTATGGGTATTGAACTATTAACTGAAGAACAATATCGAGAGTTACAACAACTTGGGAATTTTGACATGAAATCATCAAGTTGGGTACAAACACCGTCAGATATTAGAGAGCTCGGTGGTGCTCTTTTTTGCGATTATCGCTTCGGACACGTTTTCGTGTACCACAATGGAGCAGATTCCTATTATGCTGCCAGAGGTTTTCGTGGTTCGTTAAAGATTTAAGTTTTATGTAAATAAAAAGAGCCTGCATTTAGGCTCTTTTTTATTTATATTTTAAAGATGAACTGTTACTATGTAGTTTTACTTAACTTATATGTTTCGTAGTTATTTTTACGGAAAAGTTTTGGGAAAACATAACCGTCTAATCCAATACGTCCAGCATTATGTCCTGCAATTAAAATGAACATAGTTAAAATAAGCATGTTTGGGTTTACACTAACAGTTCCGCTTAATAAGAATGAAAGATTCATTATGATTCCGAAAAATGCAGCTGTTTTTGTTAATCCACCTAAAATTAAACCTAAGCCTACTAAAATTTCTCCCCATTGCACTAAAAAGCTAAATAAGTCTGCATGTGGAAGAACAAAGTTTTGAAGAAAATCTGCCCACCATCCTTGTACTGCAGGGTGATCACCTGATGCTTGAGCGATAGCACCTTTTAGAAAACCGCTGGCATCAAAAGATTGTCCTAAAACTTTTCCTATTCCAGCAGTAATCCAAGAATATCCTATGTAAAGTCGTAAAAGTAATAATATGAAAGTAGCACGTTTATCAGTTCTTAAAAAATTGATAACCATTGAAATCCCTCCAATATTTTATTTACATGTTTATTATATATCAATTGTGAAAAGATTCACAATTGATATAATGTGAACAAATTTATAATTTTTCATTTGTAAAATTGTACATAAAGTATTGTGAAATTTATTTTTGGGAAGGCGAACAATAAATGAGGGATGGGAGCTCTCCATTAAAATAGATGGCTCCCATAGTGAACTGATTAATGTATGTTCTTTTCATTATCTACTATTAGTTTATCTTGTCGTTTCCTTATTATTTCTCTGGTTTTATATAAGGAACTACTTGTGCAGTAACCCCTACAGAAGCACCGCGAATAAAGTCTTGGTTTTCTAATGCCTTAAAGTTTTCTGTTTTGCCAGTTAGCATGACCCCTAAAATTTTTACTTGATCAAATGGTTTGTTTTTGTTTGATTTTAAAAACTTTTGAATGTCTTCGTCATGTCCATCGTCATCGTATTGTTTAAGTGAATCGATAAACTCTTTGTACGCTTTTTCAGGGGACTTTTCTGGGTTGAATCCGTAAACTGGCATGCCAGCAGGACCTCTGCTTTCATCGCTAATAGGTGAGGCCATATATAGCCATACGATATTTAAGTTATCTGGTATTTTTGTTTGAATTTCTTTTAATGTATAAGGTTGATTGAAAGAGATAGCAACCTCCGCCACATAGTTTTCTATTGTTGAAACTGCACTTAATTCATTTTTGACTCCATCATGATATTCCTTGATAGCTGGATTATAAAATTTAGCAACTTTATTTTTCGTTTGTTTATCGTAATTATAAGACTCTGTACTAGACCAATAAGATCCTGGTATTAACTCATTGTAATCGATGTTAGAGCGAAACCAATCGTAAGAGCTTGTCAGTGTATTCCATCGTACTAAGTAACCGTTAATGTTTTTAGAACGGTTAGATACGATATTGCCACCAAACATAGAAGAATTACTCGTAACTTGGGAATCAATATGGACATTCGGTTCTGCAATTGCGTTATGTAAAAAGAGCCGTTCGTGAAGCTTCGTAGAACTTTTCGCTGCAAAGTAATTGCCAACCGTATAAATTATAGGGATAAGTATGATTACAACGATAATAGAAGTAGTGATGATTTTAAGTAACTGTTTCCTCTTAGCTTTTTTTAACGCATCTTTTAAAGAAGTATCCATTAAGTTTTTCCTCCTACTGTAGAATGAATTGTTTTACGTGCGCGATGTAATTTTTGTTTGACGCTATTTACTTGAATATCTAGTATTAGAGCAATTTCTTCATATGAAAAACCATAATAATATTTTAAAAAGAAGGCCTCTTTATATTCTAGTTTTATATCTTTTAATAGATAGAAAATCTCATCTTTATTTAAAACAGCATCTAATTCTCGGTCTGTATATTGTAGATTTGAATACATCTCTTCAGTTAAATAGATGTTTTGCTGCTCTTTTTTTCTCTTCAAGTCAATGTATTCGTTTAGAGAGACTCTAAAAAACCATGGACGTATGTTACTCTCGGTCAAGTCATCCAGCAATGTGTATACTTTATAGAAAGTATTTTGGATGATGTCTTCTGCATCTTCTTTTATAGCCCCTTTCGCTAGTAATAGCTTGAACACTTCCTCTCCTAAACTGATAAGATAGGAGGTCAATATACTTTCTTTTCCCATCATTTTTCCTCCCTACACTTATACAACGGATAGGTAATGGTAAATGTATACACATAAATAAAAAATTTGTGTTAAGACTTGTTTTTATAAAAATAGAAAGGGCATATAACAATCATATGTTATATGCCTTTTCTATTATATATTTAGTAATTTATTTAGGTAATGTAAATTTAGCTTTTTTACCTTGTGAAATATCTTTTGCTTCTTTATTTCTCATAGGTCCTAGCTCAATCTCAAAGCTTTTGTCTTTCCAAATCTTTTCATATTGCTCTTGATCTAAAATATATACTTGCAGTAGCTCTCCAGATGTTCCGGTTTTGACTGAAGCGTTATAATCGTAATTTAGTAGCATGCCTTCGCTAATCGTATATTGTGTACCATCATTAACTCTCAATGTAGAGCTGATAGGAGATAGTGCAACGTCTTGTGTATCTTTGTTATCGAGTTTGAATTTTACTGTTAATAGAACAATACCGTTTTTGAAATTTGCAAATCGTGGAGCCTCGACGGAATTTGGCGTGAATTGAGCAAATTGGTATCCATCTAATGTAACTTTAACAGCGCCTAATTCTTGGCTGTTATTAATGCTTGATTTCTCCTTTACCATTTTTTTATCGCCCATGTTATTAGCAGTAGCTTTATCTTGGTAGAAAGTTTTATCTGTTGCAACCTTTTCAGCGCCTTGTTTATTTAAACTCAATGAAAAGCTTCCAGGGCTTCCGATTGGGGCATCAAATTTCCCTTTATTAGCTTGTGCAGTTGGGACTGTGACTGAGACTGTTGAGAGACTTGAAATTTTCGCTAAATCATCTTTTCCAAATGGGTAAGCGATATAACCAGAAATGGTTTCCCCTGCTTTTACTAAATAATCATTCGTTGGAGCAAGCTTAGTTGGTAGCTGATCTTCTTTTGGAATTAAATCTTTATAGTTACTATATACTTTCTGAGCGCCAGTAAATGACATGTCCAATGCTGGCATATAATAAATATCTTTAGCTGAACTATTTTTTACGCTATAGTTCACAAGAATAACTCCGCCCTCTGTTTGACGGTTAAATGGAATGTTAAAGTCCGTATGGAATCCGTTTAATTCAACTAATGTATAACTATTCAGCGATACTGAAACATCTTCAGCTTTATAGACTTGTGGGTCCTTATTTTCAAAAAGAACTTTTGTTTTACCACCTGTTTCTTTTTCCATATAGGAAATAAGTTTGGAATAATCGCTTGAGCTGGTAGTTGTATCTTCAGTTTTTTTATCTTCGGATTTTTTTTCTTCAGGTTTATTTTCTTTCGGTGCATCCGTTTTTTCTGTTTTACTTTCTTTGGTTGTATTTTCTTTTTGTTCTTTATTTGTCGTATCGCTTTGACCGCAGCTAGTTAGTAGAAAGACCGCTACGATTACTGTAGAAAATAAAGAAGTTATTCTTTTTGACATTTTTCTTCCCCCTATTTGTTTAAAACTAAACTCTCACATTAGCCCCATGTTTTATTATAAGAAAACAAACCATTATTTACCAGTATTTTTCTGATTATTTTCATTATTTTAATATTTAAATTTAATGGTAATAAGAGAAATTTATTAGTGGATATTGGTGTTTGTTTTTTGTAAGGGTGCAAAAATATTTTATTATTTAAAACGTTGCGTCAGATTGCTATGATAGAAATAGAGATATATCAAAAGGGGGCAAAGACTAGATATGTGGATGAACTTGTAATGATTAGCAATTGGATAGATTATTTTTTCTCTCATACATGAGGGTTTATTTAGCTATCTGTAAATCATTCAAGGACTGCATATTTGGCGTGGTCATTCCTTCGGTAAGGATAGATGCCATTATGTATCTATCTTTTTTTGTGGGGAAATTTATATCTCCCATATAAAATGTGCGTCCTTTAAACTTGGAGGAGTATATTATGAATCAATTAAAAAATAAAGTAGCTGTTGTTACAGGTGTAAGTCGTCTAGATGGTATAGGAGCAGCTATTTGTAAAGAGTTAGCTGAAGCTGGATACGATATATTTTTTACGTATTGGACAGAGTATGATAAAGAGATGCCTTGGGGCGTTGAGAAAAATGAACAAATACAATTAACAGAAGAGTTAATACAAAACGGTGTTAAAGTATCGAGTATAGAGTTGGATTTAACTCAGAATGATGCACCAAAGCAGCTTATAAATAAAGCTACTGAACAATTAGGATACCCTGATATATTAATTAACAATGCAGCTTACTCTACTAATAATGATTTTTCTAATTTAACTGTTGAAGAGTTGGATAAGCATTATATGGTAAACGTCCGTGCAACTACATTACTCAGTAGTCAGTTTGCGCGAGGATTTCAGAAGACGTCTGGGGGTAGAATTGTTAATATTACTTCGGGGCAATTTAAGGGACCTATGGCAGGAGAACTAGCGTATGCAACAACGAAGGGAGCTATTGACGCTCTTACTAGTACGTTATCAGCAGAAGTGGCCCACCTAGGAATAACAGTGAATGCAATTAACCCAGGTCCAACTAATACAGGATGGATGAATGAAGAGATACAGCAAGGATTAAAGCCAATGTTTCCTTCTGGTAGAATTGGTGAGCCAAAGGATGCAGCAAGACTAATTAAGTTTTTGGTAAGTGAAGAAGCAGAGTGGATTACTGGACAAGTTATTCATTCAGAAGGTGGATTTAAAAGATAAAAAGAAGGTATCTCATTTCGGTGAGATACCTTCTTTTTTAATCTTTCTTTAATCTCCGTGCAACACCATTCCCTAAAGACTGTAATCCTTGAACGAGGATAATCAAAATAAAGACGGTTGCATACATTACTTCAGGTTCATAGCGTAAATGTCCGAAGCGATATGCCAAGTCCCCTAGCCCACCAGCGCCTACAAGACCAGCCATTGCTGTTGCGCCAATTAAGCCAATTGTTGCGATTGTTAATCCGAGTACAAGAGATGGGCGTGCTTCTTTAACCATGACGTGCCAAATGATTTTTATAGTAGAGACTCCCATTGCTTGGTAAGCTTCAATAACACCACGATCCACTTCTAGTAAAGCTGTCTCCATTAAACGTGCGATATAAGGGGCTGTGAAGACAACAAGTGGTACGATAACACCTTGCACGCCAATGGATGTTCCCATTAGAAACTTTGTAAAAGGTAAAATGAAGAATAATAGAATGATAAATGGAAGAGAGCGAATGATATTAATAACTGTATTAAGAATAGGATAGATGATTTTATTTTCTCGCTGTCCACCAGGTCTTGTTAAAACAAGCGTGACACCAAGTGGTAATGCGATAAGGATAGAGATGAGTAATGAAATAGATGTCATTTGAAATGTTTGAATTGTTGCTTCCCATATTACTTTACCCCATTCATCCAAAAAGGACTTGTTTTCCATAATCTGTTCTACCTCCTTCTACGATGATCCCTTGCTCTTGTAAAAATGATAAAGCACGGTTTACTTCATTTTTTTCACCTTGCATATGAACGACCAGTTTCCCATATGCCTCATATTTTAACTGCGTAATATTACCGGATAAAATATGAGGATATACTTGGAAACGTTTTGTAGCGACAGCTAGTGCTGGTTCTCCTGAAGAATTTCCTATAAAAGAAAGTGTTACAATTTCACCAGTAGTTTGTAATTCTTTTTGTACTTCTTCTGGAATTTTCGCTGCAAATGCGCTATTTACAAATTTCTTCGTTGTTACATGTTGTGGATTTGTGAAAATATCTTTCACAGTCCCGCTTTCGACTATAGATCCATGCTCCATAACGGCAACTCGGTCACAAATACGCTGGATGACATTCATTTCATGTGTAATGAGTAAAATCGTGATTCCAATTTCCTCATTGATTTTTAATAACAAATCAAGGATAGAATCGGTTGTTTCTGGATCTAATGCGCTCGTTGCTTCATCACTTAATAAAACCTCGGGTTCATGTGATAGTGCACGAGCAATCGCAACACGCTGTTTCTGGCCGCCAGAAAGTTCGCTCGGATAAGCATCTTTTCGATTGAAAAGATTGACAATGCGTAAATACTTTTCTACTCTATTTTCAATTTCCGCTTTTGGAATGCCAGCAAGGCGTAACGGTAATGCGATATTTTCATAAACGGTAACAGTTTTAAGTAAATTGAATCCTTGAAAAATCATTCCGATTTTTTGTCTCGCTTTTGCTAGTTCTTTTGTCGACAAAGTTGTTAAGTCTTGATTGTTTACAATGATATTTCCTGTCGTTGGTTTTTCTAATAAATTTACACAGCGGATTAATGTACTTTTACCAGCGCCACTATATCCGATGATTCCAAATACTTCGCCCTTTGCCACTTTAAGAGAAGTTGATTTAAGAGCTTCGACATTCCCCTTTTTTGTTGAAAATACTTTGGAAATATTTTTTAATTCAATCATTATAGTCAGCTCCTACCAAGACGGTAAAACAGAACCATCAAATTTTTTCTCAATGAAATCTTTTACTTCTTTAGATTGATAAGCTTTCTTTAATTTATTTACGACAGCATCATCTTTATTTTCAGTACGAACAACGACCCAGTTCACATATGGTGAATCTTTTCCCTCGCGGAAAATAGAATCTTTCGCTGGACTTAATTTTGCACCTAATGCAAAGTTTGTATTAATTGCCGCTGCTTTCACTTCACTTAGCTGTGTTGGTAATTGAGATGCCTCTAATTCAACAATCTTTAAATTTTTTTGGTTTTCAATTACATCTTTCGCAGTCGCTTTTTCTGTAGCCTTTGGATCAACTTTTAAAACCCCTGCTTTTTCAAATAACTTTAAAGCTCGAAGTTCATTTGTCGGATCATTTGGTACAGCAATTGCGTCGCCCTCTTTTAATTCTTTTATATCTTTTAAGCTTTTAGAATATACGCCCATAGGGAATGTTACTGTTGAAAATACTTCAGTTAATTTCATGTTGCGTTCGGCTTTAAATACATCTAAATATGATTTCGTTTGATAGCTATTTACATCAAGGCTTTTTTCATCTAACGAAACGTTTGGTGCTACGTAATCATTAAATACTTTTATATCAATTTCGAGACCATCTTTTGCCGCAACTTCTTTAACCTTTTCAAAAATTTGTTCATGTGGTCCACCTGTTACACCGACAGTAATTTTTTTCTCATCTAATGTTTTTACCTCTTTATCTGAATTTGCGCTACATGCGCCTAATAATAGTACTGCTCCACTTACAATGCTCAATAATACTTTCTTCATCTATAATTCCCCCTTAATATACGTTCCAGAATAAAAAGCACCTCTCAAAATAAGAGAGGTGCCGAATATACGAAATAGGTTCCTCTCTTATCTTCCAAAACGAAAACTCGTTTTGCAGGAATTAGCACCTTAGCTTATACGTTATAAGCTCGGTTGCCGGGCATCATCGGGCCAGTCCCTCCGCCACTCTTGATAAGAGTATGTATATGTAGTTTTTAAATATGGTACTAATAGTAAATCTTACAAAAGGAATTGTCAACGTTATTTTCTGAATATATTTTATTTTAAGGTAATCGAAACGTTGCCTTTCTTATGGCCCATTTCTACATACGTATGAGCTTCTGCAACTTCTTCTAATCGGTAAGTTCTATCAATAATAGGTTTTAGCTTTTCTGTTTCAGCTAGTTGTTTGAGTAGGTTCATATCGTCTTTACTGACTTTTGCCATCGTTCCATTAACAGATACATATTTTCCATTAGGCATTAATGCACTTGTACAAAGAGACTTATTATATTTTCCGACTGCATCAAATATAATATCGTAGCGCTCGCCTCGTTCAGTAAAATCCTCTTTCGTATAATCAATTGCGTTATCAGCCCCTAAAGATTTTACTAAATCAAAATTTGAATTACTACAAACAGCTGTAACAGTCGCGCCGAAATGTTTAGCAAGTTGCACAGCAGCTGTCCCTACTGACCCAGAGGCACCGTATATAAGTACTTTTTGCCCTTTCCTTATATGTCCTTTTCTTAGAAAGTGTAATGCTGAAGTTCCACCAAAAGGAATAGTAGCAGCTTCTTCGTATGTTAAATTGTTTGGTTTTAAGGTAATTAGCCCACTTTCATGTACACATGTATATTCAGCATAAGCACCAGCATGGAGTCCAGTTAATGCAAAGACAGAATCTCCTTTTTTAAATTGAGTTACATCCGATCCAATGTTCTCAACCTCTCCAGCTAATTCTACGCCAAGTATAGGGTTTCTCGGTTTTCTAAAACCTAATACAATTCGCATAGGAATCCAAAATAAAAGTGGACTAGTAAAGCTTCGCATTCTACAATCTCCAGTTGTTACACTTGTTGCATGAATCTTAACTAATACTTCATTCTTTTTAGGATCAGGTTTCTTTACGTCTTGAAGTTTGAGAACGTTAGGTGGCCCGTATTTTGTGCAAATAATTGCTTTCATAGCGACCTCCTGAATTAAGTTGTTTTTCTCTATATCATATTTAAATGCTTTTTAAATCATGCTTATAGTTTCACTTCATAATAAGTAAAAGAAAGGTAGTTCTTTTTTACAGTGTAGTATTTTCCTTTTAAGAAAGTAGTTACAATAAAAATAAAGAGAAGTACTAGTGAGGTTAGAATTTCAAACGAGGAGAGTGCCATTTGAAAAAAAGAAAGATAGCAGTTGTAATTGTAGCGTATACAGCGTTGCTCACGACATCTATACATACATATAAAGAGCAATTGGATCATCCTATTATGAGCGATGTAGGGAAGTTGCTTCCAACAAAGATTAAACGTGTGGAAAATGCTGAGGATGAGAGTTCATTAAAAAAGCTGGTGCAAGATGCAAATGTTTCTGGAGAGAAGATTTCCATTGCAGGTATGCAACACAGCCAAGGCGGGCAGACGTATTATCCGAACGGCACGATGCTTGATATGAAAGGATATAATAAAATATTAGAATTTGATCCAGAGAAGAAGCGGATTACAGTCCAAAGCGGTGTCACGTGGAATGATATTCAGAAGAAAATTAATCCATACGGTCTTGCAGTTCAAGTTATGCAATCGCAAAATATTTTTACAGTCGGTGGTTCATTAAGCGTAAACGTACATGGACGTGATATTCGTCATGAAGCATTGATTGATACGGTCGAATCATTTCGACTATTAATGGCAGATGGTACTGTACGTAATGTAAGCAGGGAAGAGAATAAGGAGTTATTCCCATATGTCATTGGTGGTTACGGATTATTTGGTGTCATTTTAGATGTGACCCTAAAGTTAACGGATGATGAATTATATGAAATGCACACGAGAATGATAGATTATAAAGAATACGCGTCTTATTTCAAAGAGAAAGTGAAAAAAGATGAAAATGTTCGTATGCATTTAGCTCGTATTTCTGTTGCTCCAAACTCATTTTTAAAAGAGATGTATGTAACGGATTATACATTGGCACAAAATCAAAATATGAGGGAAGAGTACAGTAAATTAAAAGAAGAAAATATTATAGCTGCACCAAAATTTTTGCTTGGATTATCGCGTTATAGTGATTGGGGGAAGAATGCATTTTGGGATATACAAAGAAGTTATTTTGAACGTACAGATGGTAAGTACGAAACTCGAAATAATGTAATGAGATCTGATAGTGCTTTTATGGAATATGATAATCCGAACTTGACCGAAGTTTTACAAGAGTATTTTGTACCAATAGATAGTTTTGCAGGGTATATAGATGATTTACGAAGTGTTTTAAATGAAGAGGAATTAAACCTTCTTAACATTACAATCCGCTACGTAGAAAAGAATGAGAATGCGGTGCTATCTTATGCGAAAGATGATATGTTTGCGCTTGTACTTCTAATTAATCAAGGGCGCTCTGAAGAGGAAATAAAGAAAACAAAAGTGGTCATTCAGAAGATGATTAATGTTACTTTAGAGCATAATGGGAGCTATTATTTACCTTACTATTCTTATCCAGCAAAGGAACAGCTAAAGAAAGCATATCCTCGCATGGATGAATTTCTTCAGAAAAAGAAAGAGGTAGACCCGGAGGAAAGATTTGTGAATTTATTTTATAAGGAGTATAGCAAATGACATATAGAAGATTTGTAGCTTCACAAAGCATTATTATGATGGCCGGTAGTATGGTATTTCCCTTTTATATATTATTGCTTCGGAATGTTGGAAATAGTTTCTCGCAGTTTGGCTGGGCATACGGCTTATTTGCTTTAACTTCAGCTCTAGTATATCCATTAGTTGGGAGAATTTCTGATAGAGTGGGTGATAGAAAGCTATTAATTGTATACGCTTGGTCCATGGCTATATTAATGCTTTGTTTTCCTATCGCAACAGAAGTTTGGCATGTATATATTCTTCAAATTGTAATGGGAGTTTTAGGTGCTGTACAGCGTAATACTGAGAAAACGTCGTTAGCGCGAAAGGTTGCGCATAAGGAAGCTGGTTATGAAATTGGAAAGTACCATGTATGGACATCGATTGGTGGTGCAGTAGCTGTTATCGCAACAGGTTACTTAGTGGATTTCTTAACGATTGGTACGATTTTTTATATTGCCTCAGTGTTGTATATGGTAAGTGGATTTGTGTTAAGTAGTAAAAAAATATAATCATTCCCATTTCTACCTGATTCCCCTTTATTTGTTATACTTAAGGAGAAGATAAAAGAAAAGGGGACATTGCCTTTGATAAAATTTTTAGTTTTAGCTATTCTCACTTTGTTTTTGATTCCATGGACAAGAAGCAGTAGTAATAAACTTCGAGCGGTGGATAAGAAAGGGGATGAGGAGGTTGTAAAGGGTAAAAAATCATCTATTTTAGTCATTCCTATTTTATTTTGGATTGGTATTGCAATCTATGAATATTTTTGGCTAATTGATGATCGAGCAGATTCAATTCTTACTCATTATTCTGTTGCAGTAGCAATTTTAATTGGGCTTGTTTTATTTTCACAAGAGAAGATAGGAAAATTAGAAGGTACGTTAAAAGGACTTCTAATGTTTGTTTTACTCGCAAGTTACGGCTATTTTGGTTATTTGTACGATATAGTAATCTCGCAAAAGAAATATGATTCTGTTGTGAAGGTAGAGAAAGATATTTCAGAGCCATTTACTGAAAATGATCAGCCGTTTACAGTGCCGCCAAAGACAGCTGAGAATAAGATGAAAAAAGTATTTGGAGATATTCCGAAAGTAGCTTATTTTGAGCTAGGTGAATTAACGCCACAAATGGTAAACGGTGAGGCTTTATATGTAGCGCCGATTGAAGTTTCAGGCTTTTTTAAAGCAAGGAAAGCGGAGACAATTCCAGGTTATGTAACGATGTCAGGTACGAATCCTGACGCGGAAGCGAAACTGCACCTCGGTTATAAGATGAAATATGTGCCAAGCATGTTTTTCGGGAATAATTTAGAGCGTGTTGTGCGAAAAGCGGAACCAAATTTAATCTTTAAAGGGAAACCTAAATTTGAAGTTGATGATAAAGGGAAACCGTATTATACAATGACGTATGGTGAATTTATTTCAGGAAGATCTGGATTTGAGGTAGAGGGTGTTGTTGTTGTAGATGCACAAACAGGTGAAGTGAAAAGATACGATAAAGGAAAGGCACCTAAATTTGTTGATGGCGTATTAAATCATGAGACTGCATCTACGTTAAATACGTACTTCGGTAAATATATTCACGGATTTTGGAATACGAAGTTCTCACAAACTGATATGAAGATTCCAACTGAGTGGGGAACGAAAGAAGGCGTTACACCAATCTTCGGTAAGGATGGAACGCTATATTACTTTACTGATTTCACTTCTCCGAAAGAAGGAGTAGATTCTGCGTTAGGTTACTCACTCATTGATGCGCGTACAGGTAAGTTGTATTACTATAACGGAAAAGAAGTAAAAGGAATTATGGACGGTTCAGCTGCTTCGGAAGTAGTGGATAATTCCTTTAAGAGAGAGAAATGGCATGGGACGATGCCAGTTATTTATAATGTGTATGGTAAACCTTCTTGGATTGTACCTGTTATTGATGACGGAGGATTAGTACGTGCTCATACTGTCATCTATGCTTCCAATGCGAAGATATTTGCAACAGGCTCGACGCAAAAAGAAGCACTTGAGAATTATAAAAATGCGCTAAGCGGAAGTGGAGATTCATTTAGACCGACTTCAAATGGAAAAGAGGCGCAAAAAGAAGGTATTGTACAACGCGTATATAAAGAAAAATCAGGTGAAAATACAATTGTGTATGTACTGTTAGAGAACGAACAAAAAGTATTTATGATACCTGTGAAAAAATTCCCATATGCTATGTTTACAGAAGTGGGGGATCCAATTCAAATCACATATTTAGATACAGGAGAGGCGATGTCATCCGTATCTAAATTTACAAATAGCAATTTGAAAAAGTAAAGCGATAGAGATTCTATCGCTTTTTTACATTATTAAACAGGAAAATACGGGATACTTGACGTATATTTATGTTGTAACTATAATTGTTACGATTCGACATTTATATGAAAGGGTGAATGGAAAAAGTGAATGGAGTTAATCACGAAGTATATAAACCTGTAAAGACAAACAGGTTATGGATGATTCTTGTATTAGGGACACTTACGGCAATTGGGCCATTATCTATTGATATGTACTTGCCTTCGTTGCCGAAATTAACGGATGATTTACAAACAGGTGCATCTCTCGCACAGCTTACATTGACAGCTTGTTTGCTTGGGCTTTCGGTAGGGCAATTATTCGTCGGTTCAATTAGTGATATTTACGGAAGGCGCAAACCTCTTATTATTGCTCTTATTATTTATGTTGCTTCTTCATTACTTTGTGCTGTAGCACCGTCTATTTGGACTTTAGTACTTTTACGTTTCTTACAAGGTGCTTCAGGGTCTGCCGGCATCGTTATATCTCGTGCAATGGTAAGAGATATGTATTCAGGTTCTGAAATGACGAAGTTTTTCTCACTACTTATGTTAGTAAACGGAGCAGCGCCTATTTTGGCACCGATTATTGGAGGACAATTGTTACAGTTTACAACATGGCGCGGCGTTTTTATTGTTCTTGGAGCAATTAGTGTATTCATGCTAATATCAGCTACTTTCGTATTACGTGAAACATTACCGCCTGAAGAAAGAGAGACAGGTGGATTGTCAGGAACTATGGCAACATATGGAAAACTCCTGAAAGATCGTTTATTTATGGGATATGCATTGTCGCAAGGATTAGTAACGGCGGCAATGTTTGCTTATATTTCTGGTTCACCATTTGTGTTGCAAAATATATACGGAGCATCACCACAGCAGTTTAGTTTGTTCTTTGCGATTAACGGTATCGGTATTATTATTGCTAGCCAAATTACTGGCCGCTTAGCAGGGAAAGTTAATGAGAAAACTTTATTTGTTTCCGGTATTATTATTGCTACCGTTGGTGGTTTATCTCTACTACTTACAATCGTATTAGGAATAGGTTTAATTGGTGTTTTATGCTCGCTATTCCTTGTTGTATCAAGTGTTGGGGTTGTATCAACAACTGGCTTCTCGTTAGCAATGAGAAATCAGAAACAAGCTGCAGGAACAGCATCAGCTTTACTAGGTTTATTACAGTTTATTTCAGGAGCACTTGTTGCACCGCTAGTAGGTATTGGTGGAAGTAATACAGCATTGCCGATGGGTGTTGTTATTGCGCTTTGTGAAGTGGGAGCCGTGTTATGTTATCTATTTATGGCGAAACGAAGTGAAAAACAATTTGATTTACAAAAAGGATCAAATATAGAAGTATAGGAAAATAAAGAGTTATGACATGTTGTCATAGCTTTTTATTTTAAAGTTATAAATCTAATTATTCTGTAATTTTATTGTTTTCAGTCTATTTTTTACTTATAATGGATATTGGGTCTGTCTTATATTCTATAAAGAGTATAGGGTGGTATAGATAATAGAATGGTATCAATAATAGGGGAGGAATATTTTTTATGTTTAAGAAGGTAAGCGCAGTAACTCTTGTATCACTTTTAGCTTTATCTCCGGTTGTAGCGTTAGCAGCACCGGAAGGTAATAATGTGAAGCAAGTAAATGTGGAAAAAGTAGATAAGGAAACTGGAAATGAACATAAGGACGCGAAATTAAAAGAACCAGAACAAAAGAAAGATCAGAATCAAGGAAATAAAGAAGCTTCTAAAGAAATAGAGCAGACTATAAAACCAGAAGAAAAGAAAGAATTAAAAGAATCAAAACCTAGTGTAGAAAAGAAATTGGAACCAGTAGAAGAAAATAAACAAGAGCAAAAGAAAGAGAATGTAGGACAAAAAAATGTAACACCTGCAAAACCGGTAACACCGTCAGGGCAAGTTACTAATAAACCGTTAGCGCCACCTTCTTCAAAAGTAGATGAAGAGGAGGCAATAGATATATCTAATTTTAGTGGGAATGTAGTAGGGAAAGCGAAATGGGATCCGAAAGAAAATCATTATGTATTAGATATAACAGCAACAGTAACAAATAATTCTAAGGAAAAAGCAAGTGATCTTTATCTTGGTATAGCTATACCAAAGGGGTTAGATGGAGATTTTAAAGATGTCCATGGAGTAGAACTTGAGGATGGTTCTGAGGCGATTGCAATTCAATTGCCAGAAATGGATGCTGGCAAAACAGTTACAAAAAATATTAAGATTCCTGTTCTAGGAAATGTAGCAGGTGAAAAAGTAAGTAAAGATATCGAATTATATTTAATTGATCATGCGAATAATGAATATGAGCCTCTTGGGAAAATTAAAGGGAGTGCTAATATTGATTTCTCAGAAATGAACAAAGATATACGTTTTGACGGGAAAGTAAAGGCAACAACATGTGTACAGAATTTAAAGGAAAATCAATTTACACTAGATTTCTTATTAACAACTCAGAATTTAACAATTGAGGATTTAAAGGGATTTGATGTGGAAATTGATGTTCCAAAAGATATTAAATTAACAATTCCTGATCATTATAAGCAAGCAGAAATTCCTGATTATTTAAAGGATGCTTCTTTACAAGGAGGGCTTCGTGAAGGGGCAATGAATCTAGATATTAAATGGAATGGAAATATAGCGACAATCCCAGTGCAAGCAATGAAAGCAGGAGAAGGATCCGTATTGTACTTCCAAATTGTTGGCGAAACGGCTAAGAATTTAAAAGATTTAAAAGTGACCTTTACTGCAAAACGTGGAGATCAAACTGTAAAGAAACAAGTAGCGATTGAAAAAGTAGAAAATAACGATTGTAAAAAGCAAGATGATAAAAATACAGCAGGAGATAATAATAGTGAAGGGAAAGGAACCGGAAATAATACACCTAATACAAAAGGACCAAATTCAAATCAAGTAATCGATAAACCGAATCAAATTACACCGACACCAGTTACGCCAACAAAAGTAACTCCAACACCAGTAAAAGTGAGTGATAAAGTATCTTTGCCAAAAACGGGTGCTTCACAAAATGATAATTTACTTACATTAGTGGGTGTTGTTATGCTGGCGGGAAGTGTTCTCGTATATAAACGTAGTCGTATGAATGTGAATAAATAAGAAGCGGTAAAGATACATAGTAAATTTTCCGTTTAAAAAGACCTGGTAAACTTATTACCGGGTCTTTTTATATCTATATCTTAGTCGTCTATATGTGCTTACAGTTTTGTAAGGTGATGTAGTAAAGCGATGCAAAAGTTATTTGCATAAAGTGACGATACTGTGACAAAAATGTTGGTATATATATTACGATAGCGTCTTAAGTGTAAAAAGCAGGGCGTTCTCGGTATAATAACAAGTGGAGATAAAAAAACTATAATTAGTAGTAGCTGTAGATAAAAGGAGAAGAAGAGATGAAGAAGGTTTTGGGTATTGCTGTAATGGGAAGTATGATCCTTCTAGCAGGGTGTAATGGGAATAAAGAAGCGAAAGAACCAAAAGAAAAGATAGAGCAATCTACTGAACAGACAGAAGAGATGAAAGTATATCGCGAGGTACATGAAAAGTATGATGTGAAGATGAACAAAGAAATTAATAACGCGTTACAGTTATTTGAAGTGGCAAAAGAAAAGGGCGGTAAGGAAATAACTAATGCTAAATATAAGGAAGACGTGCAAAAGGTAACAACGGGTATGTTAGAAGATATTGATAATATACGTAAAGAAATTCGTGTGCCGAAGTCGAAAGAGCAAGAGCATGAATTGTATGTTGGTTTCTTAAATGAATCGGAACAAGCGATGAAAAAATTACAGAAGTTAGCTAAAGAAGAAGATTCATCGCTGATTCGTGATATAGACATTAATTTTTCAACAGCATCGACATATTATAAACGTTTTCAAACAGAAGCGAAAAAATAACCTTGCGCATGCAAGGTTATTTTTTCTTCTTACCATCTCCGTCTTCGCATACTAATACTTTCTGCTCTTCGTGAAATTCTGAAATTGTTTGGAAGGTTCTCTTTTAGATCCAATTATTAAACTAGATTTATATGCAGGGGATGGCCCGAATAACTATGCAAAATGGCATAATAAAGAATTTGACGCTTTAGTAAAAGAAGCAGAAGTTGAACGAAATGAAGATAAACGCTTTGATTTATTGCACAAAGCAGAAGATATCATGTTTACAGATTCACCGTTAATCCCAATTATATTCCCTTCTGATTCCTACTTACAAAAAGGATCAGTATTGGGGCTTCAATATTATGCTGGGATCGAAGCTAGATTTAAGATATGCAAAAATAAAGAAGTAGGCAACCGCCTACTTCTTTATTTTATTTCTCTTTTATATTCTTTTTTCGTTCCATCAGAGAAGACAACTTCTAAATGGAATTTTTGATAGTCTTTATCAAGTTTGAATACATTTACTACTTGATCAATTACCTCTTGATCTGGTGTATTTTTATCAAATTTTAATTCTTGTAGAAGAGGGCTTAATTTTGTAATAGCCTCGTCGCCTGTGAACTTTACATCTGTTTTATGGTCTTCAATTTTTGCTTCCATTTTTTTATCTGCTGCTACATTTTTATAATCAGCTTCGTAGTCTTTCTTTGTATCCTGATAGTCTGCCTTTAAATCGAATTCATTGAAGTTTAGCTTTAAATCAGCAGGAGCCTCGTTCTTTGCCTCTTCTGTCGTCTTTTTATTAGAAGTTGTATCTTGTTTTGCAGGAGCTTTACATCCTGTTAATGCAGGTACTAGCATAAGAGCTAATAAAACTGATAGTAAATTTCTCATTATAAATTCCTCCTTATGTAAATTTGTTCTATACAAGTTTTTCCCAAAATCATGTAATTATGTATGTGTTGAAAATAAATTTTTTGCTTATAGCTTCAAGGGTTAATCCGCAATTTAAATCAAAAATGATTTGTATGTATATGGTAAATTGAAGTTGTGAGGAGGTACTGAAATGCAAAAAGAAGTGAAAGAGAATTATTGACAATTATTAGAAAAGTAATATAATCAAAATGTAAGTGATCACTTGCATAAGGAAGAGAGGGTTTTATGGCGCGCTCAAAGACAGCAGAAAAAATTATTCAAGCGGCGATTGAATTAGTAAAAGAAAAAGGATATACGGCAGCAACGACGAAAGAAATTGCAATGCGTGCTGGTGTTAACGAAGTAACGATATTTCGTAATTTTAAAAGTAAAAAGGGTGTTATTGAAGCAGCCGTTGCAGAGTTTTCATATGTACCGCATTTAAAACAGTTTTTGCAAACAGAAATTGTGTGGGAATTAGAAAAGGATTTAAAAAACTTAGCAAGGCATTATCATAAATTTTTGAATAGCATAAAAGATATTATTTCTATCGGTATACGTGAGGCGAGAGAATTTCCTGAATTAGATGAGGAAATTGCTAAAATTCCACAAGGATTAAAAGAGGAATTAATAATTTATTTTTCCAAGATGCAGGAACAGGGCAAGATTATTCATACAAATATTGAAGCGCAAGTAATGAATTTTATATGGATTAATTTTGGTTATTTCCTATCTAAATTGCGTTTTGAAAACCGACTTATGGAAATTGATGATGAGAAATTTATTGAGAATAATATAGTTTTATATGCTAGGGCTTTAAGACCCTAGTATTTATTTAAAATGAAATGCAAGTAAGTACTTGCTTGCTAAATGGGGAGCGAGAAGATGAATACATTAAAACAATTTTTAAAATTACCTGGTACGTATGTAGGAGTGGTAGTGGCGTTATCGTTCCAACTTATTTTCTTTTGTGTGTGGTTAACGGCGTATGATGGAGTGAACGAAAGAGCAGATCAAATGCGTATTGCTATTGTGAATGAGGATGGAAATATAGGGAGTAAAATAGCAGAAGGCTTACAGAGAAATCTACCATTTCAAGTGAAGAAAGAACGGTCTATGGAAAAAGCAAATGAAAAAATGAATGACCATGTCTATGATATGATTATTGAAATTCCCGCTTCTTTTTCAAAAGATATAAATGAGGTGGGAAAAACAAATTTAAACTTCCACATTAATCAAGCGAGTGCCATGATGGCAAAGCAAATGATGGAAGGAGCAGCAAAACAAATTCGAGATAACGTAAATAAAGAGATAGCAAGTTATAAGGAACAAGCGATTATTGGGAAATTTCAAGTGGCAGGGACGGGAAATCTAGAAGTGATAAAAGGCTTAACAGAAGAGTCAATTGGCTTTACAGTCCATAAAGTAAATGATGCAAAAGGATTTTCAGTTAATATGGTACCACTTATGATTGTATTAGCTTCATTTGTAGGAGCAATGATTATGAGTATGGAATTATCAAAAGTTGCAAAAGAAGTGGAGGGCGGTTGGAGTAATTTCTTATCACGACAAGTAATTAACGGTACAGTATCAATCTTGCTTGCTTGTATTACAATTGGCTTGATGAAAGGGTTCCAGATAGAAGTGCAAGAAACTGTATGGAATATATGGTTGTTTCAAGCGATCGTCTTCTTTGCATTTCTTTCATTAACACAAATGTTTATTACTGTCTTTGGAAATGCAGGTATGATTTTTAATATTATTTCTCTGTCATTACAACTTGTAAGCTCAGGTGTAATAGTACCGCGTGAGATGCTTTCTAAAATATATCAAACAATCGGTGGGTTATTTCCCGCAACATACGCAACGAATGGTTATTATACAATAATATTTGGTGGAGTTAGTCTAGAGGGGAATATTATTTCATTATTACTTATTATATTAGTTACACAATTGGTAGTGGGAATCACTATAGGTACAAGAGGAATGGTAAAGGGAAGAAGTTCTGTAGCTAAAGAAGTATAAAGTAAAAAAGGTATCCTTCGTGGGATACCTTTTTTACTAGATTTTATTATTTTGCAACTTCTGTCCACTTGTAGTTAAATTCACCGCCGAAGTCAGTTGTTACAAGTCCTTTAATAAATCCACGTTGTAAGTAAGAACGACCTTGTTGATATAAAGGAGCGACAGCACCATCTTGTAATAAGATTTTTTCAGCTTGTTTCATTGCATCCCAGCGTGCTTTTTCATCACCGGCTAAATCTGTTTTTACTTTATGAATTAGCTCGTCGTACTCTTTGTTAGAGTATTTATCGAAGTTATAAGCACTATCTGTTGTAAATAAATCTAAGAATGTAATTGGGTCAGCGAAATCAGGGCCCCAGCCGTCAATTCCGATTTCATAATCACCACTTAATAGTAATTTCAACTGTTGTTTACGTGGTTGTGGTTTTAAATTCACTGTTAATCCATCTAGATTTTTTTCTAATTCACCTTTTAAATATTCACCAGTCTTTTTAGCTAAAGCATTATCACTTGTTAATAGTTCAAGTGTTACTTTGTCAGTACCAAGTTCTTGTTTCGCTTTTTTCCAGTTTTCTTTCGCCAATTTCACATCATCTTTGACTAGGTTTCCGTTTTCTTTACGGAAGTCGTTGCCTTCTGGGCTTTTTGCGAATTTCGCAGGAACCATTCCTTCAGCTGGAACAGCACCGTTATTTAAAATGGTTTCTACGTACGCTTTTTTATTCATTGCTCCGTTAATAGCAAGGCGTGCATGTTGATTTTTTAATACTGCATTTTTCTGGTTTAGTCGTAAAAATTGAATACCGACTTCAGCGCGTTCTTTGAAGTTTGGATCGCTCTTATATTTATCAACAAATTCCGCAGTTAAAGCAACACGATCAATTTGTCCTGAATCATATAAGTTAACTTCTGTAGATTTATCTTTAACGACATTGAAGTTGATTTCTTCTAATTTTACAGTTTTAGCATCCCAATAGTTAGGGTTCTTCTTCAGTTGGAAGCTTTGTTCGTGTTTCCAGTTATCTAATGTGAAAGCCCCATTGTAAATTAAATGATTTGTTTCTAAACCGTATTTATCACCTTGAGATTTTAAGTACTCTTCATTAATTGGTAAGAATGTTGCAAATGTCGTTAAGCTTAAGAAGTAGGGAATAGGACGGTCTAGTTGTACTTCTAAAGTTTTGTCATCAAGAGCTTTGACGCCTAATTGATCAATTGGTAATTGTTTTTGATTTATTTGTTTCGCATTCTTTATATCGAAGAATAGGAATGCATATTCGGCAGCTGTTTCGGGATTTACGGCACGTTGCCAAGCGAAGACAAAGTCTTTTGCTGTAACAGGAGTACCGTTTGACCATTTTGAATCACGAAGATGGAATGTATATTTTGTTTTATCGGGACTAATGTCAACCGACTCAGCGACACCAGGAATAGGTTTATTATCTTCTCCCATTGCATATAAACCTTCAAAAACATTTCGCATTACGTTCATGGATTCCCCATCCGTTGCTTTCGCAACATCCATTGTTGGAATTTCTGAAGCATATGATAAGTTAATTGCCTGTTTATCAGGTGCTTTATCGTTTGCTTTCGCTCCGCTTGCATTTTCTTTATTCCCCCCGCAAGCAGTTAGTAGTAGACTTGCCCCTAAAACAGATGCAACAACAGGTACAACTTTTTTCTTCATTGTTCGTTCCTCCCTAAATGTGTTGTTCGTAACGTCATAATGTCCATGGCTTGAAGTAGCTATAGAAGGAGATAAAACCTATTATGAATATTTGTTTATAGGTAATCAGGTATTCTATATGTATATACATGTTGAATTGTAATCTATCGTTATATGTTTCAACGTAGTAGACATTATATTTTAATAGTGTAATATTTCGTCTCTTTGATTATTTAGAATATTAACACTAGAAATAACTATATGTCAATAATGAAAATAGAGTGTTAATTTCTTGGAATAATATATTGAAAAAGTAGACTCCCTCATATTAAGGGATCTACTTTTAATATATTTTGCAAAAAACAATTGGCGTGGGTGGAAAAACTCCAATTAAAGTTGTATTTTATTTTTCAACTTTTGCCCATTTGAAGTTTAATTGACCTGCAAAGTCCACTTGTACAATTCCTTTCACATAAGAACGTTCTAAATAGGATTCTCCTTTTTGGTAAAGAGGAGCGATAACAGAGTCTTTAAATAATATTTTCTCTGATGCTAGTAATGCATTAAAGCGAGCTTTTTCATCACCAGCTAAAGTAGTTTTAACTTTTTCAATTGTTTCGTCGAACTCTTTATTAGAGTAGTGATCTAAGTTGTAAGGGTTATTCGTTGTAAACAATTCAAGGAATGTAATTGGGTCAGCAAAGTCAGGGCTCCAACCATCAATTCCAATTTCGTAGTCACCTTTTAATAAAAGTGAAACTTGTTGCTTACGTGGTTGAGGTTTTATATTTACTGTTAAGCCATCTAAATTTTTTTCTAATTGTCCTTTTAGGAACTCACCAGTTTTCTTCTCAAGGTCACCATCACTTGTTAATAATTCTAATGTGATTTTTTCAGAACCAAGTTCTTTTTTTGCTTTTTTCCATAATTCTTGTGCAGATTTTGTATCAACCTTTGTTAAATCGCCGTTTGCAGTACGGAAGTCTTTTCCATCAGGACCTTTTGCAAAGTTTTTTGGAACGAGACTATAAGTTGGTGTAGAGCCGTCATTTAATAACGTATTTACAAAGGATTTTCGATCAATTGTTTGATCAATTGCTTGGCGTGCAGAAACGTTTTGAAGTACTTTGTTTTGTTGATTCATACGTAAAAATTGTACTCCTACGTTCGGACGTTCTTTAAAGTTAGCATCCTTTTTATATTTATCAACGAAGTCAGATGTTAGTTTTATACGGTCTAATTGTTTTGACTCGAATAAATTCACTTCGGTTGATTTTTCTTTTACGACGTTAAAATTGATTTCTTCCAGTTTGACATTATCTTTATCCCAGTAGGTAGGATTTTTCTTAAATTTAAAACTTTGTTCATGTTTCCAATCGCTTAGTGTAAAAGCCCCGTTGTACAAAATTGTATTATCTTCTAAAGCGTACTTATCACCTTGTGCTTTAAAGAATTCTTCGTTAATTGGTAGAAATGTTGGGAACGCTGTTAAGCTAATAAAATATGGAACAGGGCGCTCTAATTCTACCTCAAACGTATGGTCATCAACTGCTTTTACACCAAGTTGATCGGCTGGAAGCTCTTTGTTGTTAATTTTTGTTGCGTTTTTAATATCAAAGAATAGAAATGCATATTCAGAGGCTGTTGCTGGATCGACAGCTCTTTGCCAAGCAAAGACAAAATCTTTCGCTGTAACAGGAGTACCGTTTGACCATTTTGAATCTCGTAAATGGAATGTGTATTTCGTTTTATCACCACTTACTTCATGAGATTTTGCAACGCCAGGGACAGGTTTGTTACCTTCACCAAGATTATACAAACCTTCAAATACGTTTCTCATTACTTGACCAGAATCAGTATCTGTAGCACGAGCTGTATCCATTGTTCGTATTTCAGTAGGTGAAGATAAGTTTAAAACCTGTTTACTAGGTACCTCGTCTTTTGCATTTGCTCCGCTAGCTTCGTTTTTATAACTACCGCAACCAGTTAATAAAATACTTACTCCTACAACTGATGCGATACCGGGTACAAACTTCTTTTTCATTTGATTTTCCTCCTAAATAATTAATAAGATTGGATGATGATGAGGGAAATGAAAAATAAAAAATCCCTCTTTTCGTATTGAGAAAGAGGGATTTTTACGTACAAGTTATGCACCCGTATATAAACGAAGTCCCTCATTCTATCTTTCAAGCATAAAGCTTGCAGGAAGTGGCACAGTATTCAAAATGAACCTGCTGCCGAGGTTTCAAAGGGCCAGTCCCTCCACCTCTCTTGATACAATGAGTAAACGAATAAATTTTATTAAATTTTTGTGTTTCTTTGATAATTCAAAATCTTACACCTTGAAGAATGAAGTGTCAATCGAATGAAATATAATTTAAATTTTCAGTTTTTTTGAAATAGAAAACCACTGCATATGGCAGTGGTTTTCCTACTAGAAGTTAAAGTTATCTGGATCCGGACCAACGCGATGATTTTCATTTAAAGCTTGAATTGTACTCATATCATCAGCACTTAATTCAAAATCGAATATATTTGCATTTTCAATAATGCGATGTTCTTTAATAGATTTAGGGATTGTTACAACTTCATTTTGTAGATCCCAGCGTAAAATAACTTGTGCAGTTGATTTATTATATTTTGTTGCAATTTCTTGTAATGTTGGGTTATCCAGTAGTTGCCCTTGCATTAATGGTGACCAAGCCTCAAGCTGGATGTTATGTTCTTTACAGAAAGTATGCAATTCTTCTTGCGTTAAACGTGGGTGGTATTCTACTTGGTTAACCATTGGCTTAATTTCAGCGATTTTAAATACGTCTTGCAAATGGTGAATATGGAAATTGCTCACACCGATAGCACGAACACGGCCATTTTTATAAAGCTGCTCTAGTGCTTTCCACGATTCAGTATACTTTCCTTTTACAGGCCAATGTACTAAATATAAATCTAAATATTCTAGGCCTAATTTTTCTAAAGTAGTTTCAAATGCTTGAAGTGTTGATTCGTAACCTTGATCGCTATTCCATACTTTTGAAGTGATGAACAACTCTTCACGAGGAATACCAGATTCGCGAATTGCTTGACCAACGCCTTCTTCATTTTTATAGATTGCAGCTGTATCGATGCTGCGGTATCCATTTTTAATTGCTGCTTTTATAGAATCAATTACTTCTGATCCATCTTCTATTTTAAAAACACCTAAACCGAACCAAGGCATTTTCACACCATTATGTAATGTTGTATAGTCTTTTAAACTAGCTAAACTCATATTATTTCCCCCTAGCTTTTCTATTTGTTGCTTCTACCGCTTGTTGAATTGCTTCTGAAAAATTATATTCATATAAAGCTTTAAGACCTTCAGCTGTTGAACCTCCTGGTGTTGTTACTTGTTCACGGAGGTTAGCTGGATCTTGTGTTTGTTCAAGCATAGAAGCAGAGCCAGAGATCATTTGAATGACAAGGTGTTTTGCGGTTGCTTCATCGACTCCATAACTTTTTGTTGCTTCAATTAAGCTTTCAGCAAAGTAATAAAGGAAGGCTGGTGCACTTCCAGTAACTGCAGTAAGTTGATGAACTTCTTCTTCAGTGCAAAGTTGTGAAGTACCAATGCCTCTTACAAGCAGTTGTAAAGTTTCTTGATGCATCTCGTTTACGGATTGTCCCGTCGTATATAAGGAGATAGACTTTCCGATTTCAGCAGCTGTATTTGGCATAATCCAAGCAACGGGTGTGCCTTGAGGAAGTCTTTCTTCTAAATAAGATGGTCCGATTCCGGCAGCTACTGTTACGACAAATTGGTTGGTTAGAAGAGGAGATAACTCCTTTAATAACTGTTCATGTGCAGCAGGTGGCATCGCTAAAACAATCGTATCAACAGATGCAATATGCTGCTTCCAATCTGTAGTGATGGACACATTATATCGTTGTTGTAATTGCTCTAGCTTTTCTGCGTTACTTCGGTTGGAAACGATAATTTCTTCGATGTATTCTTTGCTTGTTTTAAGTAATCCGGAAAATATAGCTTCTGCCATACGACCGGCACCAATAAATAAAATTCGATGTTTATTAAGCATATCCTTTATTCCTTTCTAGTAGAGATATGTTATAAAAAACGATACCATTTTCAAGAGAATTTTGTAAAAAGAAAAGGCTTATAGCGAAAAGAATGAAATTGGAGGGAGGAGGATTGATACAAAAAGGTTATAAAGATTATTATATTTGAAAAATAGTTGTAATTAAAAACCCCTGAAGTAGTTATACTTCAGGGGTTAATAGATTATAAGTTTATGATTTTGTCATACCAAGCAATACAGCGCCACCGATAATTAAAACACTACCTAGTGCAATAAAGATCATTTGGCGTTTTGTTTTCTTTTCACCTAAGAAGACAATCGCACCGAATGTTGAGATAACGATTCCAGTTTGAGATAATGGGAAGCTTGTCGCAACTCCGACACGTGGTAAGGAAAGAAGTAAGAATAAGTTTCCTGTTCCCCATAGTAAACCAGATAAAGCATTACGAATTGCATATTTGTTAAAAGGTTTATGTTTAGATGTCAGTACAACTGCCCCAACAAACATACCAACTGCTTGTGGTAAAATAGCAGACCAACCATCGATATTATACCAACGAATAATAATTACATATACAAGATAGCCGAAAGTAGAAACAATTAAAGTTAGAAGTCCTTTTTTCAATTGTCCTGGTGGCTGTGCATTTTCTTTATCATCTAATGATGTGAATACAACACCAACTACAATTAATAGGATTGCAATCGTTCCCAGAATGATCGTTGTTGTAGTAGTCCACTCACGGAAAGCGATAACCCCAAAGATAGAAGTTGCAACAAGTTGCATACCAGTAGAAATCGTTACAGTCGTTGAAACACCTAGTTTCTCAACTGTTTTTAATTGGTTTACTTGTCCTAAAGCCCAGAATAAACCTGAAATAAAACCGACAATTAGGATTGTCATTGTTAAAGCTGGTTGAGTAAATACATACATAATTGTTGCAAAGAATAGAGCACCGATTGTCATACCTACCGTTTGGCTATATGCACCACCGCCCATTTTTACGCTTACTAATAAGATGTTTCCCCATGCAATTGCAGGAAGAAGCGCTAATAAAATGTCCATTACAAGACTCCCTTCATTTTGCTATACCAATATAATTACATATTGTTCTAACGATCGGTAATTTCCCACTAATAGAGTAGAAGATTACCGATCGCTAAAACCGAATGAAGAATTTCACGTTATAAATGCGTTTTCATTTCTTCATCTTTTCAAACACCTCCATATAATAACAGGAAACCACCCATTTTAGAAAGTAAATTCAAATAGAATGTATATTTAAATAAAAAGTAAAATTCAGTCATTTTTTGACGGTAGTTTTTATTTCCTAAGAAATAAAAAAACAGCCTTTGTCGAAAGCTGTTTTAAGGGTTAGTAATTCTTTTATTAATAAGCTGAATACATAGCAGAAATAGGAGTGACATACTAATAGTGATAATTACAAGTGTCCAAGCGAGCTGCATATTACTTGCATCAATGGCCATGTAAATTGCTGTTGGGATTGTCTGTGTTTTCCCTGGAATGTTCCCAGCAAACATGAGTGTAGCACCAAATTCTCCTAGTGCACGAACAAAGCTTAAAATCATACCGCTTAGTAGTGCGGGAAATGCAAGCGGAAGTGTAACGTGTAGAAAAACTTGATATTCACTTGCGCCAAGATCGCGAGCACCCTCTTCAATTTGTATATTTGCGACAGAAAATCCTGTTTTCGCTGATTGATACATGAGCGGAAATGCAACAACGGTAGAAGCGATGATAGCAGCAGTAGATGTGAACATAATGGACTGCTGAAATAATGATTCGATCCACATTCCAATCGGGCTGTTTTTTCCAAAAATGATAATGAGAAAAAAGCCGATTACAGTTGGCGGAAGTACCATTGGTAATAAGAAAATAGTTTCTAGTATTACTTTATATCGCCATGAGGAGCGTGCTAGCGACCGGCCGATAATCGTTCCTAAAATTGTGACGATAATGGTGGCGCATGCAGCTACTCGTAAAGATAGAAAGACGGGTGACAAAATAGCATCAAAGCTCATGGCAATTATGATAGGACTGTAAATCCATATTTCTTAAAGATAGATTGTGCATCTTTTGACTGCAAATATTCATAAAATGAAGTCGCCTCTTTCTTATGCTTCGATTCTTTTATAACGCCTAAAGGATAGTGGATTGGCTCATGAGAAGTAGCTGCTGCCGTCTCGCCAATTTTTACTTTGTCTGAAATGAGAGCATCTGTTTTGTATACAATACCAGCATCGACATTACCTGTTTCTACATATGTTAACACTTGGCGAACATCTTTTGTAAATACGATTTTATTTTGAATGTCATTCCAAAGATTTTCATGTGTGAGAGAAGCTTTTGCATATTTTCCAGCAGGTACAGATTCAGGTGTACCAAGTGCGATTTTCTTGATTTTCTCATCTTTTAAATCTTGAAATTTTGTAAGAGAACTATCTTTTGGGACGACTAGAACTAGTTCATTTCCAAGAAGATTTTTCCCTTCTTTTTCATTAATGACCCCCTTTTTTACAAGAGTTTGGAATTTATCTTCTGCTGCAGAGAAGAATAAATCGGCAGGTGCGCCTTGTTCAATTTGTTGTTGAAGTGCACCAGAAGCACCGAAGTTAAAAGAAAGCTTAATATTAGGCTCTTTCTCTTTATATTGTGTTTCAATTTCTTTTAATGCATCTTGTAAGCTAGCAGCAGCTGATATAGTCAGTTCGACTGTTTTTCCCTCTTTAGCAACTGACTTTTCTTTTTTTTCCTTGCTTGTACAAGCAGCACTAAATATAAGAAGGAAAGAAAGTATAAGTGCCCCAATAGATCGTAATGTGAATTTGTTCATAAAAAAATCCCCTTTCGTTTTGACATAATTAATTATAACTAAATATAACTAAATATAACTAGTTATAATTGAATATAATTTGAACGATATGGTTGTTTTTAAAAAATAGGAGAAATATTCTTTTCTTTGTTACAATGAAAGAAGAAAGTGAGGAATCGTCTATGGATCATCATTCCTACACAACGGAAGAAGTAGCGAAGCGATTAAAAGTATCAAAACTAACTGTATACGACTTAATTAAAAAAGGAGAACTTCCTTCTTATAGAGTTGGTAGACAGATGCGTATTGATGCAGCAGATTTAGAACAATATATAAAACAAATGAAAACAGGAAAGGTACAAGTTACTCCTGTAAAAAACGATAGTAGTATCTTGAATACGTGTATTATTAGTGGGCAAGAACTAACGTTAGATATGTTAGCAAAACGTATAGAAAAGCGTCTGCCAAGCTCTAATATATTAAGAGCATATCAAGGTAGTTTGACTAGTTTAGTGAAAATGTATCAAGGTGAAGGAAATATCGTTAGTTTGCACTTGTTTGATGGGGAAACAGGTACATATAATGTTCCTTACGTAAAACGTATTTTAGTGGGACAGCCATGTATTATGATTAATTTATTGGCAAGAAACGTAGGGTTTTATGTCCAAAAAGGAAATCCAAAGAAAATAAAGACATGGGCTGACATATCCCAATCCTCTATAAGATTTGTAAATCGAGAAAAAGGTTCTGGTATTAGAGTTTTAGTGGATGAGCAATTACGAATCCAAAAATTAAATAAAGATGATATTAGCGGATATGAATGGGAAGAATCGAATCATCTCGGTGTTGCCACGCAAGTGGCGAACGGGAAAGCAGATGTTGGAGTAGGGTCAGAAAAGGTTTCACAAATTGTAAATGTAGACTTTATTCCGATAATGGAAGAACAGTATGATCTAGTGCTTCTAAAGAATAAAGAAAATGAGGAACTTATTGAGGTTATAAAAGAAATACTGCAATCGGAAGATTTTCATAACGAATTAAAAGTGATTGGCGGATATGATATGACTAAAACGGGTCAAATTATATATGAAACAAACTAAAAAGCTGCTTGTCTATAAGACGAGCAGCTTTTTCTATATATAAAGGGGGTTGGGGAAACGAATTGTTAAACAAGACTTTGAGCAAGTGTGTAAATGAAAGCTGTAAGAAGAGTCGCTCCACTTGCAAGTCCGATAAAGTCTGATTTGTTGAAAGTAATGTTGTTCATCATAATCTCTCCTTATTTGTTTAATGTAGTTGCAACTGCTTTTGCATCGACAAGTGCGGATAGCACCATGCCCATTGTGTTAAAAAATTTGTTTGATTTCATTTTGTTCATCATGCATATCCGCTCCTTTTCGAATAGTTGTTGCCCTGCTTTATGTCTTAATTATAGGAAAAATAATGGATTACAACTATCGAATTAGCTTACGGAAGACTTACACTTTTGTAAGAAAAAAAGACATTCGTGTAAGAATGTCTTTTAAAGCATATTGATATGATGATGCTCTTCAATTGTTTTTAAAAAGCTACGCATTGAATTCGTCATGTAGCTATCTTTACGGCGTATGAAAACTGTTGAAATACTACCATATTTTTCAGGAATTGCATGACAATGTACCTTGCCAGCTTTAGAAAGATGTTGAACGGCAGATTGTGGTACGAGTGTAATTCCAAGGCCAAGTGCAACACTGTTTAATATTGTTTCTAATATGTTAAATTCCATAATTCTTTTTGGAAGTAATCCTTCATCTTTAAGCCAACGTTCGAGTTTAGAACGATACCCGCATCCTTGATTGAAAACTAGAAGAGGAGTTGTGGTGAATTCTTCTATATGAAAGGCTTTGTTGTGTGTAACAAGTACAAGCTTTTCTGTACTGACATCATATTGTTCAATAATTGGATGTTTTATTGGGCCTGATATAAAAGCACCATCTAATTGATGGTCAAGTACTTCTCTAATAAGTTCTTCTGTTAGTCCTGCTTGTAATGATAAATCAACGTTTGGATAGCTTTTATAGTAAGAAGACAAAATGGTAGGCAATGTACTTACTGTTTCGACTGTACCGATTTTTAATATACCAGATGGTGTTTCACTATCTAAAAACACTTGTTTTAGCTCTTCAACATCTTGCAAAATTTTATTAACATAAACGAGCATTTTTCTTCCTTCAGCCGTTAAAGTCATCCCTCGTTTATGACGGTAAAAGAGCGGTGTTTTCAGCTCGTTTTCTAGTTGCTTAATACGTGCAGTTACATTAGATTGTACATAATTTAATTCCTTTGCTGCGCCGCTTACACTACCTCTGTCGGCGACGCTTTGAAAGATTTGTAAGTCTCGTAATTCCATTTTATGCTCCCCCTTGATGTTAACTATCATTATAAATGATAGTTAACATCATTTTGAATCATTTTACGTGATATATTTTTTCTTTTACAATTCTCTTTGTGCAAATAGAAAGAAGCGGGGGATTGTGGTGAGAAGAGGTCAAATGATAATAGGAGCTTTGGCATGTTTAATCGCAAGTATGTCATGGGGAGCGATGTTTCCGGTTGCTGATCATGCGTTAGAATACATAGATCCATTTTATTTTTCACTTATTCGATATGGAGCAGTGGCGATAGTACTGATTGTATTATTGTTAATGAAAGAAGGAAAACAGGCATTTCGTTTAGAAGGAAGAGGAAAGTTACTCGTCTTTTTTGGAACGATGGCGTTTACTGTATATAATGTACTCGTATTTTTAGGACAAATGTTAATGGGAAAATCAGGTGTAATGGTAGCCTCTATTATGGAAGCACTTATGCCGATGATTTCCATTTGTATTTTATGGGGATATAAGCATATAAAACCGAAAAAGTATATGATAACGAGTATGATTATCGCTTTTGTAGGAGCTGTATTTGTTATTACGAAAGGTGACATGAGTTTCTTTTTAACATTGAAAGATAACATGTTTTCGCTAGCATTTATATTTATTGGTGTTGTAGGATGGGTTATTTATACGATGGGTGGTCAAACGTGTAGCGATTGGTCAACGTTACGTTATTCTACGTTGACATGCGTATTTGGCACTGCTGTTACAGGGATTATAACTGTAATCATCACATCGTTTGGATATGTATCGGTACCGAGTATGGGAACGATTTCTATTGTGAAATATGATTTATTATTTATGATGACATTACCAGGTATCGTAGCGCTACTCGCTTGGAATTACGGTGTGAAAATCTTATCATCGATTAACGGCATTTTATTTATTAATTTTGTACCCATTACGACTTTGATTATTATGATGATGCAAGGATATCAAATAACAATGTTTGATATTGTAGGAACATTACTTGTTATTGCAGCGCTTATTCGCAATAACGTTTGTCAGAGAAAAGAAGAAAATATAAGTAAGCAAGTTTTACAAGAAGAGCAATTACGCCAAGCTGTTTAATAGCCAATTGGAGGATTTCACATGTTAGAAAGTTTATTGTTTTTCTTCGCCGTCGGAGTTGCTTGCGAGCTTGCAGCAATTAATCGAAACGGTCGTAAGAAGATAAAACAACAAGCTGAACTGATACAGCTTTTAAAAGAGTTAAAAGAAAGAAAAATTTAAAAAGACGACCGGGCATAGACGGTCGTCTTTTTCTATATAAAGGGGAAAGGGGACACAAAGTTTATATAAGCGTAGCAGCGTAAATAAAAGTAGTAAGAAGAAGAGAGCCGCTAGCTAATCCTAAAAAATCTAATTTGTTAAAAGTGATGTTATTCATAATACATTCTCCTTACTTGTTTAATGTAGAAGCAACAGATTTTGCATCGATAAGGGCGGAAAATACTATGCTCATTGTAGTTAAGAAATTGTTCATTTTTACTTCATTTATCATAATGATCCGCTCCTTTTCGAGTAGTTGTTGTTTCTTTCTGACTCAATTGTATGAAATATCGCAAGAAGTAACTATCGAATTAGCTTACAAGAAAATTACACTTTTGTAAGAATTGAAATTTAACAATAAATACTTATTTTTATTACCAACTCCTAAAACTTAGTGTTATAATCATTGTAAGAAAATAATTATACTTCGGATATTCAGAAAGGAACGAAACAAATGTATAAACCAATTACATTTTCGTTGAAATATATATTTAAAATGGCTGGGAAGGTAGAAGTGCAAGGAAGAGAGAAATTGCCGGAAGGTGGCCCTTACGTTGTTGCATGTACACATACAAGTTTTATGGATGTTTTAATGTTAGCAACGGGGATGTATCCAACCCAAATTCATTACATGGCAAAAAAAGAATTGTTTGAAGGTAAATTTAAAAATTGGTTCTTTAAAAATGTAAATGCATTCCCTGTAGACCGTGCGAACCCAGGGCCAAGTACACTCAAAATTCCATCACGCCTATTAAAAGAAGGAAAAGTAGTAGGGATTTTCCCGAGTGGGACGAGATCAACAGAAGATGTTTCATTAAAAGCTGGGGCTGTTACGATTGCACTGCGTTCTAACGTTCCGTTAGTACCGGCAGCTTATATTGGTCCATCAAGTGTAAAAGAATTGATAAAAGGAAAAAAAGCGCAATTAGTTTTTGGAGACCCAATTCAAATTGATGCTGAAGAACAAATAGATCGAAAAACGGCTATGAAAATGATGACAGATCAATTAAATGAAAAGTTTGAAGAGCTAAAGGAAGCTCTTCAATCAAATCAAAAGTAAGAAAAGACGACCGGGCATAGACGGTCGTCTTTTCTATTACTATTTATATAAAGGGGACACAGAGTTTATACAAGCGTAGCAGCGTAAATAAAAGCAGTAAGAAGAAGAGAGCCGCTAGCTAGTCCTAAAAAATCTAATTTGTTAAAAGTGATGTTATTCATAATACATTCTCCTTACTTGTTTAATGTAGAAGCAACAGATTTTGCATCGATAAGAGCGGAAAATACCATGCCCATTGTATTCATAAATTTGTTCGTTTTCATTTTGTTCATCATATTGATCCGCTCCTTTTCGAATAGTTGTTGCTCTGCTTCTGACTTAATTGTATGAAATATTGCGGAGGTTCACTATCGAATTAGCTTACGGGAAAATTACACTTTTGTAAGAAAAACGAATGTAGGTGTAATGATAAGAAGATTTGACATATGTTCATGGGATTCATTAAGTTAAAAGGAGAGGTGAGTGTATGGCTAATATTAAAGATATCGCAAAGATGGCTGGGGTTTCGGTTACGACGGTTTCGAGAGTATTGAATGATCATCCGTATGTAAGTGAAGACAAAAGGAAGGTCGTTTTAGAAATAGTTGAGAAGTTGAATTACTCCCAAAATGCAAATGCTGTTCATTTATCGAAGGGGAAGACGAATATTGTTGGTGTAATTCTACCTTATATTAATCATCCAAGCTTCGATGCAATGGTAGGAGGGATGATGGAGGGGGCGTTAGCTCATAATTACAGAGTGCTACTTTGCCAAACGAATTATAGTAAAAAAGAAGAAATGAAGAGCCTACATATGCTGAAGACAAAACAATTAGATGGTCTTATTATTTGTTCACGGGCAAATGATTGGGAAACGATAGAGCCGTATGCTTCCTATGGCACAATAATTGCTTGTGAAGATAATGATATTTCAAATATCTCAAGTGTATATACAAATCATTCGGCAGCTTTCCAATTAGGAATGAATTATCTTATTAAAAAAGGTTATAAAAAAATCGGTTATTGTACGGGAAGAAAGTTAGGGCCGAGTAGTCAAAAGCGTTTTGATGTTTATAAAAAGCAATTGCAATCCATAGATGAAGAAGTTAATAAAGAATGGATTTTTACAGAATGTTTCACGTTAGAAGATGGTTTGAGAGTGGCTCATAGGTTAAAGGGAATGCGGAGTCGTCCTGAAGCGTTAATGGTAGCAGGAGATGAAGTTGCGATTGGGATTATGACAGAAGTTGAAAAATTAGGTATTCAAGTTCCTGAGGATTTAGCGATTATTAGCTTTGATAATCAACCTATTTCACAAGTGTTACAACTAACAACTATTGACCAAGATTTAAAAGGGATAGGCAAAACAGCTTTTGAAATGTTTTATCGAAAAATAACTGACGAGAGCTCTAAACAAGAAAAGGTGGAGGTCCCTTATAAACTTGTGGAACGCTCTACAGTTTAGCCTTAATCCGTTATGCGTATGATCGCATAACGGATTATTTTTTTGAAATATCTTTGACAGGAAACGCGTTTCATACTTTATAAAGGAGTTACACCGGTCTGTAATAATCCATGGATTCTTTTCAAGTGTTAAAACAATGAATAGAATTTGGAGGAATATGCATGAATGAACTTTTGTTGAGTATGAAAAAATATGTAGAGGATGATGAAAAGATTTTAGCTTTTGTGGTAGGGATATTTGAGAAGGATGATTTCACTTTGGCTTACCGACATGGGATTTTCGCTGCCACTACTAGACGTCTCCTTTTTTACGGGAAATTTTCGTGCTATCCTGCAATATTTGAAGAGTATTCGTATTTGCATATAGATGACATAGATTTTCGTCCATGTTTCGAACTTACTTGTAATCATGAAATGGTTAGAGCTAAGTATATTCAGAAAGGGAATGTGGAGCGCTTTGTTCGTACAGTTAGAGCAAATATGAATAATTAATCACCCCTTTGTTTAAACATAATATCATGATTATTATGAGAAAAAATGCGGAATAAAAACCACTTCTAAACCTCTAAGAGATAGTGATACAATGTCAAATGGGGGGGAGGTATGAACTATGGTTAATCAACGTATAAAAGAGATAACATTAATTACAATTGGTTCATTATTATTCGCAATCGGCATTAATTACTTTGCAATTCCAAACCGTTTATCAGAAGGTGGAATTATTGGTTTAACGGTTGTTACTTACTATTTATTTGATTGGTCGCCAGGGATTGTGAACTTTGCTTTAAACGCAGTTTTACTGGCTATTGGTTATAAATTTTTTGATAAGAAAACGATGGTTTATACAATTTTAGGGATTGTAGAAACATCTTTGTTTTTATATGTTACAGAACACATTGAGTATCATGTAAATAGTGATACATTATTAGCGGCCTTATTTGCTGGAGTATTTGTAGGTATTGGATTAGGTTGTATGTTCAAAGCTGGAGGTACATCAGGGGGATCAGCAATTTTAGCTCGGTTAGCAAATCAATATTTAGGTTGGAGTGTAGGCAAGGGTGTACTTATTATTGATATTGTTGTAATTGCTGGTTCTGTATTTATAATAGGGCAAGAAAAAGCAATGTATACACTTGTTGCTGTATTCATCGGGGCGAAAGTGATTGATTTCATTGTAGAAGGAATGGATACAAAAACGGCTGTTACGATTATTTCGAATCAACCAGATTTAATTCGTGAGGCTATTACGAAAAACATGACACGCGGTGTTACTGTATTAGAAGGACGCGGCGGATATACTGGTAAAAATAAAGAAGTTCTATATGTTGTTATTAATAAACAAGAGCTTGTTAAGTTAAAACAAGTTATTAGCCGAGTAGATGAGGATGCCTTCGTTGTTATCCATGATGTACGTGATGTACTTGGCGGTGGCTTTAAAGCAAGCTAAAAGATGAACGAGTAACTTCGTTCATCTTTTTTTATTCCGCATTAACTGCCCGTAAAAGCCCGATTGGTGTGGGCTAATAATCAGAGGGGGATGGACAAAACCCCCTCTGATTAAAGTTTCACTTTATTCTTACAAAAATGTAAGAGTAATGTAATGGGATTCAATGGTAGATTTTATTCCTTCTTTTTAAAATGGATGTATAGATATCCTGTAAAGGAGGAAGGTTTATTATGAAGAAAAAAATGATTGCTACTGTAATAGCGATGATAGCGATAGTAGTAGTATTACTACCTACGAAACTTGGACCGGTTATCGATAAATATAATCCGCTTTATAAGACGAAAGAATACTATACGATTGTGAATACGATTGGTCAGCATGTTGGCGATGAATGGTACGAATATGAATTTGTTGCATTTGATGAACGTGGAAGAGAACAAAAAATAAAGAAAACGGTTAAACATATGTTAAAGAGAGATGAAACGTTAAAGGTGTTCGCGAAAGGACGTTACGGTGAGTCGATTGAAGAAGTTGAGGCTGCAAGTATTCCTATAAATGCGAAGAGTAAACTTTTAGCGATAAGATAGTAAAATATACCCCCGTCTATTTTTTGTCGAAAGAGAAAATACCAGATGGGGGTATTTTATTTTTCGTAAAAAAATGCCCTAGTCCATATAGAGACTAAGGCATTTTTTATTATATAAAGGGGAAGGGGACACATTGTAGTAGCATGAGTGAAAGGTATAAGAAGAGTAGGCTACTAGCAATGTAATTTGGTTATGTGATTGTTCTTCTTATTTGGCTTACTTTCTAACCTTATTGTACGAAATATAGGTAAGGGGAACTATCGAATTACATTACACATAGCTTACAAACATGTAAGCCTTCTGTAATGTAATTCGATGGTTAAAAGATAGTAAATTTCATATAGTGTAACTAGAAAGTCTCAATGTATTACTTTCTGTTTGTAATGTGAATGAAGAATGAAAAACCAACTAATTTTTAATAGTCCTCATCTTTATTTAGATGAGGCTCTTTTTTAAACCTTACAATATTGTAAGGTTTACGTAAGTTAATTCGATAGTAAATTTGTCATATTTTTTGCATAATAGATACAAATAGAGAAAATAATTAGGGAGATAATAAGAAGGGAGAAAAGTGGGATGCATAAAGAAGAAGTAGTGAAGTTTCCAATTAAAGATTTCTGTAGCTACTTTACTGTTGCCGTAGTGTGTATTGGATTATTTGATATCATAACAAATTTAATTGTTAAATAATATAGATGATAAAACAAGAAGGGAGACCCTTTCTTGTTTTTTTTATGGGGGAGTAAAGATGAAATGGATTGATAGCCATATACATGTTGATCAATACAAAGATGAAGAGAAAAGTAGATTACTTAAAGGTGTGGAAAATAGCAAGGAGATACAGGGACTTGTTGCAGTATCTATGAATTATCAATCATGTAAAGAAACTTTATCTTTAGCAAAGAAATATCCCTTTATACACTCAGCAATAGGGTTTCATCCGGAGCAACCGATTCATAAAGGAGAATGTGAGCAGATTTATCAACTCATTGAAGAGCATGCTGAGGAAATCGTTGCAATTGGTGAAGTGGGCTTGCCGTATTATTTAAGGAAAGAAGATGGGAATATTGCTATCGATCCATACATAGCGGTTTTAAAAAGGTTTGTTGAACTAGCTAGTACATATGATTTACCAATTGTATTACACGCAGTGTATGAAGATGCGGATATTGTATGTGATTTACTGGAAGAATATAAAGTTTCACGCGCGCACTTTCATTGGTTTAAAGGAAGTGAAGAGACAATGAAACGGATGATAAGGAACGATTACTATATTTCTATCACACCGGATGTTTTACATAAGGAGAAAATTAGAAAAATCGTTTCGTATTATCCGCTTGAATATATGATGGTAGAAACAGATGGACCATGGGAATTTCAAGAGGATGTTATGACGCATCCGAGAATGATTCGAGAGGTATTAAAAGAAATCAGTGTTATAAAAAACATATCCGTTGATAAGGTTGCAGAAACAATATATGAAAATACAATTCAGTTTTATTTGTAAGGATAGGAGAGTTACTCTTATCCTTTTTATTATTTAAAAAAGGATGGAGTGTATAAGAAGAAAGTTAATGGTGGAAATGAAAATGATCAATGAGTTTTTAATAAAATGCCACGTTTTGATTTAGGTCAAAAAACACCAAGCATCTCGCTTGGTGTTCTTATTATGATTCTAATTTTTTCGCACGTCTTAATAATAAAAGAAAGACAATGATAACGAAGCCAAGTATAAGGAAAAATCCATATTGTTTTATGTAATCAATTACGTCATCTGTACTTGTTGTTTTTTCAACGCGAATGCCGTCTTTATTAGTAGTAATATGAATATCTTTCATTCTTACTTCGTTCGTTTCCTTTTGTAAATCAATCCATTCTATGTTTGGAATGCTTTCTAGATCTTTTAATACTTCTTTTAATGGTTTCACTCCTAAGTATGGATGATAGAATGCACCAATAACTCCATTGGATAATTTAGCGACAGATAAAGCACGTTCTTTCATTTGGGCAATAGCTTGTGGTTTATCTTCTTCAATAAATCCAACTGTTTCAGGCATTAATTTCATTCCATGTAAAAATGATGGTGTACTTCTGTATGCTGGAGAGTGCATGGATTTCCAAGTTGTATCGCTTAACTGTAGTTGTCCTACATAAGTTGAAAAATATCGTGATAATATTTCATATCCTTTTTGGGACATCGTGTAATGAGGTGCTTCAAATGCGACAGGATAAAGTTTAGCATCTACAAGTTCTTGAATACCTTTTTCAATATGATCTGTCGTATATTTTTCTTCAAATGCTTCTCCTTTTTTTATGTACTGGTTATATGCTTCTGTATTGGGGAAGTCATCCTTTGTTTTTGGTTTTTCATGCTTCGGTTGGCGAATTGGTTGATCTGTTTTTACGTCCCAAAATTCAAAGCCTTCACCAGTTTCGCTGTCATAAAATTGGTGAGTATAACCATGCATAATAATCGCTGCACCATCATTTTGCATAGAGCGTAAAAGATCGACTAGTTCAGGTTTATCTTTTAAATGTAGCGTTTTACCTGTCTCTGGATCTATATATACAGGAATAACAGTGATCATATAAGGAATCTTTTTTTTCTTTAATAATTCAGCAATGTCCTGTAATTGGTTTATATCTGCAGCTGGGTGAACGTCCTCAAGACGTAAATAGGCTAAATTTTTATTAGTTTCAGGTTTTTGTTGAAAATAAGAAAATAAGCTTTCGCCAATATAATAAGATATCCAATCAAAGAGGTTGGAAGTTGCAACATAATAAGAATTGTTTTGCTGTACAATTAATGGATAAGTATTATTTCCTCTTAAAGCATGGGCGAGAATTGTTCCATTTGTATCAAGTTGTTTAATTGCTCTCTCTTCCTCTAATGTATTCTTTAGTTTACGTGTTGGATATTCAATTGTATCAGAGTTTATATCTTCATTTTTAAGTGTGATAAACGAAAAACGATTAGATAACTGTTCTATATTTTGACCTAAAACTAGTAGTGGTCCCGGGAAGCTTTCTAGAAATTCTTTTGCCTCAGTAGAAAGTTCTTCTTGTTTTTCACCCACGTAAATAACATGTGTATACGAAGATTTATCGGTTATTTCAGCTAACTGTTTTATGTTTTTAATTGTTATATTATTAGTAAAATGCCCTACTTGTGTATTAAGTATTTGGATATCACTTGTAATTTGATCATCATTTGAACTGTATAAAATAAGGACTTTCGGCTTTTCGGTTTTATGTGCGGAAATAGGGACAGGAATTAATAGTAGTAAACTGAATAAGAGTAATAGCCATTTTTTCATATTATTATTCTCCTAGTTTATATTTAGAATTCAGCTTACAATTATATACAAAAAATAAGTTATAGTCTATGAAAGTTACATCTTTGCACGTATTTACCATATGTTTTTTCACAAAATCGGTCCAAAGCATGATGATAATATGTATAGTTATTTGCTATGATGAAAGAGTAAGAGAATGATAGAATGTGGGTAATTGTAGAGGGAAGGCTGAAAGGGGACAAATTTCAGCGGAGAAAGAGGTAGAGGTAGTGAAGAAATTCTTTGTAGGATTTTTAGTTGTTCTTGGAGTGTATTTATATTTCCAAGGTAAGTCTGAAGGAATGGGTAAGCTAATGAATGAGACAAGCTATGTTGATTCAGAAGAAGCAAAACAGATGAAACAGATCATTATAGAGGAAGCAAAGAAAGTAAATCTTCCAGAATGGATACCTCTTACAATTGCCGAACATGAAAGTAGGTTAAATCCAAGAAGCGTTGGAGATAACGGGACTTCATTCGGGTTGTTTCAATTACATCGCGGTGGTGGGCTTGCACCAGATCATTTAACAGATGAAGAGTTGAAAGATCCACGTACAAATGCACAAATTGCAATGACGCATTTAGTGAAAGGGTACAAACGTGGGGTTCAAAAAGGTTTGACTGATTTTGCATTACTAAAATATATAGCGAATACATCTGGATGGCCAGGAAATTTAGGGCCAGAGTGGACGGATAACAATATGAAGTATAACGTCGGATTAGAGGATGTATACTATCGAAATAAAGGCGTAATAAAGTGAAACTTTAATCAGCGAGGGAGTTTATTCATCCCTCGCTGATTAATAGTTGAACCAATCGGGCTTTTACTGGTCGTTAATGAGGGAAAACAGAGTAGGTTTTCGACACCTACTCTGTTTTCTTATAAATAATTTCGCCTTCTTGTCTTATGAAGTACTGCGCTAGTTGTATTTTCACATCTTCTAACTTTGTAGAAACTTGCGGTATTTTATACCCCACATATAATGGTGAAACTACAAAGCGTGGGACAACTTTACAAATAATTTTTCCATTTAAGTGATAGAAGAATAAGTTATAACTGCTACATCCTTTATGGAAATCTGTCAGAATGTAACGTACAGTTTGCTGAATGTAACTTGCCATTTCATCTATATATGTAGTATCACCAATGATTATGTTGAATTCAGTAAAACCGATAATAGGACGCTCTGAAATATTAAGTTCAATGCGTTCATTTTTTTGAACAATTACCCCTTGGAAATTTTCTTCTTCAATATTTTCGAGATAATCTACATGTTTCATACCGATAATTTGCATGTGTGCATGATGCAAACTTCCACCTGAAAATGGACCATGATTTTTGTATAAAATCACAGATGCAAACTCTTCGTTGTCCTGTAAGTGTAACCAATGTTGAATGGAAAAGTGCATTAGTTTTCTCATATGTTCTTCTGTATATGTTGCGATATGATCTTCGCAATTATCTGTTTCGATTAACACCGTTTGAAATGTATCTTTCAATGTAGGGAATTTATTTTTCAGCCAAATAATAGAACTCTCAGTTGCTAAAATATCCGTTAAATTTTCTCTGTCGCAAAAAGGACATGCAGCGCTTCGGTTCCGAATGCTTTCTGGTTTCTGTTTACCGATATCGTTTAAAAAATATAGTTGTTGTGTATCCATTTGTATATATGCCCCTTTAAAATATGTGTAAAAATCCCGCTTAATACATTCGGGAAAAGGAGAAGGAAATCCTTTAAAGGGAATAGGAAAAAAATAAAAGACAAGATATCCTCATTACAGTAGGGTACCTTGTCTTTTATTTTCTTTTTAATAATGTGTATGGATAATATAGAGCAGTTTTATTATTTTTCTTTTTTCTATTTTTTATTGTGTATAAGGCGATTGCTGTACTTGCGATTACAATAATGGCTTTCTTCATATTCATGGACCCCTTTTTATTGTTGGTTTAATTCTTGGCTAACTGCTTTTGCATCGACTAAAGCGTGTAAAATCATTTTTACCATGTTCATCATATTTCTTCACTCCTTTTTATAGTTCATTTAGTTCCTTTACAACTGCTTGTCCGTTCACTAATACCTCAAAGATTTCTTTTACGATTTCTTTCATCATGATTGTTTCCTCCTTTTGTTTGTCTCTCTTGTTTACATCTTTATTGTATAGGGAGGCATCTTTTCGTACTATCGCTTTCCATTACGTGAACATAACAGTTTTGTAAGATTTGGTGTCACTTATTGAAATGTTTAGTCTATCTTCATTATTTTCAGAAAAATGACTATTCAAACATGAAATAGGGAAGTATAATAAAGAAGTAAGTATTAAATTCCGTACGAAAGGGGTGAATGAGATGAAACGTTCTTTAGCTGCACGTGCCAAATTTTTAGATTTTATCTATTTTTGTCGTGCGATTTTTCATGATGTGGTTGTTAACGGGATACGTATGCCCTTTTTTAACAATTGCATAGTGGCTATTGAACGATAGAAATCTCTTCACCCATTTTTAATAAACGTGTGAAAAGGGAGCTATTTGGCTTCCTTTTTCTATGCCGAAAACCATGGGGAATGTTTCTTTCCCATGGTTTTTTATATTGAAAGGAGTACGGAAAATGACAATTTGTAGTGTAAATAATGTAACGAAATCTTTTGGTGGAAACATCATATTTGAAAATATATCGTTTGAAATAAAGAATGGTGAACGTGTTGGGTTAGTTGGTCGTAACGGTAGTGGGAAGACGACGATTTTTCAGCTTTTAACAGGGATGGAGAGTGTGGATGTAGGAGCTATCCATATGAAGAAAGGAACACGTATTGGTCATGTGGCACAAATTCCAAAGTTTGATGATGGAATAACCGTATATGATGTATTAAGTTCTGCTTTTAAAGCAGAAAAGGAATTAGAAAGAGAAATGCATGCTTTAGAAAAGAATATGGCGGAAGAACTGGAACCATTTGCTTTAGAAAAGTTAATGGAGAGATACGGAGTAATTCAAGAAAGATTCGCATTCCTCGGTGGTTACGAAATAGAAGCAAATATTATGAAGGTAGCAAATGGCCTACAAGTGACAGAACTATTCTCTCGATTATTTACGGAATTAAGTGGCGGGGAACAGACAAAGGTAAGTCTTGCGTATATGCTATTGCAGAAACCAGATTTACTTTTATTAGATGAACCAACAAATCATCTAGATTTATTTGCAGTTGAATGGTTAGAGCAGTTTTTAAAAGAATATGTTGGGACGGTTATGGTCATTTCGCATGATCGGTATTTTCTTGATGAAGTTGTAACGAAAATTTTAGATTTAGAAGATGGAGAAATTCACGTATATCATACGAACTATTCACAGTTTGTTGAGGAAAAAGAAGAAAGGTTGCTTCAGGAATTTCAAGCTTATCAAGAACAGCAAAAGAAAATAAAGAAAATGAAAGAAGCAATTAAGCGTCTACGTGAATGGGCAAATCAAGCGAATCCTCCGAATGAAGGATTGCATAAGAGAGCTAGAAATATGGAACGTGCGTTAGAGCGCATGGAGAAACTAAAGAAGCCTATTTTGGAAAGAAAACAGATGGGACTTCAGTTTGAAGGGCAAGAGAGAAGTGGAAAAGATGTCGTTGTAATGAAAGAAGTTAGTAAAGGATTTGCTGACCGATCTTTATTCGAGAAAGCAAATTTGCATATTCGTTTTCAGGAGCGCGCAGCCATCGTTGGACGTAATGGTACAGGAAAGACTACGTTATTAAAATTACTACTAGAAGAAATCCAGCAAGATGCTGGAGAAATTCGGATTGGTAGTAGTGTGAAAATCGGTTATTTATCGCAACATACGTATGGGAATATGAAGGACAATGTATTGGAAGCTTTCAGAGAGTGTGTAGCTGTAACAGAGGGGGAAGCAAGACACATATTAGCTCGGTTTTTATTTTATGGTCCAGCTGTTTTTAAGAAAGTGACGCAACTTAGTGGTGGGGAAAAAATGAGGTTAAGGCTTGCGCAACTTATGTATCAAGACATCAATTTTTTGATTTTAGATGAGCCGACAAACCATCTTGATATTGAATCAAGGGAAGTTTTAGAGGAAGCACTTGAACAATATAATGGGACTATTTTAGCTGTTTCACATGATCGTTATTTCTTAAATAAATTATTTGAAAAGACATATTGGATTGATGAGCACAAATTATTTGAGTTTGCAGGGAATTATGCATGGGCTCGTCAAAAGTGGGAAGAAAGAATTGAGAAACAAGTAGTGAAAAAGAAGCAGCAAGGGAGTAAAGCGTTAGAAGTGATACCTATAAAAAAGCAGGAGTCTAGAAATTTAGAGAAAGTTGAAAACGATTTAATGCATATAGAAGAAGATATATATGCCCTTGAATGTAAAATGGAAAATGTAGTTGATGTTGAAATGCTTGAACAATTGTATGAAGAAAAAACGAAAAAAGAGTTGTTACGAGCAGATTTATATAATGAGTTAGAGAATATTGTGGAGTAAAGAAAATAGAATGAAAAAGAGCAAGTTGTTTTCTCATATTTTGAGGGAGGGCTTGCTCTTTTTTGTATAACAAAGTGATAAATATTGGTATAATTTTCTTGTTATCATGATAAGAAAATGAGCTTTATGCTACGGAAACGTGAGGGGAATTTTATGTTAGGATACGCGCGGATTGCTACAATTGTCATGATTTGTTTAGTTTACGCAAATCATGTTTCACGTGAAACAGCAAATTTACAAATCTTTGTCGGCATTGCACTTTTTATTTATATTGTGAATCATATTTTGCTTGTAAAAGCAAAAGGGAGTAGGAAACTCATTTTTTATACCTTGCTCGCAAACGGTATTGTCACAGCGTTATTAGGATTTTTATTTCCCGAGACATGTTTGTATTTAATTATATTTGGAATTGATGCGGTAGGATTATTTATTCGTGATTGGCGTAAAAGCATGACTTATTTTTTTATCGTTTTTTTCTTTCTTTGTTGGTTTATAAATATAATGCATACGTACCAACATACAGGAGGTCTGGAATTGGAGGGTAATGCAATTAACTTTATGTTCATCGTTTTCAGTGCTTTAGCTGGAAACTTAATAAAAAAACTTACGGCTGCTCGGCAAATGGTAGATGAGCAATATGGAAAATTAGCATTATCTCATACAGCTTTAAAAGAAGCACATGAACAATTAAGGCTATATGCCAAAGAGGTGGAAGAATTGACAGCTGTTCGGGAGCGAAATGATATTGCCCGAGAAATTCATGATATAGTTGGTCACAATATGACTGCCTTACTTGTTCAGTTACAACTAGCAGAGGCTTTATGGAAACAAAAATCGGACGCTACGGAAGAAGTTTTACATACATGTCATGGGTTAGCTAGAAAATCACTTCAAGAAGTGAGAGCTTCTGTGCATGCCTTAAAAGAGGAAAGTAAACTAGGGAACATAATAGAGAATATACGTGAAATGTTACATGGATATTCTAAAGCGACGAAAGTACAAGTATCTTTTCAATTACAAGGGGACCCGGTTTTGATTCCGTTGTCACTACAGCCTACGTTGCTTCGTATTATGCAAGAGTCTTTAACAAATGCGAAACGTCACGGGAAAGCGAGTTTATATGAAGTGAGTGTAACTTGTTCAACGAAACAAGTTACACTATGTATTTCGGATAATGGTGTGGGCGTCAACGAGGTAAGCCCAGGTTTTGGTTTACTTAATATGAAAGAACGTGTAGAGGAACATGGTGGGACTATTCAATTTGAGAGCGAGATAGAAAAAGGCTTCCGTTTACAGGTTGAATTTCCACTTCAGGAGAAAACGTGGGTAATAGGGGGAACGGTATGATTCGCATTATGATTGTTGATGATCAATCACTCATTCGTGATGGTTTAGCGATGTTATTAAATTTACGTCCGGAACTTGAAGTGGTGGGAACGGCTACTGATGGAGACGAAGTGGTACAAAAAGTGAAAGAGTTACATCCTGAAATTATTTTGATGGATATTCGAATGCCTCGTATGAATGGTGTTGAAGGAACACGTTTAGTGAGAGAACAGTTCCCTCATATAAAGGTTCTTATGTTAACGACTTTTAGTGATAGTGAGCTTATTTTTGAAGCATTAGAGCAAGGAGCGAGCGGATATTTATTGAAGGACATGGAGACGGATGCAATCGTTCAGGCTATTTTAACGGTACACGGTGGAGGTGCTGTGCTTCCTCAAGATATAACAGCACAAATTGTAAAGGAATTGAAAAAGACAAAAGTAGCAGTAGAGTGCCCTCCGCCAGAACAATTAGAACAGTTAACTGAGCGAGAAGTAGATGTTTTAAGAGAAATTGGACTTGGGTTAAATAATAAAGAGATTGCCGAAAAGCTATTTATTACAGAGGGAACTGTTAAGAATCATGTTTCTAATTTAATTAGTAAGCTAGAACTGAGAGATCGAACGCAAGCAGCGATATACGCAGTAAGGTATGGCGTCACAATGTACACATGACTTTTGGCATATATAAGTGTAAAAAAGCAGCAGAATTTGCTGCTTTTTTTATTTTGTATTTCTATCTCAAGGGTGATGGAGAGAAGAAGGAATTTTTCTACAATGAAAGTGTAGATGAATGCAAAGGGGCTGAATCAATATGTTAGTCATAGATCATATTACGAAATCATTTGGCAAGAAGGAAATTGTAAAGAATGTTTCTTTGGAAGTGAAAAAAGGTGAAACATTTGGATTGCTTGGCCCAAATGGAGCGGGGAAATCAACGACGATATCAATGATTTGCGGGTTAATTCCATACGATAGTGGTGATATAAAAGTTGGTGGGAAATCTGTAAAAGAGTATCCATTAGAAGCGAAAAAGAAAATCGGTATTGTCCCGCAAGACATTGCGCTGTATCCGACACTTTCAGCAAAGGAAAATTTGATTTTCTGGGGGAAGATGTACGGTTTAAATGGGAGAGTTGCCAAAAAGCGAGCAGAAGAAGTGTTAGCTTACGTCGGTTTACAGGACCGTGGAAAAGATAAAATTGAAACATTTTCAGGTGGAATGAAAAGACGTATTAATATTGGTGCAGCACTTATGCACGAACCAGAGTTATTAATTATGGATGAACCGACAGTCGGGATTGATCCACAATCGAGAAATCATATTTTAGAGACTGTTAAAAAATTAAATGAAAAAGGTATGACGGTCATTTATACGAGTCATTACATGGAAGAAGTTGAGTATCTATGTGAGCGAATTGCCATCGTTGATCACGGAAAGGTAATTGCACTAGGGACGAAAAGAGAGTTATGTAATCGTCTGACAGATGGGTTTATAGTGAAATTGCAATTAAATCGTTATAGTAAGGAACTGCTGCACAAGCTAAAGGCACTACCTATTGTTGAACGGATTATTTTTGACGAAGATACTAGCACGATTGATATTGGACTAAATGGTGGCGAGGCAATTGGCACAGTTGTTTCGGTAGTTGTTGAGAACAACGCTCAAATTTTAAAACTGGAAGTACAAGAACCGAATTTAGAGGCACTCTTTTTACAATTAACAGGACGTTCACTGCGTGATTAAGGAGGTTAGTGCGAGATGAAAAGTTTCATTATTGCATGGAAAGATTTAAAAATCCGTTTAATTGATCGCCGCGGATTTATGATGATGTTAATTATGCCGCTTTTATTAACAGCGATTTTAGGTTCAGCGTTAAGTAATGTATTTGATAGTGGTGGACTACCGAAAACAGTAATTGGCTATTATCAAGAGGGAACGGATGAGTTTGCAGATGTCTTTCAAAAAGATGTATTGCAATCTAAAGAAATAAAAGATGATGTGAAAGTAAAGATAGTTAACTCCCAAGAAGAGCTTGAAAATATGTTAAAGGAAAAGAAAATCGATGTAGGAATTATCATCCCAAATAAATGGAGCGAACAAGTACAAGATGGAAAATTAAAAGAACCAAAGGTGCTTATAGACCCATCAAAAGATATACAAGCAAAAATTGCAGAGTCAATGATCCGCTCTTTTTCAGAACGTGTTCAAACGGTCGCAGTATCTACTAAAAGTGTTGTAACAGAATTAGCAAAATCTCAGCAGGGTGATGTAGCACAAGTTGCAAAAGAGGTAAGTGGAAGTCTACAGACGATAGCAACTACAAGTGCGGATAACATTGAAAGAGGAACGATAGGTAAAAAAACAGTTGCAGCGATGCAATATTATGCAGCAGCAATGTTAGTCATGTTTTTACTATATAACATAACAGTAGGTGCAAAGTCAGTTGTAACAGAGCAACGAACTGAAACGTTGGCGCGTTTGTTCAGTACACCGACGAGCTCATTTTCAATTTTATTCGGGAAGTTTTTAGGTACATTACTATTTGCCTGCATACAATTTGGAATGTTTATAGTTGCTACACACTTTATGTTTCATGTGGAATGGGGCGAAGACGTGCCTCAAATAGTAGTGTTGGGAATTTCTTATGCAATTTGTGTTTCTGGTTTATCTATGTTAATTGCAGCCTTTATTCGTGAGGAAAAAACGGCAGATTTAATGGGGGGAATCGGTATTCAAATACTAGCTATATTAGGGGGATCAATGTTACCGATTTATGTATTTCCCGATACACTTCAAACAGTTGCGAATATTGCTCCGAATAAATGGGCACTTACGAGCTTCTTAAATATTATGTCGGGAACATCTTGGGATGTGCTGCTCCCTGTTATTTTAAGTTTATGTAGTACAGGAATTATCTCCGTTATGATTGGAACGTTACGTTTACGTACGAGATAGGAGGGGAAATGATGAAGAAGGTTTGGGCGCTTTGTTGGCTAGAGTTAAAACAAATTTTAATAAAGCCACAAAGTTATATACTCATGTTTGGAATGCCTATTATTTTCACACTCATTTTCGGCGGACTTTTAGGTGGAAGTGGGAATGAGAAAGTAAATGTTAGCTTAGTAGATGAAGATGGTTCTGTAGTATCTAGCAAGTATTATGAGGAAATAAAGAAGAGTGACTTAATTTCTATAGAGAAAGTAACGTATAAGGAAGGGAAACAGAAGATTGAAAACAAAAAATCATCGGGTATAGTTATCATTCCGAAAGACTTTCAAAAGAGTATGCTAGATAGAAAGGTAGAAAATATCGAATTTCAAGCTAGTGCTGATTTTACTGGTGGAACTTCTGTAGAGCAAGTATTGACAAGTGCGTTAAAAAAGATGGAGATAGAAGTTAGTGCAGCAAGAGATTTCGAGAAGAAAAGTAACACTTCGTGGGAACCGATGTATAAAGAAATCTATACAAAAGTAGATCCTGTTTCGATTCAAAAAGAATCAATTTTACATGATGATCAAAAGTTAAATAACGTTACAGGGCGAGCTGCAGGTTTTTCAATTCTATTCGTTATGATTGTCATGTTAAGTGCGACGGGAACTATTTTGAAAGCTAGACAACTTGGTGTTTGGTCTCGTTTATTAGGGGCACCAGTTTCAAAAGTTCAAATACTAGCAGGATATATCCTTTCCTTCTTTTTAATAGGGTGGATTCAATTTGGAGTTTTAATGATATTAACGCATTCATTATTTGATGTGCAGTGGGGGAATTTATTAGGGGTTATTACACTCGTTTCAGTATTATTATTAGCTGTCATTGGTTTAGCCTTATTATTAGCAAGTATCGTAAAAACAACAGAACAGCAGTCAGCACTAGGTAATATCGTTGTAATTTCAACATGTATGATTAGTGGTCTTTATTGGCCGATTGAAGTTGAACCGACGTGGATGCAAACGGTGGCAAATTTTGTTCCGCAAACGTGGGCGATGCGTGGCTTTACGGAGTTAATTGTAAGGGGAGGTACATTAGCAGATATAGGAGGATATATTGGTATACTCATTTTATTTGCAGGAGTATTTTTCATAATCGGTTTAACAAGAATACGTTACGACTGAAAAAAGAAAGCAGAGTTACAGCTTTACGCGCTGAGCTCTGCTTTCTTTTTGTTTGGTATCTTCCCTCGTTGAAATTATAATAGCGATCCCGAACATAATAAAAAAGGCTAAAAAGAGGACGAACTTTGGGAAGAACGGGAATAGTAATAGCGCCCCGACTATCATAATTGTTAATAATACGTAGTGCAGGACGTATTGGAATAGGTTGTCCATGTTTTCGCCCCCTTTTTGGTAATTGGTTAATAGTATTCTATGTTTCATGATGAACAAATAGAAGTGAATTTTTATGTTTTTTAATACGAAATGTGGATGCATTAACTAAGTAAACATTAGAAACGAAAAGAGATTTATAAAAAGCTATATCAGGAGTTGAGTGAAGATAACTAAAACGATATGTAGATGAGTTTACCTAAATTAAAGATAAAACAATATTTTTAAAAAATTCTCAAAATTTTTATATAGAAAGAATTGACAAAATATAGTGGAAGATATAAGCTAATAACCATAAAGTCTACCGGAAAGGTCGGAATAAGATTGTTACCCCTCAAAAACATCTATTTTTTTACGGTTAAAACCGACTTTTCCGATTGGCTATAAAATGTTGCTGTGGGAGGCATACATAGGGCAAGCAGTTCATAAGGTGTAATTATTAAAAAAAGTTAGGGTGGGGACAATGAAGAAAAAGACAAAAAAATGGGCTGGTGTATTTTCGGTATTAATGAGTAGTTCGCTTGTGTTATCTGCTTGTGGGGGACAGGAGGATACGGCTTCTACAGAACCGGTTAAACAGCAAGATTTAAAAAATATAAAAATTGAAAAGATCGCTGCGACAGATAAAACGAAAGTACCAGATAAAGCGAAGAATAGAAAAGATACTTTTATTTCTGGTATCTCAAAGCCTGGAGGAGTTTTCTTACCTTACTTTCAAGAGAATGGTTGGGATGGCAATGTGACATCGGTTATTTTTGCTTCCCTTGTTACAACAGATAAACAAGGAAAACCGGTACCAGATCTTGCTGAGAAGTGGGATGTTTCTTCAGACCAATTAACATATACATTTCATTTACGTAAAGACTTGAAATTTAGTGATGGATCGCCATTAACTGCTGACGATGTAGCATTTACATTAACACTTCTACATGATAAAGCGTATGAAGGCGGCGATGATATTTCACAATATGCAATTAAAGGTGGAAAAGAATATAAAGAAGGAAAAGCGACGTCTATTGAAGGGATTCAAGTTGTTGATCCACAAACAATTAAAATTACGACTGAAAAAGTTAACTCACAAGCGCTAATTGCTTTAGGTGGTCCAGTATTATCGAAAGCTTATTATGGAAAAGAGTATAAACAAAATACTAGTCTTGATTACTTAAAAGAGTTATATGGAAAACCGATAGCTGCGGGGCCATATAAGTTCGAAAAGTATATCCCAGGGCAGGAAGTTCGTTTTATAGCAAATGAAAATTATTATGCAGGTAAACCAAAAATCCAAAACTTTATTTATAAGATTACTTCACCGGATACAAAATTCCAATTATTCCAAACAGGTGAGATAGATTATACAGGAGTAGGGTACGGGGATGAAATTTTAGAACAAGTGAAGAGTTTACAGTTTGCAAATGTTGAAATAGAGACGGCTGCTTCATTTAGTTATATAAGAATGAATAGTAAAAAAGCATATTTAAAAGATAAGAAAGTTCGTCAAGCCCTTATTTATGGATTGGATCGTAAAAAATATGTAGATACTGCTTTCAAAGGATACGGTACAGTAGCTAATGTTCCAATTCACCCAACATCTTGGGCTTATACAGAAGAGGGAATTAATAAGTATGAATATAACTTAGATAAGGCAAAGAAATTATTAGATGAAGCTGGATGGAAAGTTGGTTCAGACGGGATCCGTGAAAAGGATGGTCAAAAACTTAAATTAACGTATTATGGTGCAAGCTCAGCAAAAGACGGTGATTTATTTATTCCGATAGCAAAAGAGAACTATAAAGAATTAGGTGTTGAATTCAACCCTGAATTTATGGATTTTAATACGATGCTGTCAAAAGTGAAAAAAGGAGATTATGATTTAGCTTCTGTTGCAACACCAATTACAACAGATCCCAGTGAAACTGTAGGCGGTTACTCCTCAGAAGGTGATGATAATACTCTAGGATATAAAAATGAAAAAGTAGATGCATTGATTAGAAAAGGAATTGAAACTGTAGATATTGAGAAACGTAAACCGATTTATAAAGAACTGTACAAAGAACTAAGTGATGATCCACCAGTAATTTTATTGAATTATCGTAGAATCATCACAGCTTACAATGGAAACATTAAAGGAATTGATCCTGAGAAGTATGACAGTATTAGTTCGAACTCGCCAGCATTATCTATTGAAAAATAACGAGAAGAATGTATAAGTAGAAGACATTTTTTCATTCGGCTAGTAATATGCTGATTCGAAAAAATGTTCTTCTATTTTAAGCATAAGATTGGAGAGAAAAAGGGTGAAAACGTATATCGTTCGTAGGTTGTTACAAATGATTCCTACACTTTTTGGAACATCAGTTGTTATTTTCTTCCTGTTCGCACTTCTTCCAGGAGATTATATTGATTCGAATCCTAAGATTACACCGCAAAGGGCGGCAGAGCTTCGGGAATTGTATGGATTAAATAAGCCAATTATTGAGCGTTATTTTCATTGGTTAGGTAATGCATTGCAAGGGGATTTCGGTTTTTCACTTCAATATCAAGAGTCTGTGACGTCATTATTAAATAAATTTATTTGGAATTCTTTCAGTGTAGCAGTTATTGCGTTATTTTTTATTTGGCTAATTGCACTTATTATCGGTGTATTTTCAGCGACAAAACAACATTCTTTATTCGATAAGCTTGTAACAATTGGTATCTTTGCAGCGATGTCATTTCCTTCATTTTTTATAGGCCTGTTTCTAATTAAGGTGTTTGCAGTTGATCTTAAGTTATTACCGATAGGTGGAATGATTGATGTTGGTAGTAATTCAACCGGGTTTGTTTATGTGATAGAAGTTGCAAAGCATATGGTGTTACCGGTATTTATTTTGACTCTTCTTGGTGTGGGCTCATTAACTCGTTACTTTAGAACCAGTATGTTAGAGGTTGTAAGGCAAGATTACATACGAACAGCACGAGCAAAAGGGTTAAAAGAGAAGACTGTTATTTATAAGCATGCATTAAAAAATGCCATTTTACCGGCTATTACATTGCTTGCGTTTGAGTTACCTGGATTGTTTTCTGGGGCAATTATTATTGAACAAATTTTTAACTGGCCAGGGATTGGCGGTATTCAATTAGAAGCATTAAATTTTCGTGACTATACAGTATTGATGGCATTTACGATGTTTCTTTCTTGTTTAACAATCGTTTCAAACTTTTTAGCAGATATCGTATATGCAGTTGTTGATCCGCGAATTCGGTTGAAGTAAAGGGGGAAAGAAATGGAGACTGTTACAGCAATTACAGAGAAAAAAGAAAAAAAGAGAAGAAATGAATCGTCGCCATGGCGACAAGCTCTTAAAAGGATAAAGAGAAATAAGATGGCGCTCGTAGGATTTTATGCATTAACTTTTATGTTTTTATTTTGTTTTATCGGTCCATTCTTTTCGCCATATGCATCGGGGAAAATACAAGTTGCGTTAATTAACAAACCACCTAGTTTTTCTCATTGGCTCGGTACAGATCAATTAGGAAGAGATATTTTAACGAGACTTATGCAAGCGGGGCGTATTTCATTAACAATTGGCCTAGCTTCAATGGTTTTATCAGTTATACTTGGAGCTTTATTAGGAGCTATCGCAGGTTTTTATCGTGGTATTGTAGACAATATTATTATGCGTCTTGCAGATATTTTAATGTCGATGCCGGGATTACCGTTGCTTATTATAATGGGAGCTATTTTATCAGAATGGAAAGTACCGTCTGATTATCGTCTTTATGTCATTATGATTATTTTAAGTTTAGTAGGTTGGCCAGGACTTGCACGTCTTGTAAGAGGTCAAATTTTATCTCTTCGAGAGCAAGCGTTTATGCAAGCTGCCGATGTTTTAGGAATAAAAGATTACCGGAAAATTATATATCATTTAATCCCCAATGTTTTACCGATATTAATTGTGGTATCCACATTAGGTGTAGCAGGTTCCATTTTAGGAGAGTCCGCACTAAGCTACTTAGGTCTCGGAGTCGTCCCACCTACACCATCATGGGGGAACATGATTAGTGCGGCTAACTCATTAATCGACTTCCAAAAGCGTCCGTGGTTATGGATCCCGCCCGGTTTTGCAATTTTTATAACAGTTGTATCAATTAATTTACTTGGTGATGCACTTCGTGATGCGTTAGATCCAAAGATGAGACGGTAGGTGAGGAAATATGAGTAAAGCAGTAGTAGAGCTGAAAGATTTACAAACACACTTCCAGACAGAAGAAGGGACAGTAAAGGCTGTTAATCATGTTAGCTTTGCAGTTCGAGAAGGGGAAACAGTTTGTGTTGTAGGTGAATCGGGTTGCGGGAAGAGTGTAACGGCTTTATCTATTATGGGGCTTATTGCTGAATCAGGAAGTGTAGTAGGTGGAGATATTTTATATGAAGGAAAAAGTCTTTTAGGTATGAAAGAGAAAGAACTTCGTAGTTTACGAGGCAATGATATTGCAATGATTTTCCAAGAACCGATGACATCGCTAAATCCTGTCTTCACTGTAGGGGAACAAATTGTAGAAACGTTAAGGGAACATGAATTACTTAGTAAAAATGAAGCATATAAGAAGGCAATTGAATTAATTCGTAAAGTTGGCATAGCTCGCGCTGATGAAATTGTCCATTCTTATCCGCATGAACTGAGTGGAGGCATGTTACAACGCATTATGATTGCTGTTGCGCTTAGTTGTAATCCTAAATTATTAATTGCAGATGAACCGACAACAGCTCTTGATGTTACGATTCAAGCTCAAATATTAGATTTACTAAGACAAGTAAAAGAGGAATTTAAAACATCGATCTTATTAATTACACATGATTTAGGCGTTGTAGCCGAAATGGCGGATTACGTTGTTGTTATGTATGGTGGAAAAGTTATTGAGGAAGCTCCAGTACTAGAGATATTTCAAAATCCGAAACATCCGTATACGAAAGGTTTGTTGAAATCAAAGCCGGTAATGGGAAAACGAATAGATAAACTATATTCTATTCCAGGGCAAGTTCCGAATTTAGTTGGCTTAGGTGAATTCTGCTATTTTAGCGGTCGTTGTGAGCATTGTATGGAAATATGTAAAGAAGAAGCACCAAATCTGAATGTACATGATGAGAACCATAAAGTGGCTTGCTGGTTATATGAGGAGCGTGCGGAACAATGAGTGAACCATTATTAGAAGTGAAAAACTTAAAGACGTATTTTCCGATTAAAGGTGGCATATTTAGTAGAACGATTGGACATGTAAAAGCAGTTGATGGAGTAAGTTTTACTATTAATAAAGGCGAAGTGTTCGGCCTCGTTGGAGAATCAGGAAGTGGAAAAACAACGATAGGGAAAACAATTTTACGTCTCGTCCAAAAAACGGAGGGGGAAGTGAGGTTTAAAGGGCACGATGTTTATTCTTTATCTAAGGAGGAATTGAGAAAGCATCGCCCTAATATGCAGCTCGTCTTCCAAGACCCATTTAGCTCATTAAATCCAAGAATGAGAATTGGAGAAGCGCTTGGTGAGCCGATGTTGGCGCACGGACTAGCGACGAAAGAAAATGCTCGTGAAAAAGTGATAGAAGTGTTGGAGTTATGTGGCTTAGCTCCATATCATATTGACCGGTATCCTCATGAGTTTTCTGGTGGGCAACGTCAGCGTATCGTTATCGCAAGAGCTATGGTATTAAATCCGGAATTTATTGTAGCTGATGAACCTGTGGCAGCGCTAGATGTATCTATTCAAGCACAAATCATTAATTTATTTAGTGAATTACAGGAGAAAAAGGGATTATCTTATTTATTCATTTCACATGATTTAAGTGTAGTGGAGCATTTATGTACGAAAATCGGGATTATGTATTTAGGAACGATTGTGGAGACGGCACCGCGTGATGAGTTATTTATGAACCCGCTTCATCCGTATACAAAAGCATTGTTATCAGCTGTGCCAATACCAGATCCAACAGTGAAGCGAGAACGAATTATACTAGAGGGGGATATTCCAAGTCCAGCGAATCCACCTTCAGGTTGTCGTTTTCATACACGCTGTCCGTTTGCAACAGATGTTTGTAAAAAAATTGTACCAGAATTTCGTAATGTTGGTGATGATCATTTTGTTGCTTGTCATCACGTATAAAAGAAAAGGACTCTTTCAATTTGAAAGAGTCCTTTTTTATCCCGCATTAACTGCTCGTAAAAGCCTGATTGGTTCAACTAATAATCAGAGAGGATGGACAACCATCCTCTGATTAAAGTTTCGCTTTATTTACTAGATGAAGGTTGTTTTAATACAAATTGCTCGATTGCATGGGCAACACCATGTTCATTGTTTGTTAATGTTACAACGTCACATAGTTTTTTTACATCTTCTTCAGCATTCCCCATTGCTATAGATAAACCAGCAACTTCTAACATTGGTACATCATTAAAATTATCACCGATAGCAACTGTATCTTCAATTGGAATGTTAAAATGGACTGCCATTTGCTTTAGTCCATTTCCTTTATGTCCGTTCCTATCCATAATTTCTAAATTAGTAGGAGCCGATGCGGTAACCATAATGTCAGTGTCTTCTTGTAATATACGTAATAGCTGTGCGCGATGCCCTGCATTAAATGTTAAAATGAAGAATTTAGATATTTCTAGTTCTCGGTTATTTACAACATCTTCGATTTTTTGGAAATCTGTAATTAGGTTGGATTTCTTTTGCTTTTCTGTAATCCGCTCAAGCTCTTCTAACGTAACATCTAGCGCATGCTTGTTTTCTTCGAACGCCTGCATAACTTGATCTTGCCATGTATATGGAGAATAAACCCCTTTATTCGTATATAGTTTATATGGAAAACCTTCAGATTCTAGTAATTTTGCAAGCTTGTACACTTTATCGTTTTGTATACACTGCGAGTTAATTACTTTTCCATCCACATAAACAATTGCCCCATTGCTTGCTCCAACTGGAAGAGATAATTGATATTCTTCCAATAGTTTTAAAGCATCCTCTTTCGCACGGCCAGAACAAATCATTACAATATGTCCAGCTTCTTGTGCAGTTTGGATTGCTTGTAAGTTCCTTTTGGAGATTTCAAGGTTAGATGATAGTAGTGTACCATCCATATCTAATGCGATTAATTTCAAAATGACCACCTCTTTGTCTTCATTATACATAGTTATATAGAGGAAACATATAAACTTATCTTGGAAAGAGAGGATTTTATCCTGCATTAACTGTCAGTAAAAGTTCAATAAATTCAACGTTATTCATTAGGGTTTTACTTCGGTTTATAACAAAAATAGAAAGGGATACGATTATATTTCGTTTCATGTCTGTAATGTTACATTAATGTTACAAACATAAATCTAGTAGAAAATGCATTAAAACAAGGTTTTTCGAGGTAGTTATAAAAAAACGTAAAAAAAGTGTAATAAAATTTACGTAATTATATTGCAACGTAATAATAGTTATGTTACATTAATGTTACAAACGTTACGTTATTAACTTCAATGTAACGATAACATAAAAACTATGAAATAAACATTTCTTAGAAATTACATATAGATAACTTATTCAAAGGGAGGATAAATGATATGAAAGAGCAAGTATTGCAAGTAACAAAAGGTGATTTCGTAGGATCAGCAAGCGGAGCAGTAGTATTAACAGCATTAATCGTATTTCTATCAAGCGTATTAGTATAACAGAAGTTTTGTAACAAAAGAGAAAAGAAGGGAGAATGAAAGATATGAAAGAGCAAGTATTACAAGTAACAAAAGGTGATTTCGTAGGATCAGCAAGCGGAGCAGTAGTATTAACAGCATTAATCGTATTTCTATCAAGTGTATTAGTATAATAAGAGTTTTGTAACAAAAGAAAAAGAAGGGAGAATGAAAGATATGAAAGAGCAAGTATTACAAGTAACAAAAGGTGACTTCGTAGGATCAGCAAGTGGAGCAGTAGTATTAACAGCGTTAATCGTATTTCTATCAAGCGTATTAGTATAATAGAAGTTTTGTAACAAAAGAAAAAGAAGGGAGAATGAAAGATATGAAAGAGCAAGTATTACAAGTAACAAAAGGTGATTTTGTAGGATCAGCAAGCGGAGCAGTAGTATTAACAGCGTTAATCGTATTTCTATCAAGCGTATTAGTATAATAGAAGTTTTAAATCATACAAATAATGAAAGGAGAATGAGGAATATGAACAGTGAACAAGTGTTACAAGTAACAAAAACAGATTTATTAGGATCATTAGGTGGAGCAGTAATATTAACATCATTTATTCTATTCCTTGCAAATGTATTAGTATGAAACATATAAATACAATTATTCAAAAAAAATAAAGACTCTAACGTATTGATAAGTAGTTAATATGTTAGGGTCTTTTTTATTTTCTCCCTATATATCTTTAAGTGTTAATATTATTCCCTTATCCCGCTATTTGCGGGCAGTAGACTCCCGCCTCAAAATGAGGCTGAACAAAACCACTGTTGATTTTACTTCAAAGAGAAAAAAGTCGAATTTTATATGTAAGAAAAAAAGAGGAATTTGACAGAAAAGATAGAAAATTTTAAAAGTCAGAATTTGTTAGCTTGCTAACTAATTTCTATTAATCGATGTTGGAAGCGTTTTCGGTTAGGTTTAAGTATGAACCATTTAATCTATTTACAGGGGGATGAGGATTTTATGAAACAAAAATCTATGGATACGCTAGCTGCACAAATGGAGGACTTTTTTCCGGTACGTGATGTAGATCATTTGGAGTTTTACGTAGGAAATGCAAAGCAATCAAGTTATTATCTTGCGAGAGCATTCGGATTCAAAATTGTGGCTTACTCTGGATTAGAAACTGGAAATCGTGAAAAGGTATCTTATGTTCTTGTGCAAAAAAATATGCGTTTCGTTGTGTCTGGAGCTTTAAGTAGCGATAACCGTATTGCAGAGTTTGTAAAGACTCATGGTGATGGCGTAAAAGATGTTGCATTACTTGTCGATGACGTTGATAAAGCATACTCGGAAGCAGTAAAGCGTGGTGCCGTCGCAATTGCTCCACCTGAGGAGTTAACAGATGAGGACGGTACATTGAAAAAAGCAGTTATTGGTACGTATGGTGATACAATTCACACGCTTGTAGAGCGTAAAAATTATAAAGGAACATTTATGCCTGGATTCCAAAAGGTGGAGTTTAATATTCCATTTGAAGAGTCTGGTTTAATTGCTGTAGACCATGTAGTTGGTAACGTTGAGAAAATGGAAGAGTGGGTTAGTTATTACGAGAATGTTATGGGCTTTAAACAAATGATCCATTTCGATGATGATGATATTAGTACAGAGTATTCGGCGTTAATGTCAAAAGTTATGACGAATGGAAGTCGTATTAAGTTCCCTATTAACGAACCAGCAGATGGAAAGAGAAAATCACAAATTCAGGAATATCTAGAGTTCTATAATGGAGCAGGTGTACAACATCTTGCTTTATTAACGAGTGATATTGTTAAAACAGTTGAAGCGCTTCGTGCAAATGGTGTGGAGTTTTTAGATACACCTGATACTTATTACGATGAGTTAACTGCGCGAGTTGGAAAAATCGATGAGGAAATTGATAAGTTAAAAGAATTAAAGATTTTAGTAGACCGTGATGATGAAGGCTATTTACTGCAAATCTTTACGAAACCAATTGTAGACCGTCCAACTTTATTTATTGAAATCATTCAACGTAAAGGTTCTCGTGGATTTGGTGAAGGGAACTTTAAAGCATTATTCGAATCAATTGAAAGAGAACAAGAGCGTCGCGGAAACTTATAAGATTTGTATCCACCAGCAAGAATTCTTTTGCTGGTGGAAATTTCATTTTCATAGGGAGGAATTATGATGAAATTTGTTACATTTCGTCTCCCTTCGAAAGAAATGCGAGCTGGGTGGCTTGAAGGTGACAAAGTAATCGATATGAATCTTGCTAGTGACGGAAAAGTCCCTTCCTCTATGCTCGCCTTTTTAGAGAAAGCGGATGAGTATGTAGAATTGCTGCGTAATAGTAAGAATCCAAACAGGGGTATATATTCCTTAGAAGAAGTACAATTGACAGCTGCTCTTCCTAATCCGGGTAGCATTCGAGATTTTTACGCATTTGAACAGCATGTAAAAACAGCTCGCGGACGAAGAGGACTAGATGTTGTACCTGAATGGTATGATGTCCCGGTTTTTTATTTTACTAACCATCGTGCTGTTATTGGTCCAGATGATTTTGTAATTGGTCCGAAGAAGTCTAAAAAGCTTGATTATGAATTAGAGATTGCTTGTGTAATCGGAAAAGAAGGACGAAATATTTCTCGTGAGCAAGCAGAGGAATATATTTTTGGTTATTGTATTATGAACGACTGGAGTGCAAGGGACATACAAGCAACAGAAATGAAGGTAGGGCTTGGACCAGCAAAAGGAAAAGACTTTGCAACTTCATTAGGAGCGTATCTCGTTACGAAAGAGGAATTAGACATTTATCGTAATGGTAATCGATATGATTTAGAGATGACTGCTCACGTGAATGGGAAACTATTATCAAAGGGAAATTTCCAAGATATTTACTATACGTTTGCTGAAATGATTGAACGTGCTTCACAAGACGTGACCTTATATCCGGGAGATGTGATCGGTTCTGGAACAGTAGGAACAGGATGTATTTTAGAACTTGGTACAGAAGAGTGGCTACAAGATGGAGATGTTGTAGAGCTGTCGATTACTGGTTTAGGTACGTTACGTAATACGGTCAAAAAAGACATGAAAGCAGGTGATGGGCATGTTTTATCGTCACATGGGGGAGCTACCTCATAAACGACATGTACAATTTCGTAAAAAAGATGGAGCGCTTTATCGTGAACAGGTAATGGGAACGAAAGGTTTTTCTGGTACGCAGTCTATTTTGTACCATCATTATATGCCAACGGAAGTAGGCCATGCGGCAGTATCTCATTCTTGTCAGTTGCAGTATGAAGAAGATGTAGCTCTTGCACATCGTCATTTTCGTACGAAAGAAAATAAAAAAACTGGTGATGCGATAAGCGGAAGAAACTTTATGCTTGGGAATGAGGATTTATTAATTGGAGTAGTGACTCCAACAGAAAAAATGGACTATTTCTACCGTAATGGTGACGGCGATGAAATGTTATTCGTTCATTATGGAACAGGAAAAATTGAAACGATGTTTGGAACGATTCATTATCGAAAAGGTGATTATGTAACGATTCCAATTGGAACGATTTATCGTGTTATTCCAGATGAGGGAGAGACTAAGTTTCTTGTTGTAGAGGCGAATAGCCAAATTACAACGCCGCGTCGCTATCGCAATGAATATGGGCAATTGTTAGAGCATAGTCCGTTTTGTGAAAGAGATATTCGTGGCCCAGAAAAATTAGAGACATATGATGAAAAAGGCGAATTTGTCGTAATGACAAAATCAAGAGGCTATATGCATAAACATATTTTAGGGCACCATCCGTTAGATGTTGTTGGATGGGATGGTTACTTATATCCATGGGTCTTTAATGTAGAGGACTTTGAACCAATTACAGGGCGCATTCACCAGCCACCGCCAGTACATCAAACATTCGAAGGACATAATTTTGTTATTTGCTCTTTCGTACCACGTTTATACGATTATCATCCAGAATCAATCCCAGCACCATATTATCATAGTAATGTTAATAGTGATGAAGTACTTTACTATGTAGAAGGTAACTTTATGAGCCGAAAAGGTGTGGAAGAAGGCTCTATTACACTACATCCAAGTGGGATTCCCCATGGGCCGCATCCTGGGAAGACAGAGGCAAGTATAGGGAAAAAAGAAACACTTGAATTAGCCGTTATGATAGATACATTCCGTCCGCTTCGTATTGTAAAACAAGCACATGAAACGGAAGATGAAAAGTATATGTATAGCTGGATTGAAGAAGGATCATATACTGTAAAATAAGTAAAAAGAGGCATGCTCAATAAGGGAGCATGCCTCTTTTGTATGTATAATAATACCAAAAAAGGTGATGGGAAGATTCGCAGAAAGAATAATAAGGATATTGTATATTCCGAAAGGTTTCTACTTATTTCGACAAAAGTATTGACTGTAAAAAGCGTAGTGAGTAAAATGAAAAAGCGAATTAAAAATTTTCAGAAAATTTAAAACTTGGAGGAGCATGTTATGAAGCAAATTTTTCAAAAGAAGCCTATTGCAAAGTTAATGCAAGAGAGTAAGCAAAAGACGTTAGCAAGAACATTGGGTGCACTGGATTTAACTATGCTTGGAATTGGGGCAATTGTTGGAACGGGTATTTTTGTTCTAACGGGCGTGGTAGCAGCAAAACATTCTGGGCCAGCTATTATATTATCATTTGCAATAGCCGCGTTAGCTTGTGCCTTTGCTGCATTTTGTTATGCTGAATTTGCTTCTTCAGTTCCTGTCTCAGGCAGTGTGTATACGTACACATATGCGACGATGGGAGAGGTATTCGCATTTTTAATTGGATGGGACTTAATGCTTGAGTATTTACTTGCTACTTCTGCTGTAGCAAACGGTTGGTCCGCTTATTTTCAATCTTTATTAAAGGGATTTGGAATTCATATTCCGACGATTCTTTCTTCGGCCCCTGGTACAGGGAAAGGTGGGATAATTGATTTACCTGCAGTTTTAATTATTTTAGTGATGACAGTTCTTTTATCTCGGGGCGTTCGTGAGAGTGCACGTGTAAATAATATTATGGTATTTATTAAGCTAGCAGTTGTTCTTATTTTTATCTTTGCTGGTTTTAATTATGTGAAGCCTGAAAACTGGACGCCTTTTATGCCATTTGGTTTAGACGGTGTAATGGCTGGAGCTGCTACGGTATTTTTCGCCTTTATAGGGTTTGATGCAGTTTCGACAGCTGCAGAAGAAGTGAAACGTCCGCAACGTGATTTACCAATCGGCATTATTGCATCTTTATTAATTTGTACTATACTTTATATCGTTGTTTCACTTATTTTGACAGGAATTGTTCCATACGGACAGCTAAATATATCAGATCCGGTTGCTTTCGCACTTCAATTTATTGGACAAGATAGTTTAGCGGGGGTAATTTCAGTAGGAGCAATTACAGGAATTACAACAGTAATGCTAGTTATGATGTATGGGCAAGTTCGTGTTTCATATGCGATGAGCCGTGATGGTTTGTTGCCAAAGCGTCTTGCTAAAGTTCACCCTAAATTTAAAACACCATTTTTAAATACATGGACAACTGGGATTATTGCGGCACTGATTTCAGGATTAATAGATTTAAATGTTTTAGCGCACCTTGTAAATATGGGGACATTATCAGCGTTTGCGCTCGTAGCTGTTGCGGTAATTGTAATGAGAAAGACTCATCCGGATTTACCAAGAGCATTTAAGGCGCCCCTTGTACCATTTTTACCAGCGTTAACAGTAATTTTTTGTTTATATTTAATGCTTCAATTATCAGGGACAGCGTGGATTAGTTTTGGAGTATGGATGGTTATCGGCATTGTGGTTTACTTCTTATATAGTCGAAAACATAGCGCTTTAAATAATAGTAAAAAAGAAGATGATGTAGCGAATTTATAAGTGGGAAAATCCATTCTAATTCTATTAGGATGGATTTTTTGTTCTGAAAATTTACATTTTTCAGAATGTATTGTAAGATAATTGTTGGCTAACCAAAGGGGTGAAATGATGAAAAATACGTGGCGTGAGTTAAGGGAGATGGATCGTAACGTATGGATTCGATTTATTGGAGAGACGTTAAATGGAATTGCGATGATGATGTTAATGCCTTTTTTTGCATTGTATTTAAAAGATAAGGTAGATTCTTTACTGCAAGTTGGTGTTATTATGGCGCTTTCTCCAATTGCTGCAAGTTTTGGATCACTTATAGGGGGGAGAATTGCTGACATATATGGAAGAAAGCCAATTATGATATTTTCGATGGCGAGTAATGCTGTATTAATGCTTGGCTTTTTGTTTATAGAAGGGTTTATTCCATACGCCATTTTATCAATTTTTTTAGGACTAAGTAATTCTCTATTTCATCCCGCAGCATCAGCAATGGTCGCGGATGTAACGGCACCGGAAAAAAGAACAGAAGCATATGGTTTATTGCGAATGGGACACAATATAGGTGCTGCGATTGGTCCAATAATGGGGGCATCGGTAGTTGTTTTGTCAAAGAACCTTGTATTTATTATTGCCTCGTCTACGATGTTGTTTTATGCATTACTCGTATTACTGCTTATTCAAGAGACAATGCCAAAGGGAATTAATAAAGAAGAGAATAAAGAAAAAGAATCTGGCGCGGTTTGGAAAATTGTAATGAGAGATAAGGCATTGATGATTTATTTATTAGCAGGAATCGTTATTTCTATGGGCTTTTCTCAGACGGAAGGAATGTTGCCGCTCCACTTTGATAACGAAATGAAGGGTATTTTTGGAACTAACAATCCATATCCGTATTTAATGGCGTTAAATGGACTATTAGTTGTTTTATTTCAATTTCAAATTTCAAAATGGGCGACAGATAAACCTGTCGGAAAGACAATGTTATACGGTGCGTGTTTGTTCGGGATTGGTTTGTTTTTTATAGGATGGCTACCGAAGTGGTTTGGAGAATTCGATGCGAATGCTACGATTATTTTAATGACGTTACTGTTCGTTTATGCCATATATACGTTAGGTGAGATGATTATGTCGCCTGTACAGATGACGTTTGTAGCAAATTTGGCTCCAGAACATTTAAGAGGAACTTACATGGGGGCGGCAAGTTTGCAATGGATTACAGGAAGTGCGTTCGGTCCACTTCTTGGTGGTTTTTTATTGGATCGATTGCTTGGACATCTTCTATTTACAATTTTAAGTGTAGGATGTGTAGTGGCAGGGCTTGTATATGTCTCTTTAGACCGTCTTGTTGAACAAAGACAAAAAGATACTTTAACCAAACAATCTTCTTAATAATAGATGACATACACAAAAAGGAGATTTCTACATATTTTAGGTACATAACTAGATTAGATTGCAATTTCATTTTGTGTAGTTAGGAAGAAAATGAAATAAAAAAGTGTAGAAAACCAATAAGTGGTGTCATTTAATTATTTGTGGAAGTTACATTTTATTTCAAATAGGAACTACCTATTTTTATAAAAAGTGCTAAAATAGAAAAATGAAAACAATTGGTTAGGGTGATTTCATTGACGAAAATTAAATTAGGTTTATTATATGGTGGAAAATCAGCTGAGCATCAAGTTTCGTTACAGACGGCTCTTGCTGCTATTAAAGCGTTAAATCAAGATAAATTCGAGATTCATCCGATTTATATTACAGAACAAGGTCAATGGGTACGCGGTGAGCGTATTGAAGGTGAAGTGACAGATGTTGAAGCTTTAAAAATGAGCGGTGCAGAAAATGCAATTTCTCCGTTATCATTAAGCACGGAAATTATTCCATCTGCAGCTTCTGAGGAAGATGCTATCGACGTTATTTTCCCATTACTACATGGACCAAACGGTGAAGATGGAACAGTTCAAGGGTTATTAGAATTAATGAACATTCCTTATGTAGGAAATGGTGTTCTAGCATCATCTGCCGGTATGGATAAAGTTGTTATGAAAAATATCTTTGCAGAAGCTGGTTTAAAACAAGCGAAATATGCATCTTTCATACGTAGTGCATGGGAGAAAAATCGCGAAGAAGCTTATGATAAAGTAGAAGAGAAGCTAGGATATCCTTGCTTCGTAAAACCAGCAAACCTTGGTTCAAGTGTTGGTATTAATAAGTGTAAAAATCGTGAAGAACTTGAGAGTGCTTTTGAAGAGGCATTCCAATTCGACCGCAAAATTATTGTAGAAGAAAATATCGTAGGTCGTGAAGTTGAAGTTGGTGTATTAGGTAATGATGAGCCGAAATGTTCAGTTGTAGGTGAAATTGTACCGAAAAAAGATTTCTATGACTACAAGTCGAAATATATTGATGGTGACACAGCGTTAATTATTCCAGCTGAAATGACAGAAGAAGAATCTAATGTAATTAAGCGAGATGCAATTATTGCATTCCAATCTTTAGATGGTGCGGGTTTAACACGAGCAGATTTCTTCTTAACGAAAGATGGAGAAGTATATATTAACGAAGTAAACACAATGCCAGGGTTTACACCGTTTAGTATGTTCCCTCTATTATGGCAACATACTGGATTACCGTATCCGGAATTAATTGAAGAGCTAATTAGCCTAGCGCTTGAGCGTCACGAAGAAAAACAAAAAATTAAATATACAATCTAACAAAAAAGGAGGAAGCACTATTCGAAGGAATAGTGCTTCCTCTATGTAAGGAGTGTTTGTATGATAAAGCGAACGTTAAAACAAGTAGAACAGATGGTAAATGGTACTGGATTAGCAGAGCAGTATGAGGGCATTACTATACAAGGAGTGTCTATTGATACGAGAAAAATCGAAAAGGGAAATTTATATGTTCCGATTCAAGGTGACCGTTTCGATGGACATGCTTTTGTAGATAAAGCTATTGAAAATGGAGCTGTTGCTACATTATGGATGAAAGATGTAGCAAATCCGCCTGAGAATCTTCCTGTTATTTTTGTAGAAGATACGTTATCAGCGTTACAAATGTTAGCGAAAAACTATCGTGATCAACTGGATGTTAAAGTTGTAGGTGTAACGGGAAGTAACGGTAAAACATCTACGAAAGATATTGTAACAAGTCTTCTTGCAATTAAATTCAAAGTTCAAAAAACAGAAGGAAATTTCAACAATCATATTGGTTTACCCCTTACTATTTTAAACCTAGAAGAAAATACAGAAGTTGCTGTGTTAGAAATGGGTATGTCAAGCCGAGGAGAAATTGAATTCTTATCTAAGTTAGCTCGTCCTAATGCAGCTATCATTACGAATATTGGTGAGGCGCATTTAATGGATTTAGGATCTCGTGAGGCAATTGCTGAGGCGAAATTAGAAATTGTTACAGGATTACAAGAAGGTGGAGTGTTTGTATATAACGGAGATGAGCCGTTATTAACGAATCGTGTTCCTGGAATGAATTTAGTAGCTGAAACAGTTACATTTGGTGATGCGAGAGCAAATGATTATTATCCAACTGCTGTAACATTACAGGCGACTGGTACACATTTTAAAATGAATAGAGATGAAAATATTTCATTCTATTTACCAGTGTTAGGGAAACATAATGTGTATAATACCCTAGCTTCTATGGCAATTGCGAAACATTTTGGTGTAACATGGGAAGAGATGAAACAAGGTTTAGTAACACTTCAAATGACAGGTATGCGTATGGAAATTGTAAAAACAGATAGTGGATTAACAATTATCAATGATGCTTACAATGCAAGTCCAACAGCTATGGAGGCGGCATTCCATTTAATGAACGGTTTAGATGGATTTGCTCAAAAAATCGTTGTACTCGGTGATATGCTAGAGCTTGGAGATCAAGAAGTTCAATTTCATTATGAAGTAGGGAAATTAATTGACCCAGCAAAGATCGCATATGTATTTACATTCGGTAGATTAGGGGCTCAAATTGCTGAAGGAGCAAAAATTAATTTCCCTGTAGAACGCGTAAAGGCGTATGATAATAAAGAAGAACTTGTAAAAGATTTACAAAAAGTAGTTAGTAAAAAAGATGTTGTATTAGTTAAAGCATCTCGTGGCATGAAATTAGAAGAAGTTATTACGATGTTGAAATAATTGGTGTATATAAATAGGGATGATAGCTACGAAAATAGTGGAAACTTATAATAAGCGCTTACAGTAAACATTAAAAAATAAAAGTGAAGAAAAAAGCTCTGAATATGAAAATAAGGTAACAGTTGGGTTTGCTTTTTACACATACAAAACTTATAATTGATAAAGTGTAATAACGTTTAGAAGTATTTTCGTGTAGAATATACGCCCGTTTATATACGTGAGCATTCAGGAAAAGGGCTTTTCCGCCAATTCGGAAAATGCCTTTTTTTAAATGATAAGTATAGGATAGAAAAGGAGAAGTAACATTGACAACATTTCGAGAATTAGGATTAAGTGATTCTTTACTGCAATCTGTTGAAAGTATGGGCTTTGAAGAGGCTACGCCGATTCAAGCTGAAACAATTCCACATGCATTGCAAGGTAAAGATATTATTGGGCAAGCACAAACAGGTACAGGGAAAACAGCAGCATTTGGATTACCGCTATTAGATAAAGTAGATACTCGTAAAGAAACAGTTCAAGGTATTGTTATCGCGCCAACGCGTGAATTAGCAATTCAGGTTGGAGAAGAACTATACAAAATTGGTAAACATAAGCGTGTTCGTATTTTACCAATTTACGGTGGTCAAGATATTAACCGCCAAATTCGCGCTCTAAAAAAACACCCACACATTATTGTTGGTACGCCGGGTCGTATTTTAGATCATATTAACCGTAAAACACTTCGTTTACAAAACGTAGAGACTGTTGTTCTTGACGAAGCGGATGAAATGTTAAACATGGGCTTCATTGAAGATATTGAAGCGATTTTAACAGATGTGCCAGAAACACATCAAACGTTACTATTCTCAGCAACAATGCCAGACCCAATCCGTCGCATTGCTGAGCGTTTCATGACTGAGCCTCAACATATTAAAGTAAAAGCAAAAGAAGTAACAATGCCAAACATTCAGCAGTTCTATTTAGAAGTGCAAGAAAAGAAAAAGTTTGACGTGTTAACACGCTTACTAGATATTCAATCTCCAGAGCTTGCGATTGTATTCGGTCGTACAAAGCGTCGTGTTGATGAATTATCAGAAGCATTAAACTTACGTGGATATGCAGCAGAAGGTATTCATGGTGATTTAACTCAGGCGAAACGTATGTCTGTATTACGTAAATTTAAAGAAGGTTCTATCGAAGTTCTTGTTGCGACAGACGTTGCTGCACGTGGTCTTGATATTTCAGGTGTAACACACGTATACAACTTCGATATTCCACAAGATCCAGAATCATATGTTCACCGTATTGGTCGTACAGGTCGTGCGGGTAAAAAAGGTATTGCAATGCTATTTGTAACACCACGTGAATCAGGACAATTAAAAAATATCGAGCGTACAACAAAACGTAAAATGGATCGCATGGATGCACCGACACTTGACGAGGCACTAGAAGGTCAACAACGTTTAATCGCAGAAAAACTTCAAAGCACAATTGAAAATGAAAACTTATCATACTACAAGCGTATTGCAGAAGAAATGTTAGAAGAGAATGACTCTGTAACAGTAGTAGCTGCTGCTTTAAAAATGATGACAAAAGAGCCAGATACAACTCCAATCGCTTTAACATCAGAACCACCAGTTGTTTCAAGAGGTGGCGGTTCTAAAAAACGCGGCGGCAACGGAGGCGGATACCGTGATGGTAACCGTAACCGTAGTCGTGATGGACGCGGCGGTGGCGATGGTCGTAACCGTGATCGTAACCGTGATGGTCGTAATCGCGATGGTAACCGTGACCGCAATCGTGATGGTAGCCGTGATGGCAACCGTGGCCGTAGAGGTGAAGGTCAAGGTCGCCCTGGATCTTCAAATGGACGCGGCGAAAGAAAACATCATAGCCGTAAGCCACAAGCTTAATAAAAAAGAGAATGCCGACTGCAGTGACCCCTGTCAAGTAGACAGTATTTAAAAAGCGCAACTAAGCAACCTGAGTTCTATATTTATATGGACTCAGGTTATTTAATTTCTTTT
>NZ_JBNNUF010000013.1:0-127382 GCF_050279465.1 Bacillus sp. NPDC094077 | reverse complement strand
GCAAAATTAAAAGGTATGAGTCCGGTGCAATACCGAACACATACCAAAGGGGCTGCCTAATAAAATAATATGTCTAACTTTTTGGGGTCACTTCAATTGCAAATTGCGTTTTTTACTATTGAGTATGAATTTTTGACCGTAATTAAGATTCAACAACGAATGTTCAAATGGATAGAAAATTCCTTCTCCATTTATCCATCCTTTTGCGCATTGTTTAATAGCCCAATTATTTCACTTAACATTTCTTCAGTAAAAGCACCTGCGCTAAAGTTTATTAATGCTCGTAACGGCATATAGTTTAGCATAGCATCCATCATTTCAGAGGCATCACTATCCCCTTCAGACAGACTAGCAAACGGGCTGTCTTTTAATGCTTTTTCCATAAGTTCTTTTGCAGTTGGTGCCAAAATCAGGTCCGCAAATATGTCCCCTAGTAACGTATTGCGATGTATTGGTTTTCGAATTATAGTCGTTGATTGAACATACATGCTATCATGTAAAACAATTTCTCTTGACGACTTTCCTACTAAAATATTGAATTCACCTGTTTCAACATGCCAATCTTTCAATTCAACATTATAATAAGCAAAAATGGATGCAGTTAATAATCTTGAAAATTTTATCATACTACCAATAACAGTTTTACCTCGTTCAATAGATAAAATTTAATTGTAAAATTATAAAAGGCAACGTCTTAAAATCCGTTGCCTTTTTATATTATATAGTTGCATAAAAATTTATAATAATTTAACGTAATATACGCTTTTTCTGTTTCCTTTCCATTCTCAATACACGAATTGTAAGATAAAGAAAACCAAATGGTGCAATAAAAATTGAGCATATAAATAATCCAATAGCAATCAAACATTGTATTAGTATGTGTACAATAAAGCTATTTTTACGAATGGTTTCTTCACGTTTTCTATTTATAATATTTTTTATTTGGTAGTACACCATTCGTGAAAATGGATATAGGATTACATTTGCAATAAGTAACAGCATATAACTTATTTTATTAGTTGGAACGATTCCCCAAAATATAAGGAATATTACTGCTGATATCAAATAACTTGTAATTAAAAACTTACTATCAAAAGATTTAAAAACACTAATTATAATTTTCATTTACTCATACCTTCCTTATTTTCAAACAAATACTCACAGTAATGATTCATGAAGAATATTGGATTCGTTCAAATAGCATAGCTTCGAAAAATTTAGTATAATAATTGAATTTAATATTTTGGGATACTTCCCCTCTTTTCAACATGCTATTTCATAGATAGAAAGACTATCGTAAACTAATAAAACCCAAAAAATATATTCCCTCAAGAAAAATTATTCTGAGAGAATACCCTTGAATCAAATTTATTCTGACATATTAATATACATCTTTACATCTTTACATCCGTTACATTATTATTTTGTAGTTTAAAAACTAACACATACATATTCACAATATGCATGTGTTAGTTTACGAATTCTTCAGGCAAATGAGACTAATACCAAAGAAAAACTTCTTACATGCATTCTAGCATAATAAAATCCCAAAAAAATTTATAAAATTTCTCTTATTACGGAAATTTAGTAACGCTTTATTTTTAATATAAAAATTCTTTTAATGTAAACAACGATATGGTAATAGTTCAATAGTTTCCTTTTATACATGGTAAGAACCCCTTCTGGCTAGGAGAGCAGAAGGGGTTCTTACTTAAGGGTCAGTTTGTCGCAATTTGTATAGAGACACAAAATTATTTGCTTAATAATATTATTACACGAATTTCTTTTGTTAGATGTTCTAATTTTTCCTTTATTAAAGAAAAAATAAAAATAATTAACAAATAATATTATGTTATGCCGTTACTGTAAAGATGGGAAAGCAATATTATCTATTTTTGTTATAATAATTTACTATTTTCATTTTAAACTAAAGAGAACTACCTCCAATCTAATTGAAGGTAGTTCTCTAAGGAAACCTGGAAAGATAATCCCCTCTTATTATTTACAGAGAAATTTATTAATTATCCCATGAAACTATATTCCGTACACTATTTTCATTCTTTATATTAAGATGAAGTGCTTTTTTAAAGAATTAAAAATCTATTTTTCTGTATGTAATAAAGATTTTCCTACTAAAGCAGCAGCAATACCACCTAGAATTGGTGCAATAATAAATACCCATAATTGAGATAACGCTTCTCCACCAGCAAATAATGCTGGTGCCAAACTACGCGCTGGGTTTACAGAAGTGCCTGTTAATGAAATGCCTAATAGATGAATTAAAACTAATGTAAAACCAATTACAAGTCCCGCTAAATGTTCATTCCCCTTTTTACCTGTTACTGCGATAATGACTAAAATAAAGACGAATGTCAACACAAATTCTACTAAGAAGGACCCCGATGATCCAAGTTTTCCAAAGCTATTTTGTCCTAGATTGTTCAAGGCCATATTTGATGATTTTAAAATTGTAATTAGTGTGATAGTTCCTAATAAACCACCTAAGATTTGAGCTATTACATAATAAGCTAACTCCACGGCATTCATACGTTTATTTATAAACATGGCGATAGATACTGCTGGATTTACATGACATCCGGAAATAGTGCCAATGCTATATGCCATCGCAACAATCGATAACCCAAAGGCCATCGCAATGCCTAAAATACCAATTCCTTCAATTCCCCCACCTATTACAGCGGTTCCAGTTCCAAATAGCACCAATACAAATGTACCAATGCATTCAGCAATTGCTTTTTTTATCATTGTTTTCCTCCTCTAAACATGTATAAAAGTTAAACTATCAAGCTTCAACTTGCTCCATGTTAATTATTTTTTCTTTCAAAAACATTATTGTATTTTTTCTCCAATTTCCATTACTCGCCTACAATGTATAATTGATTCATAATAAACAATGCCTTTAAAGATTCACAGGTTAAAAAGCACTCACTTTTATTACAAGTGAATGCTTTTTAACAACAAAGTGAATAGATACTGAGCTAGAGATATTATTCCTTAATTCATGAATAACTCAAATCAATTATAACAAACACTACAATTGATTTACGTTGTATTTCTTCCGGTTAAGCAGTAAAAATATAGATTAATTAATTTACAGGAATATTGATTTTTGTGAAACAGGACCTTGGTTCATAGCACTATCCTTCACTGTATGAGTTAAACATCCGTCCTTATTTCACAATTTTTTGTCTAATCGCCATTACAGCTGCTTGTGTACGATCTGTTACACCTAATTTTTGAAGAATTTTATGAATATGCGTTTTAACTGTTCCTTCCGAGACACAAAGAATTTTTGCTATTTCATGATTTTGTTTCCCATAAGCCAATAATTGTAAAACATCAATTTCTCGCTTAGTTAAAGCTTCGGCGTATTCATTCTCTTCCCCATCTATCGCAGGATTGTTATCATGTTTTAAAAATTGTGCAAAAGCATGATTTGCTGTCGTACTATTGTAAATCATTGCTCCTCGATTCATCGCACGAATACTATCTAACATTTCCTCTGTTTCCGTATCTTTTAGTATATAGCCAACTGCACCAACCCGAATACCGTCTAGGACATATTGTTGTACATCAAAGGTAGTTAATAGAACAACCTTAGTATTCGGTAATATATCCATAATAGTTTTAGTAGCCACAATACCTGATATATCAGGCATTTGAATATCCATAATGACCACATCGGGAACTGACTCTAAAACTGCATGAATTGCTTCCTTACCATTTTCGCACTCTCCTATTATCTCCATATCATCTTGCATTCCAATAATATAACATAGGCCCTTTCGGACAAACGGTTCATCATCAGCTAATACAATACGAATTTTTTCTGTCATAATTCTCCTCCATTCTTTTTAATTGGGATCATAGCTTCCACACGAAGTCCTTTCGGTTCATTTAAGGTAAAGGAACAACTGCCTCCAACCGATTGGCAACGTTTTATCATACCATTCAAACCAAATCCAAATTCTAATTCCATATCTCCCGTAAACATGCCATTATCAGCAACTGAGAGTTTTACTACTCCTCCTATTTCTGTTACACTCACAATTACAGAATCTGCATGTGAATGTTTTAAAATATTTGTTAAAGATTCTTGTAAAACGCGATATAATATTGTACTTTCTTCCATCGTCCACTCTGATATTTTTTCATCATGAATACATTCAATTTGTAATAGCGAGTTTGCTTGAACCTGTGAAATCAATCCTTTTAATGAGGTAAGCCCAAGATCCTTTTCATCATTTGTCCAATCCCTAACAGCAGTTCGTATCTCCTCCATTCCTTTACGTGCTACTTTTAATAGGTCATCAACAGAATCATCCGCAGCAGATGGATTTTTCTTTAACATAATTTTAAGAGCCTGTAATTGAATGATAAGTGAGGTCATTTGATGCCCAAGTCCATCGTGAATTTCTCTTGCTAATTTTGTTCTCTCTGCAAAAGCCGCATATCTCATTGAAAGTAACGTTGTTTCTTGTAATTCAGCGTGAGCTTCATCTAATTCTTTTAACTGTTTTTGATTTTTTTGATACGCTTCTCTTAGCTTAGAAGTGCTTCGAATCAAAACATAGATGCCTACTATTATTAATATTTCTTGATAAGGAAACATACTAGTATGTCCAAACCATATTAATAACAAGCCCGTTATAACAGATAAAACAATTGTAGTTTGTGCCCACTTTGGCTCGGCTGCAGCAAGAAAAATTAGAAGCGGTAATAATACATAGTTAGGATAGCTCGGATAAAAAAAACGTACTATACAAGATAAAATTATTAATACAGAGAAAAATAACAAATACTTAATTTCATTCCACCAGTATTTAGGTGAATTGAGCATCCATAGATAAATTGCTACAAATATACTACATACCCCTATTGCAAATGTTCCATAAGGTGCAAATCTCTTAAAGAAAAACAGACACAATAAAATACTTCCAATTGTATTTCCTACATGACTACCAATAAATTTATAAAATGTTTTTTCCATGCTTATACTACCCCACAACCCTATTTTTTAAATAATCATATTTAGCCTAACGCTAGAATTAAGAAAAGGACCTGTACAATATGCAGGGTCCTTTTCTTTATTTAACTATTGTTTTATAATTTCTTTTTCCAACATTGAAAGCAGACACTTTTGATTCTATATTTTGCATTTTGTATTTCTTCACCTGTTTGTGGATTTCGCTCTGTAAGAGCAATATATTCACGAGATTCAAGTGTGACAACCCCAATAAGTTGTACTTTCTCTCGTTATTTTAGCATCATATTCGCTCTTAAACAAATAAAATACAATTCATCTCAATAATTATTTGTTTGTATGCTTATATAGCTTATTATAATTCCCATGCTTCACTACTTGCCGAAGTTCTATCTCTTCACAACCTTTACTAAGAATATCTTCTGAAATATCTACAACAATCGTATTACTTAGTACACTTACTACATATCCTTTAAATTTCAATGTGGCATCATCTCGATATGTAAAAGCAACAAAATCTCCTTTATTAATGGTAGATAACTCTTTCATATAAACCTCCTGTTTTTAGAACCTGAACTGTCCTTGTAGTTGGTAATGTAACATAGATAACGTTATGTTATTTGTATAATGATTAAGATATATTGCCTTTTTACATTTAAAGAAATCTAATTACTTTTTTGATCAAACTGTATTCGAAGCCAATACTTTAATCTCATTTTTATAGAGGTATTTTTTTAAGTTAACCATGTAGGATGTAAGATGGATTTTTTTATGTATTAGAAGAGCCCCTTCTGACTAAGGGAGCGGAAAAGATTTAAGTGTAAAGATCCTTTCGTCACAATTTGAAATGAGATAAAATATTCATTTTCATATTATAGAACCAACTGCATTCGGTAGGCGCTCTAAAATTCCCTTTAATAAAGTGAAAATGAACAAAAGAGCTATTATAATAATTAAATTAAAATAACAGGATGAATTGCTTTATTATTGACCCTATAATAATTAGAAAAACAAAAGGATTACTAAAAACTACAAAAATACAAAATAAAATTGGTTTTCGAATGCTTTTCGGAACTAGAATAACTACATCTATCATGACAGCTAAAACCAAACTGAATAAACTATGGATACAGTAAAAATGAATGAATGCGAGTATAGTTAATATACATGCATTAATATACAGAACAGCTTTCATTTTATATCCTTTCTAAAGTGGGAAAATGAACTATAGATTACCAACCTCCACTATTAACTCAAATAGAATTACACGAATTGTAAATAAAATAAGAACGCTGTTTTATTAAATTTTTAATTTAATAAAGAAGTTTTGTATAAAGAAAAAAGACAATGATTTTACTACAAATTAAAAAACACTCACTACTATTACAAGTGAATGCTTTTTAAAACACATGAAATGGATTCTGAACTTTGTCATAAAGAACTCATGTAAATTATAGCAAACACAAAACGGTATTTAAGTTACATTTTTTCCGGATAAGAAGAAAAATACTGCTCATATAATATAATCCTATAAAAAGCGCAACATCCCCATATCCTTGATCCCAGTTTAGTTTTTAATCATGAGCGACAGCAAAGTGCTTTCTAGATCAAAAAAATTCGAATAAAAGGAATCATTTTGACTAAAATTTAATCAAAATGATTCCTTTTCTTTTCGTGTAGAACATGAATTTTTAAAATATGTAAAGTTTAATTTACATGATAAATACAACTTTTAATTGAATTAATATCACTTTCCGTTAACTTACCTGAAAAATATATAATAGGGGTTTGTGGATTTGGTGGTTGATAGTTTGTAATAATAAAATCGTATTTTATTCCATCACTAATTGAATTGTAAATTTTTACATTTTTCCCAATGCTATAAGTTAATGTGGAATGTATAACTTGCTTCTCCACCTCTGTACCATTAAATAAAAATAAAATATTAATTTCATCAGCGAAGGAATTTAAATGGAGCGCCGCATAGGTGGTGAAAAATTTAATTTCATCATTGTACATTCTTTTTTCATTATATGTTTTATTCCATCCAGAAACTAGGGATTTATATTTTTTTTGATTTTGTAACAACTCATTTTCTAATTTATCTAATGAACTGAAATAGAATCCTAATGATAAATTATATTGACTGTACATAAGACAATTGTAAAAAGTAGAACTTAAACTCACTACTATTTTTTCTTTATTGTCATTTTGTATATTATGATTCTCCATAAGAATATCGATAAGCTTTATATAGTTATAATACTCATCAATTTTAAACTCCTTTACATATTCAATTGTCGCTTCACTTTGTTTGCTTGTCGTAGTAAATGCTAAAATTAAATACACCTGTAATGCTTTCATTTCATTTTCAGGTAATGTAATGGAATAATATCTTTCAAAAGTTTGTATAATCTCAGTCATACATGTTTCTTGAAAGCTATCATATACAGGTACATCAATGATTTCATTTTTTAAATAAAATTTATTAGAAATTCTATTTATACAAACATAAAGAATAACACACAACATTTCAAAATCAACCATAACTTTATGCTTTCGTACAATATTTAAAATTTCTTCCCTTAATATATTTGGCAATACGAAATTCTTTGTATACTTTTGTGTATTATAAAAAAAAGCGTGATAATAATGCCTAATATTAAGTTCTTCCCCTTCTAATTGGATTTTCCTAAATTTAATTTCTAACTGACTCTTTTTAATCATTTTTTTATATTCTTTTATATGCTTTCTTAGTGTTAATTTACTCACAAATAAATTTTGGGACCATTTTTCTAATGTATAGCATTTGTTATTAAATAAACCTAGCATCATTTTATATATTACACTTTCAACTAAATATGAATTAATAATAGGTAATATAGAATCAGTTATAGGTTTAATTAATATATATCCTTTTGATTTCACGCTAATAATTTCCCAATGTTCAGGCAGGAAGCTCTTCAATTGAGAAATATCACTTGTAACCGTCCGGATAGAACATTGAAGTTGTTCCGCAATATCCTTTGAAGATACTAAGTTCTGTCCATTATCTAAAATTTCAAGAATTTGGACCATTCTTTTTACAGGTTTATCATGAATTAGGCTACTTGTAAACTCAAGCATTAATATTTCCTCTCTTTTAAAACGATTTATGATGTAGTATAGAACATGGTTTCAAAAGACTCTTTTTAATGAAAGTAACCTTACTACATACATATACAATTTAGGACAACACTAATACTCTTTCTGTGTTACGAACGTGATATATTGTTTATTCCATTCTTAATTTATCCCGCTATTTGTGGGCAGTAAGACTCCCACCTTAAAATTCGGCGAATGCGAGGAGGTTAGGTGGGAGTCTTACTGCCCGTAAACGCCCGATTGGTTCAACTAATAATCAGTGGGGGATGGGCACCCCCCCACTGATTAAAGTTTCACTTTATATATTATTTACTCTATGAATACTGACTTATGATAAACTGTAAAAATTCAAGTCAATCTAAGCTTTTTTACATCTACTAATTTGATTGACAAGTAAATTATTTTTTTTAAAATAAATGGACATATTGATAAATTAAACATAAAAAACTTTTCATTTGAAAATGAATGTCACTCATTTTTAGGGTGCAATTGATTCTTTAAATTAAGCAGAAATTAGTTTTTCTACATTATATAAGTTTTTTTATTACTCTCGCATAAATAATATATGAATGATATTCATTCATATTGTGTTGCACTCTACCTATTACCATAATCATAATTGTATCATCCCTATTATTTTAGAACATCTATCTTAAGGTTGATTTTTCCAAACCATCTCTATCTCTAGATAGAGATGGTTTGGAAAATATTTACGCTGTTATTTATTACAAACTAGTATGCCTTTATTAAAAATTTATAGAATCCTTCCCCAGAATATACGCATCCAGGGGAACATGACGGTAAATTAGAAAAATTGTAGTATGGGGCTCCTAAAATTGAAATATATATTATCACAAACTCCTACTATGTAAACGACAAAATATCCTTTATAAAACGAAAAAACATGAATTTTTAGTACTTAAAATTATGATATTGTTCCATATGTAATCCAGTAAAAATAATTTCAAAGGAGACGACACAATGGAGAAAACATTCTATAAAAGCTTGTTTTTTTGGCTTATCTCACTATTTGTTGTAATTTTCATTGCTACTATTGCAAGTAATGAGGTTGAAGTAGTTACTAATGTTAAAGAACAAACACAAGACAAAAAACAAGCTTCTAGCAACAATCCGAAAGATATGATTAAAAACGAAGCTGAATCAATTGCAAAAGAACTAATGAGCACTTCTATTAATAAGATTGAAGTTAATAAAAATGTAAGTTCTAATAATCCAAATGATTACGATCTTGTACTTCACCTTTCATTTGATGCTAAAAACACGAAAAAGACCACAAAAAAAATGCTTGAAACGTATAACAATGAAATTGGTGCTAGAGTCGGTAAAGTATTAAATAAAGTACAAGAGTTAACGATTTTCTGGGAAGTACCTTTCATACAAAAAGGTACTAATATTGTAAAAGCTAATTTAAAACGTTCTGAGGATAACATGTTATTCAAAGATACCTGGGTTGCTTCTGTTCTAAAATAAAAGAACAGATATTTATCTATTCAAAAACGCTTCTAATTCTTTTGCTAACGACTACACTGCTTTTCTTTCTCAATACATATTTTCCATCATGTATATCAACTCCCTTCGCTGAACGTAACAATTTTAAATGCTGGTGTACTGTCGATTTACCAAGTTGCAATCTTTCCGTTATTTCCTGCAATGTACATTTGAGTAATTGCTTCAATGCCTAGTGCACATTCGAAAAGTATCAACTACCTCATTTGAACGCTGTAAGTCTCCCTTTTTCTACTCGTTACGTGAAAGACTTCCATTCTATCCCCTCCTTGTTTGCTATGCATTAAATTCTGTTTTTATCGAATTATTCCTTCTGTTTTTTCAGAACAAAAAATCAATTTGAATTGAAATCGATTCATTCCAAACATAATTTACATTCATCATAACTTCTTGTCATGATCCAAATTAGGAAGAATAAGAGCTTTTTTATATACAAATAATAAACCTCAAGGAGTTGTTGACATGCATTTCATATTAAATTTGTTAGGGATTTTCGTTGTAATATTAATCGTTTTCCTATGTTCGCCTAATAAAAGAAAAATAAAATGGAGACCAATCGTTATTCTAATAATATTGGAGCTTTTTATTACGTGGTTTATGTTAGGCACGAAATTGGGCAGTATTATCATTAATAACATTGCGTCATTTTTCAGTTGGCTACTATCATGTGCGAATGAAGGTATTCGATTTGCATTTCCTTCAGCTATGGAAAATCAAACAGTTGATTTCTTCTTTAGCGCATTACTTCCTATCATTTTTGTTATTACGTTCTTTGATATTCTTTCTTATTTTGGAATCTTAACTTGGATTATTGATAAAGTAGGTGCAATTATTTCAAAGATTTCTCGTTTACCAAAGTTAGAAAGCTTCTTTTCCATTCAAATGATGTTTTTAGGAAACACGGAAGCACTTGCAGTTGTTCGTGATCAATTATCTGTTTTAAAAGAAAATCGTTTGTTGACTTTTGGAATTATGAGTATGAGTAGCGTCAGCGGATCCATTCTTGGTGCTTATCTTTCAATGGTTCCAGCAACATATATTTTCAGTGCCATACCTTTAAACTGTATTAACGCATTAATCTTAGCCAATGTTTTAAATCCTGTAGAAGTTACTAAAGAAGAAGATGTTGTTTACTCACCTTCAAAACATGAAAAAAAAGATTTCTTTTCTACCATTTCAAACAGTATGTTAGTCGGGATGAATATGGTTATCGTTATTTTAGCGATGGTAATTGGATATGTAGCATTAACAGCATGTTTAAATGGGATATTAAGTTTTTTTGTAACAGGCTTAACAATTCAAAAAATCTTCTCCATTATCTTTAGTCCTTTCGCCTTTTTACTCGGTGTATCAGGCAGCGACGCTATGTATGTAGCTGAATTAATGGGGATCAAAATAACAACGAATGAATTTGTTGCCATGATGGATTTAAAATCAAACTTAAAATCTTTACAACCACATACAATTGCTGTTGCAACAACATTTCTAGCCTCTTTTGCCAACTTTAGTACAGTAGGTATGATTTATGGAACTTACAATTCATTATTTGGCGGGGAAAAATCATCAGTCATCGGTAAAAATGTTTGGAAGCTTCTTGTGAGCGGCATGGCTGTTTCTTTATTAAGTGCAATGCTTGTAGGGCTTTTTGTGTGGTAAATAAATACTTATAACAACAAAAGACACTCAAACTGAATTGAGTGTCTTCATATTATTACTTGTCTTTTATCATTCTTATTTTCGAATTTGTCCATTTCCACGAATCACATATTTTGTAGAAGTTAATGCTGGAAGCCCCATTGGCCCTCTTACGTGTAACTTTTGTGTACTGATACCAATTTCTGCTCCAAATCCGAATTCAGATCCATCTGTAAAACGAGTTGATGCATTATGATAAAGTGCCGCTGCATCAACAGAAGTGAAAAATTTGCTGACATTATCCTCGTTCTCTGTAATAATCGCTTCGGAATGCATAGATCCATACGTATTTATGTGATGAATCGCTTCTTCAACAGAAGAAACCACTTTCACTGCTAGCGTAAGAGATAAAAACTCTGTTCCCCAATCTTCTTCTGTAGCAAGTATGATAGAAGAATCAATTGCTAATGCTTTGTTATCCCCACGTAGTTCCACGCCTCTTTCCTTTAATGAAGAAAACAGCTCACTTCCAAATTTCTGCGCCCAATTCTCATGAAGTATAATCGTTTCAATTGCATTACATACAGATGGACGCTGCGTTTTTGCGTTTATAATAATATCAAATGCCATTTGTTTATCTGCTGTTTCATCAATGAAAATATGACAATTTCCCGCACCTGTTTCAAGTACTGGAACAGATGCTTCTCTCACTACAGTATCTATTAACTGCTTGCCACCTCTTGGGATAAGAACATCCAAGTACTCATTCAATGTAAACAGCTGTTTTGCACTATCTCGTGACGTATCTTCTATGAGCTGTACACTTTCTGGAGGCAAGCTTGTTTGTTTAAGTGCTCGGTGAATAACAGCAACGATAGCTTTGTTAGAATGAACAGCGGAAGAACTACCACGTAATATTACTGCGTTTCCTGTTTTTAAACAAATTGTAGCAGCATCCACTGTCACATTCGGCCTTGCCTCGTAAATCATTCCGACAACACCAAGTGGTACACGCATCTCCTGAATAGATAGTCCATTCGGCCGTTCCCATGCACTTACACATTCTCCAACAGGATCACGTAAATCAATTAACTGCTTAATCCCCTCTGTCATATCAACAATTCGCTGCTCAGTCAACATAAGGCGATCAAGGAGAGAATCAGAAAATCCTTTCACCTTACCTTCTTCGATATCTCTTTTGTTTTCCTCTAAAACATAAGCTGTTTCTAATAACAGCTGATCAGCAATCGCAGCAAGTGCTTCGTTTTTTTGATCTGTAGATTTAAGCACAAGTTCTCTAGCAATTTCTTTCGCTTTTTTACCTTTTGCCAACACTTCATTCATTTTCATTTCCTCCTTTTTAAAAGTTAATCAGTATATTATTTGAAAGCCATTTAACACTAGTGTCCAAATATTTCCTCCCTATTAGGATTTGAGCGCTCTCTATTCTTAAAATGAAACCCAATGATCCCTATGGATGACTTCATAACTATGCCTTTTGCCTCTTGCTTGAATATCATGGCTCTGCATACCTTTTAAATCCCTTAGTTCCTCTGCACTATATGTGCATTGTCCTTTTCCTATTACGCGCCCTTGTTGCGTGATTACCTCTACAACTTCTCCTACTTGGAAAAATCCTGACACATTCGTAACGCCAGCAGGAAGAAGGCTCTTCCCATGCTGAATGATGGCAGTAGCTGCCCCGGCATCTACTTCAATTTGTCCGTTAACAAGCGAATGTAGCGCGATCCATTGCTTGTTCATCTTAATCACTTTTTGAGGATCATTACCGATATACGTTCCATCACCCTTGCCCTTCAAAACATCTAAAAACTTCTCCTGTCCACGTCCTGTTCCGATAAATACACTTACCCCAAGAGATAGTGCCGTCTTTGCAGCATCGATTTTTGATTTCATGCCGCCGGTCCCAAGTTTTGAGCCAGCATCTCCTGCAAGAGAAGCGATTTCTTCCGTTACCTCAGGAAGGAAATAATATTTTTTCGCATCCGAATTTTTCTGAGGATTTTGATCATATAAACCGTTCACATCCGTAAAAATCATAAGCATATCTGCCGACACAAGTCCGCTTACTAAAGCAGACAGCATATCATTATCACCAAACGTCAGCTCCTCTAAAGAAATGGAATCATTTTCATTGATGATAGGAAGAGCGGAACGGTTTAGTAACTCTCCTAAAGTGGCGTAAGCGTTACTGTATTGTTCTTTTCTAGAAAAATCAATTCTCGTTAGCAAAAGTTGTGCAGTAACGATACCATATTTACGGAATTCCTCCGTGTACGCCTGCATTAATAAACTTTGCCCGACAGCCGCTGCAGCCTGTTTCCCTTTAATTGTCACAGGCCTACTAGGATACCCTAGAGCTGTGAACCCTGCAGCAACGGCCCCAGATGTAATCAGCAAAACTTCATGCCCTTCCTGTTTCAGTCGTGCCAATGCGGCAACGTGATCTGAAAGTTGTTCTTTAGAGATGCCTCCATGACTAGCTGCCAGAGAACTGCTCCCAATCTTTACAACAATTCGTTGTTTTTTCATTTTTGTACCCCCAAGTCTAAAATCAAAGTTTTTTATAAATTACACTTCTATTCATTCACTTTGCAGCTATCTCTGTTCTCATCAATGCTGCACTTAAGTATTTAAGAGCAAAATAAAAATGACCGCTTCGCCCTTAATAAAATAAAAAGGACGAAACGGTCATTGTTCCGCGGTACCACCTTCATTGATATACATAGATATCCACTTGGCGCCTATAACGCAGGCGTACGCCTAAACTTTCATTTAAGACTCAGGGATAGGTTCGATACGTTCGATACGAGGAATCTTTCAGCCGGTGAATTCCACTCTCTTTCGCAAGAAGACATATGTACTATTTCCCTTCAACGATTTTCGGTTTAATTTTTTTATATTATGCGATATAGTTTGTTTTTGTGTCAAGAGGTATTTTAAAAAATGAATAGAGTGACCTGTTTCATGTATGAAATTATGGACATACTGGATGAGAGTAAAAATTGATATAACTATAATTCATAAACATAAAACCTCAATAAATCTACCCTCTCCTTAAATGATCGATAACATAAATTGTTATCCTCAATCCCAAGATATGTAACACAAAATATTAAATTATAGTGTATGTACTTACTTAATGGCTAATATTATTGCTTTTTATCTTTTACTATTGCAAAAAAGAATATATTCTCTTAGAATGTTTCTTTATATTGCATGAAAAGGATATTGTTATTTTAGAATAATAATTTCTAATTGATATAATTTATTATAAAAGGAGAAAGATCGAGTTATTATGGACAAACAAATTGGATTCATCGGATGCGGAAATATGGGGATGGCTATGATTGGCGGGATGATAAACAAAAAAATAGTGTCTTCAAATAAAATCATTTGTTCAGATTTAAACACTACTAATTTAAAACATGTTAGTGAAAAATATGGGCTAACTACAACAACTGACAACAATGAAGTAGCTAAAAATGCTGAGATTTTAATTTTATCAATTAAGCCAGACTTATACGCATCAGTAATTAATGAAATAAACGAAGTGATAAAAAACGATGTTATCATCGTAACGATCGCTGCAGGAAAAAGTATAAAAAGTACTGAGGATGCCTTTGGTAAAAAGGTAAAGGTTGTACGAGTAATGCCTAATACACCTGCTCTTGTTGGTGAAGGAATGTCTGCGTTATGTCCTAATGAAATGGTGACAGAAAAAGATTTAGAGGATATACTAAACATTTTCAATAGTTTTGGTCAAACAGAGATCGTAAGTGAAAAATTAATGGATGTTGTAACATCTGTAAGTGGTTCTTCTCCAGCATATGTATACATGATTATTGAAGCGATGGCCGACGCTGCTGTACTAGATGGTATGCCAAGAAATCAAGCATATAAATTCGCAGCTCAAGCTGTATTAGGCTCTGCAAAAATGGTACTGGAAACAGGAATACATCCAGGTGCATTGAAAGATATGGTATGTTCTCCAGGCGGAACAACAATAGAAGCTGTAGCAACATTAGAGGAAAAAGGCTTACGAACAGCCATCATTTCAGCTATGCAGCGTTGTACGCAAAAGTCTATTGAACTATCTAATCAAACTAAAAAGTAATAAATACATGTAAAAAAGACCACTTTAACTAAATGCACATATCTTTAAATAGTGGTTTACATACTCCTCTGTTTTCACAAAAAATAAACGGACAAATTCATAGGTAATGGAGTTTGTCCGTTTTACATTTTTATATCCTAAAATAACTTTATACCTTTCTATTTTTACAATCCCCTATTTTCTAACATTTATATGTGTTAAGAAACTTTGCAACAGAACGCTACAGTTTCTATCCTTTTCTTCATTCAAATTAAAATTTCAATTTATATTTCTTTCATAACTGTGTAATTTTATTAGAAACAAGTAATTTTTCAATGCATATCGGTAACATATCTAATAGCGTTTCAAATGCGTAAGTTACGTCCAGACGTTCCGTCCATTGATGTGCATCTTTTCCTACCGGCCCCATATTTAATACCGGAACGTCGAACTCTTCTAATTCTTGAAGTGGAATCGAATAACCTTTATCCCATAATGGCATATTGTCTACAAGAGAACTCATTGAATCCAATGGGTACTGCAAGCCCACATAGCTTAAATCTGAAATCCCTCCAAAATAATTTTGATTTTCAAATGTAATTCTATGATTATAGTGGGCATACTTTTCCATTTCTACAACTACCTCTTTAATTAAAGGATTGTTGCGTGAACTCACAGCTGGATAGTACGGCGGGGCAAAGAAAAGTACAATCATCGGCGCTTTTTCTTTACATAAGATAGCTAATTTATCAACTAAATCAATTGTTACCGCACGATCATCCTTATCTTCTCTATTTTTTATAATATTAGATTGAATATCATCTATTTTTTCTTGTCCATGTTGTTCTATTGCATAAGTGATAAGCTCTTCATACGTTAATACATTTACTTTGAGATTAGGTGGTATGAACGGATTATATTTAGAAAAACGATATGCATGTTTTTCATACGACTCTTCAATTTTCTCTGCTACTTTCGTTACTTTTTGACGCAGCAATGAAACTACATCTGTCATCGATTTTTCTAGTAAAAACAAATTAAATAATGTGACTGCACGATGCGGAATTTGTACAGAATAATCCTCCTTTAAGTCCCTTTGAAGTAAGTTAGTTGGTGGAGGGCTCGCTTCTCCTTCTACAATATCACAAAGGTCCGTATTCAACTCTAATTCAGCTGTTAATAATGCCGCCATATAACTCCCATTTAAACCTGCAAAAGGTTCGCCTACATGTGTCTCTTTTCCATAGCAAAGAAAACCAGGTAACACTTTACCAATTGAACCAGTATAAATATACTTATTTTGGTCACCAGGGTGTCGTGAAAACATCGGCTCTGAATTTAAGACTGTTTTATAATCTAAGTCATGTTCTCTTGCTAAATCTAATAATCTCGGAACAGCAGCTCTCATTCCTACAGAGTTCACTTCTTCATCTGGAACCGCTAATAAAAGAACATTCCCATCAAATCTTCCTTCACAAGCTTGCTCAACCATCGCCATTTGTAAAGCTAGACCACATTTCATATCCATTGTCCCTCTTCCAAATAGCCAATCTCCCTGTTCTATATCTTCACGTACATGGTCTGGTAGTTCATCTTTATGAGCGTAAAACATAGATGTTAACTTTTTAGGATTAAATGCATCTTCTTTCCACACTCCATAATCTTGTACATCTACAACATCAAAGTGACTAACAAGAATTACAGTATTTTTCGTACTATCACTTTTCTTTACTAGGGCGGTAACAAAATATCGTCCATCCCCCGTCGGATTTTTTTGCAAATGATGCGGATTTTGTTTGAAATACTGTAAGTCAGATAATTGTTCTACAACAAAGTCTGGTAATATAACTTCAGCTTCTGAGCCTGTAATACTAGGAATTTCAACAAGATTGCTTAATAACTGAATCAATTGTTCTTTTGATTGCCACTTTGACATATTAATCCCCCTATTTTTCCGCATTATGAAAATCAATTCCAATATATGAATAAAAAATGACGACAGTTATCAAAATTATAATTCTGATGTACTGCCGATTTTTATTGAAATTTCATGCGCTGCTTCTTTTACCTTACTAATAAGAAAAGATAGTCGATCATCATTAATGCGATGACTAATTAACCCAACACTTAATGCTCCTACTACTTTATGATTGAATCCGATAATAGGTGCAGCTACTGAGGCTGTCCCTTCTGTTTTTTCACCATAACTTACAGCATATCCTTCATTTTCTATTTGTTTTATTTGATTAAGAAGAATTTTCTTTTGTTCTGGTAAAGAAGAAAGTAACTGTTCTACAATGTATTCCATTTCATTCGTTTTCATATTGGCAAGCATCGTTTTATTTGCGGCGCCAATCGAAAGTGGAATCTGTTCCCCTAAGTTATCGATAACTCGAATTTTTAAAGGGCTATCAATTCTTTCAATGATAATAGAATGAGTTCCATTTGGAATGTTCAAATAGACACTTTCTTCCACTTCAGCGGCCAATCGCTTCATCACTTCTCTTGCAACAGATCTGTAGTCTACCTTCTCCAACTGACGTAATCCTATTTCCATCCACATTGGTCCGATCTTGTACTGTTTTGTTTCTGAAATTTGCGTAACTAATCCATGCTCCATTAAAGAGTTCAGTAACCTGTGTACTGTACTAACCGGGAGATGTGTTCTATCAGCTATATCAGAAATAGCCCAGTACTCTTTTTCATTTGTAGAATTTAATAACTTAATTATACTTATCGCTCGATCAATGGACTGTACCATAATTCGCCTCAACTTTACTTGTGATATGTTAGTAAGCTTAATTAACTATCAATTTATCAAAAATCCAAAATTAAATCAATTAATTTATTTAATTTTCTAAAAATAAAGATATAACACTATCAAAAAAATGAAAACGCAAACAAAAAAACATTGACTTTTCTTTTTAATTATCTGAAAATTATAACAAGATTTCACATCACGGAATACATTCCACAATACGGAAAAACATCAATTTTCATACTACCAATTATGAAAGTGAGGAAAACAATGACGCAAGTAAGCAATACAAACAATGAATTAAAACGTACGATGAAAAGTAGACATTTATTTATGATTGCACTCGGTGGTGTGATTGGAACGGGGTTATTTAACGGATCTGGCTTTATTATAAGACAAGCTGGGCCTGGTGGATCCGTACTTGCCTTTATTGCTGGTGGATTATTAATGTATTTCGTTATGCTATGTCTTGGTGAGCTTGCTGTAGCCATGCCTGTCTCAGGTTCTTTCCAGGAATATGCCACCAAGTTCATTAATCCTGCAACTGGGTTTACAATCGGATGGTTGTATTGGTTAAGCTGGGCGAATACGACCGGTCTTGAATTTACAACTGCCGGCATTACAATGCAGCGCTGGTTTCCTGATATTCCTGTCTGGGTTTGGTGTTTAATATTTGGTGTTACCATATTCACTATAAACGCATTATCTGCTCGTAGTTATGCAGAAACAGAATTTTGGTTTTCAAGTATTAAAGTATCTGCTATTATCGCTTTCATTATTCTTGGCGGCGCCGCTATGTTCGGTTTTATTGATTTAAAAGGAAACGAACCAGCTCCGCTATTTTCAAATTTCATAAATCATGGTGGTTTATTCCCAAATGGACTTGCGGCTATCCTATTAACAATGGTTACAGTCAATTATTCCTTCCAAGGTACAGAACTTGTTGGGATTGCAGCAGGTGAAAGTGAAGATCCAGCAAAAACTTTACCTCGTTCTATTAGAAATATTATATGGCGCACAATGTTTTTCTTCGTCTTAGCAATCTTTGTTCTCGTAGCTTTAATTCCTTGGGAAGAAGCAGGATTAACAAAGAGCCCGTTTGTTGCTGTATTTGATAATATCGGTATTCCATATGCAGCTGATATTATGAACTTTGTCATTCTTACTGCTGTTCTTTCTGTCGCAAACTCAGGACTGTACGCCGCAACTCGAATGCTTTGGTCATTATCAAAAAATGAAATGGCTCCAGCCTTTTTAAAGAAATTATCATCTCGAGGAATACCCTTAAACGCTTTAATCATGACGATAGCTATTTCTGCTTTTTCTCTTTTGACAAGCGTCGTAGCTGCTGAAACGGTTTACTTATGGTTAATTTCAATTTCTGGAGTCATTACAATCATTGTTTGGATGTCAATCTGTGTTTCTCAATTCTTTTTCCGTAAACGTTATTTAGCTGAAGGTGGAAAGTTAGAAGACTTAAAATTCAGAACTCCACTTTATCCTCTTGTACCAATTCTTGGTTTTGGATTATATGGCATTATATTAATAAGTCTTATCTTTATCCCAGATCAAAGACTAGGAATCTATTGCACTGTACCATTTATTATCTTTTGCTACAGCTACTATCACTTTAAGATAAAGAAAAGAACTGCTACTAACACTTATACAGAGACTAAAATTAGCGAAACTTTGTAATACTGTACGATATATAAAAGACCGCACATGACTTTTACTCCATGTGCGGTCTTTTATCATTGATGCTTGTTCTATTACCTTTATATCATTTCTTTCATTCATTTTCCCAGGAACAGCCCCCTATTTTCTCCATACTATTGGAAGGATTATTTATAGCACTTTGAGTTGAAGAGTTATCCTGAAGCGAGTCAGTATTACTATACTCCTTTGCTTGGATTTCAATTGTATCTTGCTTTTGTTTCTCAAGTTCTGCGAATGATGATGTCGGTAGTGTTAGTATAGTAAATGCTACAATACTAGCAATTATGATTTTTTACCGTTCATAAGTTGATGGATGATTCTCCTTACTATTACTGTTTTGTTTTGATATATTAAATATATACTACGTCACATTAAAAATTAAAAAATAGACAGGAGTTAGCTACGATGATAAAAGGTTTCGGAGGAATATTTTGGAGAACTAGGAATCTTGATGTTATAAAAAAATGGTACAGCGAAGTATTGAAGATTGAAATAGAAAATTGGAATGGGACTGTTATTAAACCCCAATTAGGAAATGAAACTATCTTTTCTTTCTTTACCGAGAATGACAATTATTTTCCAACAGAACAACAAGTCATGTTAAATTTTCAAGTACATAATCTAAACGAGACTATTAAGCATCTTGAAAATATTGGTGTACCTCTTGAAAAGAAAGAAGAGATTAGTGAATTTGGAAAGTTTATTTGGATTAAAGATCCTGAAGGGCGACTGATCGAGCTTTGGGAGAAATAGTGGAGTATAATCATTTGTTATTAAGCTAACGGGTGTTTTAGTTCAACAAGGTAAATACAAAAGGCGATTTCTTAGCTCCATAGGAAATCGCTTTTTTTATGGATTAAAACTTATTAACTTTATAAATCCTCATTTTTCAGATTTTACCCCATGTCCATCAACTACCCCTAATTATAAAAAATGATATTCTTACCAAAAGAGGATCATTTTTTCATTATTTAAATATGATTTCATCTGAATTTAATGGATATTTCTCCTGCAAAAGTAGTAGGATTTTCATTTGAACTTGCTACCTCAGTTGGATTTAACATATTTCAATTTCGATATAATAGTAATTAGGTATATCGGATATAGATGTACATTACTAGGATTATACATATTTCAAAATTTCCGTTCAAATCTTTCCTTATTTTTAGATATAACTCTACAAGTAATTTTGTACTATAATCCCCCTTGGATATTAATTTTCAGAGGATTCATGAACAGTCACAATAATATATAGAAAATTCATGACGTTTCAATTTGTTAACATAATATATTTACTGTCATCTTATATTTATGCCTACGCATGAGCATTTCCTAATCCTCCACAATTACAATTTGAATTATTTAAGTTTTCTCCTTATCTCGCATCTACTATTTAAACAAAAACTCCCCTTAAATCGAAAATGATTAAGGGGAGTCAGTCATATATGATGAAGTTATAGTTCAGATTTCACTCGAATAGAAACATTGTTTTTCACTAAATTTTTTAAATCCTTAAAACTAACAAAATTGTTACTTTGCTCATCCCAAAGACGGAAACGAATTGACCGCAAGCTAGTAGCAAGAGTAATCGTTGGTACATTTTTTAAAGGCAACGTATTATTGTGTGCCTCTTCTAGTTTATAGTTAGGTACTCTTGGACTTAAATGGTGAACATGATGAAATCCAATATTACCAGTTAGAAATTGCAGGATCTTTGGAAGTTTATAAAACGAACTTCCTTCCACTGCCGCTTTCACATATTCCCACTCTTTATCTTCTTCAAAATAAGAATCCTCAAATGTGTGCTGTACGTAAAACAACCAAATACCTATTGAACCTGATATTAAGAATATGGAACCATGTACGAAAAGAAACGATTGCCATCCAATTGCCCAGCAAAGTAATCCTACTAAAGCAACGATTAAAACGTTCGTCAAATAAGTATTCATACGTTCTTTCTTTCTAGCACCTTTTCGGTTAAATCTATTTTTAAGCAGGAAAACATAAATCGGACCTAATCCAAACATAACGAATGGATTGCGATATAAACGATATGCTAAACGGCGTCTAAATGGCGCTGCTAAATATTCATTCACTGTAAGCGTCCAAATATCTCCTGTACCTCGCTTATCCAAATTACCACTTGTAGCGTGATGAATGGAATGTTCATGCCCCCATTGATCAAACGGGAATAAAGTTAAAACACCCATACACGTCCCAATTATTCTATTTGCACGGCGACTTTTAAAAAAAGAATGATGGGTACAATCATGAAAAATAATGAAAATCCGTGTCATAAATCCAGCGGCTAACAGAGACGGAACTAATGTTAACCAATAAGAAACGGACAAGCTTTTATAAGCAAGGTACCATAAGATAATAAATGGCACAATTGTGTTGATGATTTGCCAAACACTTTTTTTAGTCATTGATTTTTCAAAAGGAGCAACTTGTTTTTTCAGATTTTTAGTATTTTGTAAGGTCATTTTTGCTAGTTCCTTTCCTTTATGTTGCTTTTTTACATTATAACATACTATTAGTATCAGGTGTTATGTTCAGATATAATAAATATTATATACAATAAAAATCTCTTTTTTAACTTACAGAAAGTATATTTTATAATCTATGATTCTCTTTAATATTTTTTCTAGAGTGTATTCTCATCTAGAAAGCTTTGCGGCAAAACAAGTTGCCAATCGCTTAGCCTAGCTAGGATAAGTGATTGGCAATTTGTTAACGAGAATATTTTCTGAATAAATGGATCGCTTCTTCTGGTACATAAACCTTTCCATTGCTTTCTACAACAACACTTCCTAATTCATACTCTTTACCATTGATACGAATTATATTTTTATTAACAAATAATTGAGCTTCTACTTTATTATGCTTTACTACAAGCACCGGGTTTGATACATCAGTTTTGTCGCTTGTTACAGTTGCACCTATTTGTTTAAAGGCTGATTCACTCTCTAAAAATAATTGGTTTGTTACTTCTTCTAGGTTAAAGCCCATCGCTTTTGCCATCGTCTTCGCAATGTCCGTATTTTGAACGAAGCCTTTTGGTTTTTGAGGGCCATAGGAATATAAAAATACATCCTCACCCGTATGCCCTCCTGTCGTAAAACCTATATTCGCACGATTAGCCAATAATGTAGTAAGGGTTGGACCCACATCCGATTTCTTTTTTGCAACTTTTAACTTTTCTTTTTCACTACGAGTTAAGTTATCTAAACCGTAAAGTGTAGCTACATCTTCTACATTAGATAAATCACCATTTAATTTTTTCAAAGCACCTTCAAGTGTCAATTTCGCCTTTTTCAATGGATCTATGTAAGCAGTTACCGGCGTTGTATTATATCCTTTTGTCGTATTCCTATTCCCGATAGAAATACCGCTGTTACCATGGTCTGTTAAAGCAATGAGCAGTGTATCTCCGTCTTTTTTCGCAAATTGCAGCGCTTTTTCAACCGCTTTATCAAATGCCAATACATCGCTAATGATTCCAATTGTGTCATTCGCATGAGCTGCCCAATCTGGCTTGCTACCTTCCACAAATAAAAAGAAGCCATCTTTATCTTTTGATAATGTTTGAATTGCTTTTTCCGTCATTTGAGAAAGTGTTGGTTGTTCTGGATTGGTTGCTTCACGATCCATATCGAATACAAGGGCATTATGTGAGAAAGAGCCCCAAATTTTATTAGATTTAGAATTCAATAATGCATCGTTTGTTTCAACAAAGTCATATCCTTTGCCTTGTATCACTTTCACTAAATCTTCGTTATCTTTTCGAATTCCATTACTTTTCACAGGTAGAAGTGCCGCCTTCCCCCCGCCTAATACGACATCTATATTTTGATACACTTGCTGCTTTGCAAGTACCTCGAAGTGTTTACGATTCGCATGATGAGCCGAAAAACCAGCTGGAGTAGCATGCTGAATTTCAGATGTAGCAACAATTCCTGTTGCACGACCAGTACGTTTTGCGCCTTCTAGAACGTTCGCAACTGGCCGTAGCTTGTCCTCTTCTTTAATTGACTTTAAACTAGGTGAATTTACAATAGAAGGTAATACACCTACATATCCTGAATTTGATTTATTCCCTGTCGCTAAAGCTGTAGCTGCTGGGGCTGAGTCTGTAATAGCTGATTCCGCCGAATACGTACGAACACCCCCTGATAAGATTTGATCTATCGTAAGCGGTGCCCCTTTATACCAGCGCGTCAATGTTGTTGCTGAAGAACTCGTTCCGTCCATAACCATCATAATTACATTTTTCGGTTGGTGTCCTGCTTTTTTCTTCTCAGCTCTTACCTCGCTATCTTTCATTATTATTCCTGTTCCTAATAAACTTAAGGCTATCGTTAGTCCCATCACCTTTTTACTAAGGTTCATCATCACTGTCCCTCCATAGGCTGTTTCGACATCCACAATCTAATATTTGTATGTATACAAGACTTTAATTTCCATTTGCATTTATGCAAGTTGATAATAGTAATCCCCCTTTTTCATGAAGCTAACAACAACTAGTTCCCTAAAACAGTAAAAAAAGCCGATATCCTGTAAATTAAAGGATACTCGACTTTTTTACTATTCATTTAATTGTATTATTTGCAGAAACTTTAAAAATATAGTCACCTTTATTATTATCTATAAAACAATCCGTTTTTCAGTTTCTGAATCGAAATAATGAACTTTGTCCATGTTTAAACCGAGCTCTATATTTGATTGACTTTGCACATCTAAAGAAGTGTCCACACGAGCTACAAAGGATTGGCCATTTAGGTTAGAATATAGATATATTTCTGCCCCCATTAATTCTGCTACATCAATAGATACCGTTACTTTTGCGTTATATGGTAAATCCTCGATTGCTTTTCCATAATAAAAGTCTTCTGGACGTATTCCTATTATGATTTCTTTATTTGCATAACCATTATTTCGCAAACATTTCATCTTCTCTTCAGACACTTCAATTTTCCACTTATCAATCATAACTGCATTATCTGTTAATACTCCTTTGAAAAAATTCATTCCAGGAGAGCCAATGAATCCTCCAACAAATACATTCTCAGGATTTTCATACACTTCTTTCGGTGTACCGACTTGTTGTACAATACCATCTTTTAGTACAACCAAGCGTGTTGCCATCGTCATAGCTTCTATTTGATCGTGTGTAACATACACTGTTGTTGTTTGTAGCTGTTGATGTAATTTTGTAATCTCAGCACGCATTTGAACACGCAACTTCGCATCTAAGTTTGATAAAGGCTCGTCCATTAAAAATACCTTTGCATTTCGAACAATCGCTCGGCCTAAGGCAACACGCTGGCGCTGCCCACCTGAAAGTGCTTTTGGCTTTCGGCTTAAATACTGCTCAAGCCCAAGAATTTTTGCTGCATGTTGCACACGCTGGTCCATTTCTTCTTTACTATATTTTCGTAGTTTTAATCCAAATGCCATGTTTTCATAAACACTCATATGCGGATAAAGCGCATAGTTTTGAAATACCATTGCTATATCTCTATCTTTCGGTGTAATATCATTTACACGTTTTCCGTCAATATAAAAGTCACCCTCTGAAATCTCTTCAAGTCCTGCAATCATACGTAATGTTGTAGATTTCCCACACCCTGAAGGGCCAACCAAAACGATAAATTCTCCATCATTTACTTCTAGGTTAAAATCTTTTACGATTGTCACATCATGATCATATTTTTTGTAAATGTTTTTGAATGATAATTGCGCCATAATATCCTCCTAGAATTTGAGCTATATTTATAGATATTGTTAAAAATTATGATGACATGAATTATAAAATCTTCGAAATATCCTTCATGCTGTCTAAAATATAATCCGCTTTCCCTTCTAAATCTTCCTTCCTACTCGCACCCGATAAGACGCCCACTACTTTAATGTTACTATTTCTTGCAAATGTAACGTCTGTTAATGTATCACCTACCATAAGCACATCTTCTTCAGTTAGTGAAAATTTTTCTTTAAACATATGATAAAAATCACTTTCAGGTTTTGTTCTATTCACACCATCATCTGCACCTAAAAAATCTACGTAATCATATAACTCAGTCATTTTCAGAGAATGAATAGCTGCATCAACATCGTCTGCTGTAACAACCCCAATAATATATTTATTGTCTTTTAAATATCGTAACGTTTCCTTTGCACCTTCCACTTCTGTAAATACAAGATCATCTGCTGTAGAGTACTTTTTGAATAGAAGACATACATTACGAATAAAATTCTCCTTATCCACATGTTGATTTTCTAACAACGGATACCATGCAGCCGCAATAAAGTAATTTGTGCGACAAGCTAGTAAACTCGTACTCTCAAAGTCCTTATCATTCATGCCAATAATCGTTAAGTAATCATCTCTTTTACTTTTTTCATTTGGATACGTTTGAAATATATCATCCAACACACGATGCACAATTTTGTACCAAACTGAATCTAACTGTATTAATGTTCCATCTTTATCAAAAATAATCGCTTTATTCACCTTTTATTCCCCCTAAAACTTCATTCCATGTTTTCATATTTTTATACTGAACTTTATTATGAATAGGATTAATAAACGCTACTAATTCGTTCTCTTCCCATCCTTCAACTCTAGCGTACGTCCCTTCATTTAAAGAAAATGCAAAGGTTACATCGCTGCCATATTCTTTTTCAACCGTTCGTCCATTTATAAGTAGTCTCCACTCACACGATTTATCTGTTTGAACGTTATAAATAATGTTTCCTTTAGCCTCATCTCCGACATAAATCGTTTCACCTTCGTTTTGAATATCTATCACTAGATTTCGAAATCGAGAGAAATAAATTCTTCCGTTTTTGATCGCAAATTTTAAGTTTTTAATTGATAAACCGTTACATAATACATATGTTCCTGGATCACCGTAAATTGATGGGTCTTTTGATCCTGGGAATGTTTTAGACGGATGTAAATGAGAATCACTTCCTCCTATTCCCCAGATCTTAAGACCATTTGACCACATTTGATCGAAACAACGCAAAGCTTCTAAAGTAGATGATTTACTTTTTTTATAAGTTGGATCGCACATAATTTCCATCGTATGAACATTTTCTAAGTTAATATTAACTTGGTTCGCCCAAGGCTTCATAAATGGATGATTCACACTAACTAAATACCCTTTTTCTTTCATGAGTGAAAATAGTGTATTCATTTTTTCAGCGCTAAATGAATCATCTACATACTCTGTAAAATCAACGTATTCCCTCATTCCAAAAATGTTGTAATGACCGAAAGGAGTTGTTAGTTCCATAGATGGTATAATTAATGTGTTTCCTTTTTCATAAGATGGCATAACGATATTGTGTTCCGTCGCATATAAAAAATCTAATTCTTGTTTTTCACATACTTTCATTCCAAGTTCATCATCTATTTCGCCATCTGTTAAATCTGTATGTTCATGAAAATCACCTTTGTACCAGCGATGTTCTTCATTTATTACCTTATTAAAACGTTCTTCATCGATAAAAACATTTCCCTTACAAAAATGCTCTCTATTATATTTTCGTTCCAAATGATCATTCACTTCTATATTTACTGTATAGTCAACTTTTTCCCCAGTAAACTTTACTACTTTCTTTGCACAATGTGGTATATACACGACTTCTAATTTCCAATTACCTGACTGTATGTCCCCTCCAATACAACCAGCTGAACAAAACTTTGAATCTTTCGATACGACTAATTTTTCATGTACAATTGGAGTTTGATATTGTAAACGTACATAACCGTTAGGATCTCTTAAGATTAATAAAAGTGGAATTTTCCGGCTGTCTCCTTGATCAATAGTTAATGTAAAATTTGTAATTGCGGTTTCATCCATTTGGAAACAATGTTTATTTTTTACGAATGGAGAGAGTGTTATCGTACTTGTTATTTCGATCATCGTTCTCACACCTTTTTAAGTTTTAATGAAGGGATTTTAGAGGCACTTCCTTCATTAAAAAGCACCTCCCGTTAGTACCACAAACAGGTTTACTTCTTCTTTTTCAGAACTTTATCTAATTCTTCTTGCGCAACTTTAGCTGCTTCATCTAATGCTTTCTTTGCTGGAACTCCTTCAATCTCTACTTTATCTTTAGCTACATTTAAGGCGTCATTGATTTTCCCGCCCGTTGGATCTACAAATGGTCCCACTCCATAATTATTAGCTTGTTCTAATGGAACTAATGCTTGTGGTTGTTTTTTGACAAATTCAGCATATGGGCCATAATCTATTACATTGTTACGAACAGGGATATAGCCTGTTGCCATTGACCATTCAGCCGTTTTCTCAGTGCTTGTTGCAAATTTCATAAAGTCATATGCACCTTTTGCTACTTCTGGGTCAATATTTCTCGTTAATGTGAACAAATATGTTTCTAATTTTGGCGCTGGTTTATTATTACCCCAAGCAGGTTGGGGTAATGCTTCAAATGTGTTAATGCGTTCTTCTTCTGTCATTCCTTTACCTAATGATTTAAAAACAAATCCTTGGTCACCAGATGACCCTGTAAATCCTAGCGTTCTACCTTCAACTAAATCAATTACTGTTTTATCCCAATATTCCCACCCGGTACCACCTGAATGTATTTTCATAATTTTATCTTCATGTAACCATGTACGGAATTTATCCCATACCGTAACCCAAGTGTCATCGTTAATTAATACTTTTTTACCATCTTCGCTTAATACGTTTCCACCAGCACTGCGAACTGCATCAATTAAATTTGACGTCCCCCACATTGGCATCCAGCCAGCATATGTCACATTTCCATTTTCACCACGTTTTGCGACTGTTTTTGCTACCTTTTCTACACCTTCCCACGTCTTTAAATCATCTTTTGTAAAGCCATTCTCCGCTAATGCTTTTTTATTGTAATAAAAAACTTGCGTTGTACCGTAAAACGGAATTCCATACAACTTCTCATCAATTGTTGCTTGCTCCATAAATCCTTTTCCATAATCTTCTTTTTTAAATTCATTATCATCTTTAACATATTCATCCAAAGGTACGATTAACTGTTTTTTAACATATTCTTGAATGACATCTGAACCTAGTAATGCAATTGCTTCTTGGTTATTTGCTGCAAATCCACTTTGCAGCTTTTGATAAGACTCATCGTAGCTACCCGCTTTTGTCGTTTTCACTACATATTTGTCCTGACTCTTATTGTATTCTTCCACAATTTTATCTACACGATCTGCAAGAGAACCCCCTACTCCATTAATGAATGGAACAACAACCTTCTCGCCCTCTTTACTCGCTTTAACCGTACTTCCTTTTCCGCCTGAACAACCCGCAAGTGCACTAACAAACAATGTTATAACTGTTAGAAGCATGAATAGTTTTTTCATCCCACAAATCTCCTTTAACGTTTAATTACCCCTTTATTCCTGAATCAGTAACACCAGATAAGAACCATTTTTGTAGAATTAAAAATACGATTAAGAGTGGCACTGCTGCGATTGTACTTGCAACCATAATGTGTGACCAATCTCGTCCTAAAGAACTATTAATGAAATAATCAGCAATTCCATTTGTAATTAACTTTTGCGTATTATCTTTCAATATAAGAGCTGGCCAGATGTAATTATTATAATTACCAATAAATGTGACCAATCCTAGTGTTACAAATGATGATCGCGTCATTGGGAAAATAATCTTCCAAAGAATACGCCAATCACTTGCTCCATCAATTTTGGCTGCTTCTACAATTTCAAAACCAACTTTGTGAAATGATTGTTTTAAATAGAAAATACCGAATACGCTAACTGCCATAGAAATCATGTATCCAAAATGCGAATCAAGTAGACCGAATTTCCCTAACATTACATATACAGGTACATACGAAACAGCCCCAGGGATCATATAGGTTGCCATCACAACACTAAATGTAATATTTTTACCTTTAAATTTATAAAATGCCAACATATAAGCAAACAGTGCAGATGAAACAAGCACATATATTGTAATGATGAAAGAAGTATAGAAACTATTAAATAAATATGTGTTAAATGGAAGTATATCTAATACTTGCCGATAATTTTCCCAGTGAAATTCTTTAGGCCAAAAACCACCTTGTAATACTTCACTAGATGTTTTAAACGAACCAAGTACCATCCATATGAATGGAAAAACAAATAACATACTTGATAATGCTAAAAAGAGATGCTTTACAATTAATGGACCTTTTTTCATATTATTCACCTTAATAGTTCACCCACTTGTCACCTATTATTTTATTAATAACAGATAGTAGAATTGTAATAATTAGTATGATAAATGCAATTGCTGTTGCAGATCCCATATCAAACTGTTCAAACCCTTGTTGGAAGAATAAATAAAGTAACGTACGTGTCGAACCACTAGGTCCACCTTGTGTTAAAATTTTTATTTGATCGTAAGCCTGCACTGAAGAAATTGTATTGACAACAACTAAGAAGAAAGTTGTTGATGAAACCATTGGCAGTGTTACATATCGAAATTTCTGCCATGAATTTGCCCCATCAATACTAGCTGCTTCATATAAACTATCTGGAACTTTTTCTAATGCGCCGATATAGAAGATCATCGTCCAACCAACTAATTTCCAAACTGTCATAATAATGACTGCTAACATCGCTGTTTGACTACTCTGAAGCCAGTCCAAACCCGGTATCCCGAAAAAGTTTAGAACTTTATTAATAACTCCAAATTGAGGTTCATATAAGAGTGACCACACAATAGATACAGCTATTGTTGGCGTTACCCAAGGTGAAAAAATCATTAATTGGTATAATGCAGAACCCCTAAATTTCTTTCGGAAGAATAATGCGAATCCTAATCCTAATGCAATCGTTGGAATGACTGTTCCAATTCCGAAATAAAACGTATTTAACAACGCTTGCATAAAAGAATCTTGTGTAAATAAATTGAAATAGTTTTCTAGACCAACAAAGTTAAAATCATTCGTCATAAAATCCCAATCAGTAAAACTAATACCTAAACTAATGAAATTCGGAATAATCCAAAACAATATTAGAGGTATTCCAACTGGTATTAAAAAGAACACAGCTTTTGATAGTTTTATTTGCATTCTTGCCACCTCCTAATTCATATTGTACGAGTACATTATTAACACAATGTTGTTAATTTGTTAACTAATTGTAAAAACAACAAATAAACAAAATAAAACAACATATAAACAATAAAAGAAGACTATTTCTCAACTTACTAAGAAATAGCCTTCTTTCGGTTATTCTATACTGTTATTACTTCTACCCCATTACCTATTAACATATCTTTCCACACCTCATCGAGCTTAGCGTTTGTATATAATGCATCTATATCACTAAAATTCCCGCTTTTATAAAACTTTGTTAAATTAAACTTTGACTCATCTACCATCATTACAACTTGTTTTGCGTTGTTCTTTAACTGCTTATATATTTGTGCATCTTCAATATACGAACATGTCAGTTCTTTTTCTAATGAAATTCCATCACACGAAGCAAATAGCTTATTAACAGTAAAATGATCCAAATAGTTTAACGTCATCTCTCCAGACAATGCTAAGGAATTCGTATTCAATATTCCACCAATAACTATTAACCTACAATCAAAGGAATCATATTGTTCTTTAAGCTCAATTATTTTATTAACAGCTGGTATCGAGTTTGTTAAAATCGTCAAATTCTTTTTATCGTGTATGTAATCCAAAATTTGCATGGTGGTTGTCCCAATTTCAATTGCGATAATATCATTATCTTCTACGAGTTTACTTGCTTCCATTGCAATTTTTCGTTTTTCTTCAATATTCTCAGATCGACGTTTATCAAAATGAAATTCTAGTGTTAGATCTTTTTTCTTAATTGCACCACCATGTATTTTCGTAAGCTTCCCTTCCTTGTGCAACATATCTAAATCTCTTCGAATCGTTTCTGTCGTAACATTTAATACCTTTGCTAGATCATTTACCATAACTCGGTTATACTTTTCTAACTCATCTAGTATGTGTTTTCTTCGTTCAAATTGTGTGTACGATTTCATTTCATTAACACCTCATCAAATTACGCAAAATATTGATTTTCTAAAAACTCTTTTTATAAAGGGAAACTTTAATCAGTGGGGGTTTTGTTCATCCCCACTGATTATTAGCCCACACCAATCGGGCGTTTATGGGTAGTTCTAACTTCTTTGCCCCAGCCGAATTTTAAGGCGGGAGTCTTACTTTCCGCAAATAGCGGGATAAAAAAGACTTAATCATTACTTTTAACATAACATCATTTACAGAAAGAGGGAACGATTATCTTTACTTTAGAAAAATGTTATATATAATTTTTCTATATTCACCATACTTTTAATAACAGAAAATTCATTCATCCCAATCTTTTTGTAAACAGAAAAATAGTTATTATATTCATCTACCATCAATATTTGTTTAACAATAAAAACAAAATCAAAATGAATAAAAGTTTATTGTTAAACGATAAATTTCATGTTAAATTAAATAGACATTAAATAAATGAGGTGCTTTTTATGAAACAAGGATCAACACTCTTTTTAAAGACCGTTGTGATTCTGATTGGAATTCCTGTTCTTGCTATGTGTATATTTTTAGTTCCTAAAATAGGAAATTATGCTGCAGAGTTATATCCTGATATTACATATATAAAATATTTGATTTTTGTCCACTTATACGCAACAGCTATACCTTTTTACTTAGTTCTGTACCAAACATTTAAACTTTTAAACTATATTGACAAAAATAACGCATTCTCAGGTCTGTCTGTTAAAGCTTTAAAAAATATTAAATACTGTGCATTAACAATTAGTGTATTATATGTATTAGGTATGCCTCTCTTCTATCTTTTGGCAGAAAGAGATGACGCTCCTGGTATAATAATTATTGGGATGATTATGATTTTTGCTTCCATGGTTATCGCGGTCTTTGCTGCCGTTCTCCAAAGACTATTAAAAGATGCTATAGATATAAAATCAGAAAATGATTTAACAGTCTGAGGTGATACATATGGCAATTATAATTAATATTGATGTGATGCTTGCTAAACGGAAAATGAGTGTAACAGAGCTTTCAGAGAAAGTTGGAATTACAATGGCTAATCTTTCTATTTTAAAAAACGGAAAAGCAAAAGCGGTTCGATTTTCAACTTTAGAAGCAATATGTAAAGCATTAGAATGCCAACCTGGGGATATTTTAGAATATCAACATGAAGATACCGAATAAAAAGAGTCCTTCTCGTATGAAGGACTCTTTTTATTGCTCATTACGGTGCGAAATTAATTTGACCAGTAAACAATAATGTAATCGCGATAATCCAAAATATAAAGAACGATGAGGACAGTATTAATGATATGATAGCAATCCCCTTCTTCTCCGTTTTTTTCGTCATTGTGATTATTGAAAGTATCATACCTACACCTGTCAGGGTAATTGTAATATAATCTCCCACTATATTACCCGCATTCGCTATCCTTGTCGGAGTTACAAAAACAAATAAAAAACACATAATTCCGATGAGTAAAGATATATAACTTATTATACTGTACTTCTTTTTGGGAACTATTTCGTTTTTCATAATACCCCTCCTTTTTTATAGCTATGAGTTCATATTAGCACGAATAACCATAATTTGGTTAAAATAAAAAACCAGACTGCCAATCTCGATGTTTCATAAAATAATGCATTGCAATAAAACGAGCGATCTCTTCAAAAATTCCAGCTGACAAGCTAAGCACAATGACAAATAATATAGGCTGCATGACACTAAACATTTGAAAGGCTGTGCTATTTCCATTTAAATAATTTAATATTGGTATGCGAATCAACACTTGTGATACAACAAAAGCCAATGTACCTAATATATATGGAATGTATTGTTTCTTCCAAAAGGCATATATAAGTGCAACAAACGGTAATCCTATGCTGATAAACGCTGTAAAAATAAGACCATTCATCTCGCTTCATCTCTTACTTGAAGTGTATAAAAACAAGTGAAGAAAGTATGTAGTTATTTCCTATTCGGTTTCAGTTTCATCATAAATGGTCATCTCATGTTGATAATAGCTTTCTAAATGGTTTAAAAATGAAAAGATATGGATTAACATTAGTTTCTATCGATTCTTTACTACCTAGCGATATCCTTGTGTGGAAAAATGAAAATAACAAAGTAATACACGCTTCTTTTCATGTAGGCGACGGCTATTTCTTTAATAAGGATGGCCAATCATTCTTTAATCCATGGCAATTGGTACATATGGAAAACTTGTTAATTACATGGTGGAAAGAACGTATTGAAGTATATAGAAAATAAAGAAGTAATAATTCTAAAATATAAAGACTGTACCTTTTAAGATACAGTCTTTCACAAATGCTTATTTATAAAGAAACCCCTCTATCAATCACTACCTTAAAAAATTCCGAGTAATGTGATAAAGAATAATCTGCTACATCACTTTCACCTTGAAACATACATGTGAAAATACCTAATTCCTTTGCGGGTACTAAATCTAACTCTCTATCTCCAATAGCTAAATCAATATTGTGCTTTTTATGTAAATGATCATACGCTAAAGAGTGCGGTTTTCGAGGGAAACCATCGTCAATTGTAACCATATCGACGAAGTATTTGTCCCATCCGTAATATTTTAAAATTTCCATAACCCCTGCCCTATGTTTATGGGTCATAATCACATTTTTATCCGCAAATTTCAAAACTTCTTCAACACCTACAAAAGGTTTCATATCTTTTGGGGTGAATTTTTTCTTCAAAATTTTAATCTTTTCTTCTTGCACACATGAAATATTATAATAATGAATTGCATGAGAGTATGATATTTTCAATTTTCCGTATATTTCTTGTTTGTCTACTGTATCACCTAATACTTCAGAAAACATCATTGTATAAGCAGGATACGTATCAAATAGCGTCCCATCAAAGTCCCACAAAATATTCATTCCATTCACCCTTCTATTTTCGAATCATTGTATAACTAAATTCGCTCTCTTCTCCGGTGTTTCACTTTCCAAATAATAATCCTCTGCCTTCCAATACCTGTTTTCAAACTTTGAAAGGTTCTTCTGCGTTTTCTCACTCTCGCGAAGAAACCTTGTCTCTCTTGGACAATCCAAATACACCATATAATGAAAGAAATCTCTCCATTCTTTTCGCTGCAGAAAGACTCCTTCAATTACAATTACGCCTACTATAGGAATCTGTACTTTTTTCATTTCACATGTATCTGTATCCTCTTGATAGAAAGGCAATTTCAATTTCGTTTCATTTTGTAACTTTTGAAAAAATTTTTGCCGAAGCCATTCAATATCCCATTGTAAATAATAATATTCATACCATTCTTCAAATCCTGTATGATATCGTTTATTACGTTCCACTATATGATCATCAATATGAAAAATATGAAACGGAATGCCTTCTTGTTTCATATTTTCCTTTAAATGTGTTACGAATGTCGTTTTTCCCGAACGACTTAAACCATCTATCCCTAAAATGAATCTGTTTTCTTTATGTTTCTTCATAGCATTAATAATTTTACTCGTACTCATTACTTCTTCCACTCTTCATTTAATAAAGAGTATAAAATTGTATCATGAGCAACTCCCTTTTGAATCATATGTTTTCGAAGTAATCCTTCCTCTTGAAACCCTGCTTTTTCCAACAATTTTTGAGAAGCTTTATTTTCTACATATACGACAGCTGCAATCCTTATAAGTTGCAATTGTTCAAATCCGTAAGTTAAAATGGCCTGTAGTGCTTCAGTTGCATATCCCTGTCCCCAATATGTGTCATCCAATTCATAACCAATTTCAGCTCGTTTATGGTGATTGTTAATTAAATGAAATCCACATGTTCCGATTAATTGATCCGTTCCCTTTTTCTCAATTCCCCAGCGAAACACACTTCCCTCTTCATAACGATTTTTAAACGTTTGAATTGTTGTTTTCGCTTGCTCAATATTTTCGAAAGAATCCATTCCAAAATAACGTATAACAGATTCTTTCGAAAAATAACGAAACATCACTCCTGCATCTAATAGTGTAAGTTCTCTTAATAGTAAACGTTCTGTTTCTAATTTCGGAAACCCCATCTCTTTTTCTCCTTCTATTCTAATGAACTGCAAATTTCAATATAATTTCCATCTGGATCAGCAATGTATGCAATTGTTTGTCCCCAAGGCTTTACAATTGGTTCAACTAAAACTTTAATACCTTGTTCTCTGAATTGCTCGATCGTTTCTTGTACATTCTCAACAACGAATCCTAATTCAAAATGTGAAGACTGTAACTCCCCTTCTGTAAGCGGTAGTCCTGTTAATTCCTTCACGTCTTCTCGCGTATTCATCGCTAAAATTGTCGATCCAGTCTCAAACTCAATATATGTACCATGCTCTGCTTTTATTGGTAACTGTAAAATATCTTTATAGAACTTTAAACATTCCTCAAACTTTTCTACATATAAAATAATGTATTTCATTTTCAAATCCATTTTAAATCCCCCTTTATCTATATCCCTAAAAATTCGACAAATGTTTCAAATAACCTTGTTATATAAGTACAAAAAAATGAGGCCGATTTCTCGGCCCCCCAGCACATTGGCATAAAACAGGAGATTTGGTTTGGACATAACCAGTTCTTACATTTATTATATTTTATTTTTTCTGAATTTTAAACGTATTAAACACCTATTCATATTGAGAAAGTTTTTTTGCTTGCATAAAATCATACCGTTTAAGAAATGCTACAAATGGAGGTGTATACTTATGGAACCAATGCTTTGTCCAAGCTGTAAAACGAACCGTACTCGCTTTAATATTCTTGAGCAACAAGTAAAACCAGTAAAGTTAAATCCACAAACTGGTCAAGTAGAAGAAGAATACACAAATGAAACGATGAACGCTTTTCATATGGCTTATCAAGGGCCTACATACCGAGTCCAATGCGCTGTTTGTGGTCTTGTTGAAAACCCAGAACAATTTATTAAACCTGCGCAAAATCAGTCTTTCTCTTAAACATTTTCACTACCCCCTATCCATTTTTTACAGGGGGTTTTTCTGTTTTATACATAAGCAAGGTGAACAATTTCTGTTTCATCAAAGGTTCCTAATTCAAGTACATGTCTACCATTCGTACACTGCCATATATGTTTCTGTTTCACACAAATAAAGTGGACCCAATACAATTAAAGAACAGCTAAGCCTTGCGACCCAAAGTAAGGAATATTTGATGAAGCAACAACCTGCAATCTTACTAGACTACCATCACTTTGAATATTAAATGCTGACACTGTCCCCTGATTTCCGTTAAGGGTGTAAAAATGTTGTCCATCTTTACTCACTCCAACATCCATCGGAAGACCTGGTGCTGTCCCTGGAGGTGTACTAGTAATATGCCTTACTACCGACAGTACTCCATTGGGGGCGATTTGATAGGTCGATATGGTGCCACTTAAAGTGTTCGTAGTGTATGCGAAACGTTCATCCTTTGTTGTTATAACCCAACAAGCAGTTTTATATCCGTTTTGTACAGAACCGCTGATTACACGGAGAGTACCGTCGTTGCTCAATGAATAAGATGACAACGCATTTGAAACTGCTTCTGTAACTAAGAGAATTCCAGACGAAAGAAAGTAAGCACCCAATGGGCCTTTACCGTAAGAATCATTAACAATTGGTCCTGTAACCGTACCATTTTTATTTACATGGAATACACTGAGATGGTTTGATGTAAGCTCGGAGACAACGATTTTACTACCATCCGGGGTGAAGAGAACTTGTGCGGGCTGAGCATTAAAGGTACTGAGAGCATGAGTGGATCCTGGAATAGGTGTAAGGTTTCCCTTATCATCTATGTGAAATCCAGTAATATTTGATGCAAAATTGTTTGCAGCATTACCTACATTAGAGACATAAAGAAGATTACCATACACACCAATACTATTGGGTTGAGCACCTCCTGATGGCTTTGTATCTACAAAAATCGGTACCCCATTATCTGCTATGATAAAACTACTGATACTATGACTGCCTGCGTTAACTGCAAATAGGAAACGACCATCACGAGACAAAGTCAGAGAACCTTGTGATGCTAGAGGATCTATACCATCGTTTGCCGTTTCTGTAGAAACTTCCTTTATACCAGTACCTCTTCCGTAAGTTCGGTAAGAACCCACAAAAGTGAGCATTCCATTCGTGTTCATGTGAAAAGCAACAATGTGGTTCATTACTTCATTATTAGTCATCATGTACACCATACTCGCACGCGCACGAAAATAATTGTTCATTCTCTGCATTTTATGCCCTTCCTCCCCTCATAATTTTATATGACCCTTTTGCCATTTAAATTCGCAAGAAAATATAAATTGGTTTAACAGTAAATACTACTCTCCTTGTAATTTCTTCAAGCGAAAACCTTAATAACTTCCATGATGTTATCAACATATATCTAATTTATTTTCAAAAACGTTTCTCCACTATATCATCCGTTTATTGAATAGCATGACTGGCGTTTTTAAAACTACTTAATTGCTACTTAGCAGCTTCATCGTTATTTATGAATTTTCTGGGTATTTACAGATCTCATAGTTCTACGCCTTAAATATATTAAACAAATGAATGATGAGCGATTTTCATATGACTTATCAAGGACCTACATACAGAGTCAAATGCGCTGTATTCAGACTCGTTGAAAGCCCTGAACAATTTATTAAACCTGCTCAAAATCAGTCTTTCTCATAAAATTGTTACTATCCCTTATAGAAATAGATTTTTCCGTTAAATACGTTTATAAAAAACGTATTTCTTCCTTATTATATTTTAAACTCCACACTCTTTTGGTAATATTCACATAAAAGAGGTGAAATAAATGATAGTTAATCAAAGACTATTTCTTCCATTTACATTTCTATTATTTTCTTGTCACATAGCTATTTTTTACTTTTGGATTTTTGATTGGAAGAAATTAACGACATCGTATGGTCTGGCTTTATGGATCGTTTCTACTATTTGTGGTTTTTTACTGTATTACCATTTTAAAAATCAAAACTCAAAAAAAATAGTAGTAATTGGTAGTTCATTATTATTAATCTCTTCATCATTTATGATTTTCTTGGGTTTTGTTACTGGAATTATCTTTGTAACTGTTAGTTCTATGCCTTAAATATATAGTTTTTATTATATAAAAAAGAGTGAACAAAATAGAATTACGTAAAAATTAAAGAAGATGATTCCGGTATCATCTTCTTTAAAAATCCAATCTTTATTATAATATTTCACTTTTCAATTTCTTGATTTTCCAAAAGATTCTTATAAAGAAATAAGCATACATACAACCTACAAGCCCTGTCATAACTTCCGCCCAAATTGGCACTCTTGATTCTGTTGAACTTAAAAATACGCTATACATTGAGGGTAATATAGTTATTGAAATCAATGCGAAAAATTGTAATAACTCCTTCATTTTTTGCACCTTCGTGTCCTTCTCTGAATATATGTCAGGTAACTCATTTCCCTCTTCTACTTCCTTACAAAAATAATTCCATCTTGTAAAACTTGTGACACGTTTCCAACCAGACATTTCATATATTTCAAAGTACTCTTGTTGTTTTTCTTTTGAATCTCTATAAACCAATCTAAAATCCGCTTTATATACTACATCTTTCGGCTTAGCTTTTTTAAACGTATACATTACGTTATACTTTTGTAAAGCCCAACCTTTTTGATGCATTTTTCTTAAAAAAGCTTCTTCTTTTTCTAAACTCCATACCGCGAAAGGTTTGAATATCTTCTTTGTCTCCATCTTCCATTCACTCCCCTAACATACTATTTCCATTCCTTACAGATCTCTGCAGCCTGTTATACTCTAGCTCTAACACTTCTCTACCAAGTGGTGTTAACTCATAACACTTCTTTCTGTCTGTAGAGGCAACTTCAACAATTAACTTCTCTTTTAGTAACTTCGTCGTATTCCCGTATAAAGTACCCGGACCGAGCTTTACTTCCCCATTTGTCATCTCTTCTACCATTTGCATAATTCCGTAACCATGCATTGGCTTCACTAGTGACAATAGTATGTAATATGTCGCCTCTGTTAACGGAATATATTTTTGTACTTTCGCATTCATTATAACTACCTCCGATACATCGTTTAATGATATATCGACTTACGATACATCGTATACCGATATTGTACAATCATATCCCAAAATATACAAGTATAATTTAATAATTAAATATCTATTTCTTTAAATTGAAAAATCATACCAATTTTCAGAACAATTTGTTAAAATATAGAAATATTAACTCTTTTATTATGAAAGGAATGTTACATATGATAAATAAATTAAAAGAAAATATAGGGTCTGTGTTTATTGGTAAGGAAAATGTTATTGATCTACTCCTCGTTTCACTACTTGCTGATGGGCATGTACTGCTTGAAGACGTGCCTGGTACTGGGAAAACGTTACTGGCGAAAACAATTTCAAAAAGTATTGGTGGTAATTTTTCTCGCGTTCAGTTTACCCCTGATGTACTTCCAAGTGATGTAACAGGCATTGAATATTTCAATCCTAAAACGAGCGAATTCGAGTTAAGACTCGGACCAGTCGTAACAAACATTTTACTTGCTGATGAAATTAACCGTGCAATGCCGAGAACACAGTCTAGTTTGTTAGAAGCGATGGAAGAACGACAAGTGACGCTTGAAAAGCAGTCAACTCCTCTTCCAAAACCATTTTTCGTTATTGCGACGCAAAACCCAATTGAATCACAAGGAACTTTTCCTCTTCCAGATGCACAGCTTGATCGCTTTTTAATGACGATTTCAATTGGTTATCCGACTCCAGAAGATGAGCTACAAATGATGCGACGTTTTCGTAACGATACACCTTTAGAAAGTGTCACATCTGTAATCTCTTTAGAAGATATTTTAGAAGCACAGAAACGAGTAAAAGAAATATTCGTATCAGAACCATTAGAACATTACATTATTAAACTTGCTCACGCTACAAGAAATCACGATTACATTGCTAACGGTGTAAGCCCACGTGCCACTTTAGCTTTAGTGCGCGCAGTTCAAGCATTAGCCTTTTTACGTGGCAGAGAATATTGTACGCCTGAAGATATACAATTTTTAGTCCCTTCTGTTTGGAATCACCGTATCGTCTTATCAATGGAAGGTGCATTACGCACGACAAAAAATGAAATCATGCAAAGGATTTTAAAAGAAGTTGACGTACCTGTGGAGATTGAGCAAGCATGAATGGACAGCGTGTTGTAACTGTACCTTTATTTTTTCAACTCCATATTATTCAATTAACTGTGCCAGGCGCTATATTATTTACCTTTTTTCTACCACAACGAATGATTATGTTTCTCTTTTTTTTCTACTATTTATTTGCGATTTTCATTTACAAATATGTCGCTTACATAGAGAAAAAGTTTCAAGTTATAAATGAGAAGCAAATGACTCGGCTTTTCCCTGATGAATCTGGACAGTTTTTTATTCATTTAAAGAATGGGGCAAGCATACCACTCGTTAATGGCATCTGTTATTTTCATTTAAATTCTTCCCTTATACCGCATAAGGATCAAGGAATTGAACAAATATCAAAAACGTTATTTTCTTTCCCATTTTCGCAACCTGCTCATTCAGCACAAAAATGGGATTTAACATTAACTGCAACGAAGCGTGGTGTGTTTCAAATTGAACAGTTCGAGTGTGTATTAAAAGATCCTTTTCATTTGTTAACTGTACATTTACCTGTTTTCGATAAATTAAGGACTGAAATTATTGTGTATCCTTCTCCTAAAGAAGTAGCAGGTTTGCAAGAACTACAGCAACTATTAAATGGTTCTTATCGAACGAATTTTTCTTTTTACAATGATGAAACATCTATTATCGGAGTAAAGCGATACGAGCGTGAATCTTTCCGCTCTATTCATTGGAAAGCTTCTGCTAAAATGCAGGCGTTACAAGCGAAGCAATATGAACCTGTAAAAAATTATAGTTGGACGATTTGTCTTTCTTTAGCCGCTGATCGCGGATTTGGTTGGAAAGATAATATAGAAGACCTTATTTCATTTACAACATACATTTGCCAGTACGCAACGAAGCAGCAAATACCGTTTGAATTGTTTATTAGTGTATTAGCAGAAAGTGGTCCATTACATTTATCGTTAAATGAAGGACAAATGCAATATGCAAAAGCTTTAGAGGAATTAGCACGTATTTCAGATGATAGTACGTTACTTCCGAAACAAGGTTTCCTTCATTATGTAACGAGAAAAAGAGAACGATCGTCTACAATGATATGCATTGGTTTGCAGAAGGATGAGCTCCCTCTTCTATCGCAGCCTACGTTTCTCATTAATAACGAAGGGATGGTGGAACCTGTTGAGAACATGCCTCTATCACGTTAATGACTTTATTCTTCTCCTCCTCCTTGCATTATTAACAGAAAGGGATGAACTAGTTGCTATTGCTATATTTTTAGCAACAGGTTATGTAGGAGTATTTCTTATTCATAAATTTTTGAAGAAAAAAACAACAGGTTTTGTAATACTATTTGTTACTCAAATAATTGGTTGTTCTTTCATTCTACCTTTTTCTCTTTTTGGCACAATTATGTTACCGCTTTTCTTCTTTATCATACACGCAGTCGGACCTGGGTATCCGGTACAAAAATCGTTAGGCGGCATTGTATGGTTTGTCGCTATCGCTATATTTTATGCACCCTTTCCACCGTTATGGAAATTGTTACTATTAGTTTTACACATTATGATTACATTTTGGCAAACAGGTTCAAATCGTAATCAACAGCTATTACGTTTTACCTCTATTATTGCTATTGGAACAATTAGTGCTTTACTTATTCCGCTATTCCCTTATATCCGCCTTATTTTTTCTTATATCGTTCAAGTAGTTGCATTAGGATTCGGTTACGCTATCAATCCGTTATTTTCGGCAGCCGAATTAAAAGAAACAGACGATTTTTGGTCAAATAAAGGGAATCTAAAAAAAACTCAAATTGAAGAACTTCATCCGCGTTCTTTTGATCCAACTCTCATAAATAGCGTTACAATAATAGTCTGTACAGCCATCGCTATTTACGTCGTTTGGAAAATAGTAAAAAAACGAAAATATTTGAGCTTAGCAAACATGCCAGCTTTCGAATCTACAATCATTACTGATAAAGAAGGTATGAGTCAAAAACGAATGAAGCGAAATAAACCACCACATAACGAAATTCGGAAAGAAATTTTTAAACTAGAGAGTAAGTTAGCCCCTCCTTTAAACAGAAAACGAGGAGAAACGGTTGAAGCTTGGCTAGAGAGAATAAATCATGAAGAAGATATAAATATTCAGAGGCATGTCATTATAGATGCGTATAATGCAGTACGTTATTCAAATGGTGAAAACACTGTACTTCTGCATGAATTTAAGGAAGAGATTCATAAGCTATATGCGTATCAGAAAAGTGTGAAGAAGCGAAGAAAATAATATATACAAAAAACCTCCTATTAATTTAGGAGGTTTTTTGCTCTATAATTCTACGTCACTTTTCAAACTGAAGCATTTTTCCCTGCTTCAATTTCTAATGACTCTTCATGCCACCAAAGTGTTTCTTCAGGGTCTTTTTTAGCGATTAGGTGTGCTTCTTTTTTCGTTTCTACTGTAGGATAGGAACCTTTTAGCGCACGTCCTGATGTTGTAACGAAAAGTACACTAAATACGACTAATCCAATGATACTTACACCTGTTAAATAAAATGCCGGTGCGAGCGGATTACCAGTCGCATGAACTAAGTATGAACATACGAGCGGTGTTGTTCCACCGAATATTGATACAGAAATATTAAAGGAGATCGAAAGTGCTCGATAACGTACATCGGTGAAAAAGAGTGATGGTAATAACGAAGGTAATGTTCCTTCATAAACACTTAGGAAGAAACCTAATACGAAAATGCCTGCAAATATAGCAGCAATATGTCCGTTACCTATTAGTAAAAATGCTGGAATGGAACATACTGTTAAACCAAGTAAACCAATTTGCACTACACGTTTATTACCAACTTTATCACTTAATTTACCGAAATAAAGTGCCAGTGGAATCATAAGTGCCATCGTAATGGAAATAATTAATAAGCCAGTTGTTTCTTTGACTTTTAGTACTTGAGTTAGATAAGAAGGAATATACGAAAGAATCATATAATTCGTAATATTAAAGAAGGCGACAATTACTGTGCTTAATAAGAAGTCTTTTTTGTGATATTTAATAATATCCATAAATGAAAATTGTTCATTGTCTTCAGATTCCTCTTGTGCTTTTTCCATCTCTTCAAAGATGGGAGATTCATCTAAATGACGGCGTAAATATAAACCGACCAAGCCAATTGGTGCAGCTATTAAGAAAGGAATACGCCAGCCCCAGCTGAGCATTTGCTCATCTGTTAACAATAACGTCAAAATGGTAACAATTACCGAAGCAGCAATGTAACCTGAGAGTGTTCCAATTTCAAGACCACTACCGAGTATACCACGCTTTTTATCTGGAGAAGATTCTGCGATATAAACCATTGCTCCTGAATATTCGCCGCCTGTAGAGAAGCCTTGAATCATTCGAGCAACTAAAAGTAGTATTGGTGCCCATACACCAATTTGTTCATAGGTTGGTAGTAATGCGATGAATAATGTAGAAAGTGCCATTAAAATAATAGTTGTACTTAAAACAATTTTTCGGCCATACTTATCTCCTATTCTACCAAAGAAAACACCTCCGATTGGTCGAACGAGAAAGGCCGCTGCAAATGTACCAAATGTAAGTACAAGTTGCAAACCACTATTATCCACACCTGAGAAGAATAATTGACTTAAGATAACCGCTAAATACGCGTATAATCCGAAGTCAAACCACTCCATTGCATTCCCTATACCAGTAGCAACAACTGCTTTCCTGGCTTGTTTAGGATTGACAATATTAACGTCTTGAGGTTCAAAATTTAAATCATTATTTTGTTGCATATAGTAAAACAGCTCCTTATTTAATTTAACTTCTTTAAGCACACCTTCTCTTATTGAATAAAATTAATTCGAAGCACTTAAGGAAAAGCAACGTCTCCTCATCTATTATTATTATTTCACATAATTAATTATTTGTCCAATGAGATGCTTTTCACTTGAAATCACTGCCCTCTTACTATAAAAATAAACAAAGTTCAGCCATGTTGATTTGTATGACCGAACTTTCATTTTACAAATTATTAGCAATTGCAATTATCCTTCTTACAAATGTTTAAACTTTATAAATAAACAATAAAATACAATTTGTTTTTACACCTATAATTTGCACATTAAAAAACCCCTCTTTTCGAATCTGCTTACTTTTTTGTATAAACAACAATTGAATATATATTATTTAATTGTGCCCATTGCACCAATTTCAACATTTACCTTAACATTTACATCTCCCTTTGCTAATGCACTATTCCATTTATTTTGTACTTTTTTCCATTCTGAATATGTATAAGTTCTTGCATATCGCCCATACCCAATAGGATCAATATTGGCAGCCTGTATTTTCTTTATTAATTGCTTGAAATCCGCTTCTAACTTAGTTTCAATCGCTTTTTGTAATTTTGCTGCATCCTTTCTTGTATTGAACGAAAAAAGCCGTTCTGTAACGCCGATCTTCATCTTTATATCTGTATTAAATATAAATTTATTATCATATCTTACCTTTGTCTTTGCTTTAATACTATAGGCAGTAAAGCTTATCCAATTTTTATCCTTGCTATCCGACTTTAGTTTAATTGGAATTGTAAATGAAAACTCACCTGTGATATTATTTTGCAAAATTCGCAACAGTTTGTTTTCATCAATATTTAACTTTAATTTATACCTTCCTTTTTCATCCAACAAAGCTGTACCTGTCACAAAAATTTTATTCTTTTTTTTCATCTCTGTAATATTCGCTGTTAACCCTTTATCTGCTTTTTGTTCATGTAATTCTTGAAGCGTTGTTTTTACTGTGATATTTCTTAAAGCGGCGGTATCAACAAGTTTTGTTAAATATAGAGGAAGACGCGGCTTATCTTTTGGGTGATAATAGATGACGTCCGAAACAGGTCCATCTACAGCAACAACCCTTGTGGTAACTGTATTTTTTGGATCTCGGTAAAATGGATCGAGATATTTCATCCAGTTTTTTTGTTTCAGTAGCCGTTTTCCAACTAATATAACCTGCGTTTTACTTCCCGAGGTAAGCGCCATAACAGTAGCATCAAATTTGTCTCTTGAATTTCGAATCGTAACAGATTTCACACCTGTAATTTCTTCTTTTACCTTTGCTTCTTTATTAAAAACAGGGCTTGACATGTACACAAATAAATTATTATTGCGATCTAAATCGATACCTAGAACAAGAGAAAGGGAAACATCTTCAATATTTCTTTGATCGAAACATCCAGTCATCATGAAGACCGATAACATAATGCAACATAGTACTTTTTTTTTCAATGTATCCTCCCCCGATGAGACTTCTCATATAGCCAGCCATACATCCATAAAATGATTGGTAATATATAGGTTAACCCTAATCCAGCATTCGATAATACCTGTTGCCAAGTTTCGGCTTGATTCCAACTAGGACGAGTCCAAAATATGAAGCCTATAATGAGCAATAAGAGAACAACAACATGAGAACTGTGATCTTGTTTCCCAAGTAATTGACTTGAACAAAATACAGTGCAGTATATAGCAGGAATCCATGATGTGGAAACAACCGTTAAGTAGATAGCCAATAAAATCATGTCAAAACGTTCTAAAAAACGAAATTCAATTACTTTCAGTAAATTTAGTACCGGTTGGTTAAATTGCGTAATACTGTCTGGGCTAAAATAAGCAAAGCAAACAATAGTAGCGAATAAATAAAATAGCATCGTTAAAGTATTTGCAATTACAATTCCATGGACTGCATACTGTTTTTTTTGTAAAAAAGGATATAAAAAGAACGCAATATCAAATCCTAAATAAGCATAAATAGTGGTCGGTACAGCCATTAATATAGGTTTCCAGCCCTCTTTTAAGAGTGGAAAGAATGGCAACCAACTTCCGCCCTCTTTAAGAGGTATCAAAAAAAATAACGGAATCCAAAGCATCATATAAAAAATAAGTTCAGAGTACCGTCCAATAATACGAGGGCCGTTACGTGCAACAAGAAAGGTAGGAATCAAAAACAAAAAAATAACGAGATAGTCAGGCGTTTTCGGAAGAAGCCATCCCTTAAGATAAAGCATAGCGTTCACAAGAACAATACAAGAATAAGAAGCGAAGTACACCATGTAAATAATAACGAATGCTTTCCCTATTATTTTCCCAAAAAATCGTATCAGAATTTCATAAATCGTGTCCTCGGGATATTTTGCAGCTGTTTTCACGATGAAAACACCCGATATTGTAGAGAATAACCAACCAATCACTATAGATATCCAGCCATCTGTTCCAGCTTTTTCTGCAAGCACACGTGGAAGAGATAAAACGCCAGTGGCGACCTGTATTCCATTAATTAGGATAATATACTGCAAAAGCGTGATGTCATTATAGGCATATTTTTTCATAGTTTCACCTTTTGTTTTGATTTTTCCCTTGTCGAATAGATTGAACAGCTCCTGTACCCTTAGAACGTTTTCTTATCGCCCATAAAGGAAAGCGTACAAAAGTATCTTTCATATCTGCAAAGCGAAACGGTGCTAACGGTGTTCCATAAGGGGTTCCTAGCGACTCAAGACTGATAAGATGTCCAATTAATGTCATCCACCCGATAACCAGTCCTACAAGTCCAAATAATGCAGCTAAGATCATCATTGGGAATCGTAAAAGCCTAACTGCAGATCCCATATCATAGTTAGGGATAATAAAAGAAGATATGGCTGTAACAGCAACGACAATAATCATAATGTTACTTACAATTCCAGCCTGAACAGCTGCTTGTCCAATGATTATGCCTCCTACAATTCCAACTGTCTGACCGATCGGAGTAGGCAGCCGCAAAGCTCCTTCTCTCATCGTTTCAAGTGTTATTTCCATAAGTAATGCTTCCATTACTGGAACAAAAGGTACGCGCGTTCTTGATTCTGCAATAGATAAATAAAGCTCTACAGGAATAACTTCAAAATTAAAAGAAATAAACGCAACATAACTTGCAGGCAAAAATAGAGCAACCATAAAGGCGATAAAACGAAGTATACGAATAAACGAAGCAACTAGCCATCTTGTACCGTAATCATCCACCCCTTGAAAAAAGGATATAAAATTTATTGGAGCAATTAATACGTTAGGCGAATGATCCATTACAGTTACAAACCTACCCTGTAGTATGTGAGAGACTGCCAAATCAGGTCTTTCAGTTAACATAAATTGTGGAAACGGTGAAAACGGGTTATCTTCAATGAATTCAATTAACTCACTATTATTAGCTACTGCATCGACCGTAATCCTTTGAATCCTTGTTTCTAATTCGTTTAGTACCTCTTCAGATGCTACATCTTTCAAATATAAAATAGAAATTTTCGTTTTACTTCGCATACCTATTACTAATTCTTTTATCATTAATTCACGATGCGGAATGTACCTTCGAATCATTGCAATATTTTGAGTTCCCGTTTCTATAAACCCTTGATGCGCCCCTTTTAAAGCTATTTCGTTATGAGCATCTTCAATGTTTCTTTGTGGCCACCCTTTCGTGTCCAATCGATGAGCTGTAGTTCGTCCATTAATAAGTAGAACACTATCACCTTCTAAAATAGCGGTCTCAGTCTCATTCCACGTATGAATTATTTTAATTTGACCTAATGTTATGGGAAGTCCCGTATTAGCATTAAAATCACTGTTCATTAAAGGACTTAAAACGTTATTTTGAATTAATTGTTTATCTGCTAATCCAGATAAATATACTAACGCTGCCTCTAATCCATCTACTGTCATTTGAAACTGGCGAATAACTAAATCAGGTGATTGACGGAATATATTCTGGAGCACAGCTAAATTGTTCGATAAATCGCTTTCCAAAAGAGAATCCTCTATATTTTGTTCCATAAAATGAGTATTATCTCGATTTGAATCACCTTTATGGCTCCCTCTATATTTTAACCGCTTCAGAAATTTAATCATGACTTCCTCACTTTCCAAATGCCTTCTATAAGTATGTTTAGTATGTATAAATAAAGGAAAAATATCCTAATAGATAGCTCAAACAAAAAAAGAAGCGATTCAATTCGCTTCTTTTTCTTAAACACTTTCCAATACAGCTAAACTATGAATACAAGAAATAAACTGATTAACAAATGTGTCAATTTCCTCTTTCGTAATAATATATGGCGGAAGTAGTCGTATATTATTCCCTTGTGTTACATCGACTAACATTCCTTTATTCATTAGCTCTATTTGTAGTTTCTTCACATTTTCATTCGTATCATTCACACTAATACCAAACATCATCCCAGCATGTCGTACTTCCTTAATAAAATACGAATTTTCCTTCTGAATTGCTTGCAGTTTATCATTTAAATATAGTGACGTTTCATAAGCTTCTTGCATTAATCCATCATCAATCAATGTTTTTAATACCGTTAAACCTAAAGCTGTTCCCATTGATGAATGAGCAAATGTTGTTCCATGATCTCCCGGTGAAAATACATCACATAGCTTTTCACCTGCAATGATTCCTCCTAACGGTATCCCGCCTCCTGCTCCTTTACCAATTTGAATAATATCCGGTGTAATATTGAAATTTTGATAAGCGAACAATTTCCCCGTTCTACCCATACCACTTTGAACTTCATCAACAATAAGGATGACATTATATTTATCACATAGTTGTTGAACACCATGTAAATATTTACTTGATAAAGGATATACACCGCCGCTTCCTAATACAGGTTCTAACATAATCGCAATTGGATTTTCATTAATAATCGTTTCTTCTAATTGCCCTATATTCTCACGCTCCACTTCATATACAGGAATAGATGTTTTAGGGAAATTTTGATATACATTTTCTTGTCTCGTAAAATGAAGCGCTCCTAACGTTCGCCCGTGGAAACTATTTTTCAGCACAATTACTCCGTCACGTTCTTCATTCGTAATGGATCTATATTTATCAATTAATTTTAACGTTGTTTCTGTCGCTTCCGTACCTGAGTTTGTAAAAAAGACTTTACCATTTTTTAAAGAGGAATCAACTAATTTTTTTGCATACTCAATCGCAACTGGGTTTAAAAAATGAAATGGAAGATGCAATGATTTCTTAACTTGCTCCATTGTGGTTTGCACGATTTTAGGATGATTGTACCCTAATACGTTTACTCCGACACCAGAAAACAAATCTAAATACTCTTTACCATCCACATCATAAAGTTTACATCCTTCCCCTCTTTCTATCGCAAGCTTCGTACGACAATACGTAGGCATCATATATTCTTTATCTAATTGAATCCAATCCGACATGTTAAATTCCTCCTAGCTATTTTCCCTTTTCTAATGTTCATTATCTATATAATCATTTACAAATTAATTTTTAAGATTGAAATTTTAATAGTACGCTATTTCCCCCTCATTAAAAAAACGTGTTAATTCTCTTCCCGATATTCATTTTTCCATAATTTTTTCTATTTCAACAGGTCCACTACATGTGCGTTTTTTTCATCTAGCGGTATGTTACTAACTTGAACTTTGTAAGTAATACATAATCAAGGCTAAAAAATCATATTTAGTAACAATTGAAGAAAAAAATTTGGAGGCTATATCGATGAATAAAAAATTTGATAAACAGAGACAATCTTTATTAGGAGAAGACTTTAATCAAAATCGAGAACTTAATGAGCCAGCTATACTTCACTCCCAAACAGTTGGTTCACGTGGACCTGTTCTGAAGCAAGACAGTGTACTGCACGAGGCGTTACAAGAATTTATTCATGAAAAAATTTTAGAAAGACCTGTTCATGTAAAAGGATTCGGTGCATTCGGTTATTTTCAAACGATTTATCCGATGTCTGAACATACAAAACTGAATTTTTTACAACATTCTAATGAGAAAGTCCCTGTTATGGTACGGTTTTCATTCGCTGTTAGTACGAAAGGAACACCTGATACTTCTAGAAATGTACGCGGTTTTGCTACAAAATTTTATACAAATGAAGGCGTTTTCGATCTTTTATGTAATCACATTCCTGTCTTTTCTGTTCGTGATCCGATGCGCTTCCCTGAAACTATTAAAGCGTTGTTGCCTTCACCTAAAAATAACTTAATAGACCCTGATAGATTTTGGAGTTTTGTCGCTAGAGCACCAGAATCCATTCATTTTGTTGTCCGTTTATACTCTGATACTGGTACAGCAAAAAGTTTTCGCCACATCCCAGGGCATAGTGTAAATACATACGTTTGGAGAAATGCTGAAGGCAATCGAAAGTATGTAAAGTATCATTGGTATCCATTTGAAGGTGTACAATTCATAAATAGTGAGGAAGCAAATAAACTAGCTGCCGAAAACCCTGATTATAGCGGGAAAGATTTATATGATGCAATTGCAAATGGTAAACCAGTAGAATATGGTTTATATGTCCAGCTCATGGACCCGAAAGATGAAGCACATCTTTCTTACGATCCTTTAGATGATACAAAAGTATGGGATGAAAAGGCGTATCCTCTAATACCAGTAGGCAAAATGGTATTAAATAAAAATCCTGAAAACTATATGGAACAAGTAGAAAAGGTTGCCTTCTCCCCTTCTAATTTACTAGACGGTGCAGAACTATCAGATGATAAAATGCTGCAAGGCCGCACTAACATTTATAGTGATTCTCAAAGAAGAAGAATTGGGCCCGAATTTCGTAAAATAGCGATTAACCAACAGCAAGATTGGACACCTGCTAATCAAGCAACAAGCGGTGACGGAAGACATGTTGAAGGTAAACTTGAAAGAACTTCTATAACTAAGCAAGACGACTTTGAGCAGGCTGGTGAATTTTATACGCAATTAAGTCCAATTGAAAAAGCACACCTTGCTGAAAACTTAGCTAGTGATTTGAAAGTCATATCTGATGATATTAAAAAGATCGTTATGGAGTATTTCAATAAGGTATCAACTGATTTGAAAACAAGCATTGAGACAGAAATGAAAGAGCATTAAGAAGGTTAAAACATCCTTTACGGACAGGAATTCAAATCTATATGAATTGTATTCTTGTCAAAGTCCAATGAAGTTATTTAATTAAAAAATCTAAAACCAATATACCCCGTTCTAAAATTAGAACGGGGTATATTAAAGTAGTTTCATGTTTAACATTTAATACTTTACTTCGCTAAAAAATACAATTAGCAGCCTTACAAAACAACTATATTAACTTATTTTACTTCTATTGTATAATTCCCTGTTCCACCACCATATTTATATACACTTAAGTAATATTTCCCTGGCTTTGCATTATAATTTCCAAGCAATTTGTTTCCATCACGTTTTGTTGCGTAAGTTACATAATTATCTAGATCTGATTCAGAATATAACACCCAGTTCAGTCCAAGGTTTTGTTCGTTCGTAACGGTAATTTGTAAATCTTTTGGGTCCTTTACATCGATCACAAATCGGTCAACTTGATCTTGATCACTTAAGTTTCCTCTTAATAACGCGTTCAAAGATAATGGATTTGCTGTATCAAATGAATTATTCGGTTCTTTTTCTACAGCCGTACCTTCTTCCGTATTCAGCCCGCTAAATACAACATCATATTCAAATTGTCCAGCATCATTGACACGGTAATTTACAAAATAAGCAGTCAATGTTTTATATCCACTCCACTCTTTTTCAGAGAGATGTTTCAACATATCATTCGTTGCTTGATTCATTACTTTCCAGTCCTCAATTTCTCCTTTCGCCGCACTGCCTGTATATGTCCCCTGTAGTGTAAATGTATTAAAGAATTGTGATTTATTCTTTGTTACTTTCACATCTTTTAACTTTGCTTCATTGGTGATATCTGACGCAACATCTGAAAGCGGTTTTGGAGCATGCTGTGCTATATACTCATCTGATACTTGTGGAATTGTATACTTATCACGATTATCAATAAGCATTTGCATATAAGATTGATATTCTTCATTTAATTTATTATCTTTGCTTAATGTAGAACGGTACGTGTCGTAACCTGGAACATCATTTGCACGAATTAAATCATGCACTTTATCAAACATTTCTGGACGGTTATTGTACATATAAGATTGTAATGCAAACGAATAGTTATAGAAATCCCACGTTCCATATTTTGCATTTAAGGTTTGTGCTGCTGTATAACGTTTTGCAGGGTCATAAGACAATCCACCAATTATACTTTTTCGCGGTACTACGCTATCTAATCGCGTTGAACCTGCAAAGAACTCTGCATTCCCTTCTTCAAACCATGTTAAACGTTCATTTTGATACATTTCCCCTTGGCCCCATAATCCCGGAACCTCGTATCTTCCCTGTAAATAGTGTGTAAATTCATGGCGGAACAATTCTTCTAAACTATAAATACTTTGCTCTGGTGTACGTTCATATGTAAAGAACGTTCCGCTTCCTTCAATGTAAATTCCACCATTATTCGTTTCATAACCATACAATTGACGGTTAAATTGATATTCGTCGGGACTATTATAGATGACCATCGTTAGTACATCATCAGCATGTCCACTTTCAAGTGGTTTATCACTACCAACTGTACGATAAAATTGAGAACGTACTTCTTTTGCCGCCCAGTATAGACGCTTAATTTTCTCTTCGCTAACTTTATCCCCAGCTTTAAAGACAATTGCTCCATCATCAAACGTATACGTTTTCGGTAAATATTTCTTTTTACCATCTTCTCGAATTTGGTCTAAATTTATAGTTTTTCCGTTCGCATCTACCCCTCCATAATTTGTAGTAATTTGTTCTGCTGCAACAAAGTATTGCTCCCCTAAATATGGATAAATTCGCATTGCATCTGTAACAACTTGCTGTCCTTTTGTTGGCGTACTATGAAGCTTGCCCAATCGGCCAGCGTAGTAAATTCCGTTATTTATTAACCATCCATTTTTATCTGTTACAGTACCAATTAGCGCAAAACGACTAATTTCATTAATAAAACCATCGATGTTTCGATACCACATCGTATCTTTTGCTTCTTTTCCCGTACTATACATATACGTCTGAATGTCATAATCAATTCCTTTCATCAACTCATATACAGCATTTCCTTTTGTATAATCTTCAATGAAAGTTGCAAGATTATCGTTATACTGTTTAAAAATTTCACCTGCATATAAAACCGTTTCAACATCAGCCGATGCATTCCCAATTAATTTTCCATAGGATGAAATAACTTTGTTTTGTTCTGGTGTACCGAGTTTAAAATTCGGGTTTTTTGCAATTGTCTTTAAAGCCGGTAAACATTTATCATGATAGCTACGCTCATTTAATTTGCTTAATTCATCATGGTAAAAACCTAAATAAAATGCCGCACGTAGGGTTTCTACTAACGTTTCAATCCCTTTTGAATCATCTTTCGTATAAGCTTGTCCTTGTTCTGCTAGCTTATCAATGATTGCTTGCATGCGGCTATCATCTTGATAGAACTTGAGACTATCACTATTAAACTGAAATAATTCCGGAATTTGATACCATTTAACCGTCACAAGAAGATCAGTTAATTGTTTATTGCTTAATTGATTTAGTTCGGCCATCGAATACTTTTTTTCTTCAGCTAACGGTTTAACATTATCGGTTGGTGCTAGTGGACGCTGCGATAAATCCGCTAGCTTTAACCGTTTTGTAAAAGATGCATTTTCTTGTACTTTTGAAGGGTGCGCCAATTCATCAACGGATTTCTGTATTCCTACTGGCTCCATTTGTAATACGCTCTTCACATTTTTCTCTTTTGTCTCTGCTTGAATTTGCAAACCATTACACGATATTGTCACTAGTCCAACACCAAGAATCAGCTTAGAAATTTTTGAATATTTAATCATACCATTACCCCCTAATAATTTAAAAGAAAATTCTGAATTTTAAAGCCGAAACAATCTTATTTGTATGTATTTACATTTCCGCTATAAATACAAGCAAGATGAATGATGCAATAGTCGTTTGTATTTTACTATTACTAATACAAATTCCTTAAGTTTAATCCTCCCTCCTTAAATTTAATACAAGCAAAAACCGTGCCAATGATATTTCTTGTGAATAGCAAACATTCCTTTATTAATACTGTAGAATAAAATATACATAGGTGGTTCAGCAATGTATAAATCTTTTGACACAAACTCCTCTCTCTTTTTATGACATAAAAATCCGTTGAATATTATAAATACATTAAGCTAGCGATCATTTTCTAATATATACCATTTATTATGTTGAAAACCTCCAAAAAAGAAGGTAAGTATACATAAGATTACTATGTATACTTACCTTCTTCTGTAGCAAGCTATCAGTGGATAAAAACAACATGAATTAGTATTTTGTAACATCATTTTATGTTATGATACACATTTCTCTTTTTCATATAATCCTTTTCACATTGTAACGGCTTGAATTCAACAATCTTTCCTTGTTTCTTTTTCGTTTCGATTACTACCCATTCCCCTTTTTCAAGTTTAAGACGTTTCATAACATTTGTATCGTCTATTTCTTTATAAAGTAAAAATGCCTCAAGCGCCCTTACAAACAACCTTGGCTCTCCTCTATATCCACCGCTTTCAAAAATTTTAGTTAACGAATTATAATAAGTATCATCAACCCGACCACCATACATTAAGTGTGCAGCTTCTAAATCTTTTTTACTTACTTCCCAAAAGCTACCTCCATCAATAGTTAAATCAAAAGTGGATTTAATATCTTCCATTATTTTCTTCACATACTTTTCATCACGAATTTTTCTTTCTTCAAGACAATCTGAAGATAACCTTGGTACATCTGATTGGGAATGTACAACATGTTGAATAGATACACATAAAACAAATACGCTTAAAATATACAATATTTTTTTCATACTTACGTATCACCTCAAATGATTTAGATACCATATTATTTGAGGCTCACGATATTCTTATGCTAGGAATGTGAAAGGTCCTATAATATAGACTTTCTACAGGATCTTTCCTTTTAATATTGCTTTATCAGATTTACCGGCGAATCAAGTACATTACTACTTTTCACATCATATAATCCTATAGGGGTTACTCGTATAAATGGCAAATGCGTCGCAGAAAAGAATAAAATCGTAAATGATGGGTCGTTATAAGCGTAGCCTCGTCCTTGCAGTAATTTCACCATCTTTTTCTCTTCATGTATTAAATCACTCATTTTCAAATTAGACATAATCCCAAGCAACGGTAATGCAATTTCGTGTAACACTTCATTCTTTTCAGCTATTACCATTCCGCCACCGAGCACTTTTACTCTATGAAAAGCTGTAAGCATATCTTCTTTACTTTTTCCAATGAGAATAATGTCACCTGTACCAGAATAAGAGCTAGCAAGACCTCCTAATTCATTTACAAAACCTTTCACAACTGTATTCACTCGCCAAGTACCATCACGAGCAATCATCATAAGGAAACATTCATCATGATTAATAGAAAGTTCATCACAGTTTAAGTCGATTTCAGTTACATATGGTTTTGTTATAACGTTATTCAGTAATTGTATACCCGTTTTATTAGAAAAAACCATATCTTCTTTTTCTATGGACCAGTCTAATGATAATGGAGTTACTTTGAATTTATTCCACTCTATATGTAATGATTCATGTTTGTTTACTCCGTCACGCTTCACCCATTTTCCCTTTGCAATTACACTAATTGGCGCCGGGTTTTCTTTACTTTCCAAAATATTAATATTGGCAATTCTCCCTGTCGCAATCGAGCCATGTAAATGCTCCATATTATAATAACGAGCAATATTATAACTTGCCATATGGTAAGCATCTATTGTCGGAATTCCTTGCTCAATCGCTATTTCTATCAACCTATTCGTCATTCCATTTTCATAAAATGACGGATGTGAACCGTCTGTTGTAAAAATGAATCTATCGAATTGTTTTACACCTAATTCCAGCAATTCTTTCAATAAAACTACTAAATCTGGGCGAATCGAAGAATTTCTAAGAGAAACAGTGTAACCTTGCATAAGGCGAGTTAAAGCTTCCTGTCCTGTCATCGCTTCATGATCACAATCTGTACCTAACAACTTTAACTTTGCTAAAGTTGTTTCAGATGCTCCTGGAAAATGACCTTCTACTTTTTTCTGTAATCGCTTTGTTTCTTGTACCCAATTTAACATCTCATCATCGCCATTTAGTAGTTTTGGCCATGCTGTTAACTCACCACCTTGAAGAACTGCTTCATGCTTTAGCCACTCTATTATTTCTTCACTATTAAATAAAGATTTCCCTTTTTGCAGCTCAGTTTGTCCATCAAAACGACACCACCAATACATACTAGCAGGAACCTTTTCAAATTCATCTAATAAGCGAAATGCTTCTTCACGTTGTAATGTAAAAAATAAAGTTAAATTATCATTAATAAAAGTTGTTGTCCCAAATTGCATCGCATGATTTGCTAAAGCCTCTGGATTATATAATTGATATGGATGTGCATGCGGTTCTATATAACTAGGAACTACATACTTCCCATCACAATCAATGACTTCACATTCATGCAGTTGCTCTGGCAGTTTTTCTCCTACATATACAATTCGGTCATCATAGATCCAAATATTTGCTACTGTCCAATTACGTAAGTAAGAATTTAAATATGTTGCATTCTTTAATAATAGGTGTGGGTTTCTTGCACCATCTAATACTTCAACATGTTCTCGTAATCGTTTATTACTCCATTTAAAATGATTTTGTCCCATTGTATTCAACTCCAAATCAATTCATGCTAATTCTGGTTAAAACGAAAAATAATTAACTAACTAAAGTATTATCTATTCATAACTCCCCTGTATAAACCCCTATAACCTTTATTATATTTAATAATTTTAAAAATAACAATTTTCAGAATCAAAGGTATACTTCTTTGCTCCAAAATAAAAAGGATGTCATGCAACTGACATCCTTTTTATTTTTATACTAAGAGCTATAAGATTGACTTTCACTTTGAAATACAGTTATATCGTATTTATGTTCCACATAAACTTGATGCCATATCATAAATGCTAACACTATCCATATTTGCAAAGTTTAAAAAGCATCTCTTTTATATACAACTATAGCAGAATCCAATTCACTTTCTTTTTTCTATTTATTAAATTCAATTTGCATCATTTTATTAAACTGCGTACCATTATCAATCGCACCTAAAGAGTTAATACTGACAGACAATGTATGTTTGCCTCCAATTACTCCCCCAGCAAAAGTTGTAAATCCAGGAATTGCCCCTCCGTGACCCCAAATTGAAACACCGTTTGGAAGTTTAGTCTCATAGATTCCAAGACCATATCCATCACCAACACCTTTTCCTTCTACAGGAACTGTGGTAAGCATTTCTTTTAGTTGGTTTTCCCTCAGTAACTTACCACCGAGTAAAGATGAAAAGAACTTATTTAAATCGTCCGCATTAGAAATCATATCTCCAGCTGAATTTGCTAAACTCGGATTATAATACGTTATGTCTTTTAACTCACTTGTTTCGTCAATTTTCATATACCCTCGAGCATGATTCTTTCCTGGGATAACGGTCGAATTCCCTGGTAAAAACGTATTTGAAAGGTCCAAAGGTTCAATAATTCGCTTTTCAATTTCTTCTGCATAACTATTTCCAGTTATTTTTTCAATAAGCATTCCCAATATTACGTATCCTGTGTTTGAATACAACCATCCCTTACCTGGCGAAAAATCTGGAGGCAGAGAAAGTCCCATTTTCACTATTTCTTCTGCTGTATACGTTTTTTTTGAATTCATTATGTCAGCGTCTTTTGACTTTAAGTATTCAGCTATACCACTCGTATGATTCAAAAGTTGACGTATCGTAATTTGATTGCCATCATACCCATTTCCTTGAATGAGGCCCGGTAGCCACTTTTCAATTGGATCGTCAAGTTGTACGCGATTTTCTCCTACTAATTGAAGAACAGTCGTAGCAGTAAACGTCTTCGTCACACTACCAATCCGAAAACGATAATCCGATTTCATCGGTTTCTTTGTACTTAAATCCGCCAAACCAGCAGTATAGCTACTAGTTTTTCCATTGTTAGACGTCTTAGCTAATACCCCTGGTGTTCCAAGCTGTACTGTTTCCTGCATTACTTGTTTCCAACCATTCTGATTCTTTTGGTCATGTGATTGTGACGAACTTGATATATTTTGTACAGACTCTGCTTTCACCGTAAAGCCGGGCGTGAATAGAGTAGTACCCATTAATAAAGCTGCCAAACTTGCTAACTTAATTGAATTACATTTTTTCATAAGGCTCCCTCTCCTCTATTAATATCGTATTGATTCAAGTTATACTTTAATCCTATATGATAAAACTCTCTTTTTTCTTATCCATTCCTTACGAAATACTTACGTTCAAATTTTGATACGATAAGTTGAGAAAGCGTACAGAATTAACTAGTAAATGTTTAGCTGAATTAGCTTATATAACACCCTCAATGTTAAGTCAGATTAAAATAAAAAAGATGACCTCAGCCATACGCTAAAGTCATCTTTTTCTACCTAATTATTTTACTAACTCTCCATTATAAGCTTTTATATCAAGCGGAGCAGTTAAAAACTGTGATGCTTTACTTACAAAAGATGTGAAGTGTTCACTCGTATTATGACTCGCAACTGCTTCTTCATCTTTCCATACTTCTACCATCGTATAAACACTTTCTTTTTCAGTATCTTTATAAAGATCATAAGATACATTTCCACTTTCTTCTCTTGAACCATGAATGAGTGGCTGAATTTCTTCTAAAAATGATTGTTGTTTTGCTGGATCTACTTGAAATATTGCGTGAATAATAATCATGGTGTTTCCCCTCTCATCTTTCACTTATTTCTGTTCTTTTATAAAATTATTTCCACTGAGCAACTTTTTCAATTGGAAGACGGACTGATTGGTATCCAGTGTCAGCTGCTTTTCCGATTGAAATTAACATTACTGGTACGTGACGCTCTTTATCTAATCCGAACGCTTCTGCAATTTGATCTTTTTCAAATCCACCAATTGGACAAGTGTCATAGCCGTGAGCGCGAGCTGCGAGCATAAATTGCATCGCTACAAGGCCACCATCAATTAAAACAGTATCTTTCATTACTTCTGGTGTAACCATTGAGAAGTAAGCTGAAAGTTTTTTCATTTGATCTTCTTTTACTTCAGCTGGCATTAAACCACGCTCAACTGCTGTACCGTAAATTTCTTCTGCGTTATCAAAGTTGTTTAAATCACCAAATACAGCGATCATTGCTGAAGATGTTTCTACTTGAGATTGATTGAATTTCGCAAGTGGAGCCAGTGTTGCTTTTGCTTCGTCACTTTCAATAACTAGAAATCTCCATGGTTGCATGTTTACTGAAGAAGGGGCAAGTGTTGCCTCTGTAAGAATTTCTGTCATTTCTTCTTTGCTAATTTTCACTGAAGTATCGTACTTACGGATAGAACGGCGTCCTGTTAAAATTTCGTTAAAATCATTTATTTTTACTAAGTTAGTCATAGTTGTATTCTCCCTTTTTTATAATTCTTTTATGTTTTCTTGAATGCGTTCTAACATCGCTAAAAGATTGTCGCGTTCTTCTTCACCTAATCCTTTAAATGCTGACGCTGCAAAACGTTCTTTTTCCTCTTGAAACACTTGAATTTTATTTCGTCCCTCTTCTGTAAGAGAAACTAACGTAATTCTGTTATCATCTGGGTTTTTACGTCTTACAATCATTCCGTTTGCTTCCAGCTGCTTTAAATGCCTTGTAATCGCAGCATTATCAATATTCACTTCTTGCTGAAGTGCTTTTTGACTAATTTCATCTACTTCAAATAACTGAAGTATGAGTTCTAGTCTAGATTGACTCATACCCGTACACCCTTCAAACTTCGAACTTACTTCTTTATTGAGAAAGTGTAATTTATATAAAATAATTGCTTCTTTTGAGCATGAACTTGTCAAATGACCCCTCCTTTACATTCAAAATAAAAACGTTTGATGCATCAATAGTTGATATGTCAATTAATATAATAGATAACAATTTAAAATGCAAGCATTTTGTTTTTCTTATTTATTTTTTTAAAATTCACCTATTAATATTTTTCCAAATTAAGGGCTTTGTCGCGTTACAAAAAATGTTAATTACATTATAATAGTAATAATTCAAATGACTGGAGAGTGATTGTAATGCGGCAATTCACAAATAGAAAAGAGGAAATGAAAATGGAAAACGAAATGAGGATATTCACATATGACAACAATAAATATAGGGATTGTCGCGCACGTAGACGCTGGCAAGACGAGTTTGACTGAGCGTATTCTTTATGAAACGAATGTAATTAAAGAAGTTGGCCGAGTAGATAGCGGAAATACACAAACTGACTCAATGGAATTAGAAAGACAACGCGGAATTACGATTAAAGCATCTGTCGTTTCTTTCTTTATTGATGATTTAAAAATAAATGTCATTGATACACCTGGACACGCTGATTTTATCGCTGAAGTGGAGCGATCATTCCGCGTTTTAGACGGTGCGATTTTAGTAATCTCTGCTGTTGAAGGTGTGCAAGCACAAACAAAGATCTTAATGCGGACATTACAGAAACTAAACATACCGACTGTTTTATTTGTTAATAAAATTGATCGTAGTGGCGCAAACACTGAAAAAGTTGTGAAACAAATAAAAGCGATTCTTTCAAATGACGCATTCCCCTTCTACTCTGCCCAAAACGAAGGAACAAAGGAAGCTCGTATTATTGAATATAAATCATATGACGATTGTATGGAACAATTAGCACCGTTTAATGAAACATTGCTTGAATCATATGTAAATAATGAAATAGTACCGGATGCACTATTAAGAAAAGAACTAGAAAAACAAATACAACAAGCAAATGTGTATCCAATCTTTTTCGGCTCAGCAATGACAGGTATGGGCGTAGCTGAACTACTTGAAAATATTTCAGCTCTAATTCCGGCTAATAAATCGGTACAAGATGAAACATTATCTGGTGTTGTATTTAAAATTGAACGTGAGTCTTCTGGCGAAAAGATAGCTTATGTAAGAGTTTTTTCTGGTAGTTTACACGTTAGAAAATATGTTGATATTCGGCGTAGTAAGTCCCTATCACATAAAGAAAAAATTAAAAAAATGTGCCTGTTTCATAATGGAAATGCAGTTCAAGTTTCTACTGTTCATAGCGGAGAGTTTTGCAAAGTGTGGGGGCTGAGTGATATTAAAATTGGTGATATTATCGGTGAGCAGACCGATTATATAAAAGATATTCACTTTGCCGAACCACAAATGGAAGCGGCAATTGATGCAGTGCCTAAAGAGCGAATTCATAATTTATACGCTGCTCTTATGGAACTATGCGAAGAAGATCCTCTCATTAAAGTTTGGAAAGACGATGTTCATAATGAACTTTACATTCGCCTTTTCGGTGAAGTGCAAAAAGAAGTTATCGAGACTACACTTCATGAAAAATACAAGCTACAAGTTACTTTTTCAAATACGCGAGTTGTTTGTATTGAAAAGCCAATTGGCACAGGAAATAGCGTTGAAGTAATGGGTGAAAAAGCGAATCCATTTTACGCAACAATCGGCTTCAAAGTCGAACGTGGTAAGCTTAACTCTGGCATAACGTATAACTTAGGTGTTGAACTTGGATCACTGCCTTTAGCATTTCATAAAGCGATTGAAGATACTGTATTTCAAACGTTAAAACAAGGTTTATACGGATGGGAAGTTACGGACATTATCGTCACGCTAACACATACTGGTTATGCAAGCCCTGTTACAACAGCGAGTGACTTTAGAAACTTAACTCCACTTGTACTAATGGATGCTTTAAAGCAAGCTGAAACATATGTATATGAACCAGTAAACGAATTTGAATTAACTGTCCCAGAGCGTGCAATTAGTACCGCAATGTATAAACTAGCTGTCATTCCTGCAACTTTCGCAGATCCTATGTTCTATAATGACTCTTACCATTTAACAGGGTCATTACCTGTTGCGAAAACAGAGAATTTTAAACGCATGCTACATTCATTTACTGAAGGAGAAGGTATCTTTACAACAAAGCCGGCTGGTTACACAAAACTGAATGCTCCCTTCCCTACTCGAAAACGGGTTGACTTTAATCCGCTGAATCGTAAGGATTATTTGCTTCATGTGTTGAAGGCTTATTAAATAAAAAAGAGGTGCAATTTGCACCTCTTTTTGCATGTGTTGATAAATTAGTTTGTCCTAACAACTTCTTTAAGCTTTTCTATTACTTTTGCTATAGCTTCAATTGAATTTTCCGTTTCAAATTCTCCAACATTTACAGAATGATTTGCGTTTTTGACAACATCGATCTTTAAATTCGTTTTATATAACTGATCCATTTGATTTGCATTGTATTGGTGATCTTTATCCCCAATTACTAAAAGCCCTTCGTGTTGACTGTGTAAAATGGAGTCAAAAATTGAATCAAAAGTTAGTAAAGGTGTGAGTAACATCATCTTCGACTGTAAGTATTCTTCTCTCTTCATTAAATCATTTGCAATCGGAATTGTTCCGAGTGATTTTCCTAAAAACATCGATTTTCTATATTGTCCATTTTTCAACACTTCATTTATTACGGGATTAATATCATCCATCATTACTTTCGTTACTTCTTCCATTGGTTTATTCATTAATTGTCCATCATAAGAATAATGAATATGTACTACATCTATTTTATTTTCAAGCATTAGCATCGTTGCATAATAAAATAACGGCTTATCATAATTGTAGCCTGAGCCTGAGAACATAAAGCAAATTGTATTAGAACCTTTTTCGATATGTGTGTAACGAATTACTTTATCATCTATATGTATCTCTTTTTTAGTCCCCTTCACCGTTTTCCCCTCCGAATACGTTTACTTTTGTAAAACGATATGTTCTGTATGAACTGATAAATCCTTTACTTTCTCTTTTATAAATGATGGTTGTAAGTTATATGCATGTAATTCTTCTACGGGCACCCACTTAAACATATATGTTCTACCCTCTTCATTCAAAATATATTGATCCGCTCCATTCGCGGGTAATTCATGTAGCTCTACTTCATAATAAAAACTAATCTCATGAAACTTTTGCTCAGAAAGTGTAAAGAAATTTTCTACTGACCATATTAATCTCTTCACATCAATAGGAACACCCACTTCTTCTGCAAGCTCCCGTTTTAACGCATCTTCACTATTTTCTAGCAGTTTCACCCGTCCGCCTGGTACGTACCAAAAATCTTCACCGTCACCTTGCAAAATAAGGATTTTATTACCCTGTTTACAAATTGCTCCGACACGGTAATTAAAACATGTTTCCTCAACTTTAAACGTAAGATCCATCCGTAATGCCCCTTTATATATTGAATATCGAATTATTACAAAACGATTATGTATGTACTGTATAAATAAGATTACTAAATTTTTCTATTCCGTTCAATCATTTTTGAATTTTCGACATTCCTTTTTATCATTACAAGTGTATATACATATGTTACAATCACATTGCACACTAGAAAAAGATAATGGGGGTACGAATGGAAACGTTATTAATCCAACAAAATGAGAAATCAAATACGTTTTGGAAAATCGTTGTGAAAGATAAAGACTACGTTGTGTTTTACGGAAAAATTGGCACAGCTGGTAGTGTGAAAGTGAAAGAATTTGAAACAGAAGAAGAATGCATAAAAGAAGCTAACAAACTAATCGCTTCCAAACGTAAAAAAGGATATACAGACCCGTGCCTTGGGGAAGATTACATAAAAGAAAAAACGATAACAGAAGAAGAATTTTGGGAACTACTCGCTCGTGCAAAAACGAAAGGCGAAGACCAAGAAGAACAAATAGAATGGCTCACTTCTCACCTCGCTAAACGTACAGTACATGAAATTGTAGCTTTTGATACTCATATGCATCGCATATTAAAAGCTTCCTATACGTCTCGCTTATGGGCAGCGGCTTATATAATTTTAGGTGGTTGTTCGGATGATTGTTTTGATTATTTCCGTGGATGGTTACTATACCAAGGAAAAGACGTTTACAAAGCGTGTATTGAAGATCCAGAACGGTTAATTCCTATCTTAGAAAATTTGAGTGAGTATGATGTTCCAAACATTGAAGAACTTTCTTTATATTTCGGTTACACTGTATATGCAGAAAAAACCGGGGATGAAGATGATACTTACTTTACACTTTATCACGTACTAACTGATGAAAGAGCTTCTAGTGACGACATTGAATTCGATTGGGATGAAGATGACGAAGAAGGATTGAAAAATATGTTTCCTAGGTTATGGGAAATGTATGGAGAAGAACCGATTGAGTGGTAGATTAATATTAGGACTCTGTTTAACAAATAAACAGAGTCTTTTTTTCATAGGATTCTTATTTAAACTCACTTTACTGTATACCACTTATCTAAAAGTACCCGTTCTCTTTCACTTGAAATACCTGCCTTTAATTTCCTATCTTCCATTTCCTTCATCCACACATACACATCTGTAACAGTATCTTCTAACCTTCTAAAAGTAAGCCCTTCTTTAACAGCACTTTCAATACTAATTGAAAATCCACCTCTCCACGGCTTCGTTTCACCTTCTAATGAAAATGTTTCAGGAAGCCATAAAGGCATTTCTGTCCATGGCTCTACTTTATGTTCATTCATAAATGATTCATCTACCCAAACGAAATCAGCATCGCTATTCGTAACCTTTTTACACGTATTTAATAGCTCTTCCATCGTCAATTCATAATTGGGACCTGTTATATTGAATGTACCTGTTTTATTATTTTCTGCCATGTTTAGTCCAAAGCTCGCGACATCTTTTATATCAACGAACTGCACTGGACGTTCTTTTCTTCCTGGCACTAATACTTTACCGCCCTTCACTACACGCTGAATCCAGTATGGTAGTCGATCTGTATAATCAAACATTCCCGAAAGAAGTCCTGCTCTTACGTGTAAAACACGCCCCGGCCAATACTTCTCTGCCTCTTTTTCACATAATACTTTAAGCGCACCATAATGCTCATAAGGAGATATTTCACCATTCTCTACAGCCATTATCTGATCACTCGTTGGTTCAGGTTGTAATATATAGTCTTCTTTTATGTGAAGCGGAATCCAATCTTTATATACGGAAAGGCTTGAGATGAATATATAATGTTGGATAGTATCTTTTAATACCTCTCCAACATTCCTAATATGATGCGGAGAAAATCCACACGTATCTATGACAACATCCCATTTTCGATTTTCCAAACTTGATACATCACCATTTCTATCACCAATTAACTGCTCTACTTCAGGAAAAATTTCTTTGTTTGTTCCGCGATTAAATAATGTAACTTCATGACCTCTGTTCAAAGCCTCTTCTACAAATACTCTTCCTAAAAAACGTGTACCACCTAGAATTAGAGTTTTCATGGTACTCCCCCATTCGTGATTAAAAATCCTTTCTTTTGTTTAACGATTTTTTGTTGTGAAAAGTTACGGGGATGACTTAACTTTCTTCTACAAGTTCAACATATGTAATTTCGATACTTTTTCTATCTTTAGAAACAATAAGATAGAAATATTCATTCTGTTGATTTCCATTTCATATATAATTAAAATATCGGATATTTGATTAATCACTTATACATACTAAGGTAGGTGAAAAATATTAATAGAAACATAGTTTATCATTCAACATTATATATTTATTTTCTCACATCGCTTGTATATATTATCTTGCTAAACATAGAAAATGGTCGTAATTATTTAGGATTTACTATGGTTCTTCCGCTTTTAGCTGTTATTTTATATCAAAAATTATATAAGAAACAAAAAATAGTTCCTACATTTGGATTTTCACGTTCAAAAATAAAAACACTAATTTTCTCTATATTATTGCCACTACTTCTAGGACTATGTCTCCATTTTTATTTTTATATTTATGATATAAAGTTCTTATATCATCATTGGAATGAATTAGGATTTCTCTTGCTCGTTGGTCTTACAATTGGATCTTTATCTGCATTATTAGAAGAGATTATATGGCGAGGGAATTTTCATTACTATTTACGAAAAAAATATTCATTCATGCAAACAGCTATTATTACAGCTTCACTTTGGTCTTCATGGCATTTACCAGTAGCAATCTTTTATAAAAATTATGAGTTTTTGTTTGTAGGAGTATTAAGTTATCTCTCTTTATTGTTTATATTATCTATAATTTTGACGTACACGAGAGAATATGGTGGTTCTGTAATATCACCCGCAATTTTACATGGTATGTTTAATGTATTTTATTTAACGGATGTATTGCAAAACAAGTGGGATGCTAGCCTAATAGAATTAATTAAATTTATATTTCTAGCAATTGTACTCGGCATAATGTATCTTATACATCACAAAGTTAAAGAATAGTTAAAAGTAAATAAAAAAGTTGTTTCCACTTTTAGTTGAAAGTGCCTTTAATAGCTCATAAAGTACTTCAACACCTTGCAATTATTTAATAATCGTATAGGTGTTGAAGTTTTATAATCTTAGTTGTACAACTTTGTTATCACAACACTTTTTTCTATCATAGAGAACAAAACAAGTATAACTAAACCTTTTATTCTCATTTTCATAAAATAAGCATATTAATCCTTTAAATAAGGAAGTATGCACTCTTTAATTAACTTCCATCTATCCCCTGCATTCGGTATAACTTTAGACGTAATCACCACTACCAATTCCCTCTCCGGAATACAGCAAATCATATTCCCACCATCACCCATTGCACAGTATGAAAAGATTCCATCTTCTTCTCGTAACCACCATAAGTACCCATATTGATTCGGGTTCATTTCTATCGATTCTTTTATCCATGATTTTGAAAGAATTTGTTTCCCATTATAAGTACCTTCGTTTAAATATAAATGTCCAAACTTAGCCATATCTTTAACTATTAACGTAAGTCCCCAGCCGCCCGTCGAAATACCATTTGGATCATGAACCCATCCTTTTACATCTTTTCCGAATAAGTCATCAAATCCAAATGCTTTCATATTGTAGTTTGGAATTTCTCTCATACCGATTGGCTGAAATAGGTATTCATTTGCAAACTCACGAGCACTTTTCCCTATTACACTCGTAATGATTGCGGATAGTAAATGAGCTCCTGCAGATGAATATTTAAAAGATCCAATTTCCCCACCTTGTCCGATTCTATTTAACGTATACTCTACCCAATCCTGTTGTGTACATAATTCTTCTAGTGGTTCCTGCCAGTCTACAAAAGGATATGGTGCTGTCATTGTAAGAAGATGTTGTACTGTTATTTCAGATGCCTTTAGATTATATTCAGGAAAAAACTCTATTACTTTTTGATCAACGCTTTTTATACACCCTTTATCTATACAAATTCCAATTAGCGCAGAAATAATCGTTTTTGTGACTGACGCTACATGAAAAGCATCCTCTGAACCGTATCCATTATAATAGTTTTCAAAAACGACATTTCCTTTTTGTGCAACTAACATACCATTAATATTTTTGTATTCTTCTTTTATAATGCAATCTAACTTTTCAGCCGTTTTCATCGTTCTTCCCCCTTAACCTATGATTAAAAAGGTTCGATAGGTACATATATATCAACTATATGTTTATTTTCCGGATGTTGCCCTGGATCATTTTTATACACTTCAAAAGGATATGAATCTCTCGGTTTATATCCGCTATTTGGTAACCACTCACCGTATAAGAAATCCCATGCTCCTTTATATTCATCTTGGAGTATTTCAAAATGTCCTACCACATATTTTCCTGAAGGTATTGTCATGAATCCAATTTCGCTATTTCCTTCTACTACTCCATTTGGAATTGTTATGCATAGACTTGTTCTTAAATGATTGTCTTCTGTAAACTCGTGATGATCATGGTAAATTGTTAATACCTTCGTATCCTCGAATACATGATAGTTCTGCTTCGATGCGTAATGAAATAGTTTTTCTATCATTTTTGGAAAATCTATAGCTAAATCCTTATATGTACCTACATGTCGTATGTATGCCACGTTTATATAGTCCACTGTTACAATTTCGACCTCTCCTCGAACCTTCTTACATACATTGTATTGAGAACCTTTACTTCCGTCTTTGCAATTCTTGCTATTGTGGTTTCGATAGTGAGACGGACTTACTCCGTAATGACTTTTAAATGTACGGGAGAAAACTGCTGAATCTGTGAACCCGAAGTAATACGTAATATCTGTAATCGTCATATCTGGACGGTAAGTAAGTAGATGTGTTGCTCTTTCTAATTTCAAACGATTCACATACCGAGATAACGATTCATCCATCATCCCTTTAAAAATTCTATGAAAATGATACTTTGAAAATCCTGCCACATCTGCTAGCACCTCAATAGAAAGTGAATCATTTATGTTTGATTCTATATAATCTTGAACTTTATATATGCGCTGTAAATACTCATTTCTACTTTGTTTACTCTCCATATTCATACCTCCTCACAACAAAAAGGCTAACTTCACATTAGCCTTTCTTTACACGTATTTTAAAAATAAAACTCTACTCCCGCCGTTCCCATCATAATTTGTATGTACGGATACACCATCTACCTCATCATCTCCAACTTCAATTCGAAAGCCAATTTCTTGATGAAATTGTATCGACTTTTTATTTACTGGTGACGTGATTGCTTTTACAACTTTACGGTTATTTGCACGAGCAACATCGAAGAAATAAGAATATAACGTTGATGCAATTCCTTTTCGTCTAAACTTCGGATTTACACCGATAAAGTGAACGTATGCTTCCTCTTTATGTGTTTGTGAAAAGAATCCACATAAAAAACCTAGCGTTTCTCCCTCTTCTTCAATGATAAAACTCGTTTCTTGAAAGTGAACGAAGAACAATTTCGGTAACATATGAGCCATGTCTCTCCCGCCCCACCAATCATTTAATACAGAATGAATCTTTACATAATCTTCCCCTTGAATGTTTCTTACTCGCATGTGTTTCTCCCTCTCACTCACTTCATTTTCTCATAAATTTTAATGACCGTTTCTACTAAAAGAATGAATACCCAAATACCACAAAATACAAGAACAGATTGGAATATCGACCCTAGCATAATAGTGCCAACTGCAACTGCACCTGATCCTGAAAATGATATTTCAACAAATCCTGGATCATGTATAAGTGTTCCAGCGTATACAGCCATTAAAGCGGATGATATTAAATAAATAACACTCATTATTTTTAATATTTTTATAGAAAGATACGAAGTTTGTTCTTTCTCCACTTGTGATAATTCGATTTCTCCACTCGCAATTCCTTTTTGCAAACAGTCCTCACATAAAAATTCTTCATTTATTTTTTTACCACCATGCAATGTACCTGTTATTTCTTTACATCTTGAACATTTTCGATTTATCATTTTGGTATCACTCCAATCTAATAAGATTATACTTACATAATTCGTTTTTACCTTATTATTCCTTTTATGTATTTTATAGAAAGATGAGGTGTTTTATGATGTCTAAACTTACATTTGGTTTTAAAAACCCTACAATTCAATATGTATTACAGCCTAGTTGCTATGCTGTTATTTTTAACGATACGTTTTCAAAAACGGCTATTATCCAAAAAGGAGAACGTTACTTTTTACCTGGTGGCGGTATGAAAGGTACGGAAACGAAAGAAGAATGTTTACATCGTGAACTACTAGAGGAACTAGGTTGGGCAATTGAAATTGATCAGTATGTCGGTAATGCAGCTCGATATTTTTATGCGGAAAATGAAGGTACATATTATTTAAATGATGGATTCTTTTACATTGCAAACATGGTAAACAACCAAACTGAAACATCTGAAGCAGATCATGTTTTACAATGGATATCTCCATTACTTGCTGTAGAGCTTCTCATTCATGATCATCAAAAATGGGCCGTTGAACAAGTGCTTTTATTACGAAACAAAAAATGATCTCCTTCTATATGAAAGAGATCATTTTTTGTTTTAGCTTACTTTTTTCAAATTGAGAGCTGGCTTTTTGATTCCACCTTTTTTTACAACATATAGACCGATGAAGATAATAAGTCCACCAACTAGTTGCATCATATTAATTTGCTCTCCGATTGTTACAGCTGCAAAGATAACTGCGAACAATGGTACGAGATACATATAAACCATTACTTTCGTTGAGCCTATTTTACTAATACCGACATACCACATTGCAAGTCCGAAGATTGTCGCAAAGACGATCGAATATGCTAGTGAACCCCAGCTTGGCATGTCTACTGGCCACGTTAATGTGTTTACGTTGAATAAACAGTATATAACAAGAGGTACAATTCCAATTAAAGTAGACCATGATGTGACTCTCATTGCGGAATATTTTGTAATGAGAGGTTGTGCTAAAATCGGATACCATCCCCACGCAATTGCTGCGACTAATCCAATTACATTTCCGAGCCATGCATACTCGTAAGTAGCTCCTCCCGTATGCCCTGTTAATAAAACGAATGCTGCACCAATAAACGCTACTATTGAACCAATTTGTACTTTCATCGAAAAGCGTTCTTGTTTGTGCAATACTGCTAATATTCCTGTAAAAATAGGTGACATCGCAATTAATAATGAGGCGTTCGTAGCTGAAGTATATTTCACAGATAGCATAAACATCGTTTGATACATTGTCGTTCCAACAATACCGACTGCAAGTAATCGTAACCAATCTTTTCTTTCAATACGTAATGAGCGTTCCATTAAAAATGTAATAAGTAATAATACCGGTGATGCTACTAAAAATCGTAAACTATTAAATTGAATGGATGACATATATGCCACACCATACTTTCCAATTGTATAATTTGCTCCCCATACTAATGCTACTGATACTAGGAGCCATTCCATTTGCCATCGTTTCATCCGAATCTCCCCTTCCATATTTAGCATAGTAAAATTGGCTGGATATAACACCGTCCAATTGGCTGTTTTTTTACCCAGCCAATTTGTTATACTTGATGTACATAAGAGATACGGAGGCGTTTGTATGGAATGGAAGCTAGATAGTGACAGTAAAATCCCTATTTATCAGCAAGTTGTTGACTTTATCGAAAGACGTATTACATACGGAGAGCTTCCTCCTGGTAGCTTCCTCCCTTCCGAACGGAAATTAGCTACACAGTTAAATGTAAACCGAAGTACGGTAACAACTGCCTATAACGAACTGCGCGCTATGGGTATTGTAGAAAGTACAACTGGTAAAGGTACACGTGTAAGTACACATATGTGGGGCGTTTCTCCAACACTAACGCCGAACTGGAGAAATTTCGTAGAAGGTGGTACTTTTTTACCAAACTTACCGTTACTTCGCCATATTCGGGCAGAAGTACAGCAAAATGAAAACATTATTGACTTCGCAAACGGAGAGCTCGGTTGTAACCTCTATCCTCACGATCAACTACAATCGATTTTACGAGAACAACCGTTAACGCAGTCATTAAGTTACGATCACCCTCAGGGCTATCTCCCGCTAAGAAGAGCGGTTGTAAAATATATGAGGGAATATTTAAAAGTTGAAGCGACCGAACAATCCATTATGATTACATCCGGTGCCCAACAGGCACTTCATCTTATCGTTCAATGTTTATTAAATCCAGGTGATGCAGTCGCTTTCGAAAGTCCATCACACTGTTATTCATTACCGTTATTCCAATCAGCTGGTATTCGTATTTTCCCATTACCTGTCGATGAGCACGGTATTAATCCGGATGATGTACAAGAGTTGTATAGAAAACATCGTATTAAAATGATCTTTTTAAACCCAAATTTCCAAAACCCTACAGGAACAATGCTTCATCCAAACCGTAGAAAAAAACTGCTATCACTTTGCGCAGACTTACGAATTGCGATCGTTGAAGATGATCCATCCAGTTTACTTACATTAGAAAATAAACAACCTTGCCCTACTTTGAAATCAATTGATGAAAATGGAACAGTCATTTATGTACATTCTTTATCAAAAATGATTGCGCCAGGGTTACGAGTTGGATGGCTTGTCGCCCCGCAGTCTGTCGTAGAGCGATTGTCAGATGCACGGCACCAAATGGAATTAGGAATGAGCATATTCCCCCAGTGGCTTATGCAGCAATTTTTTGAAACTGTACCATTTCAGTCGCATATCGTACCGTTACGAAAACAACTAGCAGAAAAAAGAGACATTATCGTCCGTGCTTTAAATGAACAGCTTCACGATAAAATTTCCTTTTCAAACCCAACCGGCGGTATATACATATGGGGAAAATTAAAAGAACCGATAAACGAAAAACAGCTCATTATGCAAAGCTTAAAACAAGAAATCGCCTTTATGCCAGGTAGTATTTTCGGCGCGAAAGATGGTTACATCCGTTTGTCTTATGGGAAGGTAAATATAGATCAAATTGAGGAAGGTATTTCTCGTTTGCGTGAGGCTATTTTGGTTTGTGAAAAGTGAGTTTTTCAATTAATGTAGTTTTAGAAAAGCTGCTTTTAATGACTTTAGCTCAAGAACCCTCGTTTGACAAAAGCTAAATCTACCATTATTATCAACACGAACCTATTTATCCCGCATTAATGGGCAATAAGACCCCTACCTCAAAATTCAGCAAAAGCAAAGAAGTTAGGTGAGGGATCAACTGCCCATAAACGCCCGATTGGTTCAACTAATAATCAGTGGGGGATGCCCCCCACTGATTAAAGTTTCACTTTATAGGAGTGATAAAATGAAAATTTACGTTGATGCAGATGCTTGTCCTGTAAAAGATGTTATTATCTTTGAAGCTACGAAGGCGGAAATTCCTGTTACCCTCGTTACTAGCTTTTCTCATTTTTCTAATGCAGAACAGCCTTCAGGAGTGGAAACGATTTATGTTGATTCTGGAGCAGATGCTGCGGATTATCGGATTATGCAGTTAGCCAAAAAAGAAGATTTAATCGTTACACAAGATTACGGTCTTGCTTCTCTCGGTTTAGCAAAAGGCTGTGTAGTACTTCACCATAAAGGGTATAAGTATACGAATGAAAACATTGACCAATTGTTACAAACACGTTATTTAAGTGCAATGGCTCGAAAAAGCGGAAAGCGTACAAAGGGGCCAAAACCATTTACAGCAGAAGATAAAGAGAAATTTAGGGAGCTTTTTAAAAGAGTGATTTCGCTTTAAAAATGAACGGTCTATTTGTAGGGAAAGCTTAGCAAAGAAAAGAAGAGAATATCTAAATTAACATTCTCTTCTTGAGGTTTACCCGTTTAAAAAGACGGTAAGTTATCTAAGTTATTTTCCTTTATACCATCAGGTTCACTACGGATAATATCTCTGCCATACTTATGAAATACGTCCACATGAGCTAACTTCCCTGATTTTGCTTCATCAAGTGCAGTAATATAATCTAATTCTCTTCCGCTACTTGTTTTAAAAGCAATTAAATCACCTTCATCATTTTTACGGACTGCAACAATTTGTTCTACTCCTGAATCGACTTCCCGGGCTACTTCCAATTCAGCTTGCTCTTCCCCTTGTTGTAAGTATTCATTATAAACTTTTTGAAAGTCTTTTTTATCCATAAAACTCACCTCCAAAGCATTTTATTAGTATGGTTGGGAGGTATTGGTTTTATGTATTTTGCTTTTATCTTGAAAATTTTCAAATGAAAACATAGTCCCCTTACTATTTGATTGTAAAGTGTATTTTATATCAAACATCTTTGATATATCTTCAATGCTTTTTAAGCCTAGCCCTGTTCCTTTACTGTTCATATCAAACCCAATTCCATTATCTCTAAAGTAAACAATTTCATCGCCTATAAGAATCTCAAGTTTTTTAGCTTTCGAATGTTTAAGCACATTTTGAAAAATGTTATCAAATAGCCTTTGAATCCATAGCTCATTACTATTCCATACCAACTCTTTATCTTGTAGATTATATACTAATTCAATTTTATGAATACTATACAAATAGCTCCATTTTTTAACCATGTTTTCTATTAATTTATGTATATTCACTTCATCATTCACAATATAAATATTCTCTAATGTCTCTGTAGATTGGATATTAAATTCGTTAGTTAAATCACTTATATATTGTATCTGCTTATACATTGATTCAAATACTGGTGCTTGTTCTTCGTATTCACCTTCTAAATAATATAATTGTAATCTAACCGCAGTTAGGGGTGTATTAATATCATGCCGTAATTTATTTAATATTTCTTTCTTTATTTGTTCCTGTTGTTGTAGTTCTAATTCTCGATAAGTCGTTCTTTCTATAAGCAAGTTTACCGACTTAATCAGTTCCCCCATTTCATCATCGCTTTTGACATCTATTAAATTAGGGACTTTTTTATCGCTTGCTAACTCTCGAATCGTTTGATTTAAAACATTAATTTTATTTAATAATGAATTAATCGATTTTGAAAATAAAAAAGCTAACACTAGTAATGACAATAAAAATATGATTAACATCGTAGGGTATGCAAAGGACTCATGGAAAGGAATGTTCTTGTTTTTAGTTTTAAAGACAACATTATAAATAACTGATACAAGGACACTAATCGACAACAATAACAGTGGTACGCTTATAATGGCAGAGAATAGTAACAACTGATATTTCTTCTTTAAGTTCATTTCTTCATAAAGGTATTTAGTCTATACCCTTCTCCATAAATATTTTGAATAATATCACCTGTTTTATCATTGATTTTGGTCCTAATTTTTTTTATATGTACATTCATGATATTTTGATTTCTGTCTTCAAGTTGCCATAAGTAATCAAAGAAGTGTTCTTTTGTTAGAATTCTATCTCTGTTTTCATATAAATAGAAGAATATTTTACGCTCAATCGCAGTAAAAGCAACTTCACTACGCAAACCATTAATTAGAACCCTTTTATATTCTGCATCTATAAATAAATGTTTAATTTGTGTGAAAGTACCATATTGATTATCTAACATTTTCTGAATCCTTAACAGCAACTCTCTAGGATCAAAAGGTTTTATCATGTATTCTTCTCCAATAGTCAAACCTTTTAATTTACTATCAATATCATTCCGAGCTGATAGAAATATAATTGGAATATTTAATCCTAGATTTTTTATTTTCTTTGTAATTTGATAACCATCTTCATCCGGTAACATAACATCCATTATGACTAAATCTATTTCATGAATTACATTAAGAACTTTCTTTCCTTCTTTCTCCCAATACACCTTGTACTTTTCGCGCTGCAAAATTTTTTGTAATAAATCTCCTATAATCAAATCGTCTTCAACAATTAATATGTTATATTCTTTCATTATGTAGACCTTCCATCGCCAAAATAACAATAGCTTAGTTCTTCACTACTTTATTATTAATAAAATCCATAGCAAATTTGTATATTTCATCCGGAGCGTATAAATAAATACTATGTGTACCTTCAATTATTTTCACATCAGCTATTAATAGCTTGCTAGCAAACTCCTTATAATCTTTGTTTTTTTGCTTTGTATACTTCGAATCTTTATATTGCCCAGCAATCGCATCTATAAATAAAATAGGTGTTTCTTTTGGGATTGATAAGGAATTTGATTTTTTACCGTTATTGTAGCTTTGTAAAAGTTCTTGCTTCATATCATCATTAAAAGCTTGTTTATATGTGAGCGCTTTATAAATATCTTTTTCCTGTTCGTTTAAAAAGGATTGCCGAATGACTTCAGGATTATAAGTAATAGAAGGAACTAATCTCTGAAAACCAATTTTCGTTAAAATATTCATCCCTTTTATTTTTAATGAATCAACCACGCCTATTTTATGAGTTACGTACTGTTTAGGTAAACCAATATCTAACGCAATAATCCCTTTTACTTCACTTGGATATTTTTGTGCCCAGTAAATAGCCTCTAGACCCGATAGAGAGTGGGGTACTAAAATGTATGGAGGTTTATTTCCACTTCGAATAAGCGCTTCTCTCGTTTGTTCTAGTATTGTATCAATATCTCTATCATCTTGAAAAACATCACTGTATCCATAACCCGCTCTCTCAATTACAGCAATCTTGTTTTCTTTCGAAAATTTACTATATAACCCTTTCAATTCATAAACAGGAGCGGCAATTCCAGATCCGACCATAAATACAAACGTATCCTTCCCGCTCCCCTCATTATAAACATTCACGTTTTTATTATTGAAATTAACGAGTTCACCTTCATTATTAATAAATTTCGATTCCATTCTTAATTGATAGTTATGATATATAAATACCGCGCCTGTTCCAAGAAAAATAATGCTACTACACACAAAAAATATAATCTTTACTATCTTCAATAATTTTTTCATTTAACACCCCTTTCAGCCTATACTGAAAGGGTACAATGTAAAAATAAATTTCTAATAAATTTTTCAAAATTAATATTTTCTCTTTGTTTCTAAGTATGGACCATTTTTAATACCTACGCGATTCCTTCACAGTTTCCAATATATCATCTGTAAAGGCAGTGCTTCCCTCTTTCTCTAAAGCTATGAAATATAAACTTCTTAGGAAAGATCTAATATTTTGTACTAAAATATCATGTTGGGGATGCGGGATGTCTTCAACGATTGCTATACTATGTAGCCAGTTGCTCCACTCTTCTTCAGTTAAAAGCTTTTGGTCCCGTAACGACATAATTGGTTTTACTAATCTCTCATCCTCAAAGTTTATGTATACATAGTCATTCAAACGAACCTTCTGACGAACAGCAGCTAGTATTGCATATGAAAACTCACGATTTCGTATTGTACGTGCTAAAGCATCTAGTGCATCAGCCGCATGTGCCGTAGAATGCGCCCAACCTTTTCCTTCTACGTAACCCCTTACATCTTCTTCTAAATATACATATTCCAGAACCTGTTCTGCCACACTGTACAGTTGTTCTTCAGATAACAACGGTTCTTTTTCATGAACAGATAAAATAAGCGGCGGAATTAAAACGGAAAACGCACGTTTGAAAACAGAGTCTGTTCCCTTTTCTCCAATTTTAAAAAATAAATAATCAGGACTAATTGCTTGTAACATTAATCCTCGTAATTCTTTTTGTCTAAATACATCATTTGTAATCCATGTATGAAGCGTACTATATATCAAATCATCACGTAATTCAGCATCAGGTGATCCGATATAATCTAGCATCCACTGTGCATATGGATATGCATCTACGTCTTCTGGTACAGCATAGTTGTTATTTTTAATTTGTTGTAATTCTTCTTTTAATTCTAGTACTTCATTCATTATATTTCCTGTCCCCTTTTTCGTTTTTTTAATTGCCTTATCCCCTGTTATTCACTTCATAAAATTAATTTCATTATACGGGAAGTATAACAACAAATGAAAGGCTATACATATATTTCTGATTATGTATTACTTTCGTTCATGAAATATAACTTTTGGATTTTCTAAATCACTATTCCGAAATACAACATCCGCACACTCTTTCGGATTATGCTCATCTATATACATTTTACAAGCTGCATGATACCTGCTCAAAAACATCTTCTCTGCTTCTTCATAACTTCCAAAAGCTTCTGTTTCTCGCTTCGCACCACGTTTTCTCGCAATCTCAAAATCTGTATCTACAAAAATTTTATAATCCAATAGATACTCAATTTCTTTTTTCAATAGAAATGTTCCATCTACTATTAGCACCATATTTGACGGGGCCAATAGCGGCTCATTATGTACAGGGATGTCCGTTATTAAATTATGAGAAATTGTTTCATAATGCAAATTCCCATTAGGTCCTAAAGGCTTTAAAAGTCTTTCTTTAAAAGCAGTATAATCGTGTGCATCTTCATAATATCCTCTTGCAGATTCTTTTCCTTGTGCATAACGAATCGCTTTTGGGTTATGAAAATCATCCATACTCGCACGTGTTACTGGTAATCCGCGCTTTTTCATTTCCTCTGCTAGTTCGTTTGCAAATGTTGTCTTTCCTGATGCTGTAATACCGCTTACTCCAACTCTCATTGGATGCGTTAAGTTTAACGTTAAAATGTGATCTGTAACTTCTTTAATGATTTGTTTCCGGTTCATGATATCTCCTCCTGTAATTAGTTTACATAATATAATTACATTAAATAAAATATGTCGCTATTTGTCGGTAAGTCGATATCCTTTTGTCGAATCGTTGATATATTTTAAGTTACGATAGCTATTTTTTTATTAATTTATATATTCCTTACTTCCCCTTAAATCCTCGATACAAAGCAGTCCTTAACTCCTGCTTGTATTCCTCTATTTCTGGCATGCCGAGCTCTTCTGCTAGTCTAATGGCTAATTCAATATCATACGGTACACGTACGAGTTGGATGGAAAAGCTCGCTGCTTCTTTTTCATTGTATGTTCCTTCAAAGATTAAATAGGAAGCCTGTGTTATTTCAAGTGGATTTCCTACACTGCCAGCATTACATAACGTTTTCCCTCTGAAATTTTGAACGAACGCTTGGTGAACGTCACCGTAACAAACGACATCTGGTTTTCTTTCCCCTTCTATATTCTCTGTGAGATCACTATTTTCGAACATACTAATACGTTCTTCTCTTGCAGCGTGTGGTTGAATTCTTTCATATAGACTCCTTGGTGAAGCGTGGAACATACGAATGAGTTTTCCGCTCATATAAAACTCGATTGAAAATGGTAAACTTCTTAAATACTCATTTTGTTCTTCAGACAGTTGTTTTTGATGCCATTTTAACGCTTCAAATTCAGTCGGTTTTGTAATGAAATCATCCCAGTTTCCCATTACGACTTCCTCACATTCTTTACGAACAATTTCAATTACTTCGCTGGAATGAGGGCCTTTTCCTACTAAATCTCCAAGACAAATAATGCGCTCGATTCCTCTTAATTTAATATCTTTTAGTACAGATTCTAATGCTGGAATATTGCCATGTATATCTGAAATTACCGCTATTTTATCCAAATGAATCCCCTCCATTATTTATTGTTTATTATATCCGTATGAAATGATTGATACCATCTCGGAACATAAGAAGAAAAATCGTTATGATCTTCTAAAATTCGGTTCAATCTCTCTTTCATTTCCTTTACTAAATGCGGTGTCGTTCGATTTGTCCATACTATATCGGATGGGAAAATCATTGCTGCGTATAGCGAATACAATTTCCAAAAATGAAGAGATGGTTTACCTCCGCAATAACCGTGAACTTGTCCTACGGCAAATGGTATGCTTATATTAGTTGTAAATAACGCTACTTTATAAAAGTCATGAATAGGATCGCCAAAATCAAATCTAGCAAAATCAATGACAGCCCGAAACTCATTTTGATCAACCATTATATTGGCTGGATGAAAATCGTCATGTAAAAATACAATTGGACGATTTTTCAATAAATCTTTATGATTTCCTACAAAGTTTAACACTGTATTTAAATTTAGAAAGTCTATCTCATATTCTTTCAACGCTTCTAAGTATCTTTCATATTTACTCCATATAGACAATTCCCAAGAATTACTTGTACCCACTTTTTTGACTAAATGAATCGTTTTTAGCACTTCTCCAGCCCTTTTTCCAGCCCTATACTGTTCTTCGATAGATGTAGTTTTTAATGTGTCTTCGCCATCTGATCCATCAATCCACTCAAAAACTTGTACACATTTTTTAAATTCGGTAAGGCTTATAAAATGAATTAATTTTGGCATGGGAATACGTAATGACTCTAGCTGCTTCATATATTCATATTCTTCCTGCTTCCGTTCAAAATATGAAGCATCGCATATTTTTATAAAATACGTTTCTCCACTCTCTAATTCAATTTTATATTTCTCATCAAGCGAAAAACCTTTTGAAATAACAATCGCTCTTAAAATAAGAGGCCAGTCTAGTTTTCTTTCTATCGCCTTTAGAATTGTCTCCACAAAACTCACCTCTATTAATAAATGTACAAACTACCTAACACTTCATGCTCTCGTTTATTTTCCCCTTTAAACTCCACAGCAAAAGGATATTCACCACGTTTCTTCAGGCGTTCTTTCACTAATCCTTCCCCAATCGGTGCACAAAACTGTACTTGAATGTCACCAAACGATACACTTTGACACTCAGCATTCCACTCTTCATTTCTTATAATTGAACTTACTGTTAGCCCCATTACTTCTTTCCATTTCCGCACAGTTTCTCGAACATTTTTTACTGCATAATGAATCGTTTCAATTTGTTGCACTTTGTTTTTATGTTCAGCGATCGTCCCCGTTTTACGTAAATCGATTCTTCTTTCTTCATCTGTTTCATTCCACTGTATAAAGAAAGGTAATTTCGGTCCGTTCTCTTCCTGTTTTACAAATAACATTTTCCATTCTAAAAGCCGGCCATCTTTCCTCATACGTTTCCCTTCAAATGGTCCTATCGTATGTATGCCGTACTTACTAAACTTAACTGCTAGTTCTTCAATTGCATCTGTTCGAATTGCGATTTGCAGCATTCCTTCTCCATTTTGTAATTTCACTACTGTTTCCTGTACTAATGGATTTTCTGCTTCTTTCGCTTTTTCTTCATGCTGAACTGCTAAAAATTCTATATATGATAAATCAAAGTAACATAAACTATTCCACGTACCCCAGTTTGTATGTTGTCCACCTAACGCAGTATGAAATCCTTGTGCCTGCATTTGTTTTGCCGCTTCCTCCGGTGTACAATGCACTGCATGAACGAGATGATCAAAAGTTAACATGTCTTTCTCCCCTTTCTCTCCATCCTTTTATTGTATATTTTATTTTTCTTTCATTCAATTCTAAAAAATTAAAAGCCTAGTTGATTTATAAGATTAATATGTATTATAATAAAACAAATTTATATATTGCTGATTGGAAAAACCAAAGGCACTTTTCTCATACGGGAAAAGTGCTTTTTTCATTTATTATTACAGGGGGATTATTTATGCAGAAGTTAATTGTCTTTGCTATTATTGGATTTTTCGCTCAATTGATTGATGGGGCACTTGGAATGGCGTATGGGATAACGTCTTCCTCTTTATTATTAATGTTTGGTATTGCACCAGCCGTTGCTTCCGCATCCGTTCATTTAGCTGAAGTCGTTACAACTGCGGCTTCTGGCGCATCTCACATCAAATTTGGAAACGTTGATAAGTATATAGTTTCTAGACTTACATTACCAGGAGCAATTGGCGCATTTGTTGGGGCATGTTTTTTAAGTAATTTACCTGGCGATGTGATTAAACCGTACATTTCAATATTTTTATTCACTTTAGGGGTTTATATTTTATTACGATTCATTATTCAAAAACAAATTGTCACTTCCAAAAAACGCATGTCTGCCAAACAACTTGTGCCACTTGGCTTATTCGCTGGATTCGTCGATTCAACTGGCGGCGGTGGCTGGGGCCCGATTACAACGCCTGTACTTCTGGCAAGAGGAAATGAAGCAAGAAAAGTTATTGGATCTGTAGATACGAGTGAATTTCCTGTTTCGCTCGCTGCAACAATTGGATTTTTCATTTCACTTGGCTGGGAACAAGTAAGCTGGGTTTGGGTATTTGCCTTAATGCTTGGCGGGATTATCGCTGCTCCAATTGCTGCATGGTTAGTACGCATCGTTCCACCTCATTTACTTGGGGTATTAGTTGGTGGTCTTATTATCTTTACGAATATACGTACACTACTTACAACATTTAAAGTGGATCCAACTATTATTTCACTTTCTTACGTGGCAGTGGGTCTCGTCGTTATTATCTCTATTTTCATTGCTGTCCGTAACCATTCAAAACATTCGACAAGGGGATACTCAACAGATCAAAAACAAATGTTACCATAATTACAAAAAATATCGCCCGATTTACTTCGAGCGGTATTTTTCTATTTTCCAATTGATCATCGTTTCTGTAGTATTTACTCTTTTCATATGTAATTTCTCTAATACACGAATCGAGCTATTATTTTCAAGGAGTGTCTCTGCAATAATTACATCTACCTCTCCTGTCTGGAAAGCCCACTTTATTAATTCATCTACAGATTCTGTAGCATACCCTTTATTCCAATATTTCTCAATAAATCCATAACCAATTTCTACTGTATGACTCTCGTTCGGTCTCCCTTTAAATCCTATATCACCTAAAACGATGTCATCTTCTTTTCGAATCACATACCAAACACCCCAAGGTAATAAAGCTACTTCTTGTTTTACATTTTCTACATGCCCTACAATATGCGGACCGCTATTGTATCCTTGCTTTTCAGCAATGCGAAGCTTCTCTTCTGTACATGGCACTATATATAGCCTTTCCGTTTCTAATTTCATCACAAATTCCCCTTTTCAATTAAACAATGCTTCAATCTTACTACAAAAATGCAGAATATTCACTCTCTATTTTTACGCACGCCACACATTCAATAGTAATGTCGAATTATATTTTCTGAATTTTCTTTTTATTTTAAAGGATTTTTCAGTATTTTTTGCGAAACATTTGTATAACAATTTTTTTCTTTACCTATCACTACATAAAAGTAGGCTCGGGTGGAGTTTTGCAAGCGTTTCCTAAACAATAACCGATATTTTTTGACTTTTCCTAACAAAATTCCTTGCAATATTTTCAGAAAGTCATTACAATTGCCATATATTAAAAATCTTAGCAATATATAAATCCTCATCAATCCGATGAGGTAGAGGTTGCGACTTTTAAGAGTAGAACGGACGAGACACAGAGAATGTCATCGACTCCGTTTGAAAGGAATAGTTGCCGAAGTTTATATTTCTTCTCTGGAACTATAAGCTGGGGCTGTCTCCGAAAGGAACAGAACTGTCACGTTTACAAAATTACCGTGTAAACGTGGGGTGCTATCTTAACGGAAGGGTATGATGGGGTGGTTATTTGTGAAACGTTCCGCCAAATTCCTTTGGCGGTTTTTTGTATTTTTCTCCCCCGCTCCTTCCCATCTTACAAGAAAAGGAGTGTTGAACATGAATAGCGCAACGAATCAAACAACTACCTCTGAAACGCAAACTACAAAAGGAAAAGGTGAATTAAGACGTGGTTTAAAATCCCGACACCTTACGATGATTTCTCTCGGTGGTACAATTGGTACCGGATTATTTCTTGCCAGCGGTAGTGTCATCCATACAGCTGGACCTGGCGGTGCACTAGTTGCATACGCCGCAATTGGAATTATGGTTTATTTCTTAATGACAAGCTTAGCTGAACTCGCAGCTTACATGCCTGTTACTGGATCTTTTAGTACGTATGCAACAAAATTTGTTGATCCATCACTTGGTTTTGCACTTGGATGGAACTACTGGTATAACTGGGCGATTACGATAGCTGCTGAACTGGCAGCTGTATCATTAATTATGAAATTTTGGTTTCCAAATACTCCCTCCCTTATTTGGAGTGGATTATGTTTAGCTATTATTTTCCTTTTAAACTATTTATCTGTTAAAGGGTTTGGTGAATCTGAATATTGGTTCGCACTTATTAAAGTAGTTACTATTATTATCTTTTTAATTGTCGGTTTTATGATGATTTTCGGAATTATGGGCGGCGAATCTGTTGGATTTAAAAACTTCACTGTTGCAGATGCACCATTTAACGGCGGCATTATGGCAATTATCGGTGTATTTATGGCAGCTGGTTTCTCATTCCAAGGTACTGAATTACTTGGGGTAGCTGCTGGTGAAACGTCTGATCCAGAACGTAATATCCCGAAAGCAATTCGTTCGATCTTTTGGCGTATTCTTTTATTCTATATCCTTGCGATTCTCGTTATCGGTTTATTAATTCCTTACACAACTGATAGCCTTGCCGCAAGTGATGTAACAGTAAGTCCATTTACACTTATTTTTGAAAAAGCGGGCGTTGCCTTTGCTGCTTCTGTTATGAACGCTGTTATTTTAACTGCAGTACTTTCTGCTGGTAACTCTGGTATGTATGCATCAACTCGTATGCTTTGGGATTTAGCTCGTCAAGGAAAAGCACCAAAGTTTTTAGGAAAATTAGATAAACGCGGTGTACCTGTTAATGCATTAATTGCAACATCAATCGTCGGTAGTATTGCTTTCATTGCTTCTTTATTCGGTGACGGCGTTGTATACATTTGGTTATTAAACGCATCTGGAATGTCTGGCTTTATCGCATGGGTTGGAATTGCAATTAGTCATTATCGTTTCCGTAAAGCGTATATCGCACAAGGAAAAGATTTAAAAGACTTACCTTATAGAGCAAAATGGTTCCCGTTCGGTCCAATCTTCGCATTTACACTTTGTGTAATCGTAATTTTAGGTCAAAACTACGGCGCATTTATGGGCGAATCAATCGATTGGAACGGTGTACTCGTTTCTTACATCGGTTTACCACTCTTCTTAGTACTATGGTTAGGATATAAATTTACTAAGAAAACGAAAGTCATTCCACTTGATAAATGTGAACTGAAATAAAGTAAAGCGAGCAAACAGTTCATGTTTGCTCGCTTTTCATTGCAATGCTTCTCCCTTTCCTATTTCTTCTGTTTTTGACATAATGAGATGAGAAATAAAAATAAAGGTTGGGATTACATGAACATTCGTATTACCGATGAAGCAAAAGCAGCTATACATAGACTAGAACGTGAAGACAAAAAAGTCATTCGCATTAGAGGAACAATGACAAACTCTTGTAGCATTTTCGTTGATGTGGATTTAATTTGGGATACATATAATGCAGATGATGTTGTATATGAGGATGCACATCTTATTGTACAAATGGATTCATTTACGAAAGACTACACTGGTGATACGGTGAAACTTGATTATAAAACGACTGGTTTTAGTATTACGACACCTGGTGAGACTTTAGTTTATGGTTTGTCGGTTAAAAAATAAAGCATAGGGATACCACCTAGTCAACACTTTTGGCTAGGTGGTATCCCTTTTGCTTTTCTACATTCGCAATATACCAACGAGTCGACAGTGAATTTCGATTTAACGACAAAGTTTTACAAAAGTAGAACCCTATTTAATAAATAGAAAATGTTCTGGCTATCTCCTTTTTTCTTAAAGATTCAAATGATATATCTACCTTCCCTTCATATTTTAAAGGAATTCTACTCAGCAATCCCGAATATATAAATAATCATTCTCACAAGGAGCAAACTTATATGAATCTATTCGAACACGAAACGTAAAACTGTTTTCCTTTAATAAGAGGTCCTCCCTTTTCTTTGCTCATCATATCATTCATTTACGAATTAGGAGGATATAATTATGAAACGTGATCCATTATTTTCAGCACTATTAGAAAGTGCAAAGACAAACTTTACTGGCTGGGATTTTTCTTTCATTTCAGAAACTGGTCGAATGAACAGCGAGCCGTTATCGTGGTCGTATGGTAGTACCGCTTTCCAGCTTATGCAACGTGCAGAATCAATGCTAGATATGGGTACTGGTGGCGGAGAGTTTTTATCTATGTTACAACCGTTCCCGCCAACTATTTACGCTACAGAGGGCTATGCTCCAAACGTGCCAATTGCTCGAGAGAAATTAGAGCCTTTAGGGGTTGCCGTTGTAGAAGTGATTGATGATACAGTGTTACCACTTCAAGATGGGCAGTTTGATTTAATCATAAATCAACATGAATCATATACTGCTTCCGAGGTAAATAGACTACTTTCTCCTAGTGGAATATTTCTTACACAACAAGTTGGCGGCCTTGATTGCGTAGAAATCAATGACCATTTTGGCACACCGCTGAATAGCGAATTTACAAATTGGTCTCTCAAAACTGCATGTAGTGAGTTAGAACAAAATGGATTTACTATTATAGATGCGAAGGAAGAATTCCCTCTTCAACGCTTTTATGACATTGGCGCTATCGTCTATTATTTAAAAGCGATTCCTTGGCAAATTCCTGATTTTACTGTCGAAGAATATTATGAGGAATTATATCGCATACATGAGATCATCTTGCAAAAAGGCTATTTTGATGTGAAGCAACATCGCTTTATGATTAAAGCGATTCGCAGCTAATCATGCAGAATACGAAAATAAAAAAGGGATGGATATGCCATCTCTTTTTTTGTTCCAGTTTAATTAACAAAAGTTTGTGTTTGTAGTTTGTGGCTTCAACATAGATAAAAAAGTGGGTTACAGAAAAATTGTTCGTTCACGCCTTGCAATAGCATCAGCTAATGCAATAGATTGCTAGTGCGTTATCTTTCCTACTAAATTTCCTTTAATAATTTTTCCCATTTCTTTTGTAATAGTCTTTTCATCTATTTCTAGACCCACCCTAGCCGCCTCGAAAGCTTCGTTTCGTTCTTTCTTGTTTTTGAATTCCAGAATTCAAGTTGCCCCTTTCAAATAGTTTTATTTAAATGCGCAATAGGTTTCTATTTTTTCTTTCAATATGAGAAAAGTAATATCATCCCATTTTTTATCTAACTGTAAAGTAGTCTTTTCATTTTTGGCTCTTGTTAACAGATCATATCCTTCAATTTCAGCTACAAGTTATTTCGTTTTACTCTTCTGATGCAGTGCGTGTAGGTAATCTAAAACCTAGTTTTACATTAGACATCTATTTAACGACACTTGGCAACGAATCACTAGTTGGATATTACGTACAAAAAAAGAGCGCTTTTCTTCAAAGCCCTCTCCAATAGAAATTTACCACTCTCGACGCTTATCGCAATCACAGTCGCGATCACGATTACGTTTACGACGACATTCATCACAATCTCTATGTCTGCGTCTGCAGAACATTAAATCATCCCAAAATCTACCACAATCTCGGAAACGTCTGAAATTACCATTACATCCCATAAATATAATTACCTCCTCTTCACTCTAGGATTCATCATATTCTATGCTAAAAAACAAAAACAGCTTGTTTACTAGTCTATTTTTTCTACCTATCTTTCCTTAACAACAAATAAGACGCTAACCAGGTAAAGGTTGCGCCTACACTCATTAATATTGTTTTAATCAAAATAAAAACGTCGCTTTAATTTGGTCCATTCCTTTTATACATTTGATAATAGATTGAGTCATAACTTTCCCTTCACAATAAAGTGAAACATTCCTTCAGCCGTACTTAATGGTGTGTCCATATGTACTCCATCTGGTAAATCAGCAAGGAATACAAACATTCCCTCACTATTCTGAGGCTCGTCTTTCTCTTTAAAAATAACATTTCCCTTATACATTACACTTTGAAGCTCGATACCCGTTTCCTCAAAGGTTTCTCTTATTATACCTTCATATGGCGTTTCATTATTCTCTATTTTCCCTCCGACACCATTCCACATTCCCATTGTTGGCTTTTTGTTTCTATTTAATAGGAGTATTTTATCTCCTTTTTTAATGAAGCAAATTGTGTACTTATACATACGATCATTTCCTTTCTATTTCTAAATCTTCCATTTACATCTTCCTCTGCGATTTTAAGGAAAGAATTGCATATTAAAATTTTGATTAATAAAGTGCATTATTTAACATGTAAGCACCTCATATATATAGTGAAAACAAATCATTTTCTAAATGAGGTGTTTTGCTCATTTTTATTAAAAATCATTCTCCATATAATCATATCTCGCATAATATATTGTACAATTTTCGTTTCAGAAAGGAGCGTTCAAAATCGATAACATAAGCAGTGAATTTTTAAAACAATATTACGACAGCCATGTTTGGTTAAAAGATACACACTGGCTCGGTGTCCCAATCTGCAAACTTCCCTCTGACCTTTTTTTGTACCAAGAAATCATTTACGAATTAAAGCCTGATTTAATTATTGAATGCGGAACTTTTCACGGTGGTAGTGCACTGTATTTAGCTTCTATGTTAGATTTAATTGGAAAAGGTCATGTACTTACTATCGATATAACTCCGCAGCCAAATCGGCCATCCCATAATCGGATTACGTATTTAACAGCTTCTTCTATTTCTATACAGGCCGTCCAAACAATATTAAGTATGCGCAAACCTGATGATGTGATTTTAGTTATTTTGGATTCAGATCATAGTAAAGAACATGTTTCGAAAGAATTATTTCTGTATAAATCTATCGTAACAATTGGTAGTTATATTATTGTAGAGGATACATGTATTAACGGAAATCCTATCCTTCCTGATTGGGGCCCTGGCCCAATGGAAGCTGTGGAAGAATTTTTAACTGAAAATAACAATTTCATAATCGACGAATCTAAACATAAGTTTTTCATATCTTTTAATCCAAAAGGTTTTTTAAAGAGAATACACTAAAGGGAAATTTTAATCAGTAGGGGCTTGTTCATGTCCTACTGATTATTAGCCCACAAATAGCGTGATACACCCGATAACCTATTTGATCAATTTCATTTTTGAAAAAGGATAATACACAAATTCCACTTTACCTATTACGTTATCTTCTTCAATATATCCTAAACCATTTCGACTATCTCTACTAAATTCACGATTATCTCCCATTACAAATAACTTATTTGGTGGAATCTTTGTTTTTTGAAAGTTATAAAACACTTGTGTATTGTTGAATAAATCTTTGTTTGTATATGGCTCTATTTGCTTTTTATCATTTACATATACCGTTCCATTCGTTATGTTAATTACGTCACCAGGAAGCCCTATTACCCGTTTCACATAATATTTCGACTCATCCTCTTCTTTAATAATGACAATTTCTCCGTGCTGTAAATTCGAAAAATGTACTGCTGCTTTATTTACAAATACGTAGTCTTCTTCATATAAAGTCGGCTGCATCGATTTCCCTTCTACCTTACATAACGTAAAAGAGTGATAGGCTATTACCATAATAAATATAAATAGTATGTACTTCCCCCAGCCTCTCTTAATCTCTGCTTTCATATCCATTCCCACCTTATAAAATAACTCAAAAAATATATCACTGCACAGTTTGGTTCTGTGCAGTGATACTATTTTTACTGGGCCTTGTTCGGCTGTTCTACTGGGACTGAATTTGCATTTAATCTTTTCGCTTTCAATTCAAAATAAGCATCCAAAATTTCTTTACCAATCGCGGAATTAATTCCGGATTTATCATTATTTACCCATGGTACAACAACTGAAAAAGCTACTTCCGGATCGGCATCAAATGGCGCATAGCCAGCAAGAGTTAAATTATAACATTTTTTTCGGTTATAATTTTCATCCCTTCCAATATCACTTTCTCCACCATACACTGTCTCAGCTGTTCCTGTTTTTCCAGCCGGTTTATACGGTAATCCTTTAAATGTTCCCGTACCTGTTCCATCAGCTTCTTGAAAAACTCTTCTAAATCCTTCTTTTACATGATTAATGTATGAAGTGTCCATATCCACTCGATTTAAAATAACCGGTTCAATCATCCGAATGACTTTTCCGACATCCTCTGGGCGGTTTGGCTGCTCTCTAATTTCTTGCACAATTTGTGGTTTCATCCGGTAGCCGCCATTTGCGATCGTTGAAATATATTGAGCAAGCTGAAGCGGTGTATATGTATCATATTGTCCAATCGCATAATCAAGTAAAAAGCCCGGTATATTATCAGTTCTACCTATTTGGCCGAGCGATTCATTCGGTAAATCAATCCCCGTCGGCACACCTAACCCAAATTGTCTAAAATAAAAGCGCATTTTATTAAATGCTTCTTGTTTAATGTCTAATGGATTATTTGGCACATAATTTACCCCTGCTATTTTTAGTGCTGTATTAAACATATAAACGTTCGATGAAACTTGTAAAGCTCTTAGATCATCAATATCACCAAAGTCTTTCCACGATTTTTTCGGCTTAGAACTTCCTTTAAAGTACATTGGTGCATCAAAGAAATGCGTAAACAGTTTAATCGCTTCTGTTTGGTATCCGGCTAATAAAGTAGCTCCTTTTACAGTTGATCCTAACTCATAAGAACTTGTCATCGTACCTAACGCGTAATCTTCTATTTGCATCCCGCCGTCTTTATTTACAATTTTCTTTCCTGCCATTGATAAAATTTGACCGTTTTTCGGATTCATCATTACTACGAACGCACGATCCATCATCGGTTCAGAAGAATGAAATGCTCGTAAATTCTTTTCAAGGCTTTCCTCTACTTTTTTCTGCAAGTCCATATCAACCGTTAACATTAAATTATTTCCACTTTTTCCTTCTGTCACTTTTTCAGTCCGAATAATTTTTCCTGCTCTATCCGTAATATTTTTAGACTGTTCTTTCGTTCCATGTAGTGCATCTTCGTATTGTTTTTCGATGTAACTCTTACCGATACGATCATTTCGGTTATAATCACGAACTAAATAATAATCTAGTTGTTCTCTTGGCAACCCTTCATTTTCATTAGAAACGCTCCCAAGGATAGAGCGAAGTATTTTATCATTCGGATATTCGCGTTCCCAATCCACTGTCGTATCTACCCCTGGCAAACTTGCCAATCTTTCACTAACGACTGCATATTCATTTTGACTTACATCTTTTTTAACAATTTGCGGCGTCATTTTATACCCCGCATTCATTTTACTTTTAATTGCTAGTACTTCTATATCATCTTTTGAAAGTTCGTTTAATTCTTCTGGTGTAATTCTTTCTCGACGCAACGCTTCTACTTTTTTATCTAATTCTTTCCCTTCTAATTCCTGCTTTCTTAATTTATTTTCATCTTCTTTCGTTACTTTTATTGCGGCACGTTTTTCATTTAACTGCATCCAAAAGTCTTTTTTATCCGTTTCTGTTAACTTATCCAGATCCTCTTGCGGCATTTCAATTAGCTGAGCTAAATCTCTCGCTACTTTTAAAACTTCTTTCGAGTCTACCCCTTTCATTTTCGTATATGTAACGGTTCGTAGCGGTTTATTATTTACAACCACTTGACCTTGCCGATCAAACATTTTCCCTCTAGGAACAGGAGTGCTCACCGTCACATCTTCCTTTTTATTCACTTCATTTCTATACGTTTCTCCATCAATGATTTGTACTTTACCTAATTGAACTATAATAGCTGAAAATAAAAGAAAGACGATAAAAAATAGTACATTTAACCGAAATGGAATATGAGTCTTTTTCTTTTTCGGCTGTTTCTGCTTCTCCTTTTTCTGTCTCATTTCGCTCCCTCGCTTCATTCTATTAACATTTCTACGCAAAAGTCATTATGTATCAAATTTATTTATATGATATATATAGAATTTTATATTAGTTACAAAAGAAAGAAAAGATTTAATTTTCAGTTTTTAAACTAAACATCCTATTTATTACCATTCCCCTTAATAAGTAATAACATGAATGTTATTCAAAAAGAAAGATGGTATACAATTGGTTTTTTATACCATTCTTTTTCATTTCTATGTATACTACAGAAATAAAAAGGAAGGAAATGAAAATGACAGATTCGTTTACAATACATACTAACACGTCACATTGTTTAAACTTCATGATTTATATTCAAAATATTTATCTCAATCAAAAAGTGAAAAATGAACCTTTGAGTTTTCCTTACATAGCAAAAAAATTAAATTTCTCCACTGACTTTGAAGCAAATTTTAAAGAATTATGGCATACACTTCGTAAACAGATTGCTAACGAGAGATACGAATTACAGATTTTTCATGAGGAGAATCATATATTTTATGAGAAGCTTTTTGACACTGATTTATGTAATGAAGAAGCATTTAACGAATTGATACGTAGTTTTGAAGTATGGTGGACTAGCATAGCAGGTAGGCTTTCATTAGAACGTTCTGTCAGTGAGTATAGTGAGCAACTTTATAATGACTTAATTTTATACCTTGAACAAAATCAAATAGAACCTTTACACCAACTACATATTAGCTTACTTTATGACGACTGTATATTCGCTAAAAAAAAATATTTCTTCCTACTCTGCCATTTTACCTACCAAACACTTTTTTATGAATTATAGAGATGTGGTTACTACATTATCAACATGTTTTAATGCGGCTTAAAACAGCGATTACTCTTTATTGCTCAAATAAAAAACTGAGGTGGTCTCTATACACCTCAGTTTCTTTACGAAAACAAACACTTATTTATTTGAAGATAACCCTTCAACAAATTCACCAATTTTTTGTTGAAAAACAAAGTCAAAATTATATTCCTGTCCTGTTAGCTCTTCATTTACTAAAATTGTTGTTGCTCCTATTTCCCTTTTTGCAATTTCCGGGAATGAAGCGACAGGCTGCACTTTTAATGACGTTCCCATAACGAGAAGTACATCTGTTTCATATAAACGTTTAATCGCATTTTGATATTGTGGTAACGTGTCTCCGTACAAAACAACGTCTGGATTTAAAATGAAATTACACTTTTCACAGCGAGGTACTTCATGATCAATCATATACTGTAAATCATATCCATCTTTACACTTCGGACAATGCGCTGTTTGAAGTGTACCGTGTAAATCAACGACATGTTTACTACCACCTAATTGATGTAATCCGTCAATATTTTGTGTTAAAACCGTAATATCTTTCCCTTGTTCTTCTAACTCAGCTAAAAAGCGATGCCCACGATTTGCTTTATACTGGTGAAACGTATTAATTTGAAATATTTCTTTATAATGCTTCCAAAATTCCTTTGGACTTCGATTATAATATCCTCTTGATAAATACATCTCTACATTCGCATCAGCATACAATCCATTTGCTGATCGAAAATCTGGGATACCACTTTCTGTACTTGCACCTGCGCCTGTTAATACTGTAATTTTCTTCGCCTTTTCTAAAATTGAACGTACTTCTTTAAATTGCTGCACAAAAATCACCTCTATGTATATTCCTATACTTATTATACCAGTTGTTTACAGAAGGTGTTGTACAATTCATTTTACTTAATGCGTTGCGCCGCCGCACTCTACAATATCTAATTCTACTTCCGTCGTTACCTCAATTGCCAATTCTATCCCTTTATTAATTGTAGAAAGTGACATACTCGGTTGACCTGGATAGTTACTAGCTTGTTCTGGTAAGAACGGAATATGAACAAATCCGCCTTTTATTTTCTTATCATGCTTCTCCAGTTCATGCATAAGTCCATAAAATATATGATTACAAACGAATGTACCTGCAGTTTGTGAAACGGAAGCTGGTATACCTTCTTCGCGAAGTCTTTTTACAATTGCTTTCATAGGTAGCGTAGACCAATACGCAGCCGGTCCTTCTTCTACAACCGGGACATCCACCGGCTGATTCCCTTCATTATCAGCAATTCTTGCATCATCGATGTTAATTGCTATTCGCTCTATCGTAACATCGGGTCTTCCCCCAGCTTGCCCAATACATATAATCATTTCAGGTGTCAGTTCTTCTATATATTCTTTTAATATTCTTATTGATTTATGAAATACAGTTGGCACTTGTTTACTTATAATCTTGTATTCTCCGATTGTTTTTTCATGCAAACTTTTCGCTACTTCCCAAGCCGGATTAATGTTTTCTCCGCCAAACGGATCAAATCCTGTTAGTAATACTGTTTTCATAGTTTCGCCCTCCTAGTTAGAAACGATATACTAAGCCGTACATAATAAACATATTGATAATGAAAATGGAAATCGCAATTGGTACTTGTGCTTTAATGACCGCATTCTTATCTTTCAATTCTAAAAGCATTGCTGGAACGATATTAAAGTTTGCTGCCATTGGAGTAAGCAGCGTTCCGCAATATCCCGCAAACATACCAAGTGCTGCCATAATTGCCGGGTTGCCGCCGTGCATTTGAACAATTAAAGGTAAGCCAATTCCGCCAGTAATGACAGCAAACGCTGCGAAAGCATTTCCCATTACGACTGTGAATAGCATCATGCCTAAACAGTACGCCATAACAGCCACGAATGGATACTCTGTCGGTAACACTTGTCCGACTAAATCAGAAACAACTTGCCCAACTCCAGACTTCGCGAAAATACCTCCAAGTGCTGCTAACATTTGTGGTAAAATAACGGCCCAGCCGACAGCTTGTAATAGTCTACTTCCTTCTTGTACAGGCGTTGTTATTTTCGATTTTGTAATACGCATCGCTGCAACGAATGCGAGTAATGCACCTAACGCTAACGCAACTAATGTTACTTTATCTGGATCAACAAGAGAGACATTCCCCCATTTGATTTTCCCTAACGTCAATGTACCGATAATTGTAAAAATAGGTATTAAAAGTGCAGGCATAAAAATTTTATTTTTTAATTTCTCAGCATGTTTCACACGTTCCTGTACTGGTACTTCTTTCTCCTGAGATTTTGTTACTTTATTCAATGAAGCTAAAACGACCATAGCGAGTACAATACAGCCAACGTAAAACGAAGGTATTACATTTCCGAATAAAAATGTAACTGCAAACAATGCCCAAAATAAGCTAGAACCAAATCGATTTGGATGTTCACGATCAAATGCGATACGAACAGCGATAAAGGCAACAATTATACCTAATACATAATAGATTGTATCCATTGTGATGATGTTCATATTATATAGCCTCCTTCTCTTCTTTTTCTTTTGATTCCATCGTTTTCGCTATATATTTATCAAATCTTCTAAATCTAATCCAGCTCACAATAAGTGCGGATATTGCAGTTGGAATACCCCAAAGCGCCATATCCCATACCCCGACATGCATACCTACTGAATCGAAGAAACCTTTCATTAATAAAATGGCACCGGTTGCGATAAAAATATCCTCTCCGAAAAACCAAGCTGTATTTTCCGCAGCAGCTGCGTTTGCTTTAATCTTTTCTCTTAATTTTTCCGGAAGTTTACCGTATTTACCTTGCGCTGCTCCTTCTGCCATCGGTGCAACAAGCGGTCTTACTGTTTGCGCATGACCACCAATATTCAATCCAAGTGCCGCTGATGATTCTCTTATCGTAAAATATGACATTAATACTCTTCCAGTTGTTGCACCTTTTGATTTCGTTATAAGTGCCTCTGCTCTTTCTTTTAATCCATAACGCTCTAAAATTCCGATTACCGGTAAAGTTAATATGATTGGCATAGACATATATCTATTTTCTATGAAAAATTTACCGAACATGCTGATCACATCATAAAAGCTTAAACCAGAAACCATACCAGTAACAATACCTGCAACCATTACTACTAACAGTGTATTTAATCTAAATAAAAAGCCAACTGCAACAAGTAGTATCCCAATTAATTTAATCATTTCCAGCACTTCCCCTCATTTTTTATCCCGCTATTTGTGGGCAGTAAGACTCTCACCTCAAAATTCGGCTGAAACAAAGAAGTTAGGCGGGAGATCAACTGCCCGTAAACGCCCGATTGGTTCAACTAATAATCAGTGGGGGATGAACCCCCTACTGATTAAAGTTTCACTTTATTTCGGTGCACATATAGAAATACCGTTAAGTTCGAATGTTCTGTATATTCTCCGTGCAAATTGTACTGCTTTCTCTCCATCACCATGTAAACAAATTGTTTGCGCCTGAACTGCTACTTCCCCTCCACTCACTGCTTCTACATAGCCTTCTTTCACCATTTGAAGTACTTGCTTTATTGCTTCATCTTCATTTTTTATAAGCGCATTTTCTTCTGTACGACTTGTTAATGTCCCATCTTGCTTATACGTACGATCAGCAAAAGCCTCTTGTATGAATGTTACGTTATATTTTTCCGCAGCCCGTTTAAATGCCTCACTATTTGCTAACCCGTAAAGCAATAGCTTTGGATTTATGTGAGAAATTGCCTTTGCGATTGCATCTGCAATTTCCAGTTCAGTTGCCGCCATATTATATAACGCGCCATGCGGTTTTACATGCTGCATTTTCCCGCCAGCCGCTTTCACAAATCCGTCTAATGCGCCAATTTGATATAAAACGTAATCGTATACTTCACTTGCTGAAACATTCATGTTTCTTCTTCCAAATCCAATTAAATCAGGAAATCCAGGGTGTGCTCCTATTGCTACGTTATGCTGAAGTGCCTTTTCAACCGTTTGCCGCATAACAGTCGGATCACCTGCGTGAAAACCACAAGCTATGTTTATAGAAGATACAAAAGGAAGAACCTCATCATCATTCCCCATTTTATAAGCTCCAAAACTTTCTCCTAAATCACAATTTAAATCGATTGTTGTCACGATATTTCCCTCCTAATTTCAGCTTCGTAAAGCGATGAATTTCTTTAATAGATTCATACTTTCTTCCTGTTCTATGTATAGTTGCTCTGCTTCTTCTATCGTAATTTTTTCAAAAGTTACATAATCTCCTGGTTTTAACTGAGCAAGGAGAGGTAAATCTACTGAAATGACATTTCCTATTCTCGGATAGCCTCCTGTCGTTTGCCTATCAGCCATTAATATAATAGGCTGTCCACCATTTGGAACTTGAATAGTTCCGAATGTAACGGGACTTGATAGAATTTCTTTTTCTTCAATCCTATTTAAAACCTCCCCATCAATCCTATATCCCATACGATCAGCATAATTGGACACTTTATACTCTTTCATAAAAAACAACTCTTTACTTCTTTCTGTAAACTGATCATATTCAAAATCTGTTATAACGCGAAGCTTAGAATGCTTCTTATATTTTGGTAAGGCACTGTTACGAATTGCCCATTTTGTTTTTATTCGCTCTTCCTCTTGTAAATTTTGAATAAAGTGGCTTGCCATTTCTGATCGTGTACCAACTTGAAAATAATCACCTTTTTTTAGCATTCTTCCTTCTATCCCACCAATAGAAGCGCGTATGTAAGTACTTTTACTTCCCATCGTACGATCAATATGAATACCACCAGCAAAGGTTACATACGCTCTGCATCCGCTTTTCGCTTTTCCGAAACAAAGCATGCTACCTTCTTCCGCTAAAATAGGACGCCATAATGGGATACGTTCTCCATTTAATAACGGTTCCATATCCGCACCGCCAATCGCTAACAATGTCGTTTTCTTTATTAACAATTTAGGCCCCATTATCGTGACTTCGAGTCCTGCCTCATTCTCTTCATTACCAACTAACATATTAATCATACGGAGCGCACTCTGATCCATAGCCCCGCCAACAGGTACACCGTATTTTTGATAATGATATCGTCCTAAATCTTGAACTGTTGTAAACATCCCCGCATGCAAAACCTCTATATCCATTCTTTAGCCCCCTCTAGCGATACGTACTCTTCCTTTGTTATCGGGATAAAGCGTAAATACATACCACTTTGAATATAGGTAGGTGATTCTTCTCTCGGATTAAATAATGAAATCGGTGTTCGGCCGATAATATTCCATCCGCCTGGTGTTTCAAGCGGATAAATACCTGTTTGATTTCCACCGATACCTACTGAACCAGGAGCAATTTGTAAACGTGGCGTTTCTTTTCTAGGTGTTTCTAGTTCTTTTGATAGTCCTCCTAAATATGGGAACCCTGGTGTAAAACCTAACATATACACAAAATATGTTGTTTCACTATGTATGCGAATAACATCCTCGACTTGCAAACCTTGATAATGTGCAACCTCTTCTAAATCTGGCCCATAGTCTCCCCCGTAGCAAACTGGTATAGAAATATGTTTCACATCCTGTTTCCTCTCTTTTTTGTAAGTATTATATAAATCATTTATGTACTGGCATACGTAATCATAAGGTCTTATATTTCTACCATTTGCTTTCCATACTTCATACAAATTGTAGTAAACCGCTAAAGAAGTAAACGACGGCACACATTCAATCATTCCTGCAAACGGATGTTGTTGCAGCGCTTGAAATAATCGCTGCACTTTTTCGTATATACCCATCCTAATTTCTTCACCAAATGTAACAATAATTGCTTGATCCCCTAACGCAGAAAATTTCATCCCATTCCCTCTTTCTATTTAAAAAAGCCGAGTTCTTTCGAAATACGATGTGCTGTTTCTTTCACTTTCGCAATAAAATAAGGAATACTACTTTCGCTATACTCAATTGCCAATCCCGAAATACTTATCCCTGCCACAACCGTTCCATCATTTGCGAAAATTGGTGCTGCTATGGCCGCTGTATGATTTTCTAATTCAGAGTAGCTAATTGTGTACCCTTCCACTTTCGCCATATGTAATACTTCTAGCAATTGCCCTTTATTAACGATCGTTCCATCAGCAAACGGCTTTAACTTCGTTCCCTCTACATACTCCCTTTTCTCTTCCTCAGAAAAATACGATAGTAAAATTCTCGGGCAGGCACCAGCATAAAGCGGAGCTCTTCTTCCAACCGCCGTATACACACGTACGGGCTGAATTCCTTCCATCTTTTCAACATAAATCGCATCATTACCATCTTGAATAATTAAATTAACTGCCTGTCCTAAACTATCTCTAAGTTCTTTCATATAAGGCATTGCAATCGTTCTAACTGATAACCTTTGAGAAACAAGTTGACCAAATCGTAAAAATACGACTCCTAGCCGATACTTACCTTTTTCATTTTTTTGTAAAAACTCCATTTCTTCTAATGAGCCAATTAAACGATAAACAGATGTTTTCGGCATATTTGTAAGCTGAACCATCTCTGTTAAACTTAGCTCTTCATACTCATAAAACAATTCTAAAATATCCATTGTCTTTACTGCCGTTTTATTTATACTCATCCTATCTCCTTTATGTTCCAAATTTCGGAACTTAAATTCCGTTTTTCGAAACAAATATATAATTTAAAATTATAAAATATTCTTTCAATTCTATCAATATATTTTGAGCAAATAAAAAAAGTATGGAAGAATTCCTCTCCCATACTTTCTCCACACTTTATAACGCTCTTACTTGTTTTAACGGCCAGAAAACAGCTTGTCCTTTTCCGACAATTTCATCTTCTGAAATAAATCCGAACATACGACCATCCTTAGAAACTTCACGATTATCTCCTAAAACAAACACTTGCCCTTCTGGTACTTTCGTTTTCCCCGTGATTTGTTCTAACGTAAAGTCTGGAGTTAACACACGGCCAGTTGCTTTTTCTTTAAATTCTTTTAAATACGGTTCTTCCATCGCTTTTCCGTTTACATATAAAACATCATTTTTATACTCAACTGTATCACCTGGTAAACCAATTACTCGTTTTACTAAATCGTATCCTTCTTTTCCGTGGAAGACGATAATATCAAAGCGATCTAATCCACTTATACTATAACCAATCTTATTCACGAGAACTCGCTCATTATTTTCTAAAGTTGGCATCATCGATTCACCTTGCACTAATGAAGGTGTAAATAAAACGCCGCGAATAATAGCAATTAGTACAAGTGTAAACCCTATCGTTTTAATCCAAGAGAATAATTCTTTCTTCGTATTTTTCTTCATCGCTTCTCCTCTTTCTTAAGCACTTATTTTATTATTTCAACTAATTCTTGCACTAAATTTGGATCAATTTCAGAAAAACATGATTTCCCTTCTCTTACAGCTGTACCAACATGAGCCTGCGTGATCCCAGTTTCATCTAGCAGTTGCTTTATATTTTCTTTCGTTACACCACTTCCAGCAACAAGTTGAATTTGACCATCGCTTTCCTTTTGCATATCTGTAAGCACTGGAATATTTTCTACTATATTTCCTTGTCCACCTGAAGTTAAAACGTGAGTCACTTTATTAAATTTCTTTAAAGTTTTCATCGCTTCAACTGGATTTTCTATATCATCTATCGCACGGTGATACGTTACATTTATTCCATCAACAACAGATAATAAATCTGCTAGCTTCTCTTCATCCACTTCATGTTGTTCATTTAATACGCCTAATACCACACCAGCTGCACCTAGCTTCTGTGCAATGACAATATCTTCCTTCATCATTTCAATTTCTTCTTCCGTATATGTAAAAGACTTCGCATGCGGACGAATCATAACGTGAATTGGTATATTTACCGCTTCCACCGCTTTTTTAATAAATGCATAACTTGGCGTTAAGCCACCTTCTGTATAAGATGAAATTAATTCAATTCGCTTCCCACCAGCGCTTTCAATTCGTTTCACATCTTCTAAACATGTTGCAATAACCTCTAGCATGAGATAACCTCTTTTCGTGCTTTTTTCTCATTATACAGTAGGTGAAATAAGAAGCATAGCATTCTCCTATAAAACTATAAAAAGAAGAATGAAAAGAAAGATTTTTTTAACGAATTTACCGAAAGAATTTTACATAACTTTACTGTTCGTGAAATCCCGTTTTATGATGGCAGCCAAGCAACTTTCAAACAAATTTAATAATCGCCTATCAAATTTATTGATAGGCGATTTTGGTATATATTATTATTTTTATTTAGCAAACAGATGGCTTCCAATTTGTGCAACGGTTTGACGTGTTGTAATCCATTTGTCAGTCGATGTTTTGGGATTATAGAAATAGCGCCAATCAGAATTTGTTCCATTTGATGTGAGAGCCTCTTCTACTGCCATTCTTGCTTCCTGTGTAGCAGGCTGATTAATTCTTCCGTCTGTAACAGGAGTAAAAGCATAACCATTTTTAATAGGTTCATAAATTACGTCTGTAATTGTATTTGGAAAACCATTTGCGTTAACCCGATTTAATACTACCTTCGCCACTGCAACCTTACCTGCATATGGCTCCCCTCCCGCTTCTGCATTTACTAACCGTGCCATTAAGTCCACTTCTTGTAATGATATTCCAGTATCAATCTTTAAGTGTTGACCGACAAAAATTTGACTTCCGTCCACATTATTGATTTGTTTAATAGACTGTATTGAAACCTTGTATTGTTGTGATATAGAACTTAATGTATCCCCGTTTTTCACTTGGTAAATTGCTTGATACGAATTCGTTCCAGCTGTTGAATTATTTTTTTGAATATACTCGTTTGCAGTTGGAGAACCTGGAATTGTTAAACGCTCTCCAATATTAATTTGATTATTTACTTTGTTATTAGCCTGTTTAAGTGATTGTACGGACACCCCATATTGTTTACTTATTGCTTCTAGAGTATCATTCTTTTGAACATTATAAACTGTTGAAGCCGCAGCCCCTACTGGATTTGATACGATTGTAATCATTGCAGCAGATAGTGGTAACCAGGTTTTCACCTTACATAACTTCATTCAAAAAAGCCTCCTAAAAATAGTTAAGTACTCTTAATATGTTTAAGTTAAAGACAAATCAAGCTATTTATAGCGTAACAAAACATTAAATTTAAGTCATGGAATTTGCACACATAGATCTCCTATCCAAAATGATTCAAATAATAACCCATCTCATGTATCTAAGTTTTTCATGTTTGCAAAAATAAGATAGCAAACAAGATAGATCCTTTATTTATATTGGAAGAACCCCTTCTGGCTAGGAGAGCAGAAGGGATTCACAACAAGGAAACATTTTGTTGCAATTTGTAAGGAGACAAAAAATTTAATTGTCAGTTATCATGATTACACATATTTCTTTCGATAAGTGTTCTTAAATTTCCTTATTAAAAGCAAAAAATGAAAACATTCAACAAAATCTATTATATTATAATTTTATTGCAGAGATGGGAAAGCATTATTAGATATTATGACACGGGAAAATAGCGCTATTCAAATTGAGTAGCGGCTATTTTATTGTTTATTCTATAAATGCTCACTAAAAGTAAGCGATAAAAATTAAGTTAATATATATCTAGTAATTTGAAAGGCATGCGAATCAAACCCTTATATTTTTGTAAAAACATCAAGTTATCCCTTTCGTAAAAATAAAAAATTCTATATCTTAATAATACTCATTACTATATTTGTGTGAATACTCAAGAAAATCAAACCACCTATCGCCTAAAGAATATAGGGAACAGATGGTTAAAGTGTTTTGATATGTGTCCCGTATTCAGGTTTCACTTCACTTCATAACCTAGGGATTTTTTTCATATATTCACATGTATTATCTTTACTATTAAATTAGATTTTACTCTCTATTACAGTTGTGGTATTCTGATGAACATTTGAGATATTTTTGGTCACCAAACTGACTATTACTAAAACTACAATATTCACACATAAAGCGATAATTCCTTCATTTAAATCTTTAATTACCTGAGGAATATGAGGGAATATTTCACCGATTTTGAGGTTTCCTAGGTCCATAATTGAGACTAACAATCCCCCTGTAATAATCCCAGCAAACGCCCCTTGTTTAGTCACAAAGTTCTTTCTCATCAAACTCGCAAAAAATGCTGGAGCAAGTTGTGTAATGAAATTATAAGCAATTAGAGCTAGACTAAACAGGGTATTCCCTCCTTTAAAGGTCAAGTAAATTCCGACAATAGAAATAAACGGAACTAAGTATTTTACCAATTTGCCAAGCCGTTTTTCCGTGACAGATGGATTAAATACTTGATATATATTTTTGGCTAGCAATGTTGATATTGCCATTAATAATAATGAACTTGGTACTAGTGCTGCTAACACTCCCGCTCCGCCAATTACCCCAACAAACCACGGATCAAAAGCTTGTTTAGAGAGCTGCAGCAAAATAGAATCAATATCACTACCTTTTAAACCTGGCATCCGCAAGATTGCAGCAAATCCGACGAAAAAGGCAAATAGTAAAATCAATTGGTACATTGGCATTAAAACTGCATTTTTTCGTAAGGCTTTTTCACTTGATGCAGCAAAAATGGGTGAAAAACCATGTGGCCACATATAAAATCCAATACAGCTTAATATTACCGTCGATATATACCATGATATACTCATTCCCTGCTCAGGCAGTATAGCAAAGTTCGGTTTTACTTTTTCAATAGCCTCATACATAGGTTGAAGCCCACCGTAGTAATGAATTGGAAAATAAATCCCTAAAAATACGACAATACCAAGAATCAAAATATCCTTTAAAATCGATGTTTGAGCAGAGCCATGAATACCGGAAACCATTACAAAAATAGTTACCCCTATCGCTCCAAACCAAATGGCTGTTGTAGAAGATATGGCACCATAAGATGTTACAGCAACGATATATCCTAGTCCCTTCAATTGTAGAACTAAATAGCATGTACAAGCTATAACACCAATAACTGCAACAAGTACCCCAAGATAAGGACTTTGATATTTTTTCACAAAAAAGTCCGATTGTGAAACTAAATTATATTTCTTTGCATACTTCCAAATAACAGGAAAAGTCCAGTAGGAGATTACTGTTGCTAGACAACCATATGTTATGATACTAAAGATGGAGCCTCCCTCTCCATAAGCTGAACCACTTGCCCCTAAAAAGGTAAAGGTAGTATACATTTCGCCTGCAGACAGGAGGAAAATCAACAGAGCTCCCATTCCGCGCCCCCCAACCGACCATTGCTCCAAATCCATTTCTTGTCCTTTTTTAGCTCGAATACTAATCAAAATAGGGATGACGAAAAAACATAAAATCAATAACACGGCAATATTCATCTTGAATCCCCTTTCTGGTTAGTCGGATCTATTTTATATATAATTGCCAAGATAACTGTGGTTATAAGTGACCAGAGTACAATCCAAAAGTGGAAGAATGGCATTCCAAAAACATAAGGAGTCACCTTATTTGTAAACAAAGCACCTCCAATAAATCCTAAAAATGGAATAAAGCTAAGCCAATGTATGATTTTCATACTTTTCTCCCCCTAATACGCTAGGTTTAACATCTTATAAGTACCGTGGACAAATAACTGTACTCCATATTGTAAAGCTTGTTCATCAATAGTAAATTTCGGATGATGGTGAGGATAGATAATTCCTTTTTCTTCATTACGAGCCCCTATGAAAATATAAGATGCTGGAGTCATATGTTGATAGGCAGAGAAATCTTCACTCCCCATAATTGGTTTTATGATCTCTCGATTTTTTTCACTAAATACTTCACATACTGTCTCATCCATCAACCTTGTTACTTCTTCATCATTTATAGTCGGAGCATAACCAAACTGATAATTGAATTCATATGTAGCTCCATGTGCTTCTGTAATTCCTTTTACTATTCGTTCGATATAAGTTGGAACCTTTTCTCTCAGTTCTGGATTAAAACTTCTAATAGATCCCCCAATGCTTATCCTATCTGGGATAACATTAATCGCACCTCCCGCATTAAACTGAGTCACTGAAATGACAAGAGTTTCCTGAGCGTCGCGATATCTCGAAACAATGTGTTGAAGATTGGTAACAATCTGAGTTCCAATTAAAATGGGGTCAATGGTTAATTCAGGTTGCGATGCGTGTCCTCCTTTACCCAACACCGTAATATTAAAAGTATCTGCTCCAGCCATCATTGGGCCGTAACTCAAACCAATTTTCCCTAAAGGAAGTGCCGACGAAAGATGACTTCCAATAATCATATCTACTCCATTTAGTACACCAGCTTGCACTAACTCTTGAGCACCACCAGGCGGGAGTTCCTCAGCGTGTTGAAATATAAAACGTACCTCCCCTTTAATTTGATTTTTTAATTGTGTAAGAACCCATGCCGTACCCAGTAGCATTGCTGTATGTCCATCGTGTCCACAAGCATGCATCACACCTGTCTTCTGTGACACAAAGTCAAAATCATTCTCTTCTATAATTGGAAGCGCATCCATATCTGCTCGTAATGCAATTACCTTTCCTGGTTGCTTACCAATTAAACGAGCCATAACACTTGTTTTTGTCGGACGTGAAATTTCTAAATTACCAAAAGTTTGTAGCGTTTCAAAAACAAATTGTGCAGTTTTTTCTTCTTGAAATGATAGCTCGGGATATTTATGTAAATGCCTCCTCCACCTAACAACTTCACCTTGAATATTTTCGATTAAATGATGAATTCTTTCTATTTGAGACACATATTTCAACTCCTTTTTAATTTAAATTTCATTAGAAATTTTATTTTCGGTTCATTTAAGGAAAAAATTCCTTAAATGAAGTATATTAGTTATTTTGTTAAATTTCAATATTTTCAGAAAAATAATAGTGTATTAATTACAAAATAAATAAGCACCCATAATGGATGCTTATAACAATCGATAAACTTTACTGGGTCTTCCACGTGTAGCATAGGTCTCTTGACCGATACATTGTGCCAAATCAACTTCACACATTTCCGTCACAATGCGTCGTACATTACGTTCTGTCATCTCAAGATGTGCTGCCAATTCCTTTGTTGTGAAGCGATCCCATTTCATTTTATCTATAAGGGCCGATATTTTTTTGTACGTTTTCACACTGATATTCCCTTTTTTTAACTTCTCTAAAAGGACTTCATTTTGGGTACGACTTGTAAAACATAATTCTTTTTTATCACCGGGTGATTCAACAATTTTACCGTCATCTTGAACAATTACAATTTCACGCTTCTTCATTCCCTTAGAATGTTGAATTGCACGAAAAGCATTAATTTCTGCCGAATATGCAGTCTCACCAAAACCAATTCCAACGGCAACAGTTGTCTCTGCTTCAAATGCTAATTTTTGAACTGTATCTTGCAACGTCTGTATTTCTCTTTCAATTGCGCCCCGAGAACTAAAAATCATATATCTACCATTTCCCTTATCTGAAAAAGACCCATTAATCGTTTCACCAAGCTGAATCAATATTTCTTTCAATCTAATCTCTAAATATTGTAAATGATATGGAGTCTTCATTTCCTCCGCCACTTTATTAAAATACTCGACTTCAATGATTTCGACACCAATTTGTGCATCTTTAAAATAGGAAGCTCTTACTTTCTCAGAAAGTATGCGGAGCGTCTGCCGTATTTCCATCTTACTCATAGACATCCTATAAGATGGAATTCCATGCTCTCTTAGAGAATCACATACTGATGGGAAACAAGTTAAGGCTCCTGCTGTTTTTCCTTTTTTCCATAAATCTATGTGAAAATTCAATAAATCATCCATATCAATATCCAAATCAAAGACTTTCGTATAAATCTGTGGTTTCTTTATATGTAACTGTGATAAAGCTTCTTCACTAATATTATTTAAAGACATAGTATCGATACTGAGTTTTTCAATAATTCCTCCTTGTTCATAGATCATCTCTAAAAGAGATTTATACAAACCTGATTCTGTAGCAGGAACATACACCATTATTTTATCTGTATCTATATATTTTTTTGCAATTTCATAGGGAAGCGGGCCAGAAAAAAGCCATGCATGGACATGAGAAGCATGTTCAATTACAATTCTCTCTATCTCCTCTATTTGTTCATAGGTATACGAGATAAATTCCAATTCATGTTTGTATTCTTCTACCATGCCTAAAATCTGATCTATAGAAGTTTTTAAACCGACTAATCCAACTTTATACATACTATATTCACTGCCTTTGCCATATATAATATACTCTTGTAGGCTGTACCTCACATTTTATAGGATACATACAGTATACTATAAAACTTAGACTTGGGACTTACGATTTAGAACAGCCCATAATGCAGTAAAGGTACTAGGCGTTTCTCAGTCATTATACATGCGCAGACTAGCGAAGTATAAAATAAAGAAAAACAAAAAATCAGAGTTCTAATGCAAAGATATCATCTATATGAAATAAAGTGTCTAACTATTTGGGTTCACTTCATTTTGACGGACTTTTATAATTTTCCAATTTTTCTTTCTTCATTTTTCATATCAATGCCTAATTGATCTCCCAATAATTTTACGCCTTTTTTTGTAAGATGAACAGCTCGATTCTTATCCGTTTTTGTAATCCATCCCTGTTCAAAAAGCAGTTTTGCTATTGCAGACCCTAACCAACCAGAAATATGATAGCGTCGTTCACTCCAATCAAGACAAGGTTTTGCAAATACCCTCCTTTTTGTATCTGCCTTATCAATATTTATTCCAAAATTCAAAAACCATCCCTTACCTTGTTCCGTTACAATATATTCTCCGTCCTCTAAAGTTATAAATTCCCTATCTAGTAATTTTCCAGCTATCTCTACACCGAGTTTGCCTGCAAGATGATCATAACAAGTTCGAGCATAGCGGACTTGTTTTAGCTGATCCGATTGTTTTAAAGAGCGAACTTGAACTGTTGGTGCGATTGTCCCTAACTTTTCAAGAACTTCTGCTACCTCTTGATTAGCAAGTCGATAGTAACGATGTCTACCATGTTGTTCAACTGTAAGTAGATTCCCCTCTACTAATTTAGAAAGATGAGAACTAATTGTTGGATGTGACACTTTTGCCATATAAGCTAATTCACTAGCAGGTAGTGCCTGATTATTCATTAGACAATCTAAGATTATTGCTCTTGTAGGTTCAGCAATTAGTTTAGCTATATATGAGATATTCGGATATACATTCATATTTCGATGATACCCTAACTGTTAATTTGATACAATCATTTTGAATTTAATAGCAAAGGAGAGTTTAAAATGAATGCAATTGATCTTAGTATATTAAATTTAAAAGAAACGAGAAGACGCTCAGAAAAATTATGGAGTTCTCTCCCCAATAACTTTCTTACCTGGAAACCTGATAATGAGGCTATGTCCTTTGGCGAGATGATTCGTCATGTATGGAGTGCAACTTTTTCCTATCATATGATTTTAAAAAACAACGGATCGATTAATGAGATCCATATCCCGTATGATAACGAGCCAATTACTTGTGTTAAAAAAGAGATTAAATTGGCACAATCATATTTTTCGGACTTCATAGAATATGTTCAATCAATAAGTGTATCAGAGTTAGATTCAAGACTTATTGATCGAAGCGATGTTGGCTATCAACGATATTTAGGAGATATGCTTTTACGAATTGCCTATCATGATGCGGTCCATGCAGGTCAATTTTTACAATATTTACGAATGATAAATTTAGAAAGACCCTTAATTTGGGATTAAATCTAGTAAGTATTTACAAAGTTTCCAAACTGGCATTACAATACATGCTTTTTCATTAAGGAACACTCCCAAAATCATAATAATCACTTATATTAAAACGCTACATTTCAAAATAATACATCAAACAAATAAAAAGCACGTGTTCGATTACTAATCAAACACGTGCTTTCAAAACAACTATATTGTCCATAAACAATAAAATTTAAGTTCATAAGACCTATACCTAAAACATTACGATCGAAACGCCGCATCTGCCAGCATAGATAGTGTTGCATCGTCCATCGGCGGATTGTGTAATCCTGCTCTGACGTTTAAATAGTAGCGATGAAGCGGATTTTTTTCTGATAAACTTTTTGCTCCTACGATGCGTATTGCTTTATCTACAATAGATATCGCCGCATTTGTTACTGCATATTTCACTGCTGCTAATTCTGCTTGTAGTGATAGTTTATCTTCTGCTTCATCGTACTTTTTCGCAATTTGATATAAAAAGACGCGAGCTTGCATAAGTTCAAGTTCTAATTCTCCAACTAATCTTCTAACATTCGGCAATAAACTAATAGAATGATTTAAACTATTTGGCTTGTATGATTCCGCAAACTGAACTGCATAATTTCTTGCCGATTGTGCGATCCCTAAATAACATGCTGGTATATGTAGCAACCAGCCAATTCCCTTTTGTTTCACTTTTCCACCCTTTACATCCGTAAAAAAGCGATTTTCTATCTCTACATTTTGTAAAACAAGATCATGGCTAGCTGTCCCACGCATCGCAACACTATCCCACGTTTCTTCAATTGATACACCTAGTGTATTCTTTGGAATGACAAATTCTCCGATTTCTTCCCTGCCTTCAATACTTGCTGAAATAATAAAATAATCAAGCACTGGTGCCATCGTCGTAAAAGTTTTTCTTCCACTTATAATCCACTTCTCACCTTGTTGAATCGCTATTGTTTCTGGTTTGCCACCACGCGTCGGACTCCCTGTTTTCCGCTCTGTTGCTGCCCGGTTAAAGAGTGCACCATTACGCACTTCTTCGCAAAACCATTTGAACATTTCATCATTCCAAGAGCGATTTTCAGCTAGCTCTTTCACAATACCGAGGTGCCATCCAATCGATAATGCAGTAGCTCCACAGCCTTCTGCAATTTTCTCTTGAAATAAAACGAAGTCATATAAAGAAATCGCACTGCCACCAAATTCCTTCGGTAACGTTAATTTCGTATATCCGACATCTTTCAAATTATTAATATTTTCATACGGAAATGATCCTAATTCACTTAGTTGATGCTCCCTTTCCATGAACTTCGGAATCAATTTACTTATTTGTTCAATAATTAAAGATTGTTCTTCTGTTTCTACAAATGAGAGTGCCATATTATAATCTCCTTTATGCCCGATTCATAAACCGTTCATTTTGTCATTATGATTATATGAAGCTACCTCTCTATTGTTTCACTATTCCGATAAAAATACAATGTTTTTGAACAATAAGAAAAGTTCCTATTCAAGTATAGGTTCTTTTCTTATATTAATCTCCCTTCAATGCCTTTAATGGCAAAGAGGTTACATAGCCAATATACGAGAATAATTCTTTAAAAAAGAATGGAATTTCTGTATCTAACGTTTTATAAGCTGACGTTGGCGTTGGTGACGCATACGCTTCAATATTAATATGTTTTGCAATTCTCATCGCACGTTTCATATGAAGTGGATCACTCACAATCGTATATGTGTGGATTCCATTCTCTATTCCAACCTGCTTTGCATTCTTTAAATTCTCTTCAGTGAAAAGAGATTTTGTTTCAATTAAAATATCCTCTTCTTTTACACCATTTTTTAGTGCATACGCTCTAGCAGTACGGGCTTCCTCAAGTTCTGCCTCAAATTTTGTTCCACCTGTGAAAATAATCTTTTTAATATTTCCGTTTTTATATAAGGAAATCGCATGATTTATTCTTTCTTTAAATACAGGAGACGGTTTTCCGTTCCATGAAGCTGCTCCTAGTACGATACCAGCATCTGTCTTCACATCATCATCTGTTTTAAAGCGATAGCTCCAAATATCATAAGCTGCATAGCTTACATATAAAATAATAGAACAAATCATCAACAAGAATACTTGGAAGATTCGTCTTTTTTTACTCTTCTTATGTTCTTTCATTTGTAATTGCCTCCGTACATCATCCATACTTCTATAAAAAACGTATTTATCAAATCAGTTTATTTGAATTTATTTAAAAGAAGGAATTTTGCTTGTTTTATTTGTATAAAAGGGTTTTTATTTAAAATTGAGGATTATCAATTCATTCTTCGTTTGCGGTTTTCATTACATTTTGTAATTCATAAATTTATTATCATACAACTACATTGTAACGAATTTTTTATCAGAAGGGAATGATGAAACAAAAGTAAATAAAATAAGTTAGTGTTTTGTAAGAAAAAAAGGTATATTTTTCGCAAATTACGATTATATACCTTACAAAATACGAATTATAGCTTTTCTTTGTACAACTCTAATTTTTCTAACAACCTTTCTTTTACGCCTAGCCATTCACTGGCGATAATGCTGTAAACAACCGCATCTCTCACATGACCATTCGGCAACCTTCTTTCATTTCTAAGCATACCTTCTTTTACTGCTCCTAACCTTTCAATTGCTCGCTGTGCTTTTTCATTTCTTACATCTGTCTTAATTTGCACCCTCTGCATATGTAGTTTTTCAAAAGCGTACTCGAGAAGCATATACTTACACTCAGTATTTATACTCGTACGTTGCACACTTGGATGGTACCATGTCTGCCCTAACTCGACTGTCTTATCTTCTACGGAAAGATTATATAAACGTGTACTTCCCACAATCTTATTCGTCTGTTGATCGACTACAACGAAAGGTACTTGAGTTCCCCTTCCATAACCCTTTATCGCTTTTTGAACATATTGCTGCATATCTTGAACAGTATCCATTTTAGAAATTAAATACGCCCAAATATCCCGATTTCCTTCTACAATCGAAAACAAAGTTTCGACATCATTACTATCCATTAACCGTAATTTTGCTCTTTCGTGAATAATTTCCATTTCTATTCCCCCTTTGTTGTTACTATATCACACTACTTTATATCGTTTTATAATTATGTAAAATATTGAAAATACCATTACAGAAATATAATAATAAAAAATGCGATGCCTTTATTCCAGCACCGCACTCATAATTTGAATTAAAATTTACTTCTTTTCCATTACGGCAAAGTAATTATTTTCGCTATCCGCAAAATTAAATATTCTACCTGTAGGCATATTTACAATTTCCCCAACTGTAACGTTTTTGTTTACTAAATCGCTATATAGACGATCGAAGTCTTTTGAGAAGAACATTAAAGAAGGTGTACCAAGATTTAACTCAGGCTGCATTTTAGCAATTAACTCTTTATTATGGAGAATAATACTTGTTTCAGCTTCTTTCGTCGGAGCAATTTCAATCCAGCGCATTCCTTGACCGTTATCTTCCTCTGAAATTACAATTATTTTATCTCATTTTTAACTTCTCTTAGCCTAATTCAATTTTAATCAACATCTCTTCTTTAGGCCCAAACATACGAATTCCTTGCCGAATGTAATCTTCCCATATAGGGTGTGAAGGCTCATCGATAACCGTTAATATCGTACCAATTACATATGAGAAGTAGGAAGAAAATACAACATTTGGTTTTAGCGGTATTAGTTCTCCCGCTTTCTGACCGCCGATTATTACAGAAGAAACAATTTCCTTTGACTCCTCCCAAAATATGAGTATTTTACTCATTATTTGTGGAAATTGATCGCGATGAGCAATTACATATTGTACGAGTCTTAAAGAGCTGCTTTGTTGAATAAAAAATTTCATTTGTTCATTTTTCTTTAGAACACAGTTAACATTATTCCATTTTCTGATTTCGAAAACCAGAAAATGGAATATATCTAGAACCTTTAAAGCAACAAATAAGCAATCGGCGTAATAATAAGCAACGTTAAAATCGTTCTTTCCACATATAAAATAATAAGTTCAGATACTTTTAACGGAATATCTGTTGATAATATACAAGGAATTGAAGCGGAGAAAAACAAAATAGATGATACCGAAACAACCGCAATGACAAACTTTGTCACAAGTGGTGCACTTACAACTAAAAGTGATGGTAAAAACATTTCTGCAATACCAACTGATGCCGCTTTAGCGGCTAACTCTGCTTCTGGTAATTGTAATAGCCATGTAAATGGATAGAAAATGTAACTGATCCAATCAAATATTGGCGTGAACTTTGCTAAGACGATACCAATTAACCCTACTGACATAATCGATGGTAAAATTCCCATCGTCATAATAAAACCGTCTTTTAAATTCACTGCAATATTTTTCATAACACTCGGTGCAGACTTTGATACTTCTAATGCATCTTCCCAAGCGCGTTCTAGCATTTTCTCTTTATAGACAGGCTCTGGGAACCCTTCTTTCGTAATATATGTATCTGGTTTTCTACTAAGCGGTGGAATTCTTACGGTGATAGCGGTCACGATGAATGTTACAACAAGCGTAGTCCAAAAATAAACATTCCATAAATGCATAATGTCTAATGTTTTTGCGATGATGATCATAAATGTAGCGGATACTGTAGAAAAACCTGTAGCGATAATTGCCGCTTCTTTCGTTGTATACTTTCCCTCTTTATAAACGCGGTTAGTAATAAGAAGCGCAAGCGAATAACTCCCAACAAAGGAAGCAACCGCATCAATTGCTGATCGTCCCGGCGTATTCCATAACGGTCTCATAATCGGACGGCAAAATGTACCGATAAATTCTAGCAATCCATATCCGACTAATAGTGCTAAAAAAGCCGAACCAATAGGAACGAGTAAACTTACGGATATAACTAGCTTCTCATACAAAAATGGCCCAACATCTGGTGCAAAGAACCAAGCTGGTCCTACTTTAAAACAATAGAGTACACCGAAAACAACGCCGACTACTTTTAAAATAGAAAAACAAATGTCTACGATAGATGCATTCCATTTTTTCGTATAAAATGGATAAATCGCACCAATTACCATAACTAATAATGCATAATAAGGTACTACACTCGGAACCGAAGCCCGGATCCACGATACGATATGATCAATCATAATCGATGAAGCACCGTTTATCGTAACAGGAACGAAAAACATAAACACCCCAACTAGACTTGCGAGTATAAACCGAAGGATAATCCTCTTCTCTCGCCCTGTCTTAATTACATTACTTTTTAATTCAATTTCACTCAAAATTCGACACCTCCTATTATCTAAATATTCTGTACAATAATGTTGTATTCCTTCTTTTGATCTTGAATATTTAATCATATAAAAAAGCCTAATTTGAAACATATAGATCAAATTAGGCTTTTTTATATACTTTTTAGAGGTTATCACTTTCCACTGATTCATATTTAATCCTATATGAATCACTTACTGCACAAAGTAGACTATAAAATCATTACTGGAAGTAAGAGTCTTTCTTACTATGTTTCAATATAAAATTCCCCATCTCAATCGCTAAATCTTCACTTTGAGGATAGACACCTACATTATCTCCATACGCGTGCCCCAAACCACGATAGAGAACTGTTTCAGTATCAACCCCTTTTTTAGTCAATTTAGCTGCATACGCTAAACATTCTATCATTAAAAAATCATGTTCTCCTACCGTAATAAATGTACTTGGATAGTCTGAAGATACATCAACATATGGACTTAAATACTTCGAATGAATTTCTTGCGTACCAAGTATTTCTGACATCCCTCCGACCATTGAATGCATCATATTAAGTATTTTTTCTAATCCTTTTTTATATTTCGGAGCAATTTCATACTTATCTATACTCCAAGAATAAAACTCGTCTTCATAGTCACACATATTAAGTGTAGGATACAGAAGTAGTTGTCCTTTAACGAGTTTTCTACCATCTTCCATATCTCTCGTTGTACAATACTGGGTTAAGTTCCCTCCAGCACTATCACCAGCAACAAAGATATTATTCTTATCACCACCGAATGCTTCAGCATTCTCATAAATCCATTTTAAAGTAGTGTAACAATCTGTATGCCCAGTTGGAAAAGGATGCTCTGGAGCTAATCGATAATCTACGGAAACGGCTAGTATATCTGTTTTTTCTACGATTAATTTCACAAGTTCTTCTACCACATCTGGTGACCCTGCCATGAATCCGCCACCATGAATAAAGTATAAAATTGGCGCATTTTCTCGTTTAGAAATACTATTATAAATCCTTATCGGAATATCATATTCATCTTCCGCTTTAACTGTTTCATTCGTAATATTTATATCTTTAGTGACAATTGGAACGCTTTTAATACCATTAAATTGCTTTCTCATATTCTTTACTGACTTTTCGGAAGCGTCCATTTTCATCATATTTTTAGGCATAAACCTCATTATATTCATTTGAACCCTTGTGTCTTTATAAAGACGTGGGTCCATCGCTCCCTTTTCATCGCAATCTGGTATGTTTTTCACTAAGACTTCTGCGCCTTGTACATTGATGACTTCTTGTTTTTCTTGAATCTTTTCTAATAAATCTAAGCTATATTTTCTAGTCATCTACTATTCCCCCTACCTCAGCTTAAACGTTTTCATTTCTCGAAAAATTATATAACCGTGTCAATTTCCAGTTACTAAATAAAAATACGTTCCATGTACAAAATGTAACATAGAACGTATTTTTATTGTGGTTCATATTTGATTCGATTATTGTCATTTTTTGATATGATATTTTTTCTATACTGTAATGGTGTATATCCATATTTTCCTTTAAACTGTGAAATGAATGACTTTACATTGGGAAATCCATGTTTTACAGCTATATCTTGTATAGAATTTGTACTACTAATAATATCTTCATAAGCTTTATGAAGCCTGTATCTCGTTAAAAAAGAGGTGAAATTTGATCCGAAAGATTTTTTGAACATACGGGAAAAATGTTCCTCACTTACAAAAAAATGTTTCGCTACATCTTTCATTTTAAGCTCTTCATCGTAATGTTCATAAATATATGTTATCATCTCTTTTTGTTTTTCTCCAAGGTGAAAATCATTATTTACTTTCTCCGTATCTTTACAGTAGCGCAATAAAATATAAACAATCTCATAAATTAAACTATTAATTTTTATATAACTTAAATCATCAGAATGTGTGACTAACTCCTTTAATTCATAAAATATTTGTTGGAGCTTTGTGTTCTGAGCAACTGATTCTTTTAGGTTAAATCTATATTTATCAAAATCATCATTTAGCTCTTTAAGAAATTCATAAGAAACAATTAACATCATTACTGCACAACTTGTATTCGCAACTTTTTCAAATTCGTGCACATCTCCACTGTTTACAAAAATAAACTCGCCAGCTGATACTTTCTTTTTTTGCCCATTTACATACAAAAAAACGTCTCCATATATAACTAAACTAATTTCAATACTTCTATGCCAGTGTGGAGGAATATAGTAGTGAAAGTCAGCCGGAAGCCTTGTACTATCTATATATTCAACCATGCCTGGAATTCTATCACGCAATTTTATTTCTTCATATTTTCCTTGCCTGACTTTCAATTATGTTCCCTCCTTTTTATTACATAGTAAACGCCAAATAACCCCAATCTAAACTTATGCTATATATTTTTAAACCTTATCCCTTTTCTTTTGAAACTTACTAAGCCCATCTGTACTTCCAACATACGCAAAACCATTTTTCTTATAAAAATCATTCAACGTACGATTATGCCCAACACAATCTAATTTTAAATAATTTTTATCCCTTCGTACATTCTCTTCTACCCACCGTAAAACCCATTCTCCTATTCCATTCCCCTTATACTCCCGTTTCACCGCAAATCTATGAATATATAATGAATTAGAAACTTCCTCTTTACCGAAAATATATTCATCCCATTTATTTTGTTTAGGAGATACTGTAACCGTACCGACAATTTCATCTTCTTTCATCACAACATATGTATATTTCTCTCTTATCCCTTCTAGTATTTCGGCCGTAGCTTCTACTCCTAAAAGATATTGCCATTGATTCACTTCTTTATCTTGTAACCACTGTGCTACTTCTTTTAATAAAGTAATAACGTTATCGCTTTCCTCTTCTGAAGCAATTCGAATTGTATATTCTTCCACTGTATTTCTCTCCATATTTCCGCTTCCCCTTTCAGATGTTTTCTTCTTCCTTTATTGATTTTTGTTTTATACATTATATACCAGAATTAACTACTATATCTTAACTTTATAACTTGTATTTCATCATAAAAAACCGCTCCACCACTAGTGAAACGGCTTTAATTCCTCATTTTAATATAAATTATATTAAAATTTCCCATCAAAAAATCCAGCTCGAACCTTTCGATTTATTTTTTATATTTTTCATTTTGATTTCGTAAAAAAATATAAAAACCACACCGCATGATTTTGTTCATCTGCAGCTATTCTGCGCAATAACTCTTTCATGTTCGCATCTGATGTTTCATCTGAAATTTCCAAATAAAAATCTACTGTCTTTTGCTCATCTTGTATAGCAAATTCTAATCCTTGTAAGTACGTATTAGGACATCCTTCATTGATTTGTGGTTTAGGCTGCCTACCCGTTAAATTAGTATAGAGCTGTACAAAATTTTGAAAATGTCTTATTTCATCATTACGAATTTCAAGAATTTGATTTCGTTCTACCTCATTTGGAGCCATGTTAGCTAAATTCGCATAACAATTTATGGCGCTATACTCTCCATTTATGGCTTTTTCAATATCACTAATCAGTTTATCATTCTGTCTATACCAATCATGATAATTCGAATTATACATCGTATCCCCTCCATGATTTCGCATAATATTTTATGCATTGTGAAATAGTAGGAGCATGTATATATAACGGGACAGCAAATACTAATTCTTCACTCACATTTAAAACATTGAAAAACCCTATAAATTTCACCACAAAAAACCGCTTCACTACTAGTGAAACGGCTTTTATTTTTAAGCATGTAATTCTGTTTTATGCCCTTTTACTGCACTGCGTTTTAAAGCAGTTGCTAGTATAGTAATCATACTTACTACACCAATCCAAACGAGGACAGTAACTGGTGTATTCCAGCTTAAACCTTTTCCGAAGAAGAAAATTTCTCTGAGTCCTTCGATCATAAATTTCATTGGTAACCATGAGTAAACCCAGTCTTGATAAAACGGAGACAACATTTCAGGTGCTAACGATAATAATGGTGCTCCGAAGAACAGTAATAAAGCGAATAATCCGATTCCTTTTAGTCCAACTAATGAAAGTACCGCAGATATCATTAAGAAGAAACTAAAAGATGTAATGGATAAGAACAACGCTGTATCCGTAAAATTCGAAATATTTAATCCTACCATGCCATCTGCAATCCATGTAAGACCAAATCCAATTACAAGTGCCGCAACAGCTCCTGTTACTATTTGTTTTACTTTCAATACAAAGTTTTCTTTTCGTGTACCTACTGGCATTTTACGAATCGCAATAAAGATGATTGCTGCACTCGCTAAACTTGCAATCCATAACGGTTGGAATAAAGATACCGGCGAGTTACCGTTCGCACTATTTTTGCCAGTTTCATTCACATTTGTCACTTTCTTAGTAATAGGTGTTACTAAATTTGAAGCTTGATCTGTTGTTAAAGTAGCTCCTTTTGCTTTCAATCCGTCTAATAGTTGTGTACGAACAGTATTGTTCATATTATCAACTACACCATTTAATATTTGCCCTGCCATAGTTGATGCCGCTGTATTCATTCCTTGATTTATGAATATTTCTACCTCTGGTGAAGTTGGCTGTGGTGTTCGTAATGATGCCTGTTTTGCGCTAAATTCTTTCGGAATGACTAATGCCGCATAATATTCTTGATTATTTAAACCTTTTTGAACGGCTTCTTTATTTTTTACTTCTACCCACTTCACCGCAGGTTCTTCATCTGATTTCGATGATTTTTTCATCGTATCAACGATTGTTTGCCCCATATTCATTTTCGCTTGATCCGGAATTTCTACTCCTTGATCTTCATTTACAATTGCAATTGGCAAGTTTTTCGGCTGAGGTTGAACTGTTGGGAATAATGTTAATGAAAAAATAAAAACAACGACCAGCGCAATGACTGGTGAAAAATATAAAAGTTTATTTTTAAACATTTTCTTTTCTCCTCCTTTTATTTTGGTTACAATAAATAAACAACGCGTTGTTTATTTATATTTTGAATTATATGTTTGGAGTAAATCTTATTCAATAATCAAAAATCGTGAATGTGTCGGTTATAAGACATATTTTCTAAATGTGTTGAAAAAAATTAAGGAGGGACATGCTTTGCGTGATAGTAATTTAGATTTACGTGTTATTCGAACGAAAACGGCAATACGAAATGCATTAGTGGAGTTAATCGATGAAAAAGGTTTTGATGCCATTACAGTAAAAGATATTACAACGAAAGCGAACATAAATCGTGGTACGTTTTATGCGCACTATCAAGATAAATTTGATTTAATGACGAAATGCCAAGAAGAATTTATGCATGAGTTTTCTAGCATTGCTAAACAGAAATTTCCGGAAGTGATTGCTGATCTTGGATCAAACCCTTCCCCAACGACACCGTTTATACTTGTCGCTTCTATTCTTGAATTTCTAAATGAAAATAGTGATTTTATGAAAGCTGTACTTAGCCCAAAAGGAGATTTATCTTTCCAAACAAAATTGAAAGAATTTATGTGGAAAACACTATTTGAAGATACGAATGGTGCTCTCATTAATAAGGAGAATTTACTTGTCCCAAGCCAATACTTAGTTTCTTATATGGCATCTGCTCATATAGGTGTCATTCAACAATGGTTAAATAGTGGTCAAAAAGAATCACCTGAGGAGATTGCTCGTATTTTATCAACAATCGCAGTTCATGGGCCTTTCTTTGCAGCAGGCTTAAAGAAGTAAGCTGTTGCAAAATAAAAGGATCACCCACTACTTATAGCGGATGATCCTTTTTTGATTTGCAGTATACCCTATAGTATCTCAATATACCCTTCTGTTCCATGTACCCGTATTCGTTGCCCGTCCTTTATTAGTTTTGTAGCGTTCTCCACTCCAACAACTGCTGGCAAGCCATATTCACGTGCGATAACTGCTCCGTGCGTCATAAGTCCGCCGACTTCTGTTACTAACCCTTTTATAGACACAAACAATGGTGTCCAGCCAGGATCAGTAAATGCCGTAACTAATATATCTCCATCTTCTAAATTTGCATCTTCCATGTTTAAAATAACGCGCGCCCTCCCCTCAATCACTCCAGAAGAAACAGGCAGACCTACAATTGCTTCGGCCGGGAAATTTTCTCTTTTGTACTTACCTATAATGATTTCACCATCAGACGTGATAACGCGCGGGGGCGTTAGTTTTTCATATAATTTGTACTCATTTTTTTGATTATTGATGACTTTATAATCTAGTTTATTTGTACGAACGACTTCGTGAAGTTCTTCAAAAGTCAGATAGTATATATCATCGATTTCATGAATAACACCGCTCTTCACAAGTTGTTCAGCTTCTTTGAGTAACGCCTGCTTATATAGGAAATAGCGATTAATCATGCCGTATTTCGGGTATTCACGATAACCGATGAAATTCCGGATGTTACGAATCATTTGCTTCGTCTCTTCTACTTTTTGTTTACCATCCGGCAAGTGCTGCAATTGTTCTAATAACTCTTCCTCTTTTTTCAAAGCCTCCTGCAGCCCTTCTTCAAATTTCCGTTTACTAGCACCAGTTTCAAACTCTCTTATATTATTTAAAATCATCGGGATAATTGTAGGTGGCTGTTCACTCCAGCGCGTTTTCGTAATATCGATTTCGCCGCTGCATCTCATTCCGTATTTATTCAGGAAAGTTTGAATCGCATCTCGAGATTTTTCCCCGCCTTTAAACTGAACTAGTTCATCTAAAAAGCTATTATCTTTTACATGTTGTAAATACTCAATAACTTTTGGATAAGGGCGAATCACATCTGCAACGTCCATTAATGCTAAACCCATCTCCGACGTAATATTATTTTGTACGGATTGAGAAAGTGTGTCTGCTGCGTTTTTTTCACCTAGCCATTGCTCCATCTTTTCATTAATCCATGAAGAAGCATTCATACCTGCCATAATTACAGCCGTACTTTGCGAGCTAAATAATATTTTCTGTAATTGCTGCTGGATATCTTCTAAAATAAAATCGAATACAGCCGATCCTGATTTCATTTGAATGTTTCGTTTTAACTCTTCGATTGATGCTTGACTATTCTTTATTAAATCCGTAACGATTGCCGGATCGCTTTCGATTTGTGGTTGCGAACTTGCAGGTGGCATACTTTTACTAAGATTCTTTTCTTCTTCATCATCCGGTAACAATTTGATAAAATCATCTCGCTCGATTACAGTCGTTAATGCATCTCTTATGAGCGGATCCGATTTTCCTAAAGTATTTATTAAGAAATCTCTACTAGCTGGTGAAGCTAATCTTTGTGTAGCATCAACAAACAGCCTTCCCCCTGCTTTACGCATAGGCGCATGCGTCGTTAATAGGAAAAAAGATAGCCCTAGTGGCTTCATTGCATCGGTCATCATTTGTTGGTGACCGACCGATATATACACATGATTTTCTTGATCGTTTGCTTCTGGAATTGGATATAAAGTCGTGATTGGGCGACTTTGGACTATATAAATTGTATCATCAACTAAACACCATTCAATATCTTGCGGACAGCCAAAATAAGCTTCAATCTGCCTTCCGATACGTGCTAGTTGTAATATTTGTTGTTCAGTAAGTGTTTGAACGTTTTGCTGATTATGGACAATTTGTTTTGTCTCTGTTCCGCCTTCTTTCCGTCCATAGATAGCTATTTTTTTAGTTGCTATCATCTTATCGACGATTTCGCCTTCTTTTACTTTATAATTATCGGCAGATACCAGTCCTGATACTAATGCCTCACCAAGTCCAAAACTTGCTTCGATTGATAACACCTTTCGGTTAGAAGTAATCGGATCAGCTGTAAATAAAATTCCCGAAGCCTGCGGGAAAACCATCCTTTGAACGACAACACATATAGAAACTTGATTATGATTAAAACTGTTTTGTATTCGGTATATGACTGCTCGATCTGTAAATAAGGAAGCCCAGCACTTTCTTACATGCTGCAAGATTGCTTCTTTTCCGATGATATTTAAATACGTATCTTGTTGACCAGCAAACGAGGCATATGGTAAATCTTCAGCAGTAGCACTAGAACGCACTGCATAAGCATGTTCATTTCCAAAACGAGAGAGATAACGAGCTACCACTTCCGCTACATCAGAAGGAATTTCTACTTCCATAATGGTTTCTCTAATCTTCTTACTGATTTCACCAATTTGATCTCGGTCCTCAATTTTTAGCCTTGTTAATTGATTCAACAAAGCTTGAAACGCTTCATTTTGTTCGATAGCTTTTTCATATCCTCCCGTTGTAACACAAAATCCTTCTGGCACTTGTATACCTTGAATGTTTGATAACTCCCCTAACTTCAAGCCTTTCCCGCCAACGAGCGAAAGCTGCGTTTTTTCTATTTCCTGAAAATCGAGAACGAAAGAACTCATTCGGCACCTCTCCTTACTATTCATGTGCTATTGATTGTAGCAAGAGTAAATGAGAATAAACAGTCTATTTTGAACGTTAATTACATGATATAATTAAGTTAGGAAGAGATAATTATTTTTATTTCCCCTCCCTCTAATTCACTTCAATTACATCAATAAACTTAAAAATTCTTTTATTACGAAAAGCATCAGTACAAGTAATCATCTCATTTAATGGATTTATATCGACTACAGTTATGTAATTTTTATATAAGTAGCCACCTCTGTAATATGCAAGTAAAATCTCCTCTTCACCTAAAAAGGAACATAATAGCTACTTTAAGAATGGTGGCTGTTCCCTAATTGATTCATCTCCTATGCATTTGTAGTAATGTTATCGTTAAATTTTCTAAGTCTCCATCGTTTTTAATTTCCTTTATGATTTTTCCTTCTTTCATAAAGAATATCCGATCACTAATTTCAGCAGCGACATCCATCATATGTGTGGAAAAAATAATCATTGTACCATTTCTTTTTAATGTTTTTAATATTGTTACAAACTCATCTACCCAATACGGATCCAGCCCATTTGTCGGTTCGTCTAGTATCAAAATTTTAGGATTTCCAAGACACGCCTGTCCAAATAAAAGCCTCTGTCTCATCCCTTTAGATAATCTATATAAGCGCTCATTTTGTTTCTCATTTAATCCTATTGTTTTAATAACGGCTTGTACTTTTTCTTTTCCTATTTTTCGAAAGGCGGCATAAAATAACAAAAATTCTTGAACTGTCATATCTTGCTGTGCATGAAAATCATCTGGCATATAACCTATTTTACTCACATATTGTTTTCTATCTTTCTGTAATTCTATATTACCTAATTGAACGGTACCAGTTGTAGGAGTTGCAATTCCAGCTATTATATCAAGAAGCGTACTTTTTCCTGCTCCATTCCCACCACATAATACGATACACTCTCCTTCTTTGCTTTGAAATGAAATTGGAGATAATGCTATTTTCTTTTTATATCGTTTACATACTTCTTTGAGATTTAATACTGTCATTTTTTTCTTCTCCTCTCCATTTTCCAACTCGCCACAAGCAAGAACACGGTTGCATAGGTAATAAAGTATATTAATAGAACCCAAATAACAGCTTTACTTTGCAAAAACATTATCAGTTGATCATATACTTGTCCAAATATTGCTCCACCACCTAATTGAATTACAAATATAATTCGAAGGAATTCAGCTGGGTTGCAAAACAATAACATTTTTATTAGTGGTGCAATCATTGAATATGGAACAAAATTAAGGACACTAATTAAAGCCGTTGGCCACATCATAATAAGAATGAACCAAACTACAATACTTATCGCTAAAGCTTGCCACCTTGTTATAGAAAAAGAACCTATTGTTATTCCCAGTAATAGAAATAAAAAGATTAGTAAAACAGAGAAGATATACGTCGCTACCACCCAAAACATTTCAAAATTACTACCGCTTACTAACCCAATTATTATACTTACTCCAAAACTCATTGAAAAAATAGCTGTTTGCGCTATAAATTGACCGATTATTTTGCCTATTACATATGAAGTACTCTGTAAAGGATACGTACATAGAAGTCTCCATTTCCCATTTTCCACCTCGCCTGCAATAGAAAATGCTCCTATAATTAACATAAGTAAAGGCACTATATATAAAATAAGGTTTACCATTGTCCCCGTTACATTTGTATAACCTACTAAAGACGGGGTATTTCTTTCCATAACAAATATTAACGAAAACATAGTTATCCAAAGAAACAAAAACATGTATGCAAATTTACCTCTTACTGCACTACGCCATTCTGAATATAATATATTCCACATACCTACTCACCTCTCTACCGAAAAAGACAACCATAGTTGGTTGTCTTTTTCTAACTATTTAGCAATAGTCTCTTATTAATGAGAATGTCCACTACCATGATCTTTCTTTTCTTTTCCCATCATCTCTTTATTCATTTCCCATTTATGTTCTGCTAGTTCTTTATAAGAAAGAATTTCCCCAGTATGTTTTTCTACAAAGCTATCTGCATCCTTCTTCTCTTTAAAAGAAATTACATTATAAGCCATTGGCGTCTTAATTGATTTGTCATATACATATGTAGATTTATCCACTGCAACCCAATCTTTTGTATTGTAATCTCTTACAAATTTCTCTTGTATTTTTTCATTCTTATGTTCATCTATCCATTTATACATACAGCCAATATCATCAAATTTTAAAGCTTTTCCATTTTCTAAAATAACCTCAGTTGCAAATTGATTATCCATTACTGCCATATTACAAACATCACACTTATCATTTTTTTCATTAATAGCAACCGGCTTCGTTTCTTTCTTACCACACCCTACTACGGCAAATACCAAACATAAACAAATAGTAAATAACGCATACTTTACCCTCATCCATTTTTCCTCCCTAAAAAAAACAATATACTTCCCATTAGTAACATGCTTATACCTACAACCAAAACGTTAGACTGAAATCCCATCTCCCCGCCTTTTTGCGGAACAATTTCGGGCCTCATACTAGGCTCTTTGTCTAGCAATAAGGATTGGCCTGGAATTTTTATGAAACTTTGCAAAATACGCATCCCTGGTGATTGAAAGAACAACTGATATTCCGGAGTATCTTGTGTTAACAAAAGAAAATAGGCATCTGCTTTGTATGGAATATTACTAGTACCTGAACCATCTGTATCTACTTTTAAGGAAGCGTCCCAATAATTTTTATAGATGTTGTTTCCCCTACTTTGTATAGCTTGTGACTCATTAACATTCCCTAGCATTACATTTTGAGTAAATTCATTTGCACTGGCATCTTTAAATTGTAAACCAATAAAATTATTAGAAATTGAGTTACTCATAATAATATTATGATTTGCCTTTTCTACATATATACCAACTCTATTATTAGCAATTTCATTTTGTAAAACTTTTGTTTTTGTAGCATCATATAGTAATATACCCTGTGCATGAACATTACTTTTATTATCAATAAAGTGATTTCCTACTACAGATGTTTCCTTTGTTCCCATAATCATAGCGCCTGTTATATTTTCTTTTGATGTGTTATTTTCAAGAACCGTTTTATCAGAATACATAAGATGAACACCATAACGAGACTGCCAAATTGCATTGTCCTTTATTGTATTATTGTCGCTTTGTTCTAAATAAATGCCATCACGGACATTTTGGATTTTGATGTTCTCAATAAGAGTGCGATTGGATTTCCATAAATCAATTCCATTAGCCCGTCTTTGTCCAACAATCCTACTGTTCTCAATTTTTATATTGCTAGCATCTTCTAACTTAATCCCCATGTATGACGCGTGAACTTCCAATCCACTGATGTAGTGCTTATCTCCCGCTACAAATATCGCTGGCTGATCTGTATTATCATTACATTGTTCTATTTTCAAATCTTTAAGGATAATGTTTTCCTTTTTTATTGTAATAATAGGATCCTTACCACAAGAGATTATTTTAGTATTTTTATCCCCTTGTATTGTAATCGGTTTCGATATTTTTATCGTTTCATTATAAGCTCTATTTTCTAATTTAATTGTTTCATATGGGGCAGCCGCATCAATTTTTGATTGCAATGTAGACTCAGCATGAATACTTACTCCTGGAAAACAAAAAACTAACAATAAAAGAAGAGAAGAACAAATCTTTTTCATATACAGCTCACTTCTCTCAAAGCTATTAGGTATCACTATAGAAAAGAATACCAATGATTTGTGTGAAATTTGTGAAAAATGAACGTATTTTTTGTGATACATATAAAATTATTATCTGGAGATAAAAGAGTCACTACACTTATAGCCTGTGTTTTATAGTGCCTTTACATAGTTTTGATTTTTCATGTCATTACTCCTCATATATTGTTTGAAGCAGTGTGTCTTATATACTCAAAACTCACATTAAAAGAGGACAATGTAGTTCGAAAAGGAGAAATAGTAAATGCTGTTAGTACTGACTCTAGTGTTCAGGGAGTTCGTCATTTTTTCGATATTCTTGCATCTGAACCATAACTATCCTCAACGGTAATACAAACTGTAGGAAGTGAGGGATATGATGGGTTTAGTATAAGTGCAGTACTATAATGGACCTTTCTATGCAGCTGGCTTGAAGAAATAAACCTGCTGCATAGAAACACGCTTTAATCAATCTCAATTACATCAACAAACTTAAAAGTACGCTTATTGCAAAAAGCAATCCGTACATATAATCGTCTCATCTAATGGATTTATATCGACTACAGTTATGTAATTTTGATATAGATAGCCATAAATTTGTTAACGAAATACTTATCGATCGAATCGGCTCCCTTGTATGCCACTCGTATAAAAAATACGTACAAACATTATAAATATCCAGCGTTAAATTTGTTGCCCAGTTTAACATGTGTGCTTTTCTTATTCCCCCGCCATATTCCTTGCTATATCCAACTGAAAAATGAATCGTTTGAGCGCATTTCTTTTCTCTTCTCAACCTATAACAAACTTCTTCTATATGCTCTATAAAATAACGACGAGCTCTTCTATCGAGTAATCACGAAATTATATTTGGCTCTTCGCTATAGATGTTGTCGCTGGAACATATTTCTCTGCTATTCTGCTAAAATCAATCCCCTTACTATGCAAGTGGTAGGATGAGCACCCGACGCCTTGACATATTACTATGTTAGGTTTTCGTGTACTTTCCTCCAAACCGTACGTACATCTCTCGATGTATAC
>NZ_JBNNUF010000012.1:0-131638 GCF_050279465.1 Bacillus sp. NPDC094077 | reverse complement strand
CTCTCTATTATAAATTAAAAAGGCGAGGTATTCGACGATTGAATCGTCGAATACCTCGCTAAGTGGAATCAGATGGAGTTTTTCAGTGCCCTCGTTCAATACCGGAATCATGCCCAAAACCTAACTTTTTCATTATTTAAGGAGATTCAAACCACCGATGATTTAAAAAAGTGAATTATTTACTATCGCAATTACACTTGTGCTGTTTAAAATCGATTACCATACGCCCCTGAATTCTACCTTGTTCCATTTCTTCGAATACATCTTGTACTTCATCTAGTGGACAAGTTTGAACAACCGGCACTACTTTTCCTTCTGCACCGAACATAAATGCCTCCTCTAGATCCTTACGAGTACCAACTAGAGAACCAACTACTTCAATTCCATCTAATACAAGTCGCGGAATGTTTAAGTCCATAGTTTCTACTGGTAAACCTACCGCAACTACTTTACCGCAAGCACGCACTGCATCAACCGCTGAGTTGAAGGCTACTTTAGAAACGGCTGTTACTACAGCAGCATACGCACCACCAAACGCCTCTTGAACAATCTTATCAGCAGAACCTTGAGAAATTGGATTGATAGTCATATCAGCACCAACCTCTTTTGCTAAGGCTAATTTATCATCATTGATATCTACTGCAATTACCTTTGCTCCAAATACATTTTTAGCATATTGGATAGCTAGGTTACCTAATCCACCACAACCATAGATTACGATAGGTTGACCAGGTTTAATGTCAGATACTTTAATAGCTTTATATGTAGTTACGCCTGCACATGTGATTGATGATGCTTGGGCAGGATCTAATCCTTCTGGTACTTTCACTGCATAATCAGCTGTAACGATACATTTTTCAGCCATACCACCATCTACTGTATAACCAGCATTCTTAACTTCACGACAGAATGTTTCTCTACCCGTTACGCAATATTCACAACGTCCACAAGATTGAAACATCCATGCAATACTTACACGGTCACCAATCTTAAGTGAAGTTACATCATCAGCAATTTTAGTAACAATACCTACACCCTCATGACCAAGAATACGGCCATCCGTGTTACCAAAATCATGATTCGCAACGTGTAAATCAGTGTGGCAAACTCCACAATACTCTACATCTACTAACGCTTCGCCTGAGCGTAACGGACGTAATTCCTTTTCAATAACTTCGATGTTTGCTTTGCTGTTTTTATTAACCACTACTGCTTTCATATGTGATCTCCCCTTTAGTGTTTTAGAGTTTCGATGAGCTCATCTCACAACTCTTGTCCTCACTGTTTTGGCTAATTATTGTGCCAAAATTAAGTGTTCAATCATCATTACATGTTCATCATAACATGTAATTTTATAAGCCTATTGTAAAATATTGAACAATATTTGAATTATTACCCAAGTGGTTTTTTGATTGTATATGCGAAGTATATGGAGGTTTAAAAAAGAATATTTTAAAGGTGAGAGTTTATAACTATAAGTAAGTGGCATATTTCTATAGACAATTAGAACCAGTAGATCTAGAGGATATATCAACAAACTATTCAGCAATATAAAAAGCTCTTCATTTGAAGAGCTTTTTATATTCGCTTCATCGAAATTGTTTCACGTATACTTTGTAAATTTTTTAGTGTTTCCTCTTGTCGTTGCAACGACAATCCCACATACAAAGTATCTAATAAACTTAGCTGCGCTAATCGTGATGAACTTGCTTCCGTACGAAATTCTGTTTCACGTGTTGAAGTATAAAGTGTTATATCAGCAAGTTGACTCAATGCTGATTTCTGATAGCTCGTAATCGCAATAATGCGGGCTCCCCTCGTCTTTGCTACTTCTAACGCTTCAAGTAACCCTTTATTACTGCCCGAATGAGAAATTGCAATGACTACTGCTTCTTTTGTAAGTAAGCCAGCCCCCATAATTTGAAAATGAGAATCCGTATGGGCTATACAAGAAATACCTGTTCTCATAAACTTATGATAAGCATCCATCGCAATAATACCAGATCCACCATTTCCATAAAACTCAATTCGCTTCGCTTCCTTTAGCGCACTTACTGCCTGTTCCAACGCGTTATCATTTAACAAATGTAATGTATCTTGCAGCCCTGTAATATGTGAATGAAAAACTTTTTTAGCGACAGTTACCATATTATCTTCTGCTGATACTTCTTCATGAATATTTTGCATCGGTGTATGTACAATTTCACGAGCTAATGTAATTTTTAAATCTTGAAAACCCTGAAAACCAAGATGTTTGCATAAGCGGAATATCGTTGCTTCGGAACTATTCGTAACTTCCGCTAACTCTGTTATTGATTTATGTACAACATCTTGTGGATGTTTTAAAATATGTTCGGCAATACTTCGCAATTTCGGTGATAAACCATTTAACGAAGCCTGTATCTTTCCAATCCCACTTTTTGTACCGGGCATAGCATATCTTCCCCTTCCATCGTAGCTATATTGTACCTAATTATTGAAAGAAGAAAAACCTTTATTTGGTATCACAATATAATTTATTAGCTTTTATACATTTTGACGTAACATCTTCAAAACATAATAATCCTGTTTGTGTATTTATTTTTACTTTTTCATCTATGTATGTCGTTCGAAATGTTGCAACTTCATCACGTAAAGAACAGAGGTGAAGCTCTAGTTTATACAATACACCATAACGTTTTGGAACTATAACATAGAGTTTATTATATGTAAAATTTGCTGTTCCAAATGCTTCGCTTAATAATATTTCATCATTCTTTGCAATAAGTACCGTACCATAAAAAAAAACCGGCCTCAGATAAACTTGACATATACTGCTGTAATACAGCCCTTTCTTTCATATGCCCCTCCTATATAACCCCATGCTTCACTGCGTATAATGCAGCTTGTGTACGATCATCCACTTCCAATTTAGCCAGAACGTTTGAAACATGTGTTTTCACAGTTTGTTCTGTAATGTGAAGCTCTGCTGCAATTTCCTTATTACTTCTTCCTTTCGCGATTTCACGAAGTACCTCTTGCTCCCTTTTCGTTAACATAGAAAAAGGATTTTCTTTTTCCTTCTTAACTAATGGCCGACCGAATAATGCAGGAGTTACTTTCGGGTGAAAATTTGTATTCCCTTCATATACTGCAATTACTGATGCTACAAGTTGCTCAGGTTGCACTTCTTTTAATTGATAGCCATCTGCTCCAGCTTCGAGTGCTGGTAAAACATAATCTTGTTCTGAAAAACTACTAAGCATAAGAATTTTTATTGTTTCATCATATTGTTTTATGTGCTTTGTCGCTTCAATACCATCCATTTTCGGCATTGATACATCCATTAATACTACATCTGGCTTTTCTTTTTGAACGAAAGTTAATGCCTCTTTACCATTTTCTACTTCCCCAATAATTTCAAATTCTTCTCTCGTTTTGAAAAAGAATACGAGGCCCCTTCGAACGATATGATGATCTTCTACGAGTAGTAATTTAATTTTCACAGACGTTCTTCCTTTCAAACCGGTAATTGAATTTCTATTTTCGTTCCCATTTCCGGTTTTGTTTTTATTCGAAAAATACCCCTCATTAATTCAATTCGTTCTTTCATACTTTTCAAACCAAGTGCTGACTCTCTTACTTGCTCCTGTATAAATCCTATTCCGTTATCTTCTATGTAAAAATACAACTTATTATTTTCTACCCTTAAATGAACACATACTTTTTCACAAGAAGCATGTTTTTTACAATTATGTAATGCTTCTTGGCTTATACGCCATAAAACTTCTTCTATTTCATCTTCAATTGAAACCATCCCATCAATTCGAACTTCCACTTGAATCCCTAATAGCTTGCCGTAATTTTGAATTGCTTCTGCTAAACCTTTCTCTAATCCTTCAGGTCTTAATTGCCAAATTAATAGCGTCATCTCTTGTAATGCTTCTTGTGATAATTCTCCAATATAACTTAACATCTCTTGCAAGTCTCTATTTTGCGTCATATTTAAAGTACCTTTAGCTGTTAGCATAATAGAAAATAACAATTGTTTAACGGAATCATGTAAATCACGAGCCAATCGATTTCTTTCAGCTACAACTACGTATTTACGTTCTTTCTCGACTAACTGAATGCGTTGGATTGTCGTTCCAATTTGAAATGCAATCGATTCTAATAACGCTAACTCTTCCTCAGAAAAATATGTTTTATGAGGCGAGGCCACATTTAATAGACCAAATTTCTCTGATCCAGACCTAAGCGGAATTGTCGCATGGTGTGTAACATCTTCTGTTTCACCCCAATTACACTCAATCGCATCTTCAATACGCTTACATTCAATAATATTTGTCGCTTTTTCTAATCTTCCATTTACAAAGCGTTCTACACACCAACAGTCCCCTTCACACATCGGCTTCTTCTCTTGCCACGTAAGAGCTGGTGGTAAGTTTTGATCTACAAGCATACGGTACTTTCCACTTTCATCAATGAAGAAAATCCACCCTGTTTGTAAATTCATAACTTGTAACAATGTATGTAATACTTTTTCTAACATTTCCTGTAAGTTTGTTGCTTCATTTAACAACTCAGCAATTTCTTTTAATGCTTCTAATCGATGCATCTCTTTTTCGTCAAAGTTCATTCTCATCACCAAGTACCATTATAACATTAAGAAATTTCTAAATTCTACAAATAAAAAAGAGCTGAATTCCTTCAGCTCTTTTTTATTTGTCAATTTTTAGCAACATCATTCTTATTCCTGAACTGTGCCAAATGTTAAAATTACTTTTTTAAGAAGTATCCCATTCAGTTCATTCAAATCTGCTGATCTACAATCCAAATTCTAAATGAAAAGAGAAATTAGCTAGTTTTCTTTAATTGTCCGATAAAGATTGTCCCCCATGGATATTCTGTACACTTTCAGCGTTAACGAACATATTCGCCGCTGGCATTTGTACTTGATTTTTATGGAACATAGACATTAATTCAAATCTTACTTGTCTAGAAGTTTCAAAATAATCTTCTGGCTTAATCAAACCTGTAATACAAAATTCATATCCAACATATTTAAGGTTAGGATTTAAGTCTGTAACACCAACATATTTAAATGGCTCAACAGCCTCATCCTCTACTCTATACAGATTTCGGTCCAATTTTTCATTGCAAATAACACATACTTCTTCTAACAATCCCTTAATTCTTGTAGGATCTTCCTGATAGCTTACCGTAATTCGTTCAATTACTCGCATCCATCCTTTATTAAAATTTTGTATCGTTCTAATCTCTCCGTGAGGTATGGTAAGGAGTTTTCCTGACCATTCACGAATTTGCATAAAACGAATACTAATTTCCTCAATAGTCCCTGAATTGGTTCCGTTAAAAGTAACAAAATCGCCAACACGAAACTCTTTATCGGCTAATCTTGCGAAGCCTAATATAACATCTTTCAGCATCTGTTGTGCCGCAAAACCGATGACAACTCCCGCTATCCCTGCACCTGCAATAATACTTTTTATATCTACAAATTGACTAATTAAATATATGATAAGACTTATGATAATGATATATCTTATAATAGATCGAATTACACTTTGAATCGTCTGTTCTACCTCTTCATCAAAAAAACTGGACTTTCTAAAAAACCAATCAATAATGCGGTTTATGACAAATGAAATAATGATAAGAACTAAAGCAAATAGTAAAAACCTTAAAAGTAAAAACTCCCTTACGTAATTAAAAAATTCCTCAGTATACGTTAATAAACTCATCTATCCACTTCCTTACTAATGTAAAATTTCATGCAAAGCTACTTTATTGTAAATAAGCATCTATCATCTCAACACTTTTTTCGGAACATCTTTTTCCCCAGCTTTTAATATCACTTTCTTAATTATGTATTCCTAATTCATCTTCAACAATATAATCTTTCGATCAATCTTCCAACTTCAGATATCCTTTTCTATTTACTATAAATATACCCTTTTTCATAATCTAAAGGGAGATTACAATAGTATTTTTTATAAACAACTTTATTTTAAGTTTGTAATACTCACCACGTTCAAAGGAAAATATGCACATGACACCGAATAGTTCATTTGAAAACATTTTTACTCGCGGCGGTCACAACCAATGGGATATATTGAAGAACTAAGAGTAGTGGTTGGATCAAGACCACTCAATTTAGCAGGAGTTGCTGTAGCTGTTTTAAATGAACAAGGACAAATACTTCTACAACAAAGACAAAATGACGTTTGGGGTGTTCCTGGAGGTATTGTAGAGCTTGGTGAATCAACTGAAGAAGGTGGAAAACGAGAAGTGCTTGAAGAAACAGGTATTGAAATTGGTACACTTCAATTAGTAAGTGTATTTTCAGATAAAGAGTTTTTTGTACAATTACCAAATGGAGATGAATTTTACCCTATTACAATCGCTTATCTTTGCAAAGACATTACAGTACAGGTGGCTTGTTAAAAGCAGACGGAGTTGAATCATTACATGTGCAATTTTTCGATTTACATCAACTACCAGAAAACATTAGCCCCTTCATTAAAAAACTAATTGAGCAACAAATCGTCTCCATTTAAACGTAAAAAAGAGGCCTTTTTGAAGGCCTCTTTTTTACTTCACTTCTGCATGTAAACATGTTTTAAAATGTCCAAGTGCATATTCATGTCCTTGCGCATTAAAAGATGCAACCGCCTTTTCATAAACGACAATTTTAAACCCTTTATTATAAGCATCTACCGCCGTATGAAGAACACAAATATCAGTACATACACCTACAAGATGAACTGCTTCTATTCCTCTTTCTCTAAGCTTCATCTCTAGATCCGTTCCAGCAAAAGCACTGTATCGTGTTTTGTCCATGTAATATACATTCTCTGCATTTTTATATGTTTCGTATACATTTTGTAATTCACCAAATAAGTCTCTTCCATTTGTACCTGCTATATTATGAGGAGGGAATAATTTTGCTTCTGGATGATATACATCGTTTTCTTCATGTTTATCAATTGCAAACACTACATAATCTCCATTTTCAATGTATTGCTTCGTTATATGTACAACTTCCTTCTCAATTTCTTGGCCTGGTTTCCCGCAAGTTAAAGCACCTTTTTCAGCTACAAAGTCATATGTATAATCAATATTTATAAGAGCTCGCTTCATTACTACTATCTCTCCTTCGTCTGTTTCACAGTAAACAATAGAAAATTAGTTATTACGACATCATATGTACTATTCGACATTTCACATGAAATACCTACATTTTTCTTGCAAAACTTACCTTAATCCAAGTTTATCATAAAACCAGTACACAATGACAAAACATACCGTTCCAATTAACAAGTCATGAATTTGATAATTGAGCGCAACTTCAATTTCCTCTTGTAAAGTAAATTACCGAAACCATTATAATAGGTAAAAAAATACGAATTATTAGCCTAAAACTCTCACTTCCGTCCTTTTACGTAATAGTAAAAAATAATTTCTTTCTATTCATTCTTACTTGGGAGTGAAACATATTATTCTCTATTACACCATTCAAACAAAAAAGCACACTACTTTTTAGAGTAATGTACTTTTTATTCCTCTTAAGACGCAGGTTTTGTTTCAAACGTCGCTTGATTAAAGCTCATGACTTTTCCTTTCGGGTCATTGTTTTCATACTGAACTGCAGTAATCGTATGACTACCTGTCTCAAGAGTCTTTTCTTTTAATTGTACTGTTGTCTGTGTTGTACTAGTTAATTGATGTTTATCTGCATACACTTGATCTACAAATACGAATGTGTCTTTATCGTTTTGAAAATTAGATAGTTCTAACTCAACTTGCTGAATTAAAGTATCCTTTTTTATGAATACAGTTGGTATATTACCATTTTCAGTAGTACCATCTGGTGTTATTACTTTTACTTTCCCCTCACCAATTGGCATTGCTCCTTCTGGAAATACAACCATGTTCTCATCACTTGCATTTACAACCTGTTCTTTCTGATTAGATTGTGCGTCCTCCTTTTCCGTTGGAGCACCACAACCTACTAATAGCAATACAGACAATCCAGCGATTATGAATTTCTTCAAAATTCATCCCCCCTGTAACTTCTTTGTAATTTATTATACAAAAATAATTTTATGGTATTAAAACTAGTTTTAACACTTTCATGAACAAATACAAGATTGCTCACGATTAATGTATCATACTTTCCTTAATAGAACATTAACTTTTTTTAAGTAATAAATGGAAATTATTTCTTATTCATCATTTTAGCCCAAAATTAAAACAAAATATCCATAAAAATAAAAAGACATTGTTTTTCCAATGTCTTTTTATCTAGTATTTAATAAATAAACGTTGTAATCTCATCTACTTCTTTTCGAGATAATTTCTTCGGCTTATCTTTCGGAAACCCGAGTGAAATTACCATATTTATTTGTTTTTCAGGCTCAATTTGTAAATATTGACGCAGTTCATCTTGAGCTAACAGTACCGGTCCTGTCATCGGACAAGTACCAAGCCCTTTCGCATGTGCAGCTAACATTAAGTTTTGTGCCGCTAAACAGCTGCTCTTAATTCCTTCTTCTTCCCAAACTACATCTGGTACAAAAGCAATTGGATCAAATATCTTCTCACGAAACTTTGATTCATATGGTGTTGCCAAACATACGATTAATACTGGCGCCTCAGAGAAAGCTGTCGCATATGGTCCGAAAGAACGTGTAAGTAATTTCCCTGCTTTTTCTTCTCCATTTTCAGCCGCTTTTGCCGCAAGTTTATGTAATGCATCCCATGTCATTTGTTCAATTTCTTTAATCTTCTCGCGATTCATAATAACCAAGAACTCCCACGTTTGTGAGTTCGTATCGCTCGGTGCATAACGAGCACAATCAATTATCTCTTTTATATCACTAGTAGATACTTCTTGTTCTGTAAACTTTCTAACACTTCGTCTTCCGTGAATTACTTCTTTAAAAGCTTCATAATTCATATATTAAATCCCCTTTTATAGCGTTTTGAAAACTTGTCCTATAGTTGAATTATATCATGAAAAAAAGCTGGAAGAATACCAGCTTTTTTTCATCATTATTAATTTGTAACTTTAAACAAACTAATACTTTCTTCATAAGCAGCTTGCAATTTTTTCGTAATTGTTCCTCTTTCACCGGTTCCAAACTGCTCATCTCCAATTTGGACGACTGGGAATATTTCAAGTGGTGTTGCTGTAAAGAAGCACTCATCAGCTTCATACACTTCTTGTAAGGAAAATTCTCGTTCTTCTACTTCAATATGTATCTCTTTCGCTAACGTAATTACAAAATGTCGAGTAATACCATGTAAAATGAAATGATCCGCTGGATGTGTAATCAATTTATTATTTTTCACGATAAAGAAATTTGAATGACAACCTTCCGTTACAATTCCATCTCTTATTAATATCGCTTCTTGATATCCTTGTTCATTTATTTTATTTTTAATCATGATATTTGGAAGCAGATTTAAAGATTTTATATGGCAAAACTTCCACCGTATATCTTCTTCCACTGTTACCTTTATCCCTGCTTCCATCGAAGCAACTGGTCTTGGGAACGAAACTAAATTTGCAAAATATGTGGGCTGTATATCTCGTTCATATACATGATTACGTGGTTGAGCGCCTCTTGAGATTTGTAGATATACGTTCCCATCTTCTTGAAATTGATTTTTTTCAATCATTTGGTGAAGTTCCTCAACTAGCTCTTCCTTTGTAAACGGTGGAACAATTTTTATTTCCTTCATAGATTTAAAAAAGCGTTCCAAATGTAAATCTAATAAATGTGGTTTCCCATCGTATAGTCTGAATACCTCATATATACCGTCACCAAATTGAAAGCCTCTCTCCTCCAATGGGACCATAGGCTGTTCTTCCTTCGTATTTACAATTCTACCGTTAAACAAAATCCAATCTTTATGAGTAGCTTTCATTCTTTCCCACTCCTTTATTCCATGATTGGTTTTATTGTACAACTTATCGACACTCAAAAGAAGGAATTTTCTGTTTTTTACCCATTAAAAAAGTACATCACTTTACAAAAGTGATGCACTCTACCATTCATTTATTTATTTAAGAAAATATTTTTCAATATCATCTAACATAAGGTTTGCAGCTTTAATTCCGCCTGCTGTATTCCAAATTACTTCATCTACTTGGAATACTTTATTATTTTTAGAAGCCTGTAGTTGCTTAAATAGTGGATCTTCAGTCCATTCTTTTGCTAAAGTGTTTCCTTCATTATTTTTATCCGCATCTTTATCAGATGTGAAATAGAATAAGTAGTCCCCGTCCATATTTGGAATTTGCTCTTTTGTAATTCCTTTTATCGCAAATTCATCTTTATCTTGTAATGGTGGTCGTTTAAATCCAATATCATTTAATACAACGCCTGAGAATGAATTCTTTTGATAAATACGAACATCACCTGGCACGAAGCGAATAATGGACACTTTAGAGTTTAATTTATCTCCTAGCTTCACTTTCATTCCTTCAATACGCTTTTTATAATCTTCAAGAGCCTTTTGGCCTTCTTTTTCTTTATTTACAGCTTTTGTATAGAGAGTAAAGTTTTCCTTCCAATCCCCACGCAATGTTTCAGCATATACAGTTGGAGCTATTTCGTTCAATTGCTCATATATTTTTTCATGACGCATTTTATTCCCGATAATTAAATCCGGCTTAAGCTTCATTACTGCCTCTAAATTAATATCACGCTCAGTTCCTACAACTTTCGTATCTTTTAACTCTTTCACTAGATGGGGATACCAATCATCACCAGCACGTGGTTTTGTAGTTCCAACTGGCGTTACTCCGACAGCTAAAAGTGCTTCAGCACCCTCATTTGTTAAAACAACGACTTTTTTAGGTGTACCATTTACTGTCGTTTCACCCATTGCATGCTTTACAGTATATGAATCTTTTGCTTTAGCTGATGGATCATTTTCTTTTTTCTCTTCTTTACTACACCCTGCAATTATTACCATAAGTATCATAATGCAGAACATAAACATTTTTTTAGTATGTACCATATGTCCTCCCTAGATGAAATCGATTATCATTAACAATTAAAGGTTAATGTATATTACATACATTGTCAATGCATATCAGAAAACTTTTTTTATATATACTATTTAGATTCTATTCGCTATTCAAATGCTTCTTTTTAAAATAAAGTGTATAAGTATGAAAATAATAGACGTTCTTAAAATGCGTATCTATGTTATACATAGATACGCATTCGTATTACATTATAAATTCATTTCCTAATATTGATTATATTTAATATACGATGGATCATTATACACCCACTGATTTCCACCAAGGTTCAACCATCCGTTTTGATTAATAAATACTAAATAAGATTCCGGCTTATTTAATTTACGAATAACTGAAGAAGATGTTGATGGACCACTTCTTAAATTCACATTCGTTCCTTGTATATATGCGACACCAATTGCGCTCCCATCGCTATTGCTCGTCTTTACAAAATTAATGTAAGAAGGGTCATTATACACCCATTGTCCATTTCCTAAGTCTAACCATCCGTTACTTTCTTGATATACGACATACGATTCTGGAGAGTTTAGTTGACGAATAACTGAAGAAGATGTTGACGGGCCACTTCTTAAATTTACATTTTTCCCAAGTATATAAGCAATCCCCTTCGTTTGTGGTGTTGGCTGAGGGTTTGGAGGTTGTGGATTTGGAGGATTCGGATTTGGAGCTAATCCAAAAATAGCTGCTATTCCGTTTGCATATGCTTGACTTAGATCTTCAATAAATTGTGGATTTTTCAATAAATTTGCATCAAACGTTGTATCAATAAAAGCAGTCTCAGTTAAAATTGCATCCATTGCAGTCTCTCTTAGTACTGCATAATTTGCTTTTTTTGCCCCTCGGTCACGAAGGCCGTATTTTGTTAATACAGGATTGACTGCTGCATGAATTTTTTGTTGCTTTGCATATGCGGAGCTACTGTTAGATAACCCGTTATAAATATAACTTTCAAAACCAGTACCCCCGCCACTATTTATATGAAATGAGATAAAGTAATCTGCGCCAAAAGAATTAGCAATATTAGCACGTTCTGATAAAGAGATAAATACATCACTATCACGTGTCATTTTAATAGTAATTGGGTAGTTTGTAGATAAAATGTCTCGAACACGTCTCGCGATTTGAAGTGTTAAGTTTTTTTCTACTAAACCATTACCAACAGCACCAGAATCATCTCCACCGTGCCCTGCATCTATAACAAGTTTCATATTCCCGTTTCATCCCTTTCTTTCGTTTAATAAGTTTACATTACTACTCGTCCTATTTTATGTGAAATGTACAACTTTCGTTACAATTGCAAATAAAAAACCACCTTATGTAAGGCGGTTTCTATCAGTTTGCTTTAACCAATTTAAAATAAAAATATACGATTGATAGTGAATATAACGTATGCAAAATAAAATAAATAAAAGAGCTATTCCGGCACCGCTATATAGCAGGCCAAACTTTAAAAAAATGTTCAAAAGTGGTGGGAAGTTGGTCATGTTTTGTAATATAGCAAGCATACTAAATAAAATGAAAAACACAGGGACAAATTGTAATTCATATGGCTTTCTTTTCTTATTCATTCTTTTCCGAATGAAAATATGGCTTATTTCCGCTACTATAAAACACCCTCCAATTACTACAAGACCAGAAGTAATCGTCATACATCCACCTGCCTTATATTTATTTTCCGCATAACTGATCATCGTTATATTTTCTTCACATACGTTCCCTCTTCCTCACTAAACCCAAAACTTTCTATGAAATTTTTCGCTTGTTCCGTTAATTCCTTTTGTAGTATTTTTATCTCTTTCACATTTCTTTGTTTCATCATATCTTCAAATGTAAAATACGTATTTGTTCCGTAACCATAACTTTGATAATCCAAATGAATAATTAATTGAGATAAAACAGCACTGTCTTCGTGCACACTGTAATCTATTACACCAATATATGTATCATCAACTTTTACACAATACCGTACCTTTTTCTCACTTAAACTATGTGAGCGGAACATTTCTGTAACAACGCTTTTATTTTCTACAGTTACTTTCTCAAACGTAATCATATGTTGTCCATCCTTTTACTATTATTGTATCAATACTAAGTTCTATTTATGAAAAAAACCTTAAGACCATATGCGATCTTAAGGTTTTTCTTATTAAACTAAGCTATACGCACGTTTTGTTTCTTCATGGAACTTATTCGTATCGTATTTATGCTCAACATAAATTTGATGCCATACCATAAACGCAAGTACAGTCCAAATTTTACGGCTATAATCGCCTTTATCTGCACAATGTGCTTCCAGTAAGTTTAATACATACTGTTTGTCGATTAAATGCTCTGTTTTACTTTCATTTATAATATTTACAGCCCAGTCATGCATTTCGTCTTTTAACCAGTGACGAATTGGTACTGGGAATCCAAGTTTTTTACGATCTAACACGTGATCTGGAACAATTCCGCGTGCTGCTTCACGTAAAATAGCTTTCGTAGTTCCGTTAGCAATTTTAAATTCTGTCGGAATTTTAGATGCTACATCAAATACTTCTTTATCTAAGAACGGTACACGAAGTTCTAATGAGTTTGCCATTGTCATTTTATCAGCTTTTAATAAAATGTCGCCACGTAACCATGTGAACATGTCGATATATTGCATCTTGCTTACATCATCATAATCTTTAATTTCGTTATACAATGGTTTCGTGATATCCATATAGTTAACACTTTCATTGTAATACTTCATTAATTCAGCTTTTTCTTCTTCACGGAAGATTTTCGCATTTCCATAGTAACGCTCTTCGATTGGTGTACATCCACGCTCTAGGAAGCTCTTTCCTTTAAATCCTTCTTTAAGAGCACCGCTTAATGCTTTTAACACGCTCTTACCTGGGCTAGGAATGTAAGAGAACATTTTTAGTGAGTTTGGCTCACGATAAATGTTATAACCACCAAATAGCTCGTCTGCACCTTCACCTGAAAGAACAACTGTTACATGTTTACGTGCTTCTTTTGCAACGAAATACAACGGTACAGCTGCTGGATCTGCTAAAGGATCGTCCATATGCCAAATGATTTTTGGGAACTCATCCATAAACTCTTTCGCTGAAATGAATACGTTATGGTTTTTAACGCCTAATTTCTCAGCAGTTTCTTTCGCAACATCAACTTCACTGAAACCGCGTTGCTCAAAACCAACAGAGAATGTTAAAAGATTTGGATTCATTTCTCTTGCGATAGAAGCAATAATAGATGAATCGATACCACCAGAAAGGAATGAACCTACTGGTACATCACTGCGCATATGCACTTTTACTGAATCGTATAACACATCACGAATTGCTTGGATATGCTCCTCTTTCGTTGCGCTTGAAGCATTGAAATAAGGTTGCCAGTAACGATGAATTTCCATCTCTTTTCCGATTTCTTTTACGAAATAATGACCAGGCTCGATTTTATTAACATCAATTGTTAATGTTTCTGGTTCTGGACCATATTGGTACGTAAAGTAATGTTGTAGTGACGTTGGATTAACTCCGTTGTCTTTCATTACATGCATAATACTTTTCTTCTCAGATGCGAAGAATGTAGTATCACCTTGTTGTGCGATATATAATGGTTTAATACCGAAGTGGTCACGTGCACCGAAAAGTTTCTTTTCTTCACGATCCCAAATCATAAACGCAAACATACCACGAAGGTAATCTACACATTTTTCTTTCATATGTGCATACAATGCAATGATAACTTCTGTATCAGATTGCGTTGCAAACGTTGCACCTTTTTCAAGTAACATTTCACGTAATTCTACATAATTGTAAATTTCACCATTAAAAATAATTACATATCGATCATTTTCATAAGTTAGCGGCTGATGTCCTGCCTCTAAGTCAATGATGCTTAAACGGCGGAAGCCAAATTGTACATGTTCATCACGAAAATATCCTTCGTCATCTGGACCACGGTGGAAAATCATCGTGTTCATATTTTCAAATTGATGTTTTTCTGTTTCTGAAAACTCTCTAGGGTTTTCACATAAACATCCTACAAAACCACACATACTTCTTACCCTCTTTCAGTTTTCATTCTGTCTCTATACTACTATATCAACCCTATTTATACTAGCATAATCAACTGAATATGGCGACCAAAAACTATAAAAAAATCACTCCATTTCACATTTTTAACATTTTTTTATGAAAACATGAAAACTAGGCACTCACCTTTCTCCGCTTTTGTCATATGATATTGCAAATTGATTTCTAGGAGGGAATACCATGAGTGAAGAAAAAAAAGATTCTTCTCGCCCACCAGTTCGAAATTATTTAAAGCAAATTGATGATTTTTTTGAGCAAACGCCTCTTCGCAATGTAATCGCTGATTTAAATCATTTTTTCCAAAAAGGAAACCGTTTATTAACATTCCCTGTCGATTTATATGAAGTGGATGATGAACTTGTCATTAAAGCAGAATTACCAGGTATACAAAAAGAACAAATTCAAATTGAAATGCAAAGTGAATACTTAAAAGTTTCTGTTAAAGAAGACATACTTGAAGAGACGGAAGATCAAACATCTCATAATTATTATCGCCGAGAGCGCTCCATTTCAGAAGCATCCAGGATTATTAAGTTGCCATATTTAATAAATAAAAAAGCAGCTAAAGCTTCTTATGAAAATGGCGTATTAGAAATTCGCGCTCCGAAACTTCCCCAGCAGCATGACATTTTATCCATAGACTAATGTAAAAAAAATAAGGGTGCTATGCACCCTTATTTTTAATCCACTAATCGCTTCATATCACGTATGATGTCTTCGTATGGCGTATTACTAATGCCATTATACTTTTTCATTACTTTTCCATTTTGATCAATTAAATAAAATGATGTACCATGTATTACTTGACCGTTCTCTGGCTTATCTACAAGTGATTGGAAATTATCTTTTGAAAACTTTGTAATATCTTCTAACGAATACCCCGTCAATAAATTCCAATTACTAGTATCTTCTGTAAACTTTTGAATGAAAGCTTTCAGGTTTTCTGGCTTATCAAGGTCTGGGTCTACACTAAACGAAACAAACTGAACGTCTAATTTCTCTTCCTTTGCCATCTTCTGTAATTTTGCCATATTAGCAGTCATTGGTGGACAGACGGTTTGACAGTTTGTGAACATAAAATCTGCAACCCAAACTTTCCCTTTTAAATCTTTTGTACCAAATGGCTTTCCATCTTGATTTGTGAATTGGAAAGTTTCTAAATCCCAATTTAATGGTTTACGAAGCTTTGAGCCTGATCCACTACATCCAGCAAGTACAAAAAGACAAAATACAACCATAAGACCAATTATTTTTTGATAACGCTTCATTTATAAACCTCTTTTCTCTATCCTAAATTTAAATAGGTTATGTTCATCATAACAAAAGTTAACACTACGAGAAAATTGTTTACTACATTTGTTCACGAAATCGTACGAATTTACGTATGTTCCTTCTTTATTTCAAGCGAATTACTAGACAAAGTATATTTTTTTACTATTATTTCTCTAAATAGTATTTGCAAAACTAATTTCATTGTTAATTTTGTAAATACCTCCCCCTATTTTTTAACAATTCCTTAAACATTAATCCATGTTATACACTGTATTCCTTAACAACATTTCGGTACAATACAAATACAACGATTTTAAACGAGGTGATGTTCATGACAAAGCGTTATGAAAATATGGATAATGTTAGTACGAAAAAATCAATTCGTTCTTTTTTACGATGGCGTAAAGAACGAAAGCAGAATAAAAAAGACTTTTCTTTCCTAGTAGAACAATCACCTGTTAAACAAAGTTCATTTTTGCAAAGTAATGTTGAAAAAACGACAATCACATGGATTGGGCATTCCACTTTTCTTATCCAAACGAATGGACTTAATATATTAACTGATCCAGTATGGGCTAATAAATTAAAATTGGTCCCAAGGCTTACTGACCCTGGTTTTACAATACAAGAACTACCTAAAATTGATATAGTCCTTATTTCACACGGTCATTATGATCATTTGGATTTTTCAACCCTTCGCCAGCTAAATGATGATGTTCTATACTTTGTACCTATTGGGCTAAAAAAATTATTTACTCGTAAAAAATTCACCCATGTAGAAGAATATTGTTGGTGGGAAAACACAACAATTCATGACGTTTCCTTTCACTTCGTACCCGCTCAACACTGGACGAGAAGATCATTATTTGATATGAATACATCTCACTGGGGTGGCTGGATTATTAATAACGACAATATGGATGAAACCATTTATTTTTGCGGAGACAGTGGCTATTTTAACGGTTTCAAAGAAATTGGCCAACGCTTTTCAATTGATATTGCTCTTATGCCAATTGGCGCTTATGAACCGGAATGGTTTATGAAAGTATCTCACGTTTCACCAGAAGAGGCAGTTCAAGCATATTTAGATTTAAACGCTACACATTTTATCCCAATGCATTACGGTGCTTTTGCACTCGCTGATGAAACACCTCGAGAGGCAGTAACGAGACTTCGAAATAATTGGAATTTACGAATGTTACCGTGGGAACAACTGCATGTACTCTTTTTAGGCCAAACTTTTACTTATAATAATGCAACAAATGAAAAACAAGTCAATGAAAAAATTGAAACTCTACAAGTTTAATGTAACTACTTATTTGATCTATCCATCATATAATATAGAAAACCATAAAGGGTGTTTTCTATGAATAAATATTTACAGACTCGCTATATCATTAGCGGGAGTGCCTGTATAGCCCTTCTCATTTCTTACTTTCTATTCACATAAAAAAGCTACTTGAAAATATATTTCAAGTAGCTTTTTTATTACTCTGCTAAATACATAAATCCGATTGCTCCTGGACCTGTATGAGTACTAATAATTGGCGTAGTGTAGAAAATTTCTGATTGAGCAAATCCACTCACTTTTTCAACCGCTTCTTTTACACTTTCAGCTAAAGGAATTGCTTTCGCATGCGGAATGGCAACAGCTTTTACAACTTTTCCAGTTGTATCTTGCTCAAATAACTTAGCTAATGTTTTTACAATTTGCCCTTGACTACGTACTTTCGTTACAGGGTTATAAACACCATCATCAAGGCTTGCAATTGGTTTTATATTAAGTAGCGAACCGATAAATGCTTTTCCTTTACCAATACGTCCGCCCTTCACCAAGTTTTCTAATGTATCTACCACTACATATAAACGAGTATTCTTTCTCACTTCATCAATACGTTTTAAAGTATCTTCTAATGAGCGTCCTTCATTTGCCATTTTTGCAGCTTCTATTACTTGGTATGCTAAAGCATGTGTAATAAATTGAGAATCAACAACTGTTACTTTTGTATCAGTCATCGCTGCGGCGCTATTTGCAGTTGCAACAGTACCACTCATTCCACCTGTCATATGGATGGAAAGTACCTCACTTCCATCTTCGCCTAACTTATCATACATTTCTACAAATGTACCCATGGCTGGTTGTGATGTTTTTGGTAATTCTTCTGATTTAATCATTTCTTCAATAAATTCATCTGGTTGTAAATCAACGCGATCTAAGTATGTTTGTCCATTCACAGAAATAGATAATGGTAAAACATGTATACCATATTTCTCAATCACTTCTTGTGATAAATCTGCAGTTGAATCTGTTACAATTTTAATTTTTTGCATACTATACTTCTTCCCTTTCCAATACGCTCTCCTTGTTATTATACTAGTATTCCCATCGCTTTCAACAATTTGAAACGAAATTTCATCAAATTAATTATATTTTCATATCTAAAATAAAAAAGACAGAGCTCTTAACCCTGTCCGTACTCTGTATTATGCATTTTTTTCAAGGGTATTTGTTTTATATACATTTATATAATCATTCCACTTCAAACAATTTTGTAAATATTCACGGAAAGAATACGAAAATCTTGGTTGCTTTTGTTTTTGAATTTTCGCAATAAATAATTGAAGACGAGACTGAATTAGAAACGATAATGGATGCTGCGCCTGTAGGACAGGGATTTCAAATATTTTAATACACTTCCCTGTTGCATGAGTGAAATAAAAACTTTTCGTAATCACAATATCAATCCTCTTTTTCATTGGATTTTTGAACTCCACCACTTTACGATTTACCACTTTGAGTAAAGTGAAAGTTTTCTACGAATACAAAAGTAGCTTTAAGTAACTTCTCTTCCCTAAGGTGAGTATATGCAAGATTCATTACTCCCGATTTAATCCGAGCACTGTCCTATACATTCCTTTGAAATGTTAATATTATTGCCCTTATATAGCTTGATAGCCTTAGTATAAACTTATAAAAGTGCAAAGTTTGTCTAAATTTTGGAGATTCTATAATTTTTTTCTTCTTTATATTGTATACGATAAAAGCGTTTGTATAACAAATAATTTAAAAAGTGCCCTTATTACGAGGCACTTTTCGAATTATTTTCTTCTTTTTTTTGTTTGCGTTTACTCACAATTTTGGATATAGCAATACTAATTTCATAAATACAAATAAGCGGTACCGCAACTAAACTATGAGATAAAAAATCAGGCGGTGATATGCACGATGCAATAATAATCAATGCTACGTAAGCATATCGTCTTATTTTTATTAGAAATTCTGCCGTCAGTATTCCGATACTCGTTAAAAACATTACAACAATAGGTAATTCAAAAATCACTGCAAATGGTACTGTTAAATTAAGTACAAAATGAAAATATTTCTCTGTCGTAAACATCGTATTAAACATTTCATTACCTATCGTAGTTAAAAAATGAAATAGAAACGGCATTACAATGAAATATCCAAAGCATAAGCCTGCAATAAATAATATAGACAATACTGGTATATACATTACTGTCGTCTTTTGTTCATTTGGATGTAAACCTGGTTTTACAAATAGCCAAGTTTGTATAGCAGCAAAAGGAATTGTACAAACGATAGCAAATACTGTAGCAATCGAGAAAAAAATCCACAGTACATCACTCGGACCGAGAACAGTTAATTTCATTGGCAAATCTTTTACAAGCCAAAAATAAATATCCTTCGTAAAAGTAAATCCAATAATTAAAAATAATACAAAGGATAACACTGTATATATTACTCGTTTACGAAGCTCAACAATATGTTCTACTACACTCATTTCCCGATCTTCCATCTCGTTCACCACACTTTATTTATCCATTCCAAGGAAAACTCCGCATATTTTGTTTACTTCTTTTCCTTCTCTTGAAATGCGTCATCAGTCAATTCTTTCGTTGATTTTTTAAATTCTTTTAACGTTTCCCCTAAAGCCTTTCCGATCTCAGGTAATTTCTTTGGTCCAAATAAAATCAGTACGGCTACTAAAATTAAAATTAATCCTGGAAAGCCAATATTTGAAAACATTTCCCCATCCCCTTTATTAGTAGATTCCTTGTCCTACTATTGCATAATTTCATTTTGTCAAAAAAGTTTGAAAACGTCAACAAATCCATTGCCTTTTGTCAAAAAAATTCAAAAATATAATCAATTATACAAATTTCATTTTCTATTGTCCTTGTGTATGATATGGTAAGGGAAACGACATATTATTTTATGATAGTAGAAAGGATTTGCATTATGACTGAAAAAATGACACGAATGACACATTTTGTGAAAGAAGAAATTGCAAATGCAATTACACATGGTATCGGTGCCATTTTAAGCATCCCTGCCTTAATTATATTAATTATTCATGCATCTAAGCATGGCACCGCATCTGCTGTAGTTGCATTTACGGTTTATGGTGTAAGCATGTTCTTACTGTACTTGTTTTCAACGTTGCTACATAGCATTCACCATCCTAAAGTAGAAAAATTATTTACTATTTTAGATCACTCGGCCATTTATTTATTGATCGCTGGCACATATACTCCTTTTCTACTTATTACACTTCGTGGACCATTAGGCTGGACGTTACTCGCTATTATATGGACACTTGCCATTGGTGGTATTGTCTTCAAAATTTTCTTTGTACGTCGCTTTATAAAAGCATCGACATTATGTTATATCATTATGGGATGGCTCATAATCGTTGCCATTAAACCACTTTATGAAAATCTAACTGGACATGGTTTTTCTCTACTGTTAGCAGGCGGCATTTTATATTCGGTTGGGGCAATCTTTTTCCTTTGGGAAAAGCTACCTTTCAACCATGCCATTTGGCATCTCTTCGTTTTAGGTGGTAGTACGATGATGTTTCTCTGCGTACTCTTTTATGTCTTACCTGTAGCATAACAAAAAAGGTTTCAGCTTGATGTAAGCTGAAACCTTTTTTATTACTTATGTAATTGTGATGCGATAACATCCTGTGTATGTTTCGTTAATTCTTTAATATCCATATTTGCATACTCTTCAGGTGTAATCGGCTTAGAAATTGTAACTGTTGCATGAGCTGGTTTCATTCGATTTCCATTTGCTTCAAACATGTTATATGTTCCATCTAACGTTACAGGTAAGATTGCTACACCAGATTTTACTGCAAGATGAAAACTTCCAGCTTTAAATTCTCCAATTTCGCCACCTTTACTTCTCGTCCCTTCTGGGAAAATGACGATAGAATGTCCATTCTTTAATAGTTCAATTCCATCTTTAATCGCTTGAAGAGATTGACGACGATCACTACGATTCATAAATACACAGTTCATAAGTTCCATCCAAGTTGGTACAACTGGAAACTTCTTAATCTCTGCCTTTGAAACGAATCCAATTGGTTTATTTAAGTAACCTAGTAAAACAGGGATATCCATATTACTTTGATGATTACTTACAACGAGTACCGGCTTGTCTTTCGGAACATTTTCAAGCCCTTTTACTTCTACTGTCGACCCAGCTACACGTACCATTTTCTTACCAAACCAATTTGTCGTTTTATACACAGCATTATCTTTTTCTTGCGGTGACATCGTACTTACTTGTTTTTTAAGACGCCACATTCTCGGTGTAATCGCAATTACGATTAAAATTAAATAAAAGATTTTAAAAAACGTTTGAATCATACAGAACCCCCACCTATTATCATTCCGAACTTCATTATACTAGACAAACGAAGGAAAAAGAAGAAAAAATGTCCAAACAACAAGTGTTTGGACATTTTTAAGTATTCTATATTAGAAACGTTTTGCTAATTCACGTGCATTAGCAATTGCTGCTTCTTTAATTTCTTGTGCTTTATCAGGGTTTGCATTCATTCCCTCAACTGCAATATATTCAGTATCATTTACACCGATGAATCCTAATACTGTTTTCAAGTGATTGCGACCGAAGTCCACAGCTGCATATGCTCCTTCAGAATAAACGCCACCTGTAGCTTGAATGTGAAGTGCTTTTTTGCCTTCTAATAAGCCAACTGGGCCATTTTCAGTATATTTGAATGTTTTACCTGCGATTGCTACGTTATCTAAGTATGCTTTCACTACTGGTGGATAACTAAAGTTCCACATTGGAGTTACGAATACATAACGATCTGCATGCATAAATGTCTCTAGGTTTGTGTTCATTGCTGCAACTTTTTGTTGTTGAACTTCAGTTAAAGTTTCAAAACCTTCACCTGCTGCAAATTTACCCCAAGCAGCAAATACATCTGCATCGATTGCTGGTACAGTTGTGTTAAATAAATCAATTGTTACAACTTCGTCTTGTGGATGTTCATTTTTATATGCTTCGATGAAAGCTTCCCCTACTGCCATACCGAAAGAACCTTCTGCTGAATTTGGATTTGCTGTAATAAATAGTACTTTTGTCATTGTATTCTCTCCCTTTTACATTTTATCTTTAATTTGAGATTTATTTTTCGGAAGTAAATAACTTACCTTATGTAAGTATAATACAAAAAGTTATACGTTATGTCAATAAAAAATAGCTACTTTTTTTTCGTAAGTTAATGATTTATTTCGCTTCTTTATAATCCAGTATACAAATATCAAGAACTCTTAATACAAAAAGGCTATCTCTATAAATTATAGAGATAGCCTTTCATTACATATTATTTTTGAAAAATGTGTTTTACTTTTTCAGCAGGAATATTACTTCCGCCTCTACCTTTTACATCTTCAATCATCATTGTAATAACCATATCCGGCGCATTTAAATCAAATGCAGCAAACCAGCCTAGCTCTTTTCCTTCTGCCTCTTTTGATACTTTTAATTCCGCTGTCCCTGTTTTTCCAGCTAGCGTCATACCATCAATTTTAGCAATTTTCCCTGTACCATCTGGATCATTAATTACTTTCGTTAAAGCTGTTTTTAATATATCTTGATTTCCTTTAGAAATCACATTCTCTTTCCATGCTTTTGGTTGTTTATCTGTTTTAATGATATACGGTGACGGAATCGCTCCATCATTTACAATTGGCGCATATGTTAAAGCTAGATGAAGAGGAGTCATTAAGACTTGTCCTTGTCCATATCCTGTATCTGCCATTTGAATATCATTTTTAATACCGTCATTTGCGATTTTAGAAGCAGGGAATCCATATTCAATTGGTAGTTTCTCATCAAATCCGAATTTTTTCGCTTCACTCATAAATTTGTCTTTTCCGATTTTCAAAGCTTCTTGTGCGAAATAAATATTATCCGAGTATTTCATTGCCTTATCAAAATCAATCGGATTTGCATCTTTCACACGTGTTACATAATAATTACCCCAGGAAGAATCTTTAGTCCATTGTAATCCTTCAATTTTCAATTCTTCTTTTGGATCAATCGTTTTCGTTTCCAGACCGATTGCACCTGTAATTGGCTTAAATACAGAACCTGGTACCGATAATTGTGTAAATCGATTCGTCATTGGTTTTTTTGGATCATTATTCCAAGCTTCGCGTTGTGCTTTCGATGTCCCTCGCGCAATTAAATTAGGATCATATGCTGGACTACTTACAAGAGCAATTGTTTCTCCACTTTTCGGATTAATTGCCGCACTTGAACCAGCTTCTCCCTTCATTTCATTATAAGTTTTTTCTTGAACAGCACTATCGATCGTTAAAGTTACATTTTCTCCATCAACAGCATCTGTTTTTGCTAAATTTTTAATTTCTTTTCCTTGTGCATCTTCTACAAAGACACGGCCACCTTTTTTACCGCGTAGCTTTTCTTCTAATACTTGCTCTAATCCGGCCTTACCAACTGGATCATCGGCTTGATAGCCTTTCTTTTGAAGCGTTTTTAAATCTTCAGCATTTACCTTTCCAATATAACCAGTTAGATGTGCTGCCGCTTCTCCTAACGGATATGTACGAACATTTACAGGTTTTGTTGAAACGCCTGGTAAATCGATGTACGTATTTTGAGTTGCCCCTTCAGGCAATATTCCAATTGGTACAAGATAGTTTGGTTTTACCCATTTTGCAGCTAGTTTTTGATCAATCTCTTCTACAGACATATTTAACAACTTCGCTACTGTTTCTTTCGTTTGCGGAGCAGTATCGCCTAGTTTTTCTGGAACGATTCCAATTTCAGAAGCTTTCCCATTCATCGCAAGACCTTTTCCATTTCGATCGTAAATTTCACCACGTTTTGGTTGGGTTGTTTGCATACGCACTTTACTATCTTTTGTCATGCCTGGGAATATAAAATCAGGAGTCCAATCTATTTTCCAAGATTCTTTATCTCCATCTTTTTCTTTCACCATTTTTGCTTCATGTCCAAAAGTGATTTTACCACCAACTGTTTCCATACTTACTTTAAAAGGAACGGGGCCTTCATCTTTTTTATCTTCTTTTACTTCCCCTGTTTCTACCTTTAAGTCTTTCACTTCGATACCAGAATAAATCTTTTCATATTTCTCAGTAAACTCTTTCTTAGAAATATCTTTTTTTGCATTTTCTGATAATTGATCATACATATCTGCAAATTTTTGTTTATTCCACGCTTTTGCATATGTATCAAACGCTTCTTGTGGTTTTTCTTCTTTACCGCATCCGACTAACATGAATGTTAAGCAAAGAAAAAGAATCCCCCATATCTTTCTCAATCGATTCTCCTCCTCTTTCTATATTAATACTTTTGAAAATTTTAGCATTTCTTACATGCTACCTTACATTATAACACTATCGAATATCATCTATAAACTTACATTTATAAATACAAATAAAAAAGATTGATGCGAATATTCACATCAATCTTTTTTATTATTGTTGCTTCTCATATATATGGTAATAATACGTATACGGATTTTTTTCATCCGTTAAGCCTTTTTCCACAAAAATTTCTTTCCAATTTGTCATATCCATTTCTGGGAAGAATGTATCTCCTTCAAATGCGTGGTGGATTTTTGTTATATATAACTTGTCTACATAAGGTAAAAAGAGATCATAAATTTGCGCTCCACCAAAAACAAAAATCTCTTCTTCGTTTTTACATAGCTCAAACACTTCTTCCACAGTATGAGCAACTTCACAACCTTCTACATGGTAATCACCGTTACGCGTTACGATAATATTACGTCTTCCTGGGAGTGGTCTACCGATTGCTTCATAGTTCTTTCGTCCCATAATAAGCGGGTGACCCATCGTTGTTTTCTTCACGTACTGTAATTCACTCGGTAAATGCCAAGGTAAGTTATTATCTTTACCAATTACTCTATTTTCGTCCATTGCGACCATAAATGAAACAATCATCTTTTCATCTCCTCTACAATTACACTGCAACCGGTGCTTTAATTGCTGGGTGTGGATCATATCCTTCAATCGTTAAATCTTCCATTTCAAAATCAAACACAGATTTCACATCCGGATTTAATGTAAGTTTCGGGAATGGACGTGGTTCACGTGCCAATTGCTTTTCTACTTGTTCAAAATGATTTGTATAAATATGTGCATCACCAATTGTATGAACAAATTCTCCTACTTCAAGACCACATTCATGTGCAATTAAATGCGTTAGCAGTGAGTAGCTTGCAATGTTAAATGGTATTCCAAGGAAAATGTCTCCACTTCTTTGATATAACTGACAAGAAAGCTTTCCATCTGCTACATAAAACTGGAATAGCGTATGACAAGGCGGTAACGCCATACTTGGTACATCTTCAGGATTCCAAGCAGAAACAATTAAACGACGTGAATCTGGCGTTTTCTTAATCATTTCAATTACATCTTTTAGCTGATCTAGTGTTTCACCAGCGGTCGTTTTCCAAGCACGCCATTGCTTTCCGTATACGTCTCCTAAGTAGCCGTATTTCTTCGAGAATTCATCGTCTTCTAAAACATTCTTTTTAAACAATTCCATTTGCTCATCGTATTGCTCTTTAAATTCCTCATCTTGTTGTGAGCGAAGGCCGAAATCTGTCATATCAGGGCCAGTATACTCGTCACTTTCTACCCAGCTTTTAAATGCCCATTCATTCCAAATGTTATTGTTATGCTGCAATAAATAGCGAATGTTTGTATCACCTTTCATAAACCAAAGCAGTTCACTTGCTACAAGGCGAAATGGTACTCTCTTTGTCGTTAATAAAGGAAACCCTTTACTAAGATCAAAACGCATTTGATACCCAAATACAGATACAGTACCTGTTCCCGTACGATCTTCTTTCTTTGTACCGTGCTCCATTACATGACGGCATAAATTTAAGTATTCATATTCAGCATGTTTCATATGTAGGAAAACCTTCTTTCAATCTTGTATGAAATTTATCATAACATGAAAAACAGTAAATTTAATAATCTTGATAAATAAAAATTATTTCAGTAATTCTTACAAAATTATTAACTTTCCATATTTAAAAAGGTTTTCATTTTCTATTACCGAAAGTATAGTGCGGTAGGACAAAATTTATATTTGGAGGTTAGAAGTATGTCTAAAATTGAAACTCCTGTTATGACTTCTTTACAAACAACGGTTGAAAAAATGATGAAAGATTTAAAAGTTCCTGGTGCTGCTGTAGCTGTTATAAAAGACGGTGAAGTTATTATTTCAGAAGGTTTCGGCTATCGTAATATCGAGACAAAAGAGCCTGTTACACCGAGTACTCGGTTCGCAATCGGTTCCTCAACGAAAGCTTTTGGCACACTTTCATTAAGCTTGTTAGCACAGCAAAAAAAGTTTAATTGGGATACTCCTGTCCAGTCATATATACCTAACTTCTCTTTATCTGAATTACTTGCTAGCTCACAAGTTACAGGACGAGATTTAGCTTCTCATCGTACTGGGGTAAGTCGTCATGAGGCCCTTTGGTACAGCTCTTCCTTATCTCGAAAAGATCTCGTTGAAAAAATAAAACATTTATCACTTGATGCACCGTTCCGAACAGCATTTCTATATAACAACTTAATGTATGCGACAATTAGCTACATTGTTGAAAACATTACAAATCAAACGTGGGAGCAATACACTACAGAACATATTTTAGAACCTTTAAATATGAGTCATACAAACTTCTCTGTTACAGGCTCACAAAATACAGATGATTATGCTTTACCTTATATTGAAAATGACGGTGAAATAAAAGAAGTTCCATTCCGTAACATCGATACAGTTGGCGCTGCTGGATGTATTAATTCTACAATTGAAGATATGGCAAATTGGGTACTTCTTCACTTAAACCAAGGTAAGTTTGGAGATCACGAATTAATCTCCTCTGAATTATTACAACAAATGTATACACCACACAATCCAATTCCAGATCAACCATTTTTATCATTGCCTGAATCTCCATTAAATAGTTACGGCCTTGGTTGGTTTATTAGTGCTTATCGTGGTTATAAAATGATTCATCATGGCGGTAATATCGATGGATTTTCAGCGCTCGTCTCATTTATGCCGAAAGAGAGTATAGGCCTTGTTATATTAACGAATGCTGGAGGTACATTACTTCCTATTTATCTTGCCAACCAAATTTACGACGAGCTTATCGGATTAGAAACAATTGATTGGCATAAGCGCGCTGTAGAAGATAATAAAAAAATAAAAGAGATGATGAAAGAAACAACTGAATCTCTTCCTGAGCAAATAAAAGGGACTACACCTTCTCACAAGTTAGAAGACTACTCTGGTACTTTTGAACATCCTGCTTATGGAACACTACAAGTATATAAACGTGATGAGTCGCTTTATGTACAATTTATGGAGATGGATATTCAATTACAGCATCATCACTACGACATTTTCTCCGCACAAGTTGACTTATTCCAAACGAAAATGGGTCTATTATTTGCTTATGAAATGAATGTGAGTGGTGAATTCCCATCCCTTCAGTTACATGTGCCGGCAACGCTAAGTACTCAGCCACTGACATTTAAGAAAATGAAATAAAGATTTTAATAGAGAGTTTTTCTAGTTTAGACACATAATTCACATAAAAAGTCGAGTTCCTTATACTAAGAAACTCGACTTTTTTTATCCATATAACTATATAGTTTAAATTTACCTTAATTCTTATTAAAGTTTCTTAACATCCAAATTAATAGTTATATAATATAATTAACCATTTATTAGGAGTGTTACACACAATGAATTACATAATCATTCTCTTATATATTAGTTTTGGTATAGGCGCGGTAACTACATTAATTAAAGAATTTCGAAAACCCGAGAAAAAATATTCTATTATTGTATTCGAATTTTTAATCCTTTTAGCAGTTACAATCGTCTTATATAAAATGGTAATCTAAATTACATCATGCATATAACTAAAAAGCTGTGGCAGTTAGGGTTCCCTAACTGCCTTTCTCCCAAAAGTAACTAATCTATCCCCTACCTACTTTTTAAACATGAAAGATAGAAACCTTTAGAGATTTCTTCAATATTTGCTGCATCTTTTACTATTTGTAAATACCTGCTCGAAGTGTATTCATATTAAGAATGCGCCGCCTGTACTACTTGCACAATTTCTCCTGGAGTGTTAACCATATAATCTGGAGCATCCTCTTTTACAGCTTCAATGACATCATATCCCCAAGATACCCAAATTACATTCACCCCAGCCTTTTTACTTGCTGCTACATCTCGCTGTTCATCACCAACGTATAACATATCTTGCTCCGTTATCTTTTTTGACTTTAAAAATCTTTTTATCATTTTATCTTTACCAAACAAATTTTTAGAACAATACACTTCTTGAATATTTTCTATTTCATTATTGTGTAAAAACGCCCGAATATGCTCTTCTGAGTTCGATGATATGACTGCAATCCCGTAGCCTTTTTTATGTAATTCATCTAATACATCCTTCATCCCATGGAACAAAACGAGATCTTTTATAGCGGGTTGATATAGTTTATAAAACTCTAACGCTAAAATAGGAAGCTTATAAAGTGGTACATCAAGCTTTTTACATCTCTCAGACATTGTCAATTTTCGTAAGGGTTCAATTTCTTCCTCACTAACTGTCTTATAGCCATGCTTTTCAGCAAGTTGATTATAAATCGGTACAAATATATTTTGTGAATCTACTAATGTGCCGTCAAAATCAAAAACAATATATTTTTGCATCCCCATACTCCTTTTTCTTCTTTTTTCCTAAACATATGATATTCAACAACATAGTTGTCTTACCCTTTTACAAACATAAAAAAGAACAAGATTTTCTCTTGTTCTTTTTAAGAAAGCCATTTTGGCGGTACATTCGTATTCCAATAAATATTTCCTAATTCATGATGTCCAGAGTATCCATCATCAAAACGATGATAGTGGAAATTAAAATAATAACCATCTTGTGGCGGATGATCTCTCCTTACATGAAATCGTAGTAAGTCATTTCCTGATTTCGTATCATAAACGTGAAAAATCTTTTCATTATTTCCACCAGCTGGTTTTTGAGAAATCGCTAATGATTGTAATGACTCTTCTGGTACATCATTGGCAAGTTCAGCAATTGCCTCTTCAATTTTCGGTAATATTACATCTTTAAACTCATCTTCAATTACTGGACCAATTTTAGTACCGAACTTTTGCATCGACTGCTTCTCTGCTTCTTGCATTGCATAAGTAATAAAAGTATCGGTGGTTAACCTATCATTCGTCTCTTCATATGTATAGGACGTACTCTCCAAATTTTGTTGCCCAGCTGTGCTCGTAGGCTTGTCCGCAGCTTTGGCATTATCAAGTAAAATGGAAGGAGGCGTCACTAAACCAAATGTAAATACGGTAATTAATGCGACTAAGGTTTTTCTAAACCAATTTGGCATTTATGTTCCCTCCCCTTTCACTCATTATATTTTATATAACGGTTGTTTCTTCTATTATACAAAATGATTGTAATTTTTGCACTTTACAATTTTGTTAACGTTCACATATTTTTCACTTGAATATGAAATTGTAAGATTTCATACAATATAAAGTGAAACTATAATCAGTGGGGCTTGTTCATCCCCACTGATTATTAGTTGAACCAATCGGGCGTTTACGGGCAGTTAATCTCCCTACCTAACTTCTTTGCTCCAGCCGAATTTTGAGGCGGGAGTTTTACTGCCCGTTAATGCGGGATAAATACAACAACAATGAGGAGGCGATCGAATGACTTTAGATGTCATGTATTCCGCCGCAAGCGTACTCGTTTTAGTATATTTTATTTATCAATGTATTACAGACTAGAAAAAGAGCCATTTTCCGGCTCTTTTTTATGGTAAAAATACAATCCAACCAATCAATAATATAAAAATAACCGCTGCAATCACAGCAGGTAATAAATAAAAGTGAGAAAGTATAACTATTCCATATAAAAGTATAGCTGGAAGTAGTAAATAACGATTCGCCTTCCATCTTAACAATAATATTTTTCCTTCGTCACAATATAAATGAAGAAACATTTTTTTCGTAAATTCATTCCAATAATCACGCGCATAACGAGAAATTGCAAATACAGCAAATACAAGAATAATAGCTGCAATCCATTTCGGACTCACGATAATACTTACAGTACTTATACATACAATTTGAATATAAAATATTCGCGTACTACTTGTACGGTAAAATTCTTTCAAAAAACCTTCTACAATACGCGAATCAGATTTTTCTCCTAATATTTTTTTAGAACGAGGAAACATCCACGGGTTTTTATTCGAACTACTTGGCTTAGCCGCATGACCGCCAACTTGCATAATCCCACTTGTCCAACGCATACTTTCTTCTTTTTCTTTTTCAACTTCTTTAAAAAAGTAATTCTTATAATTCATCTTTTCTTTTACTAATACTATAATTAAGAAAACTGCGAGACCAATAAATAGTATTGAATAAAACACATTTTTATAAATAAAAAATAGACTAATTCCCAAAAAAGTTAAACTCATAGAAAATATTACATTTTTTATAATCCATAAAACCCATCGTTTCCCGACACGTACATATATACATCTCGTCAACAACGATAACATACATCGAAATACAGTAAAGAATGCCCAAAATAATACGATTTGTATCTTTGTTGCTCCGATACTTTTCATCAACACCGGTAACATAACAACTACTACCATTACATTCGTTATCGCTATTCGAACAAATGTATATATCATGCCATACTGGATTAATTTTCGCATATGAGTTGGATACGAAATTAAAAATAAACTATCCCCTTGTTCAAAAAATGAGCGAACTCCTCTTGAATACGTAACAAGATAAAATGCGAGTAGACCTAATCCGAAACAAACCGTTTCTTCCATCGATAATTCATTTATCCATAGTGAACGATAATAGATTCCCATAAATATAAGTGCTGGAATAATAATATATAACGCGACTGTCCAATCTGTTATAGAACGTATGGACCTCCATTTTCGCCCGAGTTCATAGCGCACTCTTTTATAAAATTGTTGTTTAATCATGCTGTTCACTTCTTACAATTGCATCAAAGCAGTCTAATAATGGACTATCCGGCATTTCAGCTAACGCTTGAATCGTATATAAATTCCCATCTGCTACTAACGTTCCTTGCGAAATGAGCAAAAATCTCTCACAAATCCTTTCAGCAGTATCCAATACATGCGTACATAGTAAAATTCCTGCTCCACGTTCTTTTTCTTTATATAAATAGTTTAAAAATTCCTTCGTAGCTACTGGATCTAATCCGATAAAAGATTCGTCAATTATATAAAAATCTGGCTCTGTTAAAAACGCCAATATAAGCATTGATTTTTGTTTCATACCTTTTGAAAACTTTGATAAATACTCATGTCTATGCTGATCCATTCGAAACATATGTAATAATTCTTCAGCTTTCCCTTCCCAGCTTCCTACTTCATTCTCTCGAGCAGCCATTAATAATTCAATATGCTCCCAGAGCGTCAAATAATCATAATATGTTGGATGTTCCGGCACGTATGCATACGGATTTTTCTTTTCACCGAATGAAATTTCACCATTTATATTTGCAAGTAAACCGAGTATCGTTTTAATCGTCGTACTTTTCCCAGCTCCATTTGCGCCAATAAGAGCCACTAGTTCACCTTCTTCAATTGAAAAAGCAATATCATGAATTATTTTTTCACCTATTTCATATCCAGCTGAGCGGATATTCACTTCTAACATACGTTCCCCTTCTTTCCATTTCCAATACAATCTAGGAAAAGAATAACATATTACTATCTATATATCATTATAAAATATTTATTTTCATAGCAGGAAAAAACATTTTTTCACAGAATATTAAATGTTTGATTACATTTTATTGGAGTGGATAACATGTCTTTTCAAATTCGCGAAGCGACGATAGATGATATATATGCACTTTGCTCTCTGACAAAAGAATTAAAAGGATCATTAATCTCCTATGAAGATATGAACAACCGATTACAATTCGTCGAAATGAGTCCTTTTGATTTTTTATATGTTTATGAGGAAGAAGAAACTATATTTGGATTACTTGGATTTCGTATACGCGAAAATTTAGAAGATGTGACACGCTATGGAGAGATTTCAATTATTAGCGTTGATTCGACAATACGGCGGAAAGGCATTGGACAAGTGTTAATGGATTATGCAGAACAATTAGCCAAAAAGCATAATTGCATTGGCACATGGCTAGTTAGTGGAACAAAAAGATTAGAAGCACATCCTTTTTATAAAAAATTAGGCTATGAAGTAAATGGCTACCGATTTGTTAAACATTTTTAAACTACTTATAAATTGAAAGGACTATAACTATGGCAAACATTAAAGCAGTTTTCATTGATCGTGACGGTACAATTGGTGGCGACACTACAATACATTACCCAGATTCTTTTACATTATTCCCTTTTACAAATGCAGCTTTACAAAAACTAAAAGCTCAAAATATAAAACTTTTCTCTTTCACAAATCAACCGGGCATTGCGGATGGGATAGCGACTGTATCTGATTTTGTACAAGAATTAAAAGGTTTCGGTTTTGATGATATTTACGTATGCCCTCATAAACATGGTGATGGTTGTGAATGCCGCAAACCAAGTACAGGTATGCTTCTTAAAGCAGCGGAAAAACATGGGCTTGTTTTAACACAATGCGCTGTAGTTGGTGATCGTTGGACTGATATTGTTGCAGGAGCAAAAGTGAATGCGACAACGATATTAGTACGAACAGGCGCTGGATATGATGCTTTACATACGTACCGAGACAAATGGGCACATATTGAGCCAAACTACATTGCAGAAAACTTTGAAGATGCAACAAACTGGGTTTTAAATCAACTATAATACAATTTAAAAGAATTCATCAATTTATCTTTATCTCTTAATTTTACTGAAGTGGATAACATAAAAGAACGTATTGATTTCATCAATTCAGAAATCCAAAGATATAATGCGGCTTTTGATTCACTCGACATAGTTTAAAACGTGGTTAAAATAGCCTTTTTGGCAAATAGTTGTCTGCCAAAAAATAAAGGTGAGATCACTTGAAAGGTAACCGGTTCCCTTTTGAGGAGCAAACATTGCAAATCACACCACATTTTTGTCACTAATATCAATGCAATTCTCTGAGTAAATAACATCAATAAACGCAAATAAGGGATAGCTTAGTGGCTATCCCTTACATTCTCTATTGACTCCCGTTAAATAAATTTGTTATCTGGTTTTATTGAGTGTCTTCGTCGCTTTTGTACTCCAAAATATCGCCTGGCTGACAATCCAAAGTCTTACATATCGCTTCTAATGTTGAAAAACGAACCGCTTTTGCTTTCCCATTTTTCAGAATTGAAAGATTCGCCATAGTAATTCCAACCTTCTCCGAAAGGACCGTTACGCTCATTTTTCGTTTTGCTAACATCACATCAATATTAATAATAATTGTCATATCCTCCACCTCAGACCGTCAAATCATTTTCTGATTTTATGTTAATCGCCTCTTGTAGAAGCTGTTGAAGAATAGCAGCAAAAACGGCGATAACGAACGAAGCAAAAATGATGATGAGTCCCATTAATCCAATAGGGGGATCAACTTTCTTCGCTATAAAATGAAAGAGTGGCAAACCTAATACATACAAACCACTGATTGTAATCGCACAGTACTTTATGTTCTTTAACGCCTTTACTGATAATTCCGAGAACGCTGTGTTCTTGTCAATGTACCGTAAAAGATTGAAAGCCTGATAGAGAGCAACGTAAAAAGGCACAGCTGCTCCATACATCACGATGAAAACAAGACATTTCATTGGGGCAATATTTGGATACAATTTTGCTGCGAAATTCGCTATATGGGGCACTAAAAATATACACAAAGTAAACACTGCAATTCCAGCCAGAAAAATAATTACCTTTAAGAAAGTGGTTGAACCTCGTTTAACATTCATTTAAAACACCTCACTTATTCAATGACAACATGATCTTACCACATTATTTATTGTTTAACAATAAATTAATATTGTTTTTTATTATATTATTATTGTTATTTATATATTCTTTTGAATTTTAAAAAATAAAAAGAAGTTCTCATCATTACAAAGAAATGGTTTTACTTTATTATGTTAAATTTACAACTTGCGCAACAAAACTTCCAAATAGTTTAATAAAGTGAATTAGCAACGAAAGATAACAAAACCTACTTAAAATAAATAATATCCTTCATCGTAAATTGTTTATCGGCAATCCTCAATCTTCGAGCCGGTTGTAGCCTTCACTTTATCCCATGAATTGTATGGCTTACAGAAGATGAAGCTATTAAAAAGCTTCTAAGAGTCAATAAGATCATTTGTGGTACAAAAAAAGGATAGAACATACAGAGATATTCTGCCTGTCACCATCCTCTTCTTTTATTCTTATATAATTTGTAACATTTTATGTCTATTCTTGTTAAGACAAGAATCGATTCAAATTTCTTGAAGCTAAATAAAACAAAATAAAAATGTATCTTTTAATCTAATATTTTTTAAAACGTTAATTCATAATGGAAATAACGATTATCTCTCAAATAACCATTTTCAGCGTATAATCGCTGTGCTGATAAATTATCAATCTCTGTTTGTAATTTTACACCTTTTGCACCATTTTCTAATGCAAATTCTTTTGCAGCTTCTAACAATTTTTTACCTGTTCCGGCTCCGCGCTTCGCCGCTTGTACAAACAGATCATTTAAAATCCACAATTCTTTCATCGAAATGGAAGAAAATGATGGATATAATTGCGTGAACCCAATATATTCACCGTCTTCAACTGCCACGAAAATAACGGATTCTTTTCTCTCGATTCGATTTCGTAAAAATACTTTTGCTCCTTCTAAATCAGAATCTTGTCGGTAAAACATGCGATAGTTATTAAAAACTGATGCTAGTCCATCTAAATCTGCAATTGTTGCCTCATATACTCTCATTTTACTCCATTCCCCTTCCAATACTGTCTCATTATATCCGTTGCCCATTTAGGTTGTAGTATTTCTTCTTTCGGCATAAACTCTTTCATTATTGGCTTTATATCCAATATAGGGGTGCCATCAATAGCATCTAACCCCTCAACAATAATTGATTTGCCTTCTCTTTTTATCACCTTTACAATTGTCACACCTATGCGATTCGGCCGATTTTTCCCACGCTGTGCAAAAATACCTACTTTAGGATAATCATTATTATTTCTAGGATGTCTAGCAAAATATTGAATTTGTTTATCAGTTACTTTATGAAAATAAAAAACAACTTCAATATGAGAAAAGTCTTCCACTCCTTGTATACTTTCCTCTGTATATATATCCGTTAAAGTAATACAGGATGTAACTTCTCCCCACTCATCATCTTTTATTTCCTTTCTTTCATTATGTACAAATGCGATTGGTTGAACTGAAAACATACGCATTCCCCCTTAAATGTAACCACTTACATTATAAAATATTTTCTGAATGTTTTCCAGACTCACGTACTAAGTTTGCATAATATAATTATGATATATTTTTTTCTAAAGCGACATTTACCGCTTCAATTGCATGTATATAAGTTGTATCAAATATCGGGATAGATACGTCTTCTTGCTTTATTAATAACCCTATTTCTGTACAACCTAATATTATTCCTTGTGCTCCTTTTTGCACTAACTCTTCTATAACTCCTTTATAATACTCTCTAGATTGCGATGTTATTTTTCCTAAACATAATTCTGTATATATTACTTCATTTATTTTTTCTCTATCTTTTTCTAATGGTACCATTACTTTTATGTCATTCTCTTCTATACGTGACTTATAGAAATCTTGCTCCATTGTATATTTAGTTCCAAGCAGACCAACCGTTTGAATACCTGTTCTTTTAATTTCTTTTGCAGTTGCATCAGCAATATGTAATACCGGAATATTAATATTCCCCTTTATTTTCTCGACCACTTTATGCATTGTATTTGTGCAAATGACTATAAAGTCTGCTCCTCCCTTCTGTAACGAATACGCCACATTCCCTAATACTTCACCTGCTCCATCCCAATCTCCGTTAGACTGATATCGTTCAATCTCTTCAAAGTCTACGCTATTAATCATACATTTTGCTGAATGTAATCCACCTAATCTACTTTTTATTTCTTCATTTAGAATTCGATAATATTCAGAAGTTGATTCCCAACTCATACCACCTATAAGGCCTATCGTTTTCATAATATAACACCCTCTTCAATATTATTTTACAGACATAAAAACTATAAATTATTATATATTTTTCATACAATAAAACAAGACTTTATAATGAATACAAAGTCTTGTTTCTAAGTGGTCCCATCCCACTAATTATTGATTTATCCTCTATTTCATTTCCAAGGAAATTTTTATTGAATTTTCAGAATTATTTACCGGATTTTTCGGAAAGATATTCATATTGATAAGTAAAACACTCTCGATACAATTGTTTAATTTCATCATAAGAAGGAACTCGTGGATTATTTCCTGGGCTACCACTTTCAATTGCATCTGAAGCCATTTTAGAAATAGCATTTTCAAATTCAATTTCATCAATTCCATATTCTTTTAAGTTTGGAATACGAAGATCAAAGCAAAGTTTTTTTATTTCAGCAAGCGTGTAGTTCGCTACTTCTGCATCAGAATATGAGTACAAATCTTTGTTTAAACTGCGTCCAATCTCTGCTAACCTTTTCACTGCACTTGTTTTTGTAAACTCTAAAACTGTAGGTAATAGTATGGCATTTGATATACCATGTGGTACATGAAATAATGCACCCACTGGCCGAGACATTCCATGAACTAATGTAACTGATGCATTAGAAAATGCGATTCCAGCTTGTAATGAAGCAATCATCAGCGCTTCTCTTGCCTCCATATTATCTCCGTCTTCATATGCAATACGTAAATATTTCATAATACTTTCAATAGCTGAAAGAGCAAGTACATCTGTAAGTGGTTGTGAAACTTTAGAAATATATGCTTCGATTGCATGGCATAATGCATCTATCCCTGTTGCTGCCGTAATATGAGGTGGTACCGAACATGTTAAAATCGGATCTATAATTGCTACTTGCGGAGTAAAACTCGGATGTTTTATCATCATTTTTACATCTGTTTTTTTATTCGTAATTACTGCCACACTTGTTACTTCTGATCCAGTACCAGAAGTTGTTGGAATTGCAATAAGTGGTAACGGGGCATTTTCTATTTCGATATCCTTTTGGACGTAAACTTCAACTTCTCCCCCATTTGTATATAAAACTGCTACTGCTTTCGCAGCATCAATACAACTTCCACCACCAATACCGATAATAAAATCACACTTTCCTTCTTTACAAATAGTTAACGCTTCTAATACGTGTATATTTGTAGGCTCAGCATTCACTTTATTAAATGTAATAACAGTAATACCTTTCTTATTTAGTTGTTTTATACACCTTTCAACATACCCTAATTTCTCCATAATTGTATCAGTAACTATAAAAACTCTTTTCCCCAATTTCTTTGATTGTTCCCCTAGTTTTTCAAGCGAATTTCTTCCATATAATACAGACTTCGGCATACGAAACTCAGCAACTTCTTGCAAATACTTCACCCCTTTTTATCCTAATTAATATTTTATTATATTAAATATAGATTTGATAAATCTTTACAATTCATATTTTATCTACTATTAATAGATTCCTGTTAAAGTATAGAATGCGATAACTAAAAATACAGCAACCGTTTTCAAAACTGTGATAGCGAATATATCTTTATATGATTGTTTATGTGTTAACCCTGTTACTGTAAGGATAGTAATAATAGCCCCGTTATGTGGTAATGTATCCATTCCTCCTGATGCCATTGATACGATACGGTGCATTACTTCTAATGGAATATCAAATTGGTTGGCTGCTGCAATAAATTTATCCCCCATCGCACTTAGAACTATTCCCATTCCTCCTGATGCAGATCCTGTAATACCTGCTAAAATATTCGTCGTTACCGCTCCATTCACTAAAGGGTTAGTAAATGTTGCAGAAATACTATCTCTCATAATTGCAAAGCCTGGAAGTGCTGCAATTACACCACCAAATCCAAACTCAGCTCCTGTATTCATTGTTGCAAGTAGAGCTCCACCAATACTTGTATTCAATCCAGCTTGAAACCCTGTTACTACTCGTTTCCAATATAATATAAGCGTTGTTACAATACCTATAATAAGTGCCAATTCTACAGACCAAATTCCAACTACCGCACTTAATTCTACTTTTCCAAATGCTTTCATGCCAATTGCTGAAAAGTCAAAACCGTTCGGATACCACTTCGGTATCATAATAGTAAAAACTTTATTCATTACACCTACTAAAATAAGTGGTATAAAAGCAATAAATTGTTGCGCCCTCGTAATATCCAAGTTTTTTAACAGTGGCATTTCTTTCTGCTCTACTTCCAATGATGCAGCCATTTCATGATTCCCATCATTAAATCCGAAATAACCTTCTCCCGCAGCCTTAGCCTTTTTACGTCTACTCTCTAAGTAAAGTAATCCTAACGTTAAAACAAAGATTGCTCCTACAATCCCAAGTATCGGTGCAGCATAAATATCAGTTTTAAAAAATGTTGTAGGTATTACATTTTGAATTTGAGGTGTTCCAGGGAGCGCATCCATTGTAAATGTTACTGCTCCAAGAACAATCGTTCCGGGAATTAAACGCTTTGGAATATTAGCTTGTCGAAACAACTTAGCTGCGAACGGATAGACAGCAAACACTACTACATAAACACTCACACCACTATACGTTAAAATAGCACCCATTAATACAATCGCTAATATCGTACGTTTTTCACCAACTAACTCGATAATCGTCTTTGCAATAGAGTCCGCAATTCCTGACATTTCTACCACTTTCCCAAATATTGCTCCTAGTAAAAACACAGGGAAATATAACTTTATAAACCCTACCATTTTCTCCATAAAGATATTAGAAAAGAAAGGTAATACATAACTAGGTTCTGTCAAAAATACCGCAAATAATGCAAATATCGGTGCGAATAAAATAACAGAAAAACCTCTATATGCTACAAACATAAGTAAGCTAAGTGCTAATAATATAATAACTAGCTCCAATTATACCCCTCCTTTAGACAGAAAATTCAATCTTTTATTGATAAACTTCTACAATTATGTTGTACTCTATTCTCCCGTGACAAACCTCCTCTATTTATTACAATTTTTTATGCTAAAAATGTCTAATTATACATATTCGATTACATATGAAAAATCCCTTTAAACATTAACGAATTCATCATCATACGTTTTAAAGGGATTACTAGTCTCTATATTTACTGCTTTATCAAACTATATTCTACACAAAAATGATGTAGTTCTTCTACATCATTTGCTATATGAATCGCACCAACTTTAGTCAATTCTTTTTCACTCCCATAGCCATACAAAACGCCTATTGAAGCTATTTCATTATGATTCGCACCTATTATATCGTGCTTTCTATCTCCAATCATGACAATTTCTTCTTTTTTAAGTTCTCCATTTGTTTGTAAAATATGAGCAATTATTTCTTCTTTTTTTATTCTCGTACCATCTAAATTACTTCCAATGATATCCTCAAAATAATTCGTTAATTGAAAATGCTCTATTACTTGTTTCGCAAATACAGTAGGCTTTGACGTTGCTACAAATAAATGATTGCCTCCATCTTTTAATTCTTGCAAAAGATTGGGAATCCCGTCATATATTTTATTTTCGAACAAACCACTTTGCTTTAAATATTCACGAAAGTAATAGACAGCCTTCTCAACTTCTATTTCACTCATATTATATCTATTTGCAAACGATTGTTGAATTGGTGGACCGATAAATGAATCTAACTCGCTTACATGTAATTCTTCAATTCCTACCTTTTTTAACGCATACAAAACTGAATTTACAATCCCTTCTTTCGGATCTGTTAAAGTTCCATCTAAATCAAATAGAAATGTTGTATACATGTTTCATTCCCTCCCTTATTTTACTTTATATGTAATCCACCAGAAGCATTCTCCTATATAAATTTGTAATTCATCACCAAATGGCTGAAAGAGAACTTGTAATTCTTCTTCTGTATAATAATTTTTAACAATTTCATAGCCTTCTCCAGTAGAAAGTATTCGCAATTTATATGTATTACTATCATTCTCTTTACGAACAAGCTCCCCACCAATTCCTTCATTAAACATATTATCTGCAAAACATACAGTTGCCCCCTTTTGTAATACTCTGTGGAACTGTTTTAAAAAACTAGTAATCTCTTCTTTTTTAATATGTGAAAACCAAAAGTTTGCATATGCCCCTTGAAAGGTGTCTTTCATTTGTTCTAGTTTAAAAGCGTTACCCTTTTGAAAGGTAACCTTCTCCTTAGAAAGCTCTTTCCCCTTCGCTATCGCTAATACTTCATCAGAATAATCAATCGCTGTTACATGTGTAGCTACATCTATAACATACTTCGTCCAATATCCTGTTCCACAAGCAACTTCAAGAACGTTTCTTCCTTTACAAATTCCTTTTAATTGTCCTTCAAGCATCCTTTGTTCTTCTTGCCTTATCGGATCATTCCGATAGTATACCGCTTCATATTCATTTGCACGATTGCTATAATATGAATGCATAACAAATTTCTCCCCTCTATTAGTCGAAACCACATCCTTTCTACAATACCATTTTAATTCTATTCAGAAAACTCTTTTTTCCACCTCTCATACTTTCAGTTACAAAAAATAGAAAGATATGATAAAGTAAAAAAGTTACAATTATTTTAATAGAAACTGGTGAAACAAATGTCAATTACATTAATATTTATTATGGCTTTCACAATTATCATCCATGCAGTCGAAACAAGTTCTTATAGTATTCGATTAGCAGGGGTTCGTTTGAAAAAGATTGCCGTTGCTTTATCTGTCGTAGGAATGGTATTGCTTATTTCAAGAACATCAAACTTACTACAAGCCTTTTTAATTGGTGGTATTGTCGATGAAGCAAAACTAGATTCTTCTATTAATTTAGAGCATATTATACGACTCGTTCTATTATCTGCTTCTATCGGTACATTACTTGCGATTATACTTTATCCGACTTTGACAAAATTATTTGGATATGTCATTCAAAACTTTGAAACAGACGGTTCTTTCATTCGAATGATGAGAACAAATAACATACAAAAATTAAAGTACACAAAAAAATATGTACGCTTTCCAAAGTTAGAAATGATTCATAGACTACGTATCGGTGGTATTCCAAAACGTATTATGCTTATTAACATGTTTGCTACTGCAATATATACAGCAGGCGTTCTTTCCGCCCTTTACGCTTCTTTTCTAAATCCAGATTATGCAACAAATGCAAGTACAGCTTCTGGCCTTGTGAATGGTTTCGCCACTATTTTATTAACAGTGTTACTCGATCCGCGTATTGCACTTTTAACAGAACGCGCCTTACAATCAGAAAATGGTGCTGAATCTATGAGTAAAATGTATGGTTGGCTAATGATATCTAGACTTTTCGGCACATTATTAGCACAACTACTATTTGTACCAGGTGCTTACTGGATTTTATGGATTATTGAACTGATGCATTAATTCATTCTCAAAAAAGCAGGTGAAATATCAAATGACTATAAAAACAGAGCAAGACATTATTCAAATGATACAAAATGATACGTGGATGATGGACGTACTACATACAGCTAAATCTCTCAAACTACCTGATTGGTGGATTTGCGCCGGGTTTGTTCGTTCTAAAATTTGGGATACTTTACATAACTATGAAGTAAGAACAGCTACACCGGATGTTGATGTCATTTATTTTGACCCTTTTCATAAAGATGAGGCATATGAACAATCATTAGAAATGAAACTAATAAATATTGATGCTACTATCCCTTGGTCAGTAAAGAATCAAGCTCGTATGCATGTGGTGAATAACATGCCACCATATTCTTCTTCTGTTAATGCTATTTCTAAATTTCCTGAAACAGCAACCGCTTTAGGGGTTACGCTTGACGAGCAAAATAATGTCATATTAACAACTCCATGCGGAATTGAAGATGTACTTTCATTACAAGTGAAACCGACAGCTCATTTTCTTGAAACGAAAGAACGAATACATATGTACAAAAATAGAGTTATGAAAAAGAATTGGCAAAGTAAATGGCCTAACATTACAATCACATATCCTGAAATTTAAAAAAGGTGCTTCGCATAATACGAAGCACCCTTTCTTTTTATTTCAAAAAATGAATAACTGTTTCCGCAAATCGATCTGCTTCCTCATAATGTGGTGAATGGCCACTCTCTTCGAATATGATATGCTTTCCATTTAGAGAATCGCGATTAAATATTTCAATTTGCTTTTCACACGTTACTACATCATGTTTTCCTACAATTAATAACATTGGGTTCTGTACATCTTTAATTTTAGATAATAATGGCGTATGGCATGCTCCTTCTAATTTTAACCTATCAAAATGGATTTTTGAACGATTTGAAAATACTTCCCACTCCTCGTCACTATATAAACTATCGTCCGTTTCATCTTCCTTATAATTATAAATCTCCATTCTTTTTTCTTCTAATTCAGCGCTTAATCTTATATATGCTTCTAGCAATTCTTCTGAACTAGCATTGTTAGATGAATAAGCAAAGCACTCTTCTGCCGCTACTTCTTTTCCATACTTTTTTAATAATGTTCCTGTCTTTTGTAATAAGGCCCTACTTGTTAATGCAAAATCGAAAGTCGGCCCTTCAAATATTATTTTCTCTATTGAATTTGGATATGTCGCCGCATATAACAATGCTAAATATCCACCGAAAGAGTGCCCGATTACAGACCATTTTTCAATTTGTAATAGTTTTCTTATTTCCTCACAGTCTTCAACTAAATCATTTAGTCCAAAAGATTCTTCCTCAGTAATTCCTTCTGATCGACAAACCCCTCTTTGGTCTAACATAATTACATATAAGGAATCTTTTAATCGTTCCGCTTGATGAAATGAAAAATCATAGCAACTCTCTCCTGGTCCACCGTGTAAGTATAATACAGGCTTATTTTTAGGATTTCCATGTGTTTCAACGTATAGCTTCTTACCTCTAATATTCATGTATTTCTCTGTTTCAATCAAATTCGTCTTTATGGTCATCACCTCATTTTTTTACTGAATATTATAACACTTTAATTTAGATAATCCCTATTACATTTAAAAAGACGATGATTATTGCAAGTGGAGCTATAAATCGAAGTAAAAATGCCCAACAAGTAAATACTTTCTTTCCGTAATTTCCACCTACAAAAAATTCTGCTTCTAACACTTTCTTTTCCATTTTGAATGATACGAAAATACTAATAAATAGCGCTCCAAGTGGCATTAATATATTACTAGATAAAAAATCTACTGCATCAAAAATATTCTTTCCGAAAATCATAATATCACTCCATACACCAAATGAAAGAGCTGATGGAATACCTACCAGAAAAATAAAGAAGCCGATAACCCAAGATAGTTTATTTCTTCTTTCTTGCTTACCGTTCGCCATTGCTGAAACAACTGTTTCAAGTAAAGAGAACGCTGATGTTAGTGTCGCAAATGTAAATAGTGCAAGAAATACTGTTAAGAATAATCCTCCGAATGGAATTTGACTAAATACAGATGGTAATACGATAAATAGTAGTCCAGGCCCTTCTGTCGGCTCCATCCCTAATGAAAATACTGCTGGAAAAATAGCAAGACCTGCGAATAAAGAGACGAATAAATTCAATCCAACAATTGTTATTGCTGATTTTGGTAAACTTTCTTTTTTATTCAAATACGAACTATACGTAACCATAATTGAAATTCCGATACTAATCGCAAAGAATGATTGCCCCATTGCGAACAAAATACTTTCCGAAGTAATTTTTGAAAAATCGGGTTGTAAGAAAAACTTAACACCTTTCATCGCATCATCCAGTGTTAAGGAACGAATAATAAGAGCGACAAATAAAACGAACAATGCTGGTAGCATATATTTACTTGCTTTTTCAATTCCATTTTGTACCCCTTTTGATACAACCCATATCGTAATGAACATAAAAGCGAAATGTCCAGTAATAGCCCAAACGGGATTTCCAATTGTTTCAGTAAATAATGCACTGTAATTCTGCCCTGGAGTAATAAGTTGTCCAGTTACTCCCCTGAATAAATAAATTAATACCCATCCTCCTACAACACTATAAAATGACAGTAATATAAAACAAGTTCCAACGCCAAGACGTCCAATCCAATGCCAACCTGTATTTGGTGCGATACTTTTAAATGCCCCAATCGCTTGTTTCTGTGTGCTGCGTCCAATCATAAATTCAGCTATTAATAGCGGGAGACCAATTAATACAGTAAATAATATAAAAATTAAAAAGAATGCTCCTCCTCCGCTCTTTCCAGCGATATAAGGAAACTTCCATATTGCGCCAAGTCCAATTGCTGATCCTGCTGCAGCCATTATAAATCCTAATTTCGAAGTCCATTGCTCCGTCTGTTTCATCTTATTTTCCTCCTAAATAAATCTTTTTATATAAATAAATAAATTTTATAAACCTATCCAAATAACCCCTCCATTTCTTTCTCTATATAATAAAAAATGGCCCAGCGTCTCTTTATATAAAGAGACGCTAAGCCATTTACTTAACGCGGTACCACCCTTATTGATTCCATTATGAATCCACCTTAGTAGTAATCGTTTGATTACAAACCTAATATCGAAGGTTAACCGTTAAGATTTACTAAGAATGTGATTCCGTTCCACCTTACTGCTCCTAGGCGAGTTCAGGATGTCATTTGACTATGTCGCACCAACCCATAGCTCTCTGTACAAATACATGACCTTACTACTCCTATTCAACACATTTTAATATTTAGAATATATTTATTTTTGAAATTAATATGAAGTATATCGGTTATTTTTATAACTGTCAAGGCATATATTAAATTTTTTGTCGAAAAGGATTTTCATATAGCATTATAGAAAATATTTACAATAAAGTGAAACTTTAATCAGTGGGGGGTTGTCCATCTCCCACTGATTATTAGTTGAACCACTCGGGCATTTACGGCAGTTATCTTCCGCCGAGTTTTGAGTTGGGAGTCTTACTACCCGTTAATGCGGGATAAAAATATAAGGAGATTCAAACGTTATGTCACTTTTAAAAAATGGTTGTTTTTTTATTGTCCGCTCATTTTTCATTATTCTTGGTATTATTGCGATTTGTTCTCTGCCACAATTGTTTTTTGGTACAACTCCAAGTGCATCGAGAGCGTTAGCCATGCCGCCAACACCAACTTTACAATTAAATTTTGGTAACTATTTCGATTCGATATCTAATGTTATTTCTTCTCTGTTTCACCCTACCAGTATTACTTATAAAATTAGCAATGCTGGCACTCAGTCGCCGGACCGTGATCTTTTTCCATATTTACTAGAATCATATGCGCATACATTAACTATTATGATTTGCGCTTTCCTTATCGCCGTAGTCCTTTCTACTACTTTTACCATACTTACATTTTACTTTCCTAAACCCATTCAATCTCTTATTCTTAAAACCTTGCACGTACTAGAGTCATTACCAGACTTATTTTTCGTCGTTTGTGTACAGTTATTTGTCATTTGGATTTATAAAAATACGAATTTACTCGTCACAGTGCCTTTTTCTACCATGCAAGAAAAAACATATTTGTTACCGATATTAACACTAAGTATTTTACCGATTATTTTCTTATACAAAATTAGTTTGTTAAATTATAACGATGAACTGCAAAAGGATTATATAAACGTTGCGGTCGCAAAAGGATTAAAGCCGTTGTACATTTTATATAAACACGTACTCATCAACGCCCTACTTTCTATCTTTTATAATGCAAAATCTATTTTTTTATTTATGATTTCCAATATGATCGTACTGGAGTATTTATTTAACTCATACGGCTTGTTTAAATTTTTAATTATGCATCAAACACCGGAAATTATTACGGTAAGTTTATTACTTTTAACGATTCCATTCTATCTCTCCTTTGAACTATTAAAACGCATTTTACCAGGAAGAAGGGATTTACATGCTTAAAAAGGTAGTTTTTAATATACGATTTTTAATCGGTCTATTTATTTTAGTAACTATTATTATTTCAAGTTATATTACGAAAGAAAAAGTAGACGCAGGAAAAATCAAACCTGTTCCTGCATTTCAATACATTAACGACAAACTAGTTAGTACTGCTCCAGCACCGCCATCTTTTTCTCATCCTCTCGGTGTTGATAAAGAGGGAGATGATGTTTTAATTCGGACTCTCTATGCTGCAAAAACACCAATTTTTTATGCAGTGATCATTAGCTTTTTCCGTATAGTCTTTTCACTTATATTCGGTGTTCTTCATGCATACTTTTATCGATATGTACGGTTTTTAGATGTTCTATTTGAAACATTCCAATATGTCCCTACCACCTTATTAGCGATTTTTTTATTATCACCTGTAATGTTTGTATCTCCAGATGAAGAACATCATTGGCTTTCTTATATGATTTCCGTTTTAATTTTTATTAGTGTACCTAATTTAGTACAACTTTTCAGTAATGAAATTCGTTTATTACTACAAAATGAGTTTGTGACAAGTTCTAAAACATTAGGCGGTGGGTTTTTTCACATTTGCAAGTTACATTTAAAACCCTTTCTTATGCCAAAAATTTTCATTTGGATTAATCAACAAATGCTGCAAACTTTAGTTTTATTATTACATTTAGCACTATTTCAAGCCATTTCATTTAACATTGCGGGTACCCTTGTTTTACTTGGTTATAATCATCAGTTTTTAAATGTTTTACCTTGGATAGCATTTGGCCCCGTTTTATTTTTTACTATCGTTATTTTAGCTGTATACATGATGTTATCTGGAATGCAAAATGCACTAAAAAGTGATATAGATCAAATGGATAACTCACTTTTATTAAGTGTATTAGCAAAAGAAAAAAATGAAAAAAGAAATCTACTTTTTTCGTTCAAACAGAGATTTATGGCAAAAAATTAATAACAATGCCCTATTGTAACTCTATACAATGGGGCATTGTTTATTAATCATCTAGATCCTATCATCTTGTTGTTGTGCTGATTCATTTTGCTGAATAGCTTTATCTATTGATGCAGTAGACATAATTATAATTCCTGTAATGTCTACCCGTTTTTTTTCGGATAACATATGCATAACGTCCATCCGTTAAAAAGTACTTTACGATGACTTCCAAAAATAACACAAGCTTTTATTTTTCCCTCTACTATCGTCATACCCTGTTCACAACCATTACAATCTATAAAAATTTAATACTTAGCACACTTATAAAATTATAATGTGTCTACTCATTTCTATCCTAAAACGCAAAAAGCACTTTTTTCCTTTAATTTACAATCAAGTGCTTTAAGTTCATATGTTTTTAAGTATCGTTAATTTTGTAAGTTTTGTAGTAACAGTATGACAACCTTTTATATATTGTGACAACTACTACGTTAAACTTACGAAATTGTACGAGTTCGTTAGTTTTATGTCCATTCTATGTGTTTATATTCGTCGCCCCGTAAAATGCCATCTCGCCTAAGCTCGTACTTCTTTTTCTATTCTATCATTGCACACAGTACTCCATGATGGTACAACCATCATGGAGTACATATTCTCAAACACCCTTTTATTTTTTTATCTACTTCACATATACTTTATTTTTTATTCATATATACTTGTGCGCATTAGTACATTTCCATCAGGTACAGACATATCCATAATTCTTCGCACAATTAATTCTGGATCTTCACCAGTTGAAGCCCCGTCTGTCATATGACAGACAACAGGAGCTGGTCCATCTTGTAAATTTGGTAATTCCTTTTGCAATAACTTCTCCACTACAGAGAAAGCTTTTGCTGTATCAGTTAAGCGATGCGTTTGGATTTTTTCTAGCGGGCGCAACCTAGCCACTTCGTCTATTGTTTTTACCCCACCCAATAGATCAAAAACATGATCGCTATAGGCCAAAATAGATAACTTATATCTTGGGAGCAAGCGACTACCTTTTGTCGAACGAAATACCATTTGGCGAATCGCTAAAGAAAGAGCATCCGTTACAATATCAATTCTTCTTTTTTCTTCTTCGCCTGCATCCATCATTTGATTCATTGATGCGCTTACATCCAGAAGATAGATTATATAAGCTGGTGTTTGTTGTGTTGCTTGAGTTTGATATAACATGTTTCATACTCTTCCATACATTATTATATGAACTTTTTTTATATTCATATTTTATTATAACTTATGAATTTTCTTTTTCTCAATTCATTATAAAATTTCCTTGATACAATTTACATATTTTCACAAAAACCATTGTTATTCCCTTTAACTTATATTGAAATACACAAAAACCCTTCTATAATTATAGAAGGGTTTTTATCTTATGGTATAAGACGCGTACAATCTCTCGGAAAAGCGCTTGCTTCTCTTACATTCGATAATTCTAAAAGCTTATACACAACTCGTTCTAATCCAATTCCAAAGCCACCATGCGGTGGACATCCGTAACGAAATGTATCTAAATAGGATTGAAATTTCTCTGGATGTAATCCTTTTTCTTTAAAAGAAGCTAGTAACATTTCATGATTATGAATACGCTGTGCACCTGACGTTATTTCTAGTCCTTTATATAATAGGTCAAAAGAATCCGTTATAGCTGAATTCTCCTTATTCGGCATCGTATACATTGGTCGCGCTTCTTTCGGATAGTGTGTAATAAAAACAAATTCACTATTATATGTTTCTTTCACATATTTCCCTAGCAACTTTTCACCTTCTGTGTCTAAATCTCCAATCGGCGATTCTTTCCGGTACTTACTTTTCAAAATTTCTTGTGCTTCTAACAATGTGATTTTAGGTATTTCAGTAATGACAGGTACTTCTATTTGTAATAGTTGTAGTTCTTTTTTACATATTTCCCCTACTTGTTGAAACATATATCGTAAAACATCTGTTTCTAATTGCATCACTTCATGAAAATCATGAATAAACCCAAGCTCTACGTCTAACGATATATATTCATTTAAATGACGGGAAGAGTTGTGATGTTCTGCCCGGTACACAGGAGCAATTTCAAAAACACGTTCAAGTCCTCCAGCTACCATCATTTGTTTATAAAACTGTGGTGATTGAGCTAAATAGGCTTCTTTTTGGAAATATGGAAGCTTAAAAACATTCGCTCCTCCTTCTGCCCCTTGCGCAACAATTTTCGGAGTAAATATACGTGTGAAATCGTTCTCTATTAGAAATTCACTAAAACTTTGAACGAGTGTAGATTTTACTTTAAAAATTGCCACGGTTCGCTCATGTCTTAATGATAATACCCGCTCATTCAATAGTTGATCTAAGCCAACTTGTAATTTCTTTTTATTTATTTCAAATGGCAGTTGTTCGGCCCCATTTAATACTTTCACTTCATGCGCAAGTACTTCAACACCTAATTCTGTTTTCGTTGTCTCTACTATTTCACCAATTACTTGGACGACACTTTCAACATCAACTTTATATCCAGCTAACTCGTTTTCTAATACACATTGAATAACTCCCGTACGGTCCCTTAATAATAAAAAACTAACATTCCCTAGATGACGAATCTTTTTTACCCATCCTTGTAGTAATACAACCTTTCCGCCATGCTTCGTACATTCTCGTGTGAGTGAACGCTTCATTATTTGATCCATTATATTTGCCTCCAATAGTTTTATATTTATTTACATTATTGTTGTCATCGTCATCATCCACGGTCACTCACCTCCTTTCAAAGAATACAAAAATCCGCCCCTATAAATAGGGACGGATTTTTTCCGCGGTACCACCCAAATTGTCATAATGACCATCTTAGCCCTGATAACGGTAGGTACCGTTCGCTTTTACTAATAATCACGTTCAAAGCAACACTCACAGGTGTCTTTCCATCATGCGGTATCGCAATCTTCCCAGCAACCGATTGCTCTCTGTAGACCTTTGCATCATGTACTTTTCCTGATCATCACTTTTTATATTTACAGAGTATTCTATCTCTTTTCTTTATAAACCGCAAGCCTTTTTTATAAACATTCTGATTTTTAAACTCATAAATTCCTTTAAAGTGAGATAAAGTAAATTTAGTGTATATTCTTACATACCTAATTAAAACTTATGCTCAAATTCTCAACATAAAATTACCATTTTATTACATATTTTCCGTATCATATACGCATATTAATAAAAATTTTACAGCGAGGTGTGTATATGAAAAAAGTAATAAGTTTCTTTCTCCTTTTGTTATGTCTAATTGTAGTAAATGAAACGTACGCCTATTCACCAAAATCTTTACCAATCTCTCAAAATTCTGATCAATGGCAAGTGAATATAGATGAACCGAAGAACATAAGTAAAAATACGCTTCAAGCTAAAAAAGATAAATTTCAAACATATCATTTTTCAGTAAAAAACGTTGGAAACAGTGAAGTATATAACGTACAAGTTGAAGTCTTCCGCAACGAGCCAAATACGAAAACGAAATATGAACTCTTTTCCTTAAAAGAAAGTCGTTTAGCAAGCGGAAAAACTGGATTTAGACATGCTAATTTCCCTGTTGCTACAAAAGCAGATGAGGTCGACGTGATTATTACGTGGCAAGAACACCCTTTCCGTTCGATGCGAAACGGTAAAAAAGTTGAGTCTAGAAAATTTAAAGAGCATTTTGTTTTTAAAGAAACTAAAAAGTAAATGGGATGCGGATATATTTCCCCTATCATTGATATAACTTTATTTACTAGTACCAGTTCTTATGTAAATTAAAAAATCGTGGCTTATAAACGCCACGACTTTTTAATTTAATTCGTACTAATTCCTCTCGCTGCCCAAATACGATCGATTTCAGCCGCATGTTGTCCGCCATATAAAAGAGCATCCGCTTGCTTAATTGCCTTAGCCCCATCACGGAATTTTGCATTTGGCGTTAATGACCAATGTGATTGTAAAATAATTTTTGTTGCTACATCACGGCCAAAAGCTTGCGCCATTTCGTATTGGCCTTGTGCCCAAATTTCACCATCATCATGCACTTCATTTGTTATATCTTTCGGATATACTTTATTATTATCTAATCGGCGTAAGCATGTTGGATCTGAACTAGAATAAGCTGTCGCATCCCATTCTCCAACACATGCTTTCCCGTAGCCTGTAGTCGACACTGCATCTTCATAAGTAGCACCTAAGAAGTCACCAAATCCTTCTCCCATTGCTCCACCTTCTGGTGAACTACCGAATCCAGGCACTTGATTATCTTGAATCGAATGCCCATATTCATGTGCAATAATGCCAGCATCTTCTGCATCATCTACTCCGCCAGTACCGAAAGTTAATGCTTTCGTTGATGGAGAATAGAATGAGTTATCATCAGTTGTACCATTAACATTCACTTTAATCGAACGGTTATTAATATTTTTAAAGCCTAATCCTTGAATGTACCGTTGTAATGTATCAATATGATAATACGACATAACATCTTCAAAGCTATCATTTGCACGTGTATAGTTAAATTGTAAATTTGTAGATTGCGTCTTCGCCTTTGAAGAAATCGTAACGTACTCTCCAATTAAAAATCCTGTACCATCTAAACCTTTTAACGTAACAGTTTTCAATTGATTCGTTAGTGCTGTTGAATCTGCATCATTATTATCTTTTAATCCTGTTTTACTACCACTAGATACGACCGGATTAGGTAAAAATACTTTCCCTGTTCCTTCTGCTTTTCGGTTTATATCGACCTTTTTAATTAGCTTTCCATTTTCCGCATCGATAAATGTTTCCCATGCCCCAAATGGATTATTAGAATGGACTATAACTTTATATACCGGACGAGCGATTCCATCTTCAATTATATATCCGAATTCTTTCTCTGTAGGAGCCCATAAGTTTTGTTCACTTGCTTCTCCAACATACGCCATTGATTTTTGTTCTGCATCTTTTTCACTAATTTTTGTCGTTACTTCCTTCACACCTTTAACAGGCTGATAATCAGAAACAGCAAGTACTCCTTTTCCCTCTCCGTTAAGAGTAACTGTAATTTGTTTTGAAAATACAGGAGCACCATTGACTATTTGTTGGAACCTAACATATGAAGCTACTGACGTTTCTGTTGTAGAAATATATTGCAAGTCTGAAAGGTCTGGCTTTAATCCATATTGATCGGCATTCCCTTTTAAATATTCAACTGCTTTTTTCTGTGGTGAATAAGCTTCTACCTTTACTTGCTGCTTTTCCAATGCTGAAACTGTAGAAATCGTCCCCATTACTAATGGTACAGTCATTGCCATTGCCACCATTTTTTTGTTTAACATAAAACCACTCCCCCTAATAAATTGAAACCTTTACCCCATTCCTATAAGGCTATTACGGTCCACAAGTAACGAAATAAAGTGAATCTACGAGTAATTCTATACGAGCAATTCTATTACCTTTCCATTTAGGGTGAGTGAAATTTTCTCAATATTTATGTGTAAAATGAGAAAAATACTGTAGAAATATATTTATTTCTCAATCATACAAAAAGGAAGTTGGAATGATTCCAACTTCCTTTTTTCTTTAATTAGCTGCGCTTAATTTAATGCGGACTTTTGTCTCACCTAAAGAAAGTTCATCGTCTTCATTCGTTAAGTGATCAAAAGTAACCTGCTTGACGAGTAAGTTTTCTTCCAACAAATCTTTATGATTCGTTAACGTTTGCTGTAGTTCTTTCTCTGTATCAAGAACAACATCCACTCGTAAATTAACTGGTAAATTCAACTGCTTACGATATTCTTGAACCGCACGAATGAATTCACGCGCTACTCCTTCTTGTAACAACTCTTCCGTTACATTCGTATCTAACATAACCGTATATTGCCCGTTAGTCGTATTTGAGAATCCGGATTTCGCAACTTTCTCCACCAACACATCTTCAGCTGTTACAACCACTTCTTCTCCTGATGCTGCTTCGTAAACTGCTTTTTCAGTTGATACAAAATTTTGTACTTTTTCTTGTGATAATTGTTTTAGCCAACCATTTACTGCATTCACATTCTTACCGAACTTCGGCCCCGCCGTTTTAAAATTCAGCTTTAATTGATAGGTTGTATACTTCGTTTCATCGAGTTCAACATGGAACGCTTTCACATTTAGCTCATCCATAACAATGTCACGATACGATTCCCAATTCATATCATTCTCTTTATGCTCAAGTAATACAAGTTCTGCTAACGGCTGTTTTACTTTTAAAGAATGCTGATTGCGGTTACTTCTTCCAAGTTCAACAACTTGTAAAACCGCATCCATTTCCACTTCTAATTTCGGCTGAATAAATGATTCGTTTCCAACTGGATAATCTTCTAAATGAACGCTACTTCCTTCTAAATTCAGATGGATATCTTCAGCAACAAACGGTGTAAATGGTGCAATTAATTTACTAATTGTTACAAGCACTTCATGAAGCGTTTCATACGCAGCTGCTTTTTCAGCATTCATACCAGATTCCCAAAAACGATTACGTGATCGTCGCACATACCAATTACTCACTTCATCTACAAGCGCTGCAATTTCACGAGCAGCATTCGTAAACTGATAATCATCAAGTGCGGTTCTTACCTTTTTCGTTGTGCTATGCAATCTTGATAATACCCATTCATCTAATTTCGTCCGCTTTACATCATACGGTTCTTTCGGATTATACTCATCTAAATTTGCATATAAAACGTAGAAGCTATATACATTGACTAACGTATCTACAAATTTAGATTTTGCTTCTAGTACGGTTCTTTCAGAAAACCGTTTCGCATTCCACGGAGCACTGTCAACGAGTAGAGCCCACCTTAGCGCATCTGCACCAAACTTCTCTACTAAATCTACTGGATCTAGTGCATTTCCTTTACTTTTAGACATTTTCTGTCCTTCTTCATCTAGAACATGCCCTAGTGATAACACTCGTTTATACGGTACTTTTCCTGTATATAGTGCTGATACTGCTAATAAACTATAAAACCAGCCACGTGTTTGATCAATTCCTTCTGCAATAACATCTGCTGGAAACTGTTCTTCAAATAACTCTTTATTTTCAAATGGATAATGATATTGTGCAAACGGCATGGAACCACTATCAAACCAAACATCAATTACTTCTGGTGTACGATTCATTGTATTTCCGCACTTTTCACAGCAAACTTGCACTTCATCTACATATGGCTTATGCAATTCTAAATCTTCAGGTGTTTCTTTCGTACTATGTTTTCTTAATTCATCAATGCTTTTCGGTGCGAATTGATGATCGCAGTTTTCACATTCCCATACGTTTAATGGCGTTCCCCAATATCTATTTCGGCTAATATTCCAGTCCACCATATTTTCTAAAAACTTACCAAAGCGTCCATGTTTCATATGATCTGGATACCAAGTAACAGAATCATTATTTTGTAAAAATGTATCTTTAATTGCAGTTGTTCGGATTAACCAACTTTCTCCTGCATAATAAAGTAACGGTGAATCACAGCGCCAGCAATGTGGATAGCTATGTTCATATTTTTCTTTATGATATAGTAAATCTTCCTTCGCCAAATAACGAACGATATCAACGTCACAATCTTTTACAAATTTCCCTTTCAAAAATGGTACTGCATCTGTATACTCACCTTTTTCATCTACAACATGTAGAAACGACAGCCCTTCACTTTGAATGACTTTATAATCATCCTCTCCATATGCTGGAGCAATATGAACGAGTCCTGTACCACTATCTGCAGTTACAAAATCTGCTGCGATGACATGGTAACCATTTATCACTTCTTTCATTGGAAATGGTGCGGTATAAGATGTGTTTAATAACGCTTCGCCTTTATGGACAGATAATACTTCATAGTTTTCCTTTAATACTTCTTGTACACGTTCTTTCGCAACAACATATACATCCCCTTCTTGTTTCGCTTTAACGTATTCCATATTCGGATGTACAGCGAGCGCAACATTCGCTGGAAGTGTCCAAGGTGTTGTAGTCCAACCTAAGAAATACTCATTTTCACTATCTTTCACTTTAAATTTAACTGTTGCACTTAAATCTTTTACTGTTTTATACCCTTGTGCAACCTCATGTGAACTCAGTGAAGTTTGACAGCTCGGGCAGTACGGTGAAACTCTATGCCCTTTATATAACAAGCCTTTTTCATGAATCGTTCCTAAAATGTGCCATACACTTTCGATATATGGATTTTCTAAAGTAACATACGGATCATCCATGTCTACCCAATATCCAATGCTCTCTGTGAATTCACGCCACTGCTTCTCATATGTGAATACACTTTCTTTACACTTTTGAATAAAAGGCTCAATTCCGTACTCTTCAATTTCATGTTTACCAGAAATACCGAGTTGTTTTTCAACGCCTAGTTCTACAGGTAATCCATGTGTATCCCATCCGGCTTTTCTTAATACCTTATATCCAGCCATCGTTTTATATCTCGCTACTAAATCTTTAATTGTCCGTCCAAGTGCATGGCCAACGTGCGGTAATCCGTTCGCTGTTGGTGGCCCTTCATAAAATACGAAAGATTGTGCACCTTCTCGATTCTGAATTGATTGCTCGAAAATACGTTGTTCGTTCCACTGCTTACGAATACGTGTTTCTCTCCCTACAGCTGACTCTTTTACATCTACTTTCTTCATATACAATCACTCCTTTGAATGTTTTAAAGCACACAAAAAACCCGTCCCTATAAAGTAGGGACGGGCTTACCCGCGTTACCACCCTAATTCTATTAGCTTTTCACTAATAGCACTTAGCAACGTACTATCATACGTGTTCTTTGTAACGGTAGACATCCGTCCGGGCTTACTTACTTTCAGCCTCGGCTCCTCGGAGATGATTTTCAAATAACGTCTGAACACCGGCTTTCAGCAATATACCGGCTCTCTGAGGAACAGTTCATTATTTTACTCTTTCTCGTCTTCAGATTTGTATACTTTGTTAAAAGCTATTTTATGACATTCAACAACAAATTGTCAACTAATTCAAAATATATTTTATTTATATCCCTTTTCACCATTTATATACATATACAATTACTTTTCAAATTCTCTCAATCTTGCTAAATCTTCATCTTCCTCGATTAGCTCAGCAAAAAATCCGGTTTCATCCTCACGAAGTACAATCTCAAGCTCTTCTTTCGCCTCTTCATTTCTGTTTAACATCGCTAAATAACAAGCATGATCATATCTGGCTAACAAATCACTCGCATCAATTGTTACGACTTCACTAGCTATTTCTTCTGCCTTTATCGTTTGTCCAGCACCATGATACGAAGATGCTAAAGAAAGAAGAATTGCTGTTTCATTTGGATGATGTATAGAAGCACCTTCTAATAAATGAATCGCCTCTTCAAATCTCTCTTGACTTTGGTACATTTCCCCTAAAGCAAGGAATCCTCTGCTTACAAACGGTGTTTTCTCCGTTAATTGTAAACATATTTTTTCTGCTTTTCTTTCTTCTCCAGCTTTCAAGAATACTTGTGCTTGTAAAAGAAGCGTATCATAATCATTTGGTAGTTCTCGAACCATTTGCTTCGTTAATTCCAAAGCATTTTGTAACATCTCCTCTTCCTCACACTCAATGAAAAGATTTACAAGTTGCTTCGCTACATCATAATCCCATTTATCTTCTAGCGATGTTTGCAATACTTCTATTGCTTCTTTATTCATCGCTACATTCTCGTAAAATAGTGCAAATCGTTGTGCCGCCATACTATTTTTCGGATTTAGCTTTAATGAGATTTCATATAAATCAATAATTGTTGTAATCATTGAAATTTCTTTCGCGCGGTTTTTCATACGATAAAAAGCTCTCGTAAATATAGATTTTTTCGGTTGTTCATTTTGTTGACGTTCAACCCATCTTTCCGTAACCGCAGCTGCTGCATACATGAATGCCATACTTCTATCCGATTTTTTCACCTTTAATGTATGAAGAGAATCTCTTATGTGAGACAATTTTTTATGTTGTTCTACTGCTTTTACATATACATCAAATATACGTTCACTATCTATATTCTTTTGGATTACTTTCATTGCAACTTCAATTGCTTTTGCATCTCTTTTTTTCACTAATACTTTCGCATAATGATATAGAACTTCTGTATGTTCATCATCTAATTGTATTGCTAGTTCAATTTGTTCATTTTCTTTATTTAATTCATTCATTGCTCCATACACATAGGCAATCGCATCTAATCGCCATATTTCAGGTGCTTCTCCCGCTAAATGTTCTAACTCGGCTAATAATTCTTCATGAAGTTTCAAATCTACCGAAAGCTGTGCCAAATATTCCATATTAATATGCAACGGTTCTTCTTTCATCGCTAGAACCATGTGATTGTGTTCTTTTGAACGATTCTCTTCTTTTTCATATATTTCAGCAAGCTGTAAATGAACACCTACGAAGTTTTCATCAAGCTCTAAACATGTTTCATACGCTTGTTTTGCTTCTGTCAATTGTCCTAATGCCATAAGTGATTCGCCAATTCGGTAATAAGGAAATGCCGTTTTCTTTTGTTCTATTGCCTTATTATATCTTTTCATTGCTTGGTCGTATTGTCCAATAGATTCATATAAAACACCCGTATAACAACTGTATTCACTTACTTCCGTTCTTTCCTTTTGTAACGTTCTTAAAAATGCTATACCTCGTTGTACAAATAACGTTCCTTTAATTCGATTTACATATTCATCTAACACACTTGCTACATTATATTGCCCCTGTTTAATACCACTCTCTAATTTAGACAATGCTAATTTTAGCTCTTCCTCATTCCCACCAAGTTCAACCTCTGCATCCCATAAAACCATTCCTGCATTCATAAGGAAATCTTGGCTCTTTTCAATTTGGTTTTCGATACCAAGGATATATTGTTTCGCTTCCTTGTATTGTTCTTTCGCCATATAAACTTGGGTAAGTCCAAAATGAGAATACACATCTTCATTATTTTCTTCTAAAGCACGCTCATACATTACTTCAGCTTCTTCCAAACTATCATTTTGAAAATGATAGTCGCCCAATCTTACGTATAGAGGAGCCTTATCATCACAATTCTCAATACCTTTTAATAAAATTTCTTTCGTACTTTTCTCATCCTTCAAATCCGTTTCGTATATTTCCGAAAGTTTCGTATAAATGTAAGGTGCATTACTATCTAAATGAATCGCTACTTTAAGCCCTTTTATCGCTAAATGTAATTTTCCTAATTGATGTGCACATCTCGCTCGTTCATACCATACATGTGCCTCATTTTTAAACTCCCTTAACAAATCATTAAAGATTTCATACGCTTCTTCATATCTTTCTAGATCTATTAAAATTAAACCGTGATTCGTTAAAGTGAATCTTTCAGGACTACGCTCTAAAGCTACTTGAGAAAATTGCAACGCATTTTCAGATTGATCGATATACATATAGGACAAAGCGAGAAAACTCCAAGCAATTGGCTGATCTGCGTCCAATTGTAATGTTGAACGAAAACTAGAAATCGCTTCTATATAATTTTCCTGTTCAAATGCATATCTTCCATTTATAAAATGATATAGTGCACGATTGTTTTTCTTCTCAACACTTGCCAGCATTTGTCCGGCTTTTTCTAATTCTTGCAGGCGAATAAAGCATTGTGCCCCATGTAATTTAACGAAGTCCGAGTTCGGAAACTTTTCCGTTAACTTTTCTATACAATATAAAATAAACTCTTTATCTACTTCAACATCTAAATGCTTAATCGTATATAACCACGTATTCGGATTTTCACTCGTTTCTTTTAAAAACTGTACTAAATTACCAATTCCCTCTTTATCCTGTTCATCTAAATGATCTGTAAGAGAAAAAATGGATTTAAAATAACGATTTTCTTCTTCACTTAAAAATGCGAGTTGCTCCTTCTTTTCTTTCGGAACAAACGTAATCGCTAAACAACCTGTGTAACGATATCTCTCTTCTAGCTTACTATATTCCACAATAACTGGTTCTATAAAGTTCGGATCTTGAACATAGAAAGCTTGTAACGTATCATCATATCCAGATAGCACTTGCACATGTGAAGCATGCTCAATATCTATACTTAATAAAACGGGAATTCCTTTGCTAAGCAATCTCTTATAATTTTCCTCATTCCCTTTAAAATAACGATATTCATAACCTAATTCTTCTAAATAAGAAACAGTATCTGAAAACTTCGAACCTGTCATATCAAAAATAAACTCTGCTATTTCATCTTGTGTACGTTTCTCTCCCCATAGCTGCAACATCATTTCTAAACTTGTCGGAACGCAATAATTATCCTTTTGTACAATTGGAACTATCGGCAGGTGAATCTTTTTTCCATCTGGATTTTTTTCTAAATTATGATAGAAAGACTCTTTTAAAGTTTTTTCTTCTTTTAATAGCACTTGTAAATCTACAAGTTTATTCATTTTGTACAACGCTTCTGCACGTAAATGTACGAAGTAAGTTTCATAAGCATGATAAGGAAGCTGATTATTAATGTTATCTATTACTGCTAACATTTCTTCATACTTCCCTAAATCTAATAAATATTTCACCTTTTCAAAATAAAAATATGGCATTTGCGGAAACTTTACACTCGCATCATCAATTAGCTGTAATGCACGTTTTTGTTCCCCTTTATTCGCATATAACTGTGATAACAAATAGGTAGATAGCTCTTCACAATCTTTATGCTGCATACCAGCTATAAATTGTTCCTCTGCTTTCTCCCACTCGCCTGTATGCATATAGACATAGCCCCATTTATCAAAGACAGCACGTGTACTGTACTCTTCGGCCTTTTGCATATAGAGTAAAGCTTCTTCATTTCTTTTCATCTCTAAAAGACATCGTACTAAAGTAAAATATGTTTTCATTAAAAGATCAGCATCTAGTTCTTCTTTACTTACCTCTTCTAAAGAGTCTTTTAATAACTGCTCTGCTTCAAGGATTTTTCGCTCATCGATTAACTCATCACAATATAAAGAGAGCGTTCTCATATTTGGGAATTTTTTATAGGCGTAGCGAATGAGGAATGAACTGTATTGGTGCATAAGCCCTTCATCAGTAAGGCGAATTAATATATCAAACTCCTTATATGAAGGAATACGAGCGAGCCAATTCTTCACATAAGACAAAGTATTCGTTTCTTTTATATATAAAATTTCTTTATTTATTTCCTGTAATCCATCTATAAATCTCTTATCTTTCAAACACGCTTCTAACTGCTTAAAATCTAGCATGCATTCACCTCGAATATTTATTTATCCCGCATTAACGGGCAGTAAAACTTCAACCTCAAAATTCCGCTGGAGCAAAGAAGTTAGATGGGAGATCAACTGCCCGTAAATGCCCGATTGGTTCAACTAATAATCAGTGGGGATGAACAAAACCCCCACTGATTAAAGTTTCACTTTATACTGCTACTTGCTTAGATTTTACACATCATATAGTATGTATTCAACTATAATCTCTTATAATGAATGATATTATCCTAATTTATAACAGAATATAGTAAAAACAATTGTTTTTCTCCGTATTTTGTTTGATTGTATGAAATAACATATAATGAGGACCTTATCTTTTTGAAACCCAAATTAGTATATGGAATTATATCGGCGATAATTCAAATATATCAACGATTCTTTTATTTTATTGGCGATTTTCAAATTATATCGATGGATTCTTATAATATATCAGCGATTAGACATTGGATATCGATTCAACGACAAAAAATGACAATTCTCATCATACCGCTACTTTTTAACATTCTATTTCACCAAATGTAATTTTCATATTCGGAGCATATACTAAAGATGAATGTATATGAAACGCTTTAAAAAATCGTAGTTCTGCTTCAAATTGAACTAACGCATCATCATATGTTAATCCTCTGGCTATTAAACGTTCTATAAATTGCTGTTTATCACCCGGATTGTCCGCAATCCCCTCTTCTTTTAATGAATGATACAAATCGTTTTTATCACTGTGATGCATATTTGAATCTAAAAAGTTCACTTTATCACTCACCCTACACTCAATATTTTTCACACCTAATTCACTTAAATACATCGGTATTTTCATACCGATATTACCATCCTTACCGTTTCTTTGCGTGTCTCTTTCAAATAACTTCTGCAAAGCACCTAGCTGAATAATTTCCGATTGATTCTCTCCATCTAGTACGTATGAAGACATGTTAGAAATCCAATGTGGTTCGAAACAGATTATTTTACCACCGTCTTTAATTGAATGTATCATTTTTTGTAGCATCGTTTTTGGAGTACTCATATGTAATAAGAAGGCATGACAGATTGCTATATCGTATTTATTTTTCAATTCAATTTCTACAGCATCTCCTTCAATAAATTCTGATTCATATGGAAGTGAACGAAACAATTCTCTCGCTTCAGCTATTAATGTTTCTCCGCTATCAATACCTGTATACTTTGATCCACCTGGAAGTAAAGGCAGCAAAACTAAGCCTAAATAACCATATCCACAGCCATAATCAACAATATGTACTGGCTCAGAAATCTTCCAAACTGAGTTCACTAGAAATCTTAAATAATCGTCATTATAATATAATTCTCTCGTATTTTTTAAATATGTGAGTTTACTGTTCCAATCGTACACTTCCAAATCTAACGCCCCCTTTTATATACAAAATTACAATTCTCTATTTCATAAAGATATTCCTGTACTTTAAATAAAGATTAACCAAAGTAGATTTGTTTCTTTATGAATTAATATTCATTTTCATGAAAAGTTTGATTGAAATTCATTACTAGCTTTAATGCGCGAAAAAGTCCTTTTGATTCAATGAAAGGTTTGCACCGATTACGTAATAAATTATATGTTTTCATAATATTACCCCCTCCTAATCAATTTCAATGGAGGGGATAATAAAGTACATCCGAATAAAAGACGACCAACGACAAAAATAATAGATAGCCAGAGTCCAACTTGGCTCGTTGATAAATACGAAGGAACCGTAATATTTCATGTAACTTTCAAAGCAACAAACACAATAAATGTGCAATCACATAGAGGTTCCTCTTGCCCGCCCTGATTTTCCCTTGTTCCTTTTGAACAATTGCCCACACTTGAACCATCCCTACTAAAATACCTATTACGACTCCAACTAATAACTACATCCATTCAAGCATTCCAATTCTGTTCGCCACAATGGATCACATAATCCCAACAATAAGAAGCAATTCTCCGATAAAAAATGTTTTCTCTAACATATTTACTACTCTTCAAATCCTTCTAATTTTTCACTGAATACTATCAATTTTTGTCATAGAATCAACTTTATTCATTTCAAACCTCCGACTTGCGTAGCACCTTATAAGTTATTGTAGCGCAGATGGTAAATACCGAAATGAGCCACATTAGAAGCCCTTGGTTGAGAAAGTTACGGTGACAAGAATATATTTCGTTAACAGATCTTCTCCTTCCCGCACAAAAAAGAACACATTTCGCATCACAACGCCTTATTTATACTGTATAAGCCCTCTTCAAAAGTTCAATGACTTCTTCTATTGTGAGACCAAAGGATTTGTAGTATGAAATATCGCTAGTCATTTGCTTTATGACCATTTCGTTACGTATTCGTAGTATCTCATCGGATGAGAATTCGGCTACAAAGCACCCTTTACCCGTTATTGTATTTATCAAACCACATCGTTCGAGTTCTTCCCAAGCTTTCTTTACGGTGATGATACTAACACGAAGTTCCTTGGCTGCTTGTCGAATTGGTGTTAAACAATAGCCGCTTTTTAATTCACCATTCAAAATTTGGGCACTTATTTGTTCGAAAAGCTGCTGATAAATTGGCTTTGCAGATGTGTTCGAAATTGCTATGTTCATTGTATCTCCACTTGTAGGAATCGCTTATACGCAATTCGATAAGCAATCAAGGTGAATGCAGCAAATATCACGATTCCTGCAATCAGGATAAATATTTGAAGCGCCATATTGTCAGCACCGCTACCATTGAAAATGTCAGACACAAAAGAATTCTGGATTCCAATCCATTGGGCACCCCCGGCAAAGACCATTGCGGCTGTAATGGATGCGAAGGTTGCTCCACCATATTTATACGCTGTCTTATAATACATGGAAATAAGAATGATGTTGAAGATTGCAAGCATGACAAAACATAGTCCCCAAAAGCCCATATGCGGCGCGAAGAAATAGTAGGTTTGATTCGAATATAAGTGAATATTTAGCATTCCAAAGATCATTGCACTAACGATATGCAATAATTCCAGAATGACAATAACGAACACCTTTGCCTTCACTATGTCTTTTCTGGTTACAGGCATCATAGCGGTAAAAATCAAATCGTTCTGAGTTCTATATCCTGCAAACATAATCGGTATCGTTATCCAGCAAAAATACAGAATGACAATAAAATATAACCAACCGGGAATAAGCATTAATGCACCCATTAAAACAGGTAATACAAAAAACGTGGGATTTAAGCCTAATTTTAATTCCTTCATAATTAAGTTATACATACTTATCCTCCTTTTTTGAGAAGTAAATCATGATTTCTTCTAGACTCGGCGTGGTTACTTTAATATTGGAGGAGGGATCGAAGTCTTTGGAGTGAATCAATCCTGTAAAGCCAAATGAATTTATTTTATAGGAAATCAACTTTTCTTTCACCTGATTTAACTGGTTTACGTTGCCGTTTAGTAGGTGATACGAGGCAATAAATTCATCTTTCTCAGAACTGTTAATAATTTGACCGTTTTCGATAAAGGTAATAAAATCCGCGCATTTCTCTAAGTCGGATGTAATATGAGTAGAGAAAATGATACTGATCTCGCCATCTATCACGAGCTCTTGAAAAATATCCAACAGATCATCTCTTGCGGCCGGATCAAGTCCGCTTGTCGGTTCGTCTAGGATGAGAAGCTTCGCCCCATGGGATAAGGCAAGGGCCAGACTGTACTTTACCTTCATTCCCGTCGACAATTCACATATTTTTTTGTTTTCATCCAATTTAAAACTTCGTAAATAGTTGTAATAGGTTTCATCATCCCAATTCGTATAGAATTTCTTAATCACATTGGTCAACGTCTTCATTTTGCTTCGAGTATAAAAATCAATACCGCTAAATGCGTATCCGATTTCCTGTTTCAATTCAATCTCGTATTCGGCAATATTCTTGTTTAAAATACGTACCTCACCGCTATCAAGATGAATCATGTTCAAGATCGATTTAATTGTGGTTGTTTTTCCTGCGCCATTTGCACCGATAAAACCCATAATATATCCCTTTTCTAGTTGAAACGATACATCCTTTAACTCAAAATTTTGATATTTCTTATTTAAATTTCTAATGTCTAATGCTAACATACAGAACCTCCTTATTAATTGTGTATACCGTATATGCACAATATATGTCGGAGTACTTGTTAAGATAACTATCAAATTTCTGAATTTGCACCCATTTTTCATACAACACAATATAAATTGTGTTGTACAAGTACAGCGTTTCATAAGTTCATTCCATGTAAAAAGAAACACCAAATGATAGAACCCCGGCACCGCTCTGGAGATTCCGTGACGTTCGAATCGGTTCAACACTGTGGTCATCGCACCCGATTGCGACACTGTTCTCGTTTCCCCCCTTTCTGATTGGCGAGGGCGATTCCATTGGTCACTGATACTTCACCTAATGTAGCTTTGAAATAAAGTTTTATCCAAAATATTTAACAAACTCATATTTTACAGCATAAAAAAAGAATCCGTTTTGACAAAGATTAATCAAAATGGATTCTTATCTTACAGATTTAATTTCCCTTAAACATCGTGACTTTATTTCAAACACACACTTTCACTTTGCGTCAATACATTCACCTATTTTAAATTCTATATTTACTCCAAACTCATTCGTACGATATACCATTTTGCGCGTATATCTACATTCGATACATTTATATACATATTGTTATTAATGACTTCACAATAATGTGAAATTAGCAATTCCTCATTATTTCTCAATGCTTTTATCAAATAATTTAATTCAAGGCATTGAAAGTATTCTTATTAACTCTAATTACTATTAATAAATCGGAAAGAAATTCTATCCTTCTACAAGATTTCTTTTTTCCCTAACCAACTATTACTTACTCATCACACTAAACAACCAGCTTTTCATTTTACTGCTATTTTACATCTCCTCAGGTGCCTTCACCCCAAGTAAACGTAATCCCTCTTTTAATACAACCGTCACAGCATAAACTAATGCAAGTCTACTGTCTTTCTCTTCGTTCGCTTCTAATATACGAACATTACCGTAATATTTATTAAACGCTTGTGCTACATCTAATACGTATTTTGAAATAATGGATGGCTCATTTTTGTTGAAGGCTGCTTCAATTACCTGAGGGAATTTATTGAGTAATTTTACGACGCTCCAGCTATAATCATCATTTAATGCAAAAGTACACGTTTCAAATTCTACACTTTCTTTTCTTAAAATAGAGCAAGCACGTGCATGTGTGTACTGTACATACGGTCCTGTTTCTCCTTCGAATTTCAACATATTTTCTAATGAAAATTCAATATTATGCATACGCTCATTTTTTAAATCGTGGAAGATGACTGCTCCAACACCGACTTGTTTTGCTACTTCTTCTTTTTGTTTTAAGTTTGGATTTTTCTCTTCAATATTTTGTTTTGCAAGTTCAACTGCTTCTTCTAATACTTCTTCTAGTAAAATAACTCTTCCTTTACGTGTCGACATTTTCTTACCGTCTTTTAAAATGAATCCAAACGGTACATGTTCCATACCATCAACCCAGTTGTAGCCGAGCTTTTTTAATACTGTAAAAAATTGATTAAAATGTAAACTTTGTTCTGGACCAACTACATATAGCGCTTTATCAAATTCATATGTGTTTTGACGATATAAAGCTGCCGTTAAGTCACGTGTTGCATAAATCGTCGCACCATCTGATTTTCTAATTAAGCAAGGGGGCATACCTTCTTCTTCTAAATTAACGACTAATGCACCTTCTGATTCTTCAAGCAGATCATGTTCCTCTAAAATTCCAATAAAATCTTCCATTAAATTATTATAAAAAGCTTCTCCTTGAAAATTAGTAAATTCTACACCAAGAAGTTCGTATATGCGAGAAAATTCTTTTAAGGATTCGTGACGGAACCAATTCCAAAGCTCGACTGCTTCTTCATCACCTTCTTCTAATTTTTTAAACCAAGCACGACCTTCTTCTTCTAGTTCTTCGTTCTCTTTTACTTCTTCATGGAATTGAACATATAACTTAAATAATTCACGTATTGGATCCTCTTTAACTACTGCTTCATTTCCCCATTTTTTATATGCGGTAATTAACTTTCCAAACTGTGTTCCCCAATCGCCAATATAATTAATTCCTACAACTTCATAGCCACATTTTTCGGCGATATGTTTCAGCGAATTCCCAATCATGGTAGAACGTAAATGCCCCATCGAAAAAGGTTTTGCAATATTTGGAGATGAGTAATCAATAACTACCCTTTTTTCACATCCAAAGTGATTTTGACCGTACTCTTCTTTCTCCGCTAAAATCGTTTTTAATACTGCATCACTTACAGTTTCACGGTTAAAAAATACATTTACATAAGGACCAACGGCCTCTACTTTCGTAAAAAACGGATCATTTAATTTCTCCGCAACTTCCTTTGCGATAATAGCTGGTGATTTTTTATATTGCTTCGCTAGTGAAAAACATGGGAACGCTGCATCTCCGAAGTCATCTTGTTTTGGTGTTTCGATTAAATCTGAAATTTGATTTTGCGTTAATTCATTCGCAAGAATATTCGATAAATTTTCTGTAAATTGTTTTTTATACTCCATACTACAACCTCCTAATTTTTTTAAATACAAAAAACTCGTCTCTATATAAGAGACGAGTTTTAACCCGTGGTACCACCCTTGTTGTTCATTACGAACCACTTTCCCGTTTATAACGAGGACAGGGGGCCTCGGCTTACTCTACTATTCGTTCAAGAAGCGTCTCCGAAGTGCGCTTCACCTTTTTCTTCCGCACTAGGCTCACACCATCCCTAGCTCGCTTTCCTTCTGAAAAAGACTACTCTCTTCATCACAGACAGTATATTTAATTAATTATTGCTTATTATACATCTTTTCAAACAATTAGCAAGGGTCAATTACACCAAAATGAAACTTTGCACTTTTTCTTTTGTATACGTGAAAATTGTGTTTTTCAAATCTAGAACTACGGAAATGATCTTTCAGAACGACACGCTTTCTCGCCACACGTTTCGCTTCCGCAATTGTTTCATCAGTAATATCATGATACAAAGCGAAATGTTTTAACCCTTTTATTCCATCTGATTCTATGACAGTTTCTTCAAACATTGGATCAAGGTAAACAACGTCATAACTATTGTCTTCACATTGTTTTAAAAATGTGAAATGCTCTGTTTTCTTGACATCGATTCTTTTCATTGCCTCATCGATTTCAGGAACGGATGAAGACCATGTTTTTAAACCTTTTTCCATTATGTAAGCCATATATTCGTTTCCTTCAAGTCCCGTTACTTTTCCACCTTCACCCACTACATAACTAGCTACAATACTATCTGATGCCATACCGAGCGTACAATCTAACACTGTCATTCCGTTCTCTAATTTGGCAGCTTGTACAAACGGGTCGTGTTCTCCGCGCATTAATCGTTTCACACGAAACATTGCTGAGTTTGGATGAAAGAAAAACGACTCTTCCGTACCTTTTGGATAAATAGCTAATCGGTTCTTCCCTACGACAAGTACATCTTGTTCGTGCCGCTCATGCATTTTGTGCACAGGTATATCATTACGTATAACGAAAGAACGATTTAATTCTTCCGCTACCTTTTTTGCATAAGCTGTCATTTCTTTATTTGTTCGTCCTGCTGTTGTTACTATCATTGTTTCACCTCTATATAAAGAAAAGAGGGAGATTTACTCTCCCCCTTCTTTAGCAATTCTTTTCAAAAGCTTGTTCTAAGTTCGTAATAATTTCGTCCATAGTTGCACCTTCAATTTCATGACGATGAATGAAGTGAACAACTTCTTTTCCTTTTAGTAATGCCATAGATGGTGAAGATGGAGGAATTTCTCCGAAGTATTCACGCATTTTTGCAGTAGCATCTTTATCTTGACCTGCAAATACAGTTACAAGATGATCAGGTTGTTTCTCAGCACGTACAACCGCTTGACCTGCTGATGGGCGTGCTAAACCAGCTGCACAACCACAAACTGAGTTTACAACTACTAAAGTTGTACCTGTTGCATTTTCCATAAATTCTGTAACAGCTTCTTCTGTAGTTAATTCTTCAAATCCAGAACGCACTAATTCTTGGCGCATTGGAATTACCATTTGGCGCATGTATTCTTCATAAGCATTTGACATCTTGTAATCTCTCCTTCAACTTTCATTCCAATTTCATCATATCACGCTCTAATAATAGGTGCAAAAGAAAGATAACGATGATTTCATTTTTTTGTAGGGATTTCACAAACCCCTTCACGGCAATGTCCGACTGGGACAAGTTCTCTATTGTTAGCGATATAATCGTATACTTTACTTCCAAATCCGAGTACGATAGATAGTTTTATAAAAGGAACTGCAAACCAATAAGCTGGGACGGCCTTTGCTAATACATTTATGCTATGAATGCCATCATACCACTTATTATTTTTAAAAATATACAGTCTTTGTTCCATCTTACTTTGTAGTTCTTGAGAAAGCTCATACTTCTCAACTACATCTTCATCGCGGAATGAAACAAATTCCATCTTTCCCTTTTTATCTAACCTTTTCGTGCGCTCTGCAACTGCAGTACACATCGGGCACCAGCTATCATAGAAAACGATCATATATTATTCCCCTTTACGAGACTCCGTCATTTGTTTCCAAACTGATCCTTTCGCTTCTTCGCCGCCTTCAATACGCTCCAATGCAAGACGAGCTTGCATCGCTACTTCAAACTCCGGATCATCTTGCGCTACTTTTAGTGCTGGAATAGCACTTTCATCTCCAAGTTCAAATAAGAACATCGCTGCACGCCAGCGTACTAATTTACTTGAATCTTTCAGAGATTTAATCATAACGAACATCGCTGCTGGGTCACCTACGTCTGATAAGCAATCTCCTGCAGTACGACGAACACTTACAGAACGATCTAATAACGCCTTATATAATAACGGCAATACTTCTTCCCCTTTTACCATACCTAAATAAGCTGTTGCTAAGCGACGGATTGATACTTTCTCATCATCTAACGCTATTTTCAATACGGGAATATCCTCTTCCGCTGGATCCATTTGTTCTAAAGTAGCAAAACGGTTTTTCCAGTCAGAATCTTTCATCATCTCTTCTGTTACTTTATATGGCTCACGCTTTTGAATCGTTACTTCAACAGCACCTGCTTGATCTAATAATTCTTTAACCGTTTGATTCACACGTTCTTCTGAATAAGCAGCAACAATTTCTTCTACTACTTCTTTCCCGATTTCTTCAAAATTACCGTAACGTGTACTTTGCTCTACCCATTTGCGCTCTTTCACAACGTTAGGTGCAGACATTTGCACTTTCATAATCGCTTCTTTAAAACGATCAGGTAAACCAACACGTTCTTCTGTCATTCCATCAGTTAACTTCACTTGCATCGGGATAGTAAAGAACATTTGAATAAACACTTTCACTTCCCCAAAATGAGACAGTTGTTGCTCTTCGCTTTCTTCTACCATTTCTTCACCGAAAACGGCACGAACTTGTTGTAATAAAACTTTCCAATCATACTTCGCATTTCGCTCCACTGCTAAAAAGTCTGCTACATGATACACACCTTTAATGCCTTCAATTTTTAAAATTTCTTGTACTTGCACTGGTGCTTGTGCTGCATTTTCATTTGTATAATTATTACGTGCTCCTGATGGTAATACTTCATTCAAAATAACTTTCATTGTATTTGGACTTGGCGTCGGTTCAATTGCTTTAATCTTCACGTAAAATAACTCTCCTTTATTGCATGTTCTTAGCTGTATTGTAACATGTTCTCCCTCTATACTCCTACTCGGATGCTTTATTTTGCTGATTTCTTTCCACAAGTTTATCAAAACACTTTTCACTGAAATCTTTCGAAGCTACTGTTTAAAGTCCCATTTTATTGGGATACACCCTCCCTCCTTCTCTCCAAAAATGTAATACTCTCAATCACAACTTCAGTTCTATATATTCTCTTCCCTTGTTCATCATCGTAATTACTCGTATGAATACGCCCGGTAATCCCAACAAGGGACCCCTTCGTACAATATTCATTGACATTTTCAGCCGACCTTCGCCAAACGACACAATTTATAAAATCGACTTGTTGTTCACCTAAACTATTTCGAAATCCTCTATTCACCGCAACACAGATTCGTGCATAAGCGACTCCTTGTTTTGTGTAGTATAATTCTGGCTCCTTTGTCAATCTACCGATTAATACAACTCGATTCATCATAATTTATACCACCTCACTTATTTTTCTTCATTGTAAAGAAAAATGTGTGCTGGGTAAAAAGTGCAAAATGATATGTTTGTAAGTAAATATTATTCTTTTATACCTTACAAAAGTAAAAAAGAAACCATACATATTTCAAACATGTATGGTTTCAAAATTTATTACACTTCACTACAAGATATGTAATATCCACCGCGAGCCATCTTTATTTCAGCATGGTACAATACATTTTCTAAGTAGAAAGTAATCGGTTTAACTTTACTCTCAAATTTTAGTTGTTCATTACATTCAGCTGCATATCCTTCGATAGCTAAACAAATGACTTCTACCGATGGATATGTTAAAGCTTCATCTAGTTCTATGAAAAAACCTTTAGAAAATAATTTTTTCATAATCCCTTTCTTCTCTTTCATCATATTCCATCCCCTCCAATTCAAGTTGTCACCATCCATATTGTACCATATTTTCAATTTATCCCGCATTAACGAGTAGTAAGACTCCCACTTCAAAATTCGACGAATGCGAGGGAGTTAGGTGGGAGATCAACTGCCCATAAAAGCCCGATTGGTTCAACTAATAATCAATAGGGATGAACAACCCCCCACTGATTAAAGTTTCACTTTATCTTTGAAAATAAAAAAATCCTGCATTTTTCATGCAGGATTTTTTACTAGTCATTTTTCGTAAAGTAAGAAACGAAACGAAGAATTTCTAAGTATAACCATACTAGAGTCATCATTAGACCCATTGCGCTGTACCATTCCATATATTTTGGAGCTTGGCTACGTGCACCACTTTCAATTAAATCGAAATCTAGTAATAAATTTAATGCAGCAACTACAATAACAACCGCACTAATGATCATACCGATTGTTCCACCTTGGTGAATGTATGGAACAGTAACACCAAACATATTTAGTAAGAATACGATTAAATACATTATCGCAATCCCCATTGTTGCTGCCATAACACCTGTACGGAATTTATCCGTTACTTTTACAACGCGCGTTGCATATAAAACTAACATTGCAAATAGAATTGAGATTGTTAGTAATACAGCGTTTAAAACGATAGAATCGCCAAATTTCATTGTATAAACCGCTGAAATACTTCCTAATACAACTCCTTCTACCGCCGCATAGATTGGCGCCCCAATTGGTGCCATTCGCGGGAAGAAGATAGATGCAAATGCGATGATTGCTGCAACTACTAATGCACCAATTAATACTGGCATTTTCATTGTCCCCTGCATCATCTGTATGTATGAATAGACAGACGTTGCAAGTAGCAAGATAAGCATAATGAACGTTTTGCCCACTGTTCCGCCAATAGTCATCGCAGAAGCGCTTGCTCCCTCTTTACGGAATGCCTCTTTTTTCAACATTGGATTAGATGTTCTCATTTTTTCCCTCCTAAAATAGGTTCTACCAATAGTGTAAAGTTTTTCTCTTTACTTTTCAATATATGCAGCTTGTTTTTATTTTAAACCTTCAACGATGTCTGATAGTTCGCTCCATCGCTCCATCGTTTTTTCTAACTCTTCTTCTGTTTTTTGTTGTGCTTCTGACAATTCTTGTGCTTTCGTAAAATCAGAACCAACATTCGCAAGTTTTTCTCCAATTGTTTCAAGCTTTTCTTCAAGTACTGCAATTGTATCTTCAATTGTTTCCCATTCACGCTGCTCGTTATATGAAAGTTTACGTTTACGTTGTTGTTTCGGTGCTTCTTCTACTACTTTTTTCTCTTTCTGCATTTCCGCTTTCTCAATAAGTTCTCTCGTTTTTTCCATTTCTAAATAATCAGTATAGCTACCTAGAAATTCACGCACTTCGCCTCCACCAGCAAAAATAAATAATTCATCTACCACTTTATCTAGGAAGTAACGGTCATGCGATACAGTTAAAACGACACCTGGGAAATCTTCCAAGTAATCTTCTAGCACTGTTAATGTTTGTGTATCTAAATCATTCGTAGGTTCATCAAGCAATAGTACGTTCGGTTCTCCCATTAATATACGTAATAAATATAAACGTCTTCTTTCACCACCAGATAGCTTACCAAGTGGTGTACCATGTGAATGTGGTGGGAATAAGAAACGTTCTAACATTTGAGACGCACCAATTACTTTTCCGTCTGTCGTATGAATAACTTCCGCAATTTCTTTAATGTATTCAATCATACGTTGATTTAAATTCATCTCTTCATTTTCTTGTGTATAATAAGCAATTTTTACTGTTTGCCCAACTTCAATTTCACCACTATCAGGAGATAACTTACCTGCAAGCATATTTAATAGAGAAGATTTCCCGCTTCCATTCGCTCCAATAATCCCGATACGATCGCCGGGTTTCACAATATGATTAAAGTTGTGTAATACCGTTTTATCACCAAATTTTTTCGTTACATCTTTTAACTCAAGTACTTTTTTCCCTAGACGGCTGCCACTAAGTGCAATATCAACTGACTGTTTTGCAGCTGGTCCTTCTTGTCCTTTTAGCTCTTCGAAACGCTGAATACGTGCTTTTTGCTTTGTCGAACGAGCTTTTGCACCACGGCGAATCCATGCCAGCTCTCGACGATATAAGTTTTGACGTTTTGATTCTTGCGCAATTTCTTGTTCCTCACGCAATGCTTTCGCTTCTAAAAACGTACTGTAATTCCCTTCATAACTATACAGTTTTCCGTTGTCTAATTCGAAAATACGATTCGTCACGCGATCTAAGAAATAACGATCATGGGTTACAAGTAATACCGCACCTGTATATCTTGCTAAATATTCTTCTAACCATTCAACAGTCTCATGATCAAGATGGTTCGTAGGCTCATCTAAAATTAATAGATCGGGTGTTTCAATAAAGCATTGCGCCATCGCGATGCGTTTTTTCTGTCCACCAGATAAATTTCCAACAGTTGCTGTAAAATCAGTAATTCCTAATTTCGTTAATAGCGATTTTGCATTCGCATTTGCTTCCCATGCATTCATTGCATCCATACGTTGTTGCACTGCAAATAATTGTTCTTGTACTTTTTCATTACTTGGATCTTTTTCAATATGTAATAATGCTTCTTCATATTCGCGAAGCAAACGAATTAACGGTGTATCACCATGAAATACTTGCTCTAGTACCGTTAAATTCTCATCAAAATCTGGTTGCTGCGATAAATAACTAATTGTATATCCACGTGTATGTGTCATATCGCCAGTATCAGGAATTTCAACTCCTGCAATAATTTTTAATAACGTCGATTTACCAGTACCGTTTACACCAATAATTCCGGCACGCTGTCCTTCTGCAATGCTAAATGATAATCCATCAAATAACGGTTTTTCTCCATATGATTTCGATAAGTTCTCCACTGTTAACATTTTCATATTTGTGCATTCCACTCTTTCATAAATTGTTCAATAAACTGTTCCATATAACGATGTCGAACTTCAGCCTCTTGTTTTGCCGCGTTCGTATTCATTAAGTCTTTTAATTTCAAAAGTTTTTCGTAAAAATGATTTAAAGATGGATCGTTATTTTTTCGGTATTCATCTTTCGTCATCACTTCACGAGGCGGAATAGTCGGATCATACATTAGTCTCCCTTTCGCTCCGCCATATGCAAATGTACGAGCTATTCCAATTGCACCAAGAGCATCTAAACGATCTGCATCTTGAACAATTTCCCCTTCAAGTGACTCAACTGCTCCGCCGTGGCCACCCTTATAAGACATGTTGGCGATGATATGCAGAATATGTTTACTTTCTTCCTCATCTACATGTAACTCTTCTAACCAATCAGAAACTTTTTTCATTCCTGCTTCTTCACTTTCATTTAACTTTTCATCTGCCACATCGTGAAGTAATGCTGCCATTTCAATTATAAAACGATTTCCACCTTCTTGCTCAAATAAAGAAATCGCCAGTTTATGTACGCGCTCAATATGATACCAATCATGCCCACTCGCATCTTTTTCTAAAATATGTTTTACAAAAGTAATTGTTTTTTGAATTTTTTCTTGTTTTGTCATTTTATCTTCACCCAGTTTCTTATTGTAACACGCCCGCATTTTTTCATCACATATTTTCTTGTCCGCCCATACACTAGGTGGTAGGCATCATCATGAAGGAGGAATAAACATGTTCTATAATAATCAACCGTCTTACCCACAACAACCATTTTACCCTCAACAACAGGAACAAAGATATGAAGAACAATATGAGGAACAAGATATGCAACAACAAGAACAACAATACGAACAAAATCCATACGTAACACCGCAAAATCAAGAACAACAATATCAACAAAATCCATATGTAGCACCACAAAGTCAAGAACAACAATACCAACAAAATCCATATGTAGCACCGCAAAATCAAGAACAACGATATCAGCAAAATCCATATGAAACACGTCCAAATTATGAATATCCTCAAAATCCATATGTAGTACCGCAAAATCCATATGTAGTACCGCAAAATCAAGAACAACAATATCAACAAAATCCATATGTAGCACCGCAAATTCAAGGACAACGATATCAGCAAAATCCATATGAAACTCAGCCTACTCAAGAACAACAAAATCCACAGACAACTCAGCATATTCAACAACCACAATATCAACAAAACCCATATAAAACTCAGCCACAACAACCACAATACCAACAACAAATGTATCAACCAAACTACGACGCACGTGTCTCACCACCTGCACCACCAACAATCGATCCGACGCAACCACAAACTTTACCGCCTGGTCCAACATTAGATATTACACAGCCACAAATCTTACCACCTGGACCTATTACAGAACCGACACAACAGCAAATTCAACAAGTTGTCGGTACACAATTTTTACCTTTAAAGAAACCTGTATTAGATTTCGTAAAACCTTGGGTAGATTACGGTTTAAATGAAGCGAAACATACATCACATAAACACGCTTTAACAGAGGTTGCCGCGATTATGTTTTTAGTTGGAAAGGGGTTTAATCCAACAATTGCTCATTATATTGTAGAATCTTGGGAGAAGAATGAGCAGTTTTAGAATAGTTTATTTGATAAAACTTAAAAATATAAAAGTGCCAAACCTCCTATGACACAAGGGATTTGGCACTTTCCAATATCCAGAACAAATTTTATTAGAATAATTATTTTTATAGATTTTCATACTTTTTTATATAGTACGTGGACAAAATGTGCGCAAATATACGAATCACATTTTGCTGTTGGTGCATCGGTTATTTAAACCAATTTTATGAGCTTTATATGAGAAACCAACACTTTTTCCTGTTGGTACTCGGGCAGTTTCTTGATAACTTGCCTTTCAATATGGGTTCATTGCAGCTTTTACTTGGGGAAAGATTAAGAGATTGGTATATTTATTTTAGAACAATATTCCAATATAAAACGTTACCGCAAAAAAGAATTGGAGGAAATGCTATGGAAGCAAACCATGCCCGGACATTGTTGTTGGTGGGATTAATATACTAAAATATTATCCCTTATGTTTTTTCTTCCTGCTGCTACTTATGTTATTTCAAATATAACAGGATCAGTCTGTTCAAAACCAGAAAGAATTCATCCATCAATTATTCGGACTAGTCGCATAAAATACAATTCCACTAGAAATATATACGCTATATTCTCTTTTATTTTATCTTTGCACCAGAACCCAAAATATCATTAAAATAGGTTCCCCACAATTCCACAATAAAATTTCTCCTCTTCATACTTAATAAGAAATACTAAGTCCTTTCCTATAAATCTAGCTTACAAATGTATAAGTTCACAAAAATAGTGTCAATTCACTAAAAAAAACATATAAAGATAATGACTATTTTATATAATGGAATTGATAAAACATTGGGATATAATTACGTATTTTTCATCTACACATTCTATAACGAAAGTAAAGGTACGATAAAGTATTACAGCACGGCTCGTATTTGGTACAACAGAAGTTGCTCATCCAGGTGTAAAAAAATTATATGAACAAGGTGATATATATAGCCGGACCTATTTCTTTGTTAAATAAACCTTCACACAAAAATTTTCAAGATTTTTATATGGATCCAAAAGAAACAAGAAATATGTTTTACGATTTAGGTTGGAAAACGATCGTATGGTTTCAAACACCAAATCCTGTGCATCGTGCACATAAATACCTACAAAAAACAGCACTTGAAATCGTTGACGGGTTATTATTAAATCCACTTGTCGGAGAAACAAAAAAAGATGACATCCCTGCAGATATTCGAATGGAAAGCTATAAAGTATTACTGAAGAACTATTATCCAGCTAGTCGCACCCGCCTCGTTATCTATCCTGCCGCTATGCGTTACGCAGGTCCTCGTGAAGCTGTTATGCATGCGCTTGTAAGAAAAAATTACGGTTGTACACACTTCATTGTCGGTCGCGATCATGCAGGAGTAGGAAATTATTACGGAACGTACGATGCCCAAAAAATCTTTCGTAATTTTGATCCCATTGCAATTGAAATTCAACCACTGTTTTTCGAACATAGTTTTTATTGTAAAAAGTGTATGAACATGGCTTCTATAAAAACATGCCCACATTCTAATACCGATCGTGTTATTTTAAGTGGTACCCAAGTTAGAGAAATACTTCGCAGCGGACAAACTTTGCCGTCTAAGTTTACTCGCCCTGAAGTGGCGGAGATGTTGATGAAAGGAATGAAGCGAAGCAATGCAAAAGATTGAAGCAACACCATTAAAAAAAGGCATTAATCTAGTAGGATATGCACGTGCCGAATTTGGACTAGGAGAATCTTGTCGCCTAGCAGCAAAATCCATTCAAAGTACAAATATTCCATTTGGCATTATTAATTATTCGCTTCCACATGTAAAATCATTAGATTTCTCTTGGAAACATAAAGAAATAACCGATCCTATCCACGATATTAATATTTTTCATATGAATCCAGATGTATTTCCAACCGCTTATACGCAGCTTGGACATCAATTTTTTAACGGTCGCTACAATATTGGTTATTGGCATTGGGAGCTTCCGGAGCTTCCTAGGGAATGGTATACCAGCTTAAAACTTGTCGATGAAGTATGGGTTCCCTCATCTTTTGTACTAGAAGCTGTATCCAAAAAAACAAACCTTCCTGTAACCCATATTCCACACTGCATCCAAGTAGAATGCTCTGAAGGTATAAGTCGTGAATCCTTTAATTTACCGACAGATCGCTTTTTATTTCTTTCCATGTATGATCCTAGAAGTATACAACAACGCAAAAATCCAGTTGCGTCTATACAAGCATTTCAAAAAGCGTTTTCTAAGGATGATTCTTCCGTTGGGCTTGTTTTAAAAATCAATAATTCAAATTTTAATCTTGCAGAAGTGAAACAGATTCAGCATCTAATTCGAGATAATAGTAATATTTATCTCATTAATCAATCATTAAATCGAGGAGAAGTAAATGCCTTAATTCAATCGGTTGACTGCGTTGTCTCTTTACACCGTTCTGAAGGATTTGGACTTGTACTAGCAGAAGCAATGTATTTTGGAAAACCAGTAATTGGTACAAATTGGTCTGGTAATACTGATTTTATGAACGCAGATAATTCTTGTCCTGTCAATTATACCCTCGTTCCAATAAAACAAAATTACGGTCCTTACAAACATGATCAAATATGGGCTGAGCCAGATATTGAGCATGCTGCTTATTTTATGCGCCAGCTTACCTCCAATCAAACACAGTGTAATCTTATCGCAAAGAAAGGACAAGAGACCATTATAACCTATTTTTCACCAAATGTGACTGGAAACATGATTGAAGAACGATTGACAGAATTAGGATGTATTTAGTGTATAAATCATCTATTCCTTATTCTAGAGAGACGAAACAATAATTGTAAAATTGTTTCGCCTCTCTATTTTACTGAGTTCTTCCATACTCCCTATCCTATTAATGTAATGGTGAAAGTAAACGGTATTTCAGTAGCAGTCAAGGTATATGAAACATATGATTAAAGGAGGTAAAAGTTTTGATTACATTCAGCATGGGGTGAAAATATGAAACAAGCATTCATTACTGGAATTACAGGCCAGGACGGTTCTTATTTAGCAGAATTATTGTTAAATAAAGGATATAAAGTTTATGGGTTAAAAAGACGAACTGCAACAGAAAACGATGAAAACATTAAACATCTAAAAGACGAGATTGAATTTCTTTCAGGTGATTTACGTGATTTATCTTCCTTAATTCAAGCTGTTAAAGTTTCCAATCCAGATGAAGTATATAATTTGGCCGCCCAATCTTTTGTCGCAACCTCTTGGATTCAACCTATTTATACAGTGGAAATAACTGCCCTTGGAGTCACAAATATGCTTGAAGCGATTCGGCTTACCAAACCAGATGCTAAATTTTATCAAGCATCTAGTAGTGAAATGTTCGGAAAAGTAGTGGAAACTCCCCAGAAAGAAACAACTCCATTTTATCCAAGAAGCCCATATGGAGTGGCTAAAGTATACGGACATTGGATTACTGTGAACTATCGAGAGAGCTATGATAATTTCGCATGTTCAGGAATTTTATTTAATCACGAATCTCCTCGCCGCGGTTTGGAGTTCGTTACAAGAAAAGTAACAGATGGAGTGGCTAAAATTAAACTCGGGTTGCAAGATAAACTCCATTTAGGCAACTTGGATGCGAAGCGAGATTGGGGCTATGCCGGAGATTACGTTAAAGCGATGTGGCTTATGCTCCAACAAGAAAAGCCAGACGACTATGTTATTGCTACTGGTGAAACTCACACAGTTCAAGAATTAGTTGAAATCGCCTTTAGTTATGTCGGATTAAACTGGGAAAATCATGTCATTCAAGATCCAAAGTTTCTGAGACCCGCTGAAGTAGATCTTCTATTAGGAAATCCAGCAAAAGCGAAAAAAGCATTAGGCTGGAAACCAGAAGTGAAGTTTAAAGAACTAATTACAATGATGGTCGATAGCGATTTAGAACGACAACAACAGCAAAGAAAAGGATTATGAGATTTGATTTTATAACCTTTTTATATTACCTATCCCTCTTGACTTGTACTTTAACTTTATTTTTATGTAGGGAGGACATTTTGATGACAAAATTTTATCCTATCGCGAGTCCTATATTAAATGGAAATGAAAAACAATATGTCATGGACTGCCTCGATTCTAATTGGATATCTTCAAACGGGTCATATATTCAAAAGTTTGAAGAACAATTTGCACAGTACTGTGGTGTGAAACATGCTATTTCTTGCAGTAACGGAACAACCGCTTTGCATCTTGCTCTGTTAGCATATGGGATTAAAGAAGGCGATGAAGTAATAATTCCGACTTTCACATTCGTTGCAACAGCAAATGCAGTCGTCTATTGTGGAGGAACTCCTATATTTATTGATTCTGATTCAACAACATGGAATATTGATCCTGCGAAAATAGAAGCAAAAATCACACCGCATACAAAAGGAATTATTCCTGTTCACATCTATGGTCATCCAGCTGATATGGACCCTATTAAAGAATTGGCAAAGAAATATAATTTATTTGTTATAGAAGATGCTGCTCAGGCTGTAGGAGCGCAATACAAAGGAAAAATGACAGGAGCAATTGGTGATTGTGCTACTTTTAGTTTGTTTGGCAATAAAATTATTACAACCGGTGAAGGTGGAATAATTACTACTAATGATGACCACATAGCTGAAAAGATTCGAATTCTAAAGTCACAAGGAATAGACTTAAAACGCAAATATTGGTTTCCAGTTATCGGGTATAACTACCGTATGACCAACATTCAGGCAGCAATCGGCTGCGCTCAACTCGAAAACATTAACTGGCATATTCAACAACGAATTAGAATTGCTAATCAATATACGCAAAACTTAAAAAATGATCATCGTCTCATATTACCTATCGAAAAAGAATGGGCTAAAAATGTATATTGGATGTTCAGCATAATATGTAAAGATTTTACTGAAAACGAACGGAATTTGTTAATGGATCGCTTAAAAGATAAAGGAATCGAAACTAGACCTTTTTTCTATCCTATGCATGCATTGCCTCCTTACCAAAATTTACAAGATCCAGTAGAATTCCCTATAATAAATCGTATTTCTGCTCAGGGTATTAATGTTCCAAGTTACGGAAGCTTAACAGATGATGATACTCGATATATTAGCTTGAAAATAACGGAAACATTAAACGAGATAAATACTTAGGAAATGATATCAAGCTTTTATCTCCCAACTGAAGAATGAAACACCACTCACTTGCTTAATCAAACTAACAAAATTCACCTTACTACAAATATAATTAACTTCTCTGTTTCAATCCTTATTCTCCATATTAGACAATAAAGCAAGCTTGGCCGAGAGATGATTAAAACACAACTCCTCTCCAAAAAAATATGTAGCGATAGTAAAGTCTAGTATCATTAAACATCGAAAGTATTAATTATGTATGGACACATCTCTTCTGCTATGCATTGTACTGAATTCACTATGATGTGTCCTTAGAACTATCAACACGTTAACTACAAGAAAATGGATATTATACCCAAAAAGAATTGATATTTAAAATAGCTCGTTCACCTTGCATTAAAGTAAGAAGACTTAGACTGTAGAAAGGGAACTAGCATGTACAATTCAAGTTAATATCTTTCACTTCTTTTACTCAATGAAAACCTTATGCTTAAAGCCTCCTTAAATTATTAATGTGCTTTGAATAGAGGTACAACTATAAAATCATTCTATCTAAGAAGTTAAAGTGATCCCATTAAATAACATTGTGCATGCATCTTTATTGCGAATGTAATCCCTTACTGGATACATTTTAAATTGAACAACACAAGTATGCTTTAACTCCCAGTCAAGTTCTTTTATTTCCTCTATATCTCCATCTAAAATAAGAAGAACCTGAAAGTTATGTTTAACCATACTTGATAAAATTTTTTCAAGCTCAGCAGCTTCTTCATACGTTCCACCTGAGCGTACAAAAAGAATCCATTCACTTGTTTCTGTACAGTTTAAGAAACGTTGAATACGGCGATTGTATTTTTCTTTTATCTCCGTATATTGTGGGAATGAAGTTGGAGTATTAACAGTTGCTAAAAAATCGTGTACGAAATCTATATTGTACAAATTATCTCTAAGTATTAAATTATGTCCACCTTCAGGCGTGTAACAAACAAAGGTAAGGTATTGTAATTCTAAAAAATTAATAAATCTATTGTTTAATAGTTGGTTTACATCTTTTAAAGAGGGACTTCTCACCCAATCTAAAAATCCAGAAAACGGTCTTAACTTAAATTGATTTAACCAAAAGCCTACATAACAATCTGCTCCCAAACTAAAAATTGCATGATAATTTCTTTTAATATCTGCTAACTTCATTTCTGTATTCACCCCTTTATTCTATAGAATATGTTTTATAGATAGACAAGTTGCATTACAAACTTAAAAATAGACTTTATATAAAAATAATATTCTATATATCCTATCCATTTTGATTTTTTTACGCATAAGCCATTACTATGCAGAATACAAAGTGTTGTATTTTCATATCAACAACAGAACAAAATAAATCCTGTTCCAGTCCTTTAAATCGCCCCTAAGATATATCTGTTACAATCATTCAAATAAAAAAACAAAAACTAATCATTAGTTTGAAACGCGCGTAATTCTCTAATTGAGGCAGCATCTAAGGAAGCAATCTTTTTTTCTAACATTTCTTTAGCATAATTATATAATTGAAAATCCATTTCATTTTTCTCTACAATCTTATCAATAACTGTCTGCGGAATTTGTTCCCTTTGAGCTCTTTGTGCATTAACATTTAATTTTTTATATGTAACATTCTTCCAATTAAATTCTTTTTTCATTATATATAAAGATTCATCAAACAACTCCGTAATACCTACTACAGAAAAATAATTTGCTATAGTCTCTTTTGCTATTTCTAAATCTGCAACATCACTACCTGTAATGAAACGAGATTGGAAGTTAATCGTATAATAATCAAAATCTGGATTATTTATATAATCATCAATTGTCCCTTCAAAAAATAATTCTTTATATTGATCTAGATTCTTATGTGCAAAATAAAACCATGAAAGGACTTGCTCAACTGGATTCCTTAACATCGTAATATAAGTACACGGTCTAGAAATATGGTGATGTACGCCAAACAAGAGATGACCACATAAAGTATCAGCTGTTGTTAACTTTTCTTTTAATAACAACACACTTTGCTGATTCAATCCATACCGATCAACATCGTAGAGGATATTATCAGAGTATTGCCTATAAATTATATCTGTTAATGTAGTTCCTCCCGCTTTTGGTATGTGAATATAAATCAACAAAGGTTTTTGTTTGCTACTATATTGCTTTTTTGTCATATAACCCCCACTTTCAGTCTAATAATTATGTGATTTGTATATATTTCATTTCAGTATATGAATCATAACATTTTTCATAACTGAAGATCCGTCTCGAATCTATTGTTTTCCCATAATATACTTTATACATTTCACATAAAATTATTTGAGTCACTATCCTACTCTTATGAAGTAAAACTACTATCATTGGAGGCTCCACTATCTTCTTTAATTCTCTCTAACTCTTGAAATAGAAGATGTTATTGCTCACAAATAGGGAACAAAATATAAGAACGAATTACACTGAACAAAACGAGCTTATCAACTAACTTTTCGTCTCGAAGAAATGTACGATCTATGTAAAACGTTATCCTTCATTGACATCTAATACATAATTCGTATGATGCTACACAAAATTGTCTAAAATCGCATAAATTGGATAGAAACTTGTATATCATGAGATAAAGGTGGTACAAACTGATGAGAATTCTAATTTGGACTCAAAACGAGTCACCTGGCGGGGGAACAAGGCTTTTAGCTAATCTTCTACCAGCTATGGCCCGACAAGATGATATTGAGTTGATTCGAATAATTGTCTCTCCTAAATCCAAATTTAAAGAAAGAATTAATACAACAAACTTATCAAACGTTGAAATAATTTATTTTGATGGGGAGATTAATTCACAAAAAGGAAAAAATTTCATTAAAGATTGTCACGTCATCTATTATTTTTGGCCGCATCATCAAAAATATGTTGATGTTAACAGACCTAGTGTTTGTACATTTCACGATGCTACTATTCTTGATTTTGTTCCTCCATTTACAAGTGGAACATATATAAAGGAATACTGGGAAGACTTAAAAAAATGGTTAGAAGGTTGTACTACTGTAATAGCCCCATCACAATATGTAAAAAGCCGTATCATTGCACACTATGGAGATGATTTGCAAAGTACCGTTGTTATTCCTCATGCTATTTTGCCAATGGGATATTCTTCTGAACAATTTTTAGAATCAAGTTTTACATCTTTCTTACCCACTGAATACTTTGTATATCCTTCCAATACATCTCCGCATAAAAATCATTATAATTTGCTGCTCGCATACTCAAAATTTACAAAACGAAAAAAATATCCGTTAGTTCTATTTGGCCCTTATACAGACTTACTTCAAAATGAGCCACCATCATGGCCAGAAATCCCATTTATTCCGACGCTTGTTTCTTTAATAAATCGATTAGAACTACGGAGAAGTGAAGATATATATCCAATTGGATTTGTAACTGATCAAGATGTTGCACCTCTTATAAAAAATGCTAAAGCATTAATTATGCCCAGCTTGTCGGAAGGTGGAGGAAGCTATCCTGTAGAAGAAGCGTTAAGATTAGGAGTTCCAGTTCTTTGCTCCGATATTCCTGTTATGCGTGAGCACCTATCTCGTCATAGTGCAAAAGTCGTTTGGTTTAACCCAGAATCGGTCGATTCAATTTTGCAAGCTCTTGAAGAGATAACTGTAAATTATGATGAGTATAAATTATCTACTTTCCAAGGTATAAACGATCCTGCTGAATCATGGGAAGATATTGCAAAAAAATATATACATGTAATGCGCCAAGCATATCTCAAGTATTACAATAAATAAAATGAAACTTCTTTATGTATCTTAAAAGAAACCCTACTCCCACAAATAGCGAGATAAGTATTTAATAGTTATACACAATCAATATATCTTCTTCACCCGCATTTTAAATTACGATTAGAGCAAAGCTTTTCATATAAAGATAATTTTATATAATTTTTAAGAATCCCTAATAGCTTACACATACTATTAATTAGCGGGCATTATTTATTTTTGATTTATAAAAACAAGCCACACTTACCCTAATATATGCTTTATACCCCACTTCTGTACTATAAAGGCCGTATAACACATAAACTGTATACAACTTTAAACATTAGACTTATCCGCTTTGCGGTTAAAACCGAACACTATTGCATAGTGACATAATCAAGCAGAGAAATAATATAATAAAACGTCACATAGCATTATTGACCACATTTAAAACAACAGTTAGTACTCCTGTAAAATATAGAAGATTATTTTTGATTTATTATTTGAATTTAAAGATATAAAGGGGGCACTACTATGAGTTATTACGGCCAAGATCAGCCTACCATTATCGATATGATAAGAAAAATCATGCAACTCTCTAACGAAGCAGTTGTTCACCAGGCATATATACAATTTTTGCACAGGAAACCCTCAGACGAAGAAGAGCAATATTTTTTGAAAAAACTCACGCACAAACCCAAAATAGCAATTATTCAAGAAATTATGGTAAAGGAAGAAGCACAAGCACTATATACAAAAGTAATTCAAATAAACGAAGCCAGATCCAATGAAACAAAAACTATTTCACATATTATTCAGATTTTTTATTATTTCGATGACAAACAGTTTCTCCATTCATTATACGAACAATTTTTAAACCGCTCCCCAGACTCAATAGGCTTTCAAAACCATTTAAATGCTTTAGCTTCAGGATTTCCAAGAATACAGTTAATGGAACAATTTTTATTATCTGAAGAGTGTCAAAATTTTTTAGAAACTCCCCTTTCACACCCCGAAGTTCAAACAAGTCAGAAACCTTTTCCGAAAATCGGCCTTTTTTTCGGCTATTTAGGAAGAGTCGGTAACCATTTTGGCGGCGAAGGAATTGCGCGCTTTTCTATCCGGCTAGCAGAAAGCTTACTGCACCTTGACAAGGATGCAACCGTAACCGTCGCTATCGATGCACTAAATTATGCGGATATTAGTGATTCATTTAAGAACGTCTCATTATCCTTTCCTAATAGATTCTCTACCAAAAAATTCTATAATGTACAATCAGTAAATGCCACTTTTCCGGTTGATATTTGGATTGTCCCTTATGTAGGCATGGAGCTAGCTTTACAATTAGAGAAGCCAATGATTGTTTGTTTACACGATTTAGTATACATGCATTTCAAAGAACTATATGATAAAACACATCCAAATTTCTATGCTAAATTTCATATCAAGGTTAATCAATTAGTGACAAAAGCAAAAAAAGTCGTATTTAACTCTAACTTTATAAGAGATCATGAAGGGATGAAGTTTTTAAAACTACCGCCAGAAAAAATGCATGTAATCAGATTAGCTCCCCCATCTGAGGAATATAAATCTGTCAGTTCATTGGATGAAAACACCTTCAGACAGAAGTACAATTTAAATAACGACTATATTTTTTATCCCTCTGTGATTCGTCTGCATAAAAATCATGATCGGTTGATTGAAGCTTTCTTCAAGTTTAAGCAAACTCATATAGGCACTACCTCTAATCTTTGTCTAGTTTTAACTGATCATTTCGACGGTAGACCTAAGCAAGAAGAGATTGTAACGGTGCTTAATAATTGCGAGGATCCATATATACGAGATAGTGTTGTATTTTTAGGTAGAATACCAGCAAACGATGTCCCACTCTTGTATAAACATGCAATAGGAACCATTGTTCCTACACTTTTTGAAGGAAGCTGTCCTTTTCCATTATTGGAATCTTTAATTATGCATACTCCTGTAGCAGTTAGTAAACTTGAAGTTGTTGAAGAAATTATAACGGATATTGAAAGATTCATCACATTTAATCCATATTCTATAAATGAAATGATGCTTGCCATTCATCATCTTTGGCAACACAATAACACTCTCTTAACACAACAACAAATAGCAATTCAACATGTCCTAAAGAGAACTTGGGCCAACGTTGCACAGGAATACTATGCACTACTAACGGAAATTTTCATAAATAATTAATTAAAAGTATAATAAACACCAATGAACAAATAGACAGTATGTTTAAAGATTGAATCTTAATAATCATTATGTAAAGAGCCCACTTTCTTATAATCCTAGAGGAGAAAGTGGGTTTTGTATTGATGTAATATAAATATTTAATATATCTTCCATAAACAGCAACTCCACTCCTTTCTTCTCAAAAACTTCTTTGAGCTACCCTCTACATGACAATATCATTTCGAATTATAGTTCTTTCCTTATCAATAAGGATTAAAAAATAACGTTCCACATTGCAGATTGATTCTACGTTTATAACTGTACTTGCCCAAAAACGCTAACAAAAATTCACAATAAAAGCACGCGACACCAATCTTGTATACAATAAAGCTATCATGGATTTGTTTTCAATAAAGGAGCATATACAAGATATCCCATCTATACAAAACAGCGCATCAAACAGAAAATCAACCTTTCTTTAGAACGATATCAAGTACGAAAGCACTCGCTCGTTTATGGGCGTTTTTGAATTGTAGTGCCACGATTTGTATGCTGATAGAGAAAACGTCACTTATAGTGAGCATACATCAATGGCAAAAGAAAACTAAAAACAGTTGGATTGAGTTCATTTATACCTCAGCAAAAGCAGGAGAGTCTCTAGACATGATTCAAAAACAGCTGCAAGCTGCATAAGGAGAACTTTCAATTCATTTTACATGGTAAATTTTTTATGCGTTTTTGAGCAAGTACAGTTAATAAGCGGACACGAGCTTCTGTATAAACAATATTTGAATAAGACATCCATTTTATAAGTAATATCATCACCTATTCACTATAAACCACATATAATTTTATTGAACGAGTTATTAGTTATTAAGTCCGTTTTTATATTTATAAGCTTTAATACTACATATGGATATACAAGTACGTCTACATGTAGTTAATTTTCATACTTATACAATAGAGTTATCGACAAAAGCAATCATTATGCCTCAAATAAGAAACTACTAAATTTATAGAATGTATTTTAAACTAACATGCTAATAGCCGACTAAGCATACTTTAATGGAGTTGTATAATCCCCATATCAACAGCTGGTGAAACTTCTTTTACATGATTTTAATTAAAGGAACCAGTATTACTCAACTTGTTTTATGTAGACTATGGGATTAAAAAAGTACGGGCCAGTAGTTATAACAACATTCACGACACGTTATTTCTCGAGGCACTCCAAAAGCAACTACTTAATAAAAAGAATATAAACAACAAAAATGCTTGTAAATGGACTTATGTTGCTACTAAATACCAGCTTTTATTGGATTATAAACACATGCTTCTTAAAGGAGCCGCACAGGTACAAAACCCTGTACTTATTTTATTAACCCTAACATCGAGGTTTAATACTACTAGAAAGTTGGGATAATATGAAACTTCTTTTACTATCTGGAGGATCTGGAAAACGCTTATGGCCATTATCAAACAATTCTAGATCTAAACAATTTTTAAAAATACTTCGTAACCAGTATGGTGTTCAGGAATCTATGCTTCAAAGAATTGTGGGGCAAGTTCAATCTATTGGTCTAACAAACTCTACTTATATCGCAACTTGCAAATCTCAAACTGATATTATTCAAAATCAACTTGACGATAAACTTCCTCTTATCATCGAACCAGATCGACGAGATACCTTCCCTGCTATTGCACTAGCATCAGTCTATCTCTATTCTGTTCTAAATGTTGATGTAAACGAGACTATTTGTATCATGCCTGTTGATGCTTATGTAGAGAATTCTTTCTTTGAGGCCTTACTTAAACTTAATCAAATATTGGCGGACTCAAATGCATCACTTGCACTTATGGGCGTTCGACCTTCACATCCTTCTGAACAGTATGGCTATATTACGACTATCCCTAGTCACCCTTTATCAGCACAAACACTTCCATATATGAAAGTTAACCATTTTATTGAAAAACCAGTACAAAACAAAGCAAAAGAACTTATTAAACAAGAAGCGCTTTGGAATTGCGGCGTATTCGCCTTTAAATTAGGTTTTTTAATTCAATATCTAACTTCTATGGAAATACCAGTTCAGTATGAAGAGCTTATCCAACAATATTCCACCCTTCCTCAAAGAAGCTTTGACTATGAAGTTGTAGAAAAATGCGATGATATTGTAGTAATGCCATATGAAGGAGCATGGCGTGACTTAGGAACTTGGAGTACCCTCACAGAGGTTATGGATGCACAAATTATTGGAAATGGAATGCTAAGTAAAAATACCGTTAATACTCATATCATCAATGAACTAAATCTCCCTCTTGTTGTAGCAAATATCAGCAATAGCATTGTAATAGCGAGTCCTGAAGGTATTTTGGTAGCTGATAAACAGGAAAGTGGAAAAATTAAAGAACTTATAAATCACGAAAATCCAAGACCTATGTATGAAGAAAAACGCTGGGGAAACTACCGTGTTCTAGATTACGAAAAACTTAAAGATGGAAATGAAGTTTTAACCAAACGATTAAAAATTTTAGCTGAAAAAAATCTCAGTTATCAAATGCATTTTAAGCGCGAAGAAGTTTGGACAATCATTGCAGGAGAAGGCGAACTTATTATAGACGGGAAATTCAAAATGATAAAACCTGGAGATGTAATTTATATTCCAGCTAAGACAAAGCATGGGGCGCGTGCGATTACCGACTTAGAATTTATTGAGGTACAAATGGGAAGTCAGTTAGTAGAAGATGATATTGTGCGCACTCATATGACATGGGAGGAAATCGAACGAGATTTTAGATAAAATATCCACTAAAACCATTTATTGGGTATACCCCTTATTTTCAGTGAAATTTGTAACCTGTCTATAACGTTTTATTTATTTATTTTTTCAGTTAATTTTTAATAGGAGCTTTCTCACAGTTAAGAAAAACAATTATTCCCTCTAACACTTTATCTCCCTTGAAGAATGCTTAAAAAATAAAAATCACCAATTTACCAAATACAATTGGTGACTTCCTATTTTGAATTCCAGCAGATGAGCTGCTTTTCTTATGAACTTATAGATATTTGTCTCCCTTTTCTCTAGATTTTATTTTTGTTGCCGGTACTCCAAACGCAATGGCGTACGAGCCGATATCTTTTACAACTGTAGCACCAGCACCGACTACGGTATGCTCTCCTATCGTAATGGAATGGATTACATTTGCTCCTAAAGAGATGACAGAATAATTCCCAATCTTAACATTCCCTCCAAGAGTAGCACCTGGTGCGATAGTCGCATAATTACCAATTACACAGTCATGATCAATACTGGACTTTGTATTAATAATGCAGTGTTCTCCTATACGCACATTACTATTAATCACAGCTCCTCCCGCTATTACCGTTCCTTCTCTAATTATTACATCTTCGCTAATAATCGCAGATGGATGAATAGCACAAATAAAAAGAAAATCTGGAATAATAGACTTTACTTTCTCCACTATATTTCTTCTTATCCAATTATCTCCTACAGCTACAATTCCCCCATGGATATTATCCTTAATAGATAATAGGCTAGATTCATCCCCTATTACTTCGTAACCGTAAACCATTTTATTTTGTGAGCGAAAGCCGTCAACTATTCCATAAATATCATATTCTCCAGCTCGTCGAATCACATCAATAATAACCTTGGCGTGGCCTCCTGAACCAAAAACAACAATTTTCTTCACGCTCTTCACTTCCTCGTATACCACTAAAGACGATTAACATATTTCATAGTTGAAGTTACATTTATATACAAGAAAATCACTTATAATAATAATTTATGATTTTAGTTTCTTTATTATGAACATTAAACAATAGAAATGAGCTGATTAAGTGCTTATTAAAACTAGCACAACATATATATCATATTCCTTTTTTAGCACATCGTAGTATCGTGTTATGCTTCCTTCCCCTGTTTTCAAAAATTCTCTCGAAATAAGTCTAGCCTCAATAATGGTTTTGATAATATATTTAGCTCGTTGTTCATATGAGCACCTTTTAACTTTCTTCATTCCCGCTTCTTTTATCTTCATACGTTCTTTTGGATTATTTAAATAGTATTTAACTAAATCTATCGTTTCTTTTGCTGAAGAAGAAACGATAAGGTCTTCTGTCGCCCAATAAATATGAGGAATATTTGAAGGTTTTACATATTTTTTAATTAATAATTACTTTTCCTTTGTATGCTCTAGCGTGTGCCCCATTGTGATGATGAGATCTGGTTTATAATTCGAAATCATTTAACGTATCCCCTCTTCAGTAATCGGTCCTGAAATCAGTACTGAATGGCCCGCATCGCAAAAACCATTTGGAAGTCCATAAATCCACATTGGATTACTTTCTAAAAATAACCAATTGAGAGGAATTGGAATACCCGCTGTCTACTCTGATTCAAATGAAATAGAATGGCGTTGGAGATAAATAAAAAGGTTCTCAGTTAAGAGAACCTTTTTTACCTCACTTCACATACACATAGGCTTCATTTGCATTAACATAGTATGTTTTACTTAACGTCATACACCCAATTACGTTTATCTAGATAATCAGTGAATCCTTTTAATTGAGCATCGCTAGTTGGATCAGTTACAGGATAAACGTACCCATCACTTTTAAGAATTAAATTTCCAGTCATCTTAAGTGAGTTTAAAGCACCTACTACATCAGCTAAATTTTCTTTGCCGATTCCTCCTACCTCTACAACATTACGTTTTTGACTAGGTGGTTGGCTACCTCCACCAGATTGTCCAGTTAAAGCGAAAACGATTGAATTAGCGATTTTATCAACATTCCATTTTGCCATATCCGATTCGTTATCAATAAATCCAAGTTCAATTAAAATTGCTGGTGCTTTCGTTTTTGATAAAACATAAAGGTCTTTTCGTTCCTTTGCACCTCGGTTAGCCCATCCAATATCTTTTGAAAGTTGTGCTGCTATTTTTGATGATAAAGCTTGTTGGTCATAGTAAAGTACTTCAACACCATTAGCGTTAGTATCATACGAGTTTAAGTGAAATGAAATTACTAAGTCTACATCATGCGAGTTAGTTTTTGCTACAATGTTATTTAAGTTTTGTGCTTGTGTTGTCCCCACCTCATCAGTGTCATCATAAACTGTATGCCCTAATGCTCTTAATTTAGCAACTACTGCATCTTTAACTTGGCGATCCATAATGTGTTCTTTCCGATCCCCATAATTTGCACCCTGAACAATACTGTTGTGGCCTCCATGTAAACTATAACGTGTCATTACTCAACATCTCCTTTTTTATTAGTATATTCAGAGCTTGTCTTATTGCTCTTACCACCTAAAATTTCAATTACATTTGTCAAAGCTTGTGGTAGTGGGATTCCCATACGTCCTGCATTTTCTAAAAGTGATAGCAACTCATTTCCGATAAAGAAAAAGATCGTCGCTTCACGAATTGCGCTATTTGTCCCCATAATTGCATCAGCTTGAGTGGCTTTTGCGACCAATAAAAAAAGCACCACTTTTTAGCAATGCCTTTGAAACCAACTTTACTTTTTAATTCTCCGTTGTATCCTGCTGCTAATACTCCTGTGATATAGTCGATAGCTGCCATAATAACTAGAACTTTCAATGTCGTATCCCATCCTCCCAAAAAGTATCCGAAAAATGCTCCGAATGTAGCTTTAAATGTTTTCATTAATACATCAATACGATCCATTTTTACACCCCTTTCAAAATAAAAAAGACTTCTTCACTAGAAATCTTTAAAATATCTTTTGTAAATATTAAATTCTCTTCATCTTGCAATCTTTCTCTTACATCAGTAAGTTTAAGTCGCTTGCACTTTCTTGGATTCACACAGTCTCTTATCTGACAGTAACGCCAATAAGAATACTTTCTAAACTGATTGAGCATGTCACGTTCATATGAAGTACGTTCATCCTCCTCCAAAATAAAAAGCACCCGAATGGATGCTTTCTCATTATTTATTAGTCTGTAATTTAATTATGGTAAATGAAGTTTTATCCTTCTTCCAATCACCTAATTATGCTACATTCATCTGCTCCAACAGCATTAAGTAACTGGAAGAAGAGCAAAAGCTCTCCTTAATAACGGTATCCTTCAATCACTACCATCCGCTGATTTCGGATTTTATGTGCCGTCATTACGAACCGTTTAGAAATTTAAGAACAACATAGTGAGTTGTGTTTTCCACCACTTCTCACAATACAAATATATCACGTTAATTCCAAAACAACCGGCACATTTCCTGCCAAAAAGCGGTCACGACTCTGCCACTATTCCTCATCAATTAATTCACACGTTGGTTCTGAGAAGTAGATTATAACCTCATACCTGTAATTGCGAACACAATTAAAGTGAACATACCTTTATAAACAAAGAGCATTCATTTTCATGAGTGCTTTCAATATGTAACTACAGCAGAATAAAATTACGTTATTTTCTTTAAATATCCGTTAGGGTTAAACGATATTAAAAATTTATGTTTAGTTTCATCGATAATATAATCATTATTATTTTTTAGAAATTCCTCAACAGCTTCCATAGGTCCTGGTCCAAATTCAGGCAGGACTGGGTGTCCATTAATATTTGTATCTTCAACAATTAAATAACTTCCCTTTGTAACAAAAGAATGATAAAGTTCCAATTCTTGAAGGACGTGTTTTTTTGTATGATCTGAATCTAGGATAATTAAAACCGTATCTTTGGGTGAAATCGTATCCTTCACAGTTTGTAATGCTATCTCTGAAGTTGACGATGCTTTTAAATAAGATAACCTTTTATGAGTAGGTAGATTAGGCTCGGGGTCAATATCAATAGAAAGAACAGTTCCTTTATCAATTAGATCTAGCATAGAGCATAAGAAAAGTGAGCTTCCACCATTACAAGTTCCGCATTCTATAATAACATCCGGTTGTATTTCATAAATAATTTCTTGATATAACAACAAATCAGCTGGATATTTTTGTATAGGATACCCTAACCACTTTGTATTACCGTATCCCCAAACTTCACTATCATAATAATGCATATGAGTTTGATCAATATAATTATTTATAAGGGTTCAACTCCTTAATAGATGATAAAATATAACATGGCCGTCTTTATCTATTACACATTAAAAAGGATGTACTATAACCATTTCACACCACATTTTATACATGATTTCCGTATATACATATAAAATACAAAAAAATAATGTGCACATATTAATGTGTGCAAATTATTTTCTTAACATGACGGATAGTGATTTTTAAATATCACGGACAATCCTCAGAATAAACTGTATTTGCACACACGAAAAAAGCCCCTAGTGATAGATATGCAAAAGGATCATTTGAATTACCCATATCTTATATTGTGTGTAACTGACCCTATCTCTGAATCCCTTGCTATCATTGAATTTGTTAGACTTTCTCTTTTGAGTTACACAGTACGATAAACATGGGTAACTATGAAGCAATAATCTTGTTCATCCCCTATCTGAAACTTGGATTTCCTTAATAAAAAAAGAAGCTGTGAAATAATCACAGCCTCTTTTCTTTAATCGCATTTTTATATTTGGTTACCTTCTTCACCTGCATTTACTGCCGAACTATCCGTTCCGCCTCTCACTGCATGTTGCTGTTTAGTATTAGAACTTTCGATAGCAGCGTTGGTTCCCGCTGCACTGTCATCTCCACCACCACTTGCCACTTGAGTAGCACTAGCCTGTTCCTGACTGGTTTCATTAATTTGATTATTGATGATAAGTACAAATTCTTCCTCTTCATCCGAAATTTCTTTTTTCATTACAAAGTCTTTTAAAAAAACTACCTAATGAAGAGATTCTACTTGAAGAATATATAGATGGACCCCAGTACTTAGTTGAAATTTTAGTTCGAGATGGAAAAGTCCATATTATAGCAGTAATTGAACAAGAAATTACACTTTTTGAACGCTTTATTGTTACTGGTTATTCTTTACTAGGAAAGGTAGACAAAAGACTATATAATAGTCTTTTCAATGCAGTTAATTCCGTTATTCAGGCTTTTAATATGAAAAATGGAGCGTGTCATCTAGAACTCAGGAGAATAAATGATGTTTGGAAATTAATTGAGATAAATCCCAGAATATCAGGTGGAGCAATGAATGACATAATTGAAATTGGACATGGAATCAACTTAGTGCAAGAGACTATTCAGTTAATGTTAGGAAATAAACCTTCACTAGTTAAAAAACATTATAAATATGTGTACGCTCATTACCTAACAGTTAAATCTACAGGAAAAAACCGTAGTTCTAAATATCCTGGTGTAGAGAAAGTTTTTATAAAACCTAAAAAAGGAACTATCTTAAAACCACCTACATCAATGGGACATCGATGTGGATACGTTTTAGCAGCAGACGATTTTAAAACAGAAGCTAAAAAAATAGCTTTAGAAGCAGCTAAAGAAATTTCATTTGAAATCCAAGAAGAATAAAAACACCTTATATACACCAACAGATAAAAATATACTTAAAATCATATTTCATATAATTCTAATTATCATAATCTATCATTATTCATAATAAAAAAAGTCACTCCTTATCTATTTTTATATAAGAAGTGAGCTTTTTTATTATGAAATTTTAATTTATTTACTAAATAGACGACTCCAAAATGATTTCTTCTGTGCGGTAAAACGGAAGCAGTTAAGCTGAACATTGCTGAAGTATTTGATAATTTAGAAGAGTTATCAACCATATCGCGATTTCTAACTAAGTATGCGGATTTTTTATTAGTTGGTGATGCTTTAGAATTTCCGGTCGTTATTGAGCGTACTGAATACCACTACGAATTCAGTATGTGGGGAGTATCAATATTATGAAATATGAAAACACAAAAGACCCCCTCTAGTGAGAGTGGTCTTTTTATTACTTTATGTGTCTGCCTTTTCAAATTCCTTATATTAACACTCTCTATTAAGACCTTTTCTTTCTAGGACCTACAATTAATTTGATTGCTGTTCTTTCTTGATTATTGATAGAAATCTCTTGAAATGCTGGAACAAAAGCCAAATCAATGCCACTTGGAGCGACAAATCCTCTTACAATCGCAATTGCTTTAATTGCTTGATTTAAAGAACCAGCCCCAATCACTTGGATTTCCACATTGCCATTTGCTCTTAGTACACCTGCTATTGCACCTGCAACTGAATTTGGACTTGATTTTGAAGATACCTTTAATATATTTTCCATGTAAGTTACTCCCTCTATTATTTAATCGTTCTTTCGTTACGGTTTAAAATATTTCAACGTATCTTTAACTACTATTCACACAAAAAGCAAACAATGCTATATAAATACATTCATTCGATAACTTTCCTCTTCTTCCTGCCCAACTGCGTAAATAAAAAGTGACGACTAATGAAGATTCCATTAAACTTGTAGAATAAATATGTGATCCTAAATTACCAGAAGAAATAGTAGATCTTTTTAAACTACTGATAATATTCTAATACTATATTTCATCATTTGAGCACTTTATATTCCGCATCTATCACCTTCTATATAGGACAAACATGCACGCCAATTGCTATTCAATTACATAAACTACTATGAGTATAAATTTTATTAATAATAGGAGGTAATATATTGGGTTCATACTATCATTCTTCAAACTCGAATAAAAGATGTTCATGCCGCTCTTCTTCCAGCTCATTTAAAAAATGTTCATGTCACTCTTCTTCTAGTTCACATAAAAAATGTTCATGTCACGATTCACATAAATCATCTAAGCCCGCATACGGCACTTTTTGGCAAACTGAGTTTATAACTGTTCCTTTTGGCGATCCTTTTCCATTTAATCACGTTGGACCTATGGCAGGAGGAGTTTCTTTACTAAATCCTACTACTATACGATTTAGTAAAGCCGGTGATTATAGAGTTTCTTTCATTTCAAGTATTAATACTACTTTAAATCCTGTATTTCCACATATCCCAGTCATAACTATTTTCTTAAATAACAATCCACTTGCTAATAGTCAAGGTGATTTCGCTTTTCAAATGAACACTTCATCAAATAACGAATGCCTTCAATTAGTTGGCGAAACTATTGTTACAGTACCAGCTAATTCGATTCTTCAACTTAGAAATAATAGTGGTTTTAATAAACAAAGCATTGTAACTTGTGATAATGGTATAAATTCAGTTGAATTAACAGTTACAAAACTAAGTTAATACTATTCCATCACATTCAGATGCTATTTCAGCATCTTTTTTTATTGAATAACGGTTTTTCGATTCCTATCGTCTCTCTTATAGAACATAAATTCTCATTGTACTTTTCTATTAATCTAATAAATACAAAAAAGTACCAAACCCTTCTACCACAAAAGTTCGGTACTTTTTATATCAAAACCTAATCATTCTTTCTTACTGCTCCACATAAACCGACTTAACAATCGTACGATTATAAGGGTTTCCTTCTTTATTCACCCCTTTTATATCCATCGTGACGTTATATACCCCTGGTTGCTTTATGTCCTTCAAAGCACCTGTAAATGTATTTGCATTAACATTTTGTATTTCATTAAATTCAGAGACTAGCTTCCCTTCTTTATTAACGACTCTTACTGTTATGGAAAGATCACCTTTCATTTCAGGTGCCGCAGGTGATTTTTTCAGTTTATACTCTGGTTTATTTACTTTAACCTTTGTTGGCATTTGAAGAACGAATGGTGCATCAATTTTGTAATCATTTATAATTAAATATGCATCTTTCGACTGCTTCGCCATCATTTTAACTTTCCATTCCCCTACATCCATTTTATCGAATTTAAATGTTCTAATTGTCGCCCCATTAAAGAAAGATTCACCTTCACCAGTAGTTATAGCGCTATCTTTATTTGTATAATTTTTTCCTTTTGGAGATATCAATTGTATTTCTACATCAGAAGAAGCCGTTAACACAGAAACTATTCCTTCTGCCTTTTTATCAACCGCAACAGTTTGCTCTATCCACTGATTTTGTGGCAATTCTCCCCCTAAAATATTTTGATTTGAAGTTGTGTTTAATTGTTCTATATTCTCATCTGAAATATTACTTGATGCAACTAAAGCTGGCACGCCTATATTTGCAGAACGTAAATATGGTTCAATTCGAGCGAAAACAGCTGATCCTTTTCGTATATTGTCATGATCAAATCTGGAATCTGTAAATAAATGTGTACCGTAAGGCAACTTAGCACTCCACTCATTTACTAGTCCATCATTTGAACCATATGATGACAAATATAACCCGCCCATAGATAACGCAGAAAATACTGGCCCCCAGCTAGTCCCAGTAGCAGTATAATAACGGTTTAATTTAGCTGCTGGATTATTATCTATCGTTGAACGAAATTTTGCCATTTCTCCTACTTGTAATGAATACGTACCATCATCTTTTTGCCCTAATATAGAAGCAAGCCATCCTGCCCACCAACTATATGATAAGTCCGCTAAATTTGATCCATGATGCGGTGTAGCAAGTGTAATAACATTTCCAACAAAACGATTCGCGCCGTATCCAACTAATGCAGCTTGTGTATCGATACCACCTTTGCTATGCGCTACAATATTAACTTTTTTACCGAAATGATTATATATTTCTTCAAGTTTTTGTGCTAACAATTTTCCGTTGTCCCACTGACTAGCCGATCCTTTCCCCGCAGCATCATATAATTGTATAAATACAGTTTGATAACCTGCTTTCAAAGCATAATCGTACATATCATTTATATCGTGATAAACTGTCTTTCCATACCAACTATCTGCATTTCCATTACGTCCTTGTACAAAGAGAATTGGAGGTTTATTCTCATCATAATTAGCAGGTTTTTGACCTAAAAACCATTCTCCAGGTGTAAATACCTCTGTATCAGGAAACCCCTTTCCAAGCTCTTTTACAACTTCTGCCCGTACATTTGTGCTAATCATTGGAGCCATGATAAAAAATATAATTAGTAAGGCAACACATCTTCTCATCAATCGCATGTTACTCCCCCCACTTTTTTTTGAAAGAAGGTGCTCTTTGTAATATTTTGTATCTTTTCTCCCTTAATAATAACTAATCTTTTTACTTGAAAAAGATCTTAGCCCTATTTTCACGAGATTACTAGTACACCCTCTCCTTAACACACGTTATTCTCTTTGTTTCCATCTCTTCCTTTTGAGAGAACACGACAAAAAAGTTTCTCAATAATTGTTAACTTCATTAAATCCAAATATTTTTCAAATCATTATTGTTTATATAAAGCATACAAATCTCGAAAAAATTTTAGTAAAAAAACATTTCATTACTAGTTAGTTATTTAAAAACATAATGAAGACATTTATTTTCTTTTACTTAAATACAAGCCAAATTAAAAGGAGCTTATATTGTAAGACTTTCCTATGATTAAAATTCAAACTGAAATTTCAAAGTAGATAATCATATTTTCAAAAAATATATTATGATAATTTTCGCAGACTTGAATTAAACTTTTAGAAATACTAACCTATCGGTGAGCAGAAGAAAATTCTGTAAAAAGAAAGGAGAATGCTTTATGGTGACCAATTTACAAAAGGAGTTTTTTTAACGATTAAAAATTCCCGCAAAAGAAATAGCATTTGATGATTTAGGTGAAATCCTCTTAAAAATGGGAATGATTCTCCCCTATGAAAATCTTGATATTATGACTGGTACTATTAAAAATATCTCAAAAAATAACTTAGTAGAAAAGTTACTTATTCAAAAAAGAGGCGGTCTTTGTTATGAATTAAATTCCTTATTGTATTACTTTTTAATTGATTGTGGGTTTCAAGTATACAAAGTAGCCGGTACGGTTTACGATAATAAATGGAAACCCGATGATGGTCATGTCATTATCATATTAAGTCATGATAATACAGATTATATTGTAGACTCAGGTTTTTCATCTCATCTCCCTTTGCATCCAGTTCCTTTTAACGGAGAAGTCATATCTTCTCAAACGGGAGAATATCGAATTCGCAAACGAAATACCCGAAAAGGTACACATATTTTAGAGATGAGAAAAGGGGCTAACGGAGAATCTACAAGTTTCTTGCAATCTGAACCTTCAAATGAATGGAAAGTAGGCTATGCTTTCACTGTAAATCCAATAGATGAGAAAAAAGTGAATAACATTCAAAAAGTGATTGTAGAGCATAACGAATCTCCTTTTAATAAAGGAGCTATCACTTGTAAATTAACTGATTACGGTCACATATCATTAACGAAAAAAAATTTACAGAAACCTTTAAAGGCACAAAAAATAAACGACCAATAGACTCTAAAGAATATGCTCGCATTCTTCGTGAATCTTTTGGAATAACTCAAGAGAAATATGTAGGAAAAACACTCGAAAGAGGCTAGTCAACCAGAAGTATTTCATAATAAAGCAGATTCTATATATAGAATCTGCTTTATTTTATAATTTTTTATAACGTAATTCCTTTTCAGTGTTAATCTTTTAACAGACTAATATTATAAAGCATTTCTTTTTGTACCATGTATTACTTAAATTTCAATTATATACTCATCATCATATTTATCGTATTGTAGCCCTACCCCTATCTTTGATTCCGTAACGTGATCCCTTAAAAATGGTGCGGCTTCCATTTTGCTAGCTGCAATTTCAATTCCATATTTTTTCGTTAAATGAGCTAACTCTATTAAAAACCACTCTCTTCGCAATGTAACTGGAATATCAAATGTTCGTCTTTTCATATATAATAGCACCTCTTTTATTTTCATAGTTTAAAAAAACATCACTGGATGCACACTTATTAAAACTACCTTTTATCAATCTCAGTCAATGAAACATTATAGTATATGCATGTCCATTTTAAACGTGCTATTCCAAAAATAACGTTTAAATTTACATAATTATATTATGCAGTAGTAGAAAGGGAAAGCATGTCCCTGCCCTTTCTACTATAGAGATTTAAATTAAGAACATCTTGGTACACCTAAAGCTAAGAATAAACCTGCTACTCCTGCTGTAATTGGTACTTTTAACGTAATAACATCGTCTACTTTCGTTACTAAAAAGTAAGCATTACCTTCTTGTAATATACAAGTTACCAACAATTGAAATTCCATTCCAATCTCCTCCTTTCAATCGATATACTATAATTTATGAAATCTCTTTCAAAAAGTAATAGGAGATATATCTATTTTTCCTTATATACAAATTAATATTTTTATATCTATTAAAAATATTAATTTTCTAAATTTATATAAAACGTGTGATATCCAATAAATTCCTATATAATCAATAGAGAAAATCTTACAAATGGAGGTATCGAAATGACGATTTTGAGTAATATTGGTGCAGCTTTATTTTTAATTGCTATTATTCTTTTAATTCTATTCATCATCTCATTTTTCAAGAAAAATGGTAAAGCAATAAAATATGGTCGTCCTGCCGTTATTCTTTTTATGATTTCAATTGTATTAGCAATGACCGGTACAACAAAATCTGAACACCCAGTCATCGAATTTTTTGCTGTTTTAAGTTTCGTTTTATTTATTTTCTTCCTCGTACTTGCAATATTATCTGTAATTAAAAAGACAGGTGTAGCAAAAAAACAATTTATTATTACAGCTGTTTTATTTGTCCTTTTTGCTGTACTATCAGGTATTTCAAGCCCTTCTTCTGAACAAACGACAGCATCTAGTAAAAAGATTGCATCTAACAATGAAGAACAAAAAGATAACGAAAGGAAAAAAGAACTAGAAAAGAAAGAAGCGGACGAAAAAACTCATAAGCAAGAAGATGAGAAACGCCAAGCTGATGAACTAGCTCATAAACAACAGGAAGAACAAAAACGTCAGGCTGATGAACTAGCTCATAAACAACAGGAGGAACAAAAACGTCAGGCTGATGAACTAGCTCGTAAACAACAAGAAGAACAGAAGCATCAAGCCGATGAACTAGCTCGTAAACAGCAAGAAGATGAAAAACGCCAGGCTGATGAACTAGCTCGCAAACAACAAGAGGAACAAAAACGCCAAGCTGATGAACTAGCTCGTAAACAACAAGAAGAGCAACAAAAAGCACAGCAAACTCAAACACAACCAGCTGCTGGAAATACTAGTAATGTATCCTACGCAAATTGTGCCGCAGTTAGAGCTGCCGGGAAAGCTCCTCTATATAAAGGGCAACCAGGTTATAGCTCTAAACTTGATCGCGATGGTGATGGAGTTGCATGCGAATAATAGCAATATAAAAAAGAAGCTTCTACTAAGCTTCTTTTTTATTACCGTAAAATATTGCGACTAATTACTCTTCCTCTTGCTTTAATAATATTCATTTTATTATTCCCCAAAATGACACATAATAAGTGATTTCAATCACCACATTGATTTGAATTTATTGCTATTCTTGATTTAGTTATTACATTTAAACTTTATGGAGGCATTCATATGGAACATACATTTACTGAAACTTCTATTGTCGGTGAAATTGTTACACAATTCCCAAAAGCTAGTGACCTTTTTAAATCATATAGAATAGACTTTTGTTGTGGTGGTAATAGACCACTTATTGATGCAATTCATGAAAGAAATTTATTAGCATCAGAGGTAATTACAGAGTTAAATACGCTTTATCATACAACGAAACTATTAAACGAATCTGAAATTGATTGGAAAAATGCTTCTTATCGTGAGTTAATTGATTACGTTATAAATAAGCATCATCGCTATTTAAATGAAGAGTTACCACAATTAAGTCCATATGTAACGAAAGTTTTACGCGTTCATGGGGCACGTCAGCCTCATTTAGCTCAAATTCATAAACTATTTCATGAATTAAAGATTGAATTAGAACAACATTTAATTAAAGAAGAAACGGAAGATTTCCCATTAATTTTAGAATTTGAACAAAATCCAACTGAAGAAAACTATGCAAAGTTACGTAAAGTGGTAGATGAATTGGAAAATGAACATAACCACGCAGGCAATATTATGAAAGAACTTCGTAAAGTGACAAATGACTTTACTCCTCCAGAAGGGGCTTGCGGCACTTATCGACTTGTTTACCAGCGCCTTGAAGCTATAGAGTCCGATTTATTTGAGCATATACATTTAGAAAATAACATTTTATTTCCGCGTGCAATTACGAAAGGATAAATAAAGTGAAACTTTAATCAGTGGGGTTTTGTCCATCCCCCACTGATTATTAGCCCACACCAATCGGGCATTAACGGGCAGGACATGAGTATAAATGCTTATGTCCTGCTTTTTCATTGAATGAAAAATATTCACACTTCCCCATCTCACCTATCTACTCATATAAATAAATTTCCCTTTCACTAATCTCTTCACACAAATCCGAATTTTAACAATTTGTGAACCATTATAAAAATGTGATAAATATCACATCTCCCCCTTTTTTGATTTTCTATAATAGAAATATAATCCTTTGCTCAACATTTCACATAAAAAGGGGAAATGAAAATGAAAAAACGTTTAGTTATGATCGGAAATGGTATGGCTGGAATACGCTGTATGGAAGAAATATTAAAACATGATAGTGATTCATATGAGATTACTATTTTTGGAGATGAACCGCATCCAAACTATAATCGCATTATGCTCTCTCATGTTCTACAAGGTAAAACAAATGTGCAAGATATCATTATGAATGAATATAGTTGGTACGAAGAAAACGAAATAACATTATATACAAACGAGAGAGTTCAAAGTATTAACCGAGAAGAAAAAGTCATTGTCACAGAAAAAAATCGTACTCTTACATATGACAAACTTATTATCGCAACAGGTTCTAGTGCTTTTATTTTGCCTGTTGAAGGTTCCACCCTCCCTGGTGTAACAGGATTTCGAACAATTGAAGATACACAATTTATGATAAATACTGCTAAAGAAAAGGAAAAGTCCGTTGTCATTGGTGGTGGATTACTTGGTTTAGAAGCTGCACGAGGTCTTATTGACTTAGGAATGGACGTACATGTTGTTCATTTAATGCCGAGCTTAATGGAGCAACAGTTAGATGCTAAAGCAGCCTCTCTCCTTCGTGAAGATTTAGAAGCGCAAGGCATGAAATTTCTAATGGAAAAGAAAACTGTAAAGATTCTTGGTACAGACCATGTTGAGGGCATTCAATTTGAAGATGGTGAAGTTGTAGATTGTGATTTAATCGTAATGGCTGTCGGAATACGTCCGAATACTCAAATAGCAAAAGATGCTGGTTTAATTGTAAATCGCGGTATTGTAGTCAATGACTATATGCTAACAAATGATGAGTCCATTTATGCAGTTGGAGAATGTGCGGAACATGATGGTATCGCATATGGACTTGTTGCCCCACTTTATGAACAAGGTGCAATATTAGCAAAACATATAACGAATTTACAAACTGATGGATATACGGGCAGTATCGTTGGTACACAATTAAAAGTAGCAGGTTGTGATTTATTCTCTGCTGGCCAAATTTATGAAGATGATCAAACAAAAGCAATATCAATCTTTGATGAATGTAAACGTTCCTATAAAAAAGTATTGATTCGTGACAATAAGGTCGTTGGTATCGTTTTATACGGTGATACTGCTGATGGTACACGCCTCTTTAGCATGTTAAAGAAAGAAGAAGATATACAAGAATATACAGCCGCTTCCCTTCTTCACAAAGCTGGTGAAGAAAGTGCACTTAACGTTGCTACTATGAGTGCTGATGACACTGTTTGTGGATGTAATGGTGTTACGAAAGGCACAATCGTTCATGCCATTTTAGAACAAGAATTAACTACTTTTGAAGAAGTAAAAGGATGCACGAAAGCCGCAGGATCTTGTGGTAAATGTCGTCCACTTGTTGAACAAATTTTATCTCATACACTTGGAGATGCTTTTGATGCCTCAGCGCAATCTGCTGGTATGTGTGGATGTACAACTTTATCACGTGATGAAGTCGTAGCGGCAATTCATGAGAAAGGTTTAAAATCTCCAAAAGAAGTACGAAATGTACTCGGTTTTGCACATGAAGACGGCTGTTCGAAATGTCGTCCTGCTTTAAACTACTATTTACGTATGGCGATTCCAGAAGAATATGCAGATGATAAATCATCCCGTTTCGTTAATGAAAGAATGAATGGTAACATCCAGCATGATGGTACATTTTCTGTTATTCCACGCATGTACGGAGGCGTTACAACAGCAGATGATTTAATGAAAATTGCGGAAATTGTGAAAAAGTATGATGTTCCTCTCGTGAAAATTACAGGTGCGAGCCGAATTGGCTTATATGGTGTTAAGAAACAAGATTTACCAAACGTATGGGCTGACTTAAATATGACTTCTGGATATGCGTATTCAAAATCCCTTCGTAATGTAAAATCATGTGTTGGCTCTCGCTTCTGTCGTTTTGGTACGAAAGATTCATTAGGACTTGGTATGCTCCTGGAACAATCATTAGAAATGGTAGATACACCTCATAAAATGAAGATGGGTGTAACGGGTTGTCCACGTAACTGTGCGGAAGTACTTACGAAAGATTTTGGCGTTGTTTGTGTCGAAAATGGATATCAACTGTTTATAGGCGGAAATGGTGGTACGGAAGTACGTGAAGCTGATTTTGTAATGATTGTCCCTACTGAAGACGATGTTCTTCGCATCGCTAGAGCTTACATGCAATATTATCGTGAAACTGGGATTTATGGAGAACGCACTGCCTACTGGACAGAACGATTAGGCTTCAACCACATAAAAGAAATACTACAAGATACAAGTATGGTCACTATGTTAAATGAACGTTTCCAAACAGCTCGTAGCACATATACAGAAGCATGGGGACAAGCACTAGAAACGAAGTCATTAAAAGCGATGTATGAAGTAGAAACTGTAAAATAAGGAGCGTGCACTATATGTTACACACGAAAGAAAAAATAAAAATTATGCGTGCAGAAGATCTTCCTTTTCAAATTGGTAAAGAAGTGCAAATGAAAGGTATGTCTATCGCCCTATTTCGTCTCTCAAATGGCGATATTCGAGCTGTAGAAAATCGTTGCCCTCATAAAAATGGACCATTAGCAGAAGGAATTGTATCTGGTGAATTCGTCTTTTGTCCACTGTATGATTGGAAAATCTCATTACTAACAGGTGAAGTTCAAAAACCTGATGACGGTTGTATTCAAACGTACGAAGTAGAAGTTATTGACGGAGATATTTATATATACATGTAATTTACAAAAGGAAGCCTCCCCTGGCTTCCTTTTAAATAAAAATAGACGAGGTGCGAATATGAACGGATATGTATATTTAGTTGGTGCAGGACCAGGTGATGAAGGGCTTATTACAAAAAAAGCGATAGATTGCTTAAAGCGTGCAGATATTGTCTTATATGACCGTCTATTGAACCCTAACTTTTTGAGCTATACAAAGCCAACTTGTGAACTTATTTATTGCGGAAAAATGCCGAAAAATCATACTATGCGACAAGAAATAATTAATGCAAACCTCCTTCAATTTGCGAAAGATGGGAAAATCGTTGTCCGCTTAAAAGGCGGAGATCCATCTATTTTTGGCCGTGTTGGTGAAGAAGCAGAAACTTTAGCAGAAGCGAGCATTCCATATGAAATTGTACCAGGTATTACATCTAGCATCGCCGCTAGTAGCTATGCAGGTATCCCCCTCACTCACCGTAACTACAGTAATAGCGTCACTTTACTAACTGGACATGCAAAAGGTCCTTTAACCGATCATGGAAAATATAATTCATCCCACAATAGCGACACAATCGCCTACTACATGGGTATAAAAAACTTACCTACCATTTGTGAAAACTTACTACAAGCAGGAAAAAAAGAAGATACGCCAGTAGCAGTCATTGAGTGGGGTACAACTGGAAAGCAGCGTGTTGTCACAGGGACACTAGCAACCATTGTTCATAACGTCAAAACCGAAAATATTTCTAATCCTTCAATGACGATTGTTGGTGATGTCGTTTCTTTACGTAACCAAATCGCTTGGAAAGAACATAAACCATTGCACGGCAAGAAAGTTTTATTTGCATCTGCAACAAATAAAGAAAGTTCAATAAAACAAATGTTACAAGAATCCGGTGCAGAAACATATCAAATTCCAACTTTCAAAAAAGAAAAATACACATTAACATCAGAACAAATCAATGAAATTTTCAGCGTTGATCGCCTTGTGTTTTGTTCAGCTGAAAGTGTAGAAATCTTGATGCAGTCATGTAGTAAGCATCATAAAGATATTCGTTCCTTACAGGCAGAACTACAGCATATGAACGGTGCAACTCAAGAAAAATTGATGCAATACGGACTATTAAGTAAACAAGCAACGTTCTCTTCCGATACAACTGTTTATGTAGGACGGAATATTAATCGAATTGCTTTCATTCAAGAAAAAATTGGTACTGGGTCTTATACAATGACTCATGAGTATACAATTGATCATCGCTTCGATGAAATTCATTCCCGTATACTTTCTGAATTCTCATGGGATAGCGTTGTATTTGAAGGACGTGCTTCAATTGATACGTTTCTATCAGAAGTAAAACGCCTTGGCTTCATAGATATTCTTACTCTTCCCTTCTCGTATACCGATGTTCCAACTTTACACTATGCGAATAAAGTCGGGTTTCATAACGTAGATCATCAATTACAAGATATTATTTTGAAGAAAGACATGGTGGCACGATGAAAGGAATTGTATATGTTGGACACGGTAGCCGACTACAGGAAGGTAACGAACAATTCATTCACTTTATTCAATCTGTTATGAAAGAACGTAACGAAAAGATTCAAAAAATAGCTTTTCTTGAACTAACAACTCCTACCATTCAGGATGCAGTTACAGAAGCAATAATAGAGGGAGCAACTGAAATAATGATTGTACCTGTTTTATTATTTGCCGCAGCTCATTATAAACGTGATATTCCTTTTGAAATAGAGCAAGTGCAAAAGAAATATTCACATATAACATTTTCAGTAGCGCTACCTTTTAGTACGCATCCACATATGATTGAACTTGTAGTGAAAAGAATACGTGAAACTATGCCAATGCAAAGTAGTAGTGTTTTAATCGTAGGAAGAGGGAGCAGTGATCCTCAGCCTATTTATGAATTACAACAAATTGGAGCAGCTGTCGAGCAGAAAATCGGTATGCCCGTACGTTGTTCCTTTTTAACGAAAGGAACTCCCGCTTTTACTGCTGAGCTTAAACATATAACATCGACTGCGTCCCATGTATATGTCATGCCGTATCTTCTCTTTACCGGTTTGTTACTTCAAAAAATTAAATTGCATACAAAAAAATATGATCACGTTACAACTTGTAACTGCCTTCAGTTTGATACATACATGAAGTTAGCTTTATTAGAACGAATGGAGGAATGCATATATGTATAACATGTACCCTCTTATGTTTAATCTAAATAAAAAAGTGGTCGTTATAATTGGCGGAGGTAAAATTGCATATCGGAAAGCGTCTGGGTTAAAGGATACAGGCGCTTTTGTCACCGTTGTCAGCCCAGAGATTTGCGAGGAATTGAAAAAACTTCCTAATATTACTTGGAAGCAAAAAACTTTTACTAATGATGATATTAAAGATGCTCATCTTATTTATGCAGCAACAAATCAACATGCTGTAAATATGATGGTCAAACAGGCCGCACATGATTTCCAATGGGTTAACGTTGTAAGTGATGGGACAGAATCATCATTTCACACACCTGGCGTCATACGAAATGATGAATATATTGTCAGCATTTCAACTTCAGGTAAAGATCCATCGTTTACGAAGCGTATGAAACAAGAATTAACTTCTGTCCTTCCTAATCTTATAAAAAGACTTTCTCGTACTCACAAATTGTAATCTATTTCTTAGCTAAAATAGTAATTAACTTTGGACAAACGTTTTTTAGAGGCGTTTGTTCTTTTTGTTTTGGTTTCGTTTTTTAGAATCGCACAAGCAATTGGACAAGAATCTGCGAAGAAAAATAATGGTGTTGGAAACTTGTAAGCAAGTGAATTTTATGACAACTGCAACATTATGGCATAAAAAAACAGTTTATTGAGAGCAACTGGTTCAATAAAAGTTTTATATTGGATATTCATTCAACCACATTAGTGCTTGTTCATAATCATCAAAAAATTTCACAGATTCTTTTGTATTGGATTGTTGTAAATAATTCATTATCTCCCCTTCTTCAAGGAGAAACGCAATTGCCTTACTGTGATTCAAAATGGTTTCATTGAAGAACTTATCTTTCCATGCTTTTTGAACAGAAAAATGATTTGGCGTGTATCCTTTTCTATTCACCAACAATTTGTATTTCCGACCCTCGGAAATGAATTGCTGACAAACCTGCTCAAAGCCATTAAACCACTCATAAACATCATCTGTTTTTATCTTTCCAATTAGATGGGTAACAATTAAATCTCCTGAAACTGTTGTGCTGATATTCTGTTTACTCAACTTGGAATCATCTCCCTTAGTTACAATTATACGTAAAAATCTCATAAAGTGAAACTTTAATCAGTGGGGGTTTTGTTCATCCCCCACTGATTATTAGTTGAACCAATCGGGCATTTACGGGCAGTTGATCTTCCACCTAACTTCTTTGCCCCAGCCGAATTTTGAGGTGGGAGTTTTACTGCCCGTTAATGCGGGATAAAATCAATAAGGATAAAATTCTTATGCAATAAAGCAACATTATTTACGAAAAGAGCCTTGTTATTAATAAAACAATTCATTCTCTTTTGTTCAAGTAAAAAAAGGATGCCTCTACTAGACATCCTTTTTTCTTATTAATTATTCTTTAACATCACTAACAGCTTCTCTTGGCTATACATCCACACGGTGATGATTAAACAAGCAAGCGCGACTTCTGATAATGCCATAAATCCAATTGCATAATGACCTGTCAGTTGGAATAGTAATGTTAAAATTAATGGCGGGAAGAACCCTCCTAGTCCACCTAAAGCTGACACAACCCCATTTACAATCCCTGCTTGTTCAGAGAAGTACATTGGAACAAGTTTAAAGATTGTACCATTTCCAATACCTGCACAAAATGCAACTAGTAGGCAACCAAATGTATACACGTTCATACTAGGCATAAATGATAAAATAATACCAGACAGTGTTAAACCGATAAATACGAAGATTAATATTTTAAATGGATTAAATTTATCACCGAGCCAACCACCAACTGGACGCATGATTGTTGCTAATACGATGAATCCAGCTGTCCGCATACCTGCATCTACTTTCTCTAATCCGAAGTGAGATACTAAAAAGTTTGGTAAATATACTGTAAATGCAACAAATGATCCAAATGTTAAAAAGTAAAAGATACATAGAAACCAAAGTTTTTCATTTTTATATACACCCTTTATTTGTTCCATTAATGGTGTATTCACCTTTTTTTCCTTACGATCGCCTAATAAAAAGTTCATAAGTGCAAATGCTGCAAGTAAAACTAAATAACACTGTACTGTCGTTCTCCAGCCAACTGAAGTTGCAATGACAGGTGCTAAGAAAGAAGTAATTGCTGTTCCGGCGTTACCCGCACCATAAATACCATTTACAAAACCGTGACTCTCTTTCGGAAAGTATTTTGGTAAAGAAGTTACGCCTACAGAAAATACAGCCCCACCGATTCCTACAAATAAGCCACCAATAATTAAATCCATCATAGAATTGGCAACACTAATATAAAAGACAGGGAATAATAAAAGAATAAAACTAATAAAAAATAATTTTCTTGCTCCATAACGATTTGTCCAATAACCAATTGGAATACGAAGAATGGAACCTAAAATAACAGGTACTGCTGTGACCATAGAAATTTGTCCCGCAGTTAATGGAATATCCGCTTTAATATATGGCATTAATGATGATAAAATGACCCATACCATAAAACCGATAACTAGATTAGAAGTTTGTAAACTTAATTGAAAATTAGGACTTTTCATCCTGTTCCCTCCTATGTATGCATAGTTATATTAATTCCCTCCAGTCTAATCACGTACTCACATAATTAAACTGAAAGGAATCAACCACCACTTACTGGTGGAATCATTGCTACAACATCGCCAGTTTGAATGATGTCGTCCTCATTTGCATATTCTTCATTTATAGCGACCATAATCTCGTTTGAAATTGCTACGTTGTATTTCTTTATAAGAACACCCTTTAGTTCTGCAACCGTAATCTTTTCACAATCTATGTGCAAAGCTGGCTTACTTGCTTCTTCTTGCAAATGTGCAAATAATAGTACTTCAATCATTTTCTCATCTCCTTTTCAGGCTCACCATTTGCATATGCTATTTTCTCTAACTGATCCCCTACCCATGACTCACCATCTTCCCAAAACTCTTTCTTCCAAATCGGAACAATTTGTTTCATTCGTTCCATAATATATTCATTCGCCTCATAGGCTGCTTTCCGATGTGGTGTAGCAACAGCGACAACAACAGCAAAATCAGAAATTTGCAATGTACCAATGCGATGTGTAATTGTCACATATGTCCCAGGCCACTTCTCTTCTACTTCGGTACCAATTTTCTCAAGCTGTTTTTCCGCCATATTCTTATAAGCCACATACTCTATATATAGCGTACGACGTCCTTTCGTAAATTCTCTGACAGTACCAATAAAAGTAGTAACAGCACCACACTCACGCCGAATTACTTTACTTGTAACATCTTCAATTGAAATAGGTGTATCAATTACTTCACAATACGTATGTGTCATCTTGCACCTCTTATCTTTGTATAAATCATAATCCACGGAGAAGCCATCAATCTATTTTTCTATTACTTGTATGATCGAAGTGGTTCTTCCCATGGCCACTCGCTGCCTACGTTTGATTCTAATAACAGTACCAAAACAGTTATCCCTGCTTCAAATCCTCTCGTTCCTCCCGGTAAAACGATACATGCATTCGCTTCTGCAAGTGAAGAAATTGCGCTTGATTTATCTAAGCCGACTGGTGTAACTTGCAATTGGCCATCTACATTTTCTACTCTCCCTCTTACAAAACGAGTAAATGGGTTTGCTTTCAAAAAGTCTTTCTGTAAAATCGCCTCTGCACGATATCCGTGTGGATTTTTACTATGCAAATATGTTTGAATAACTGGTCTAACATATAATTCACATCCGACATAACAAGCAGAAGGATTACCAGATAGACCGAATAATAGTTTTCCTTCTAGCTCAGCTACAGTAGTCACGCTTCCTGGTCGCATCGCTATTTTATTGAAAAGTACATGAGCTTGTAATCTCTCATATATAGCAGGTAAATAGTCATAGTCTCCTACTGAAACGCCACCAGTTGTAATTAAAATATCAACTTCTTTCATCGCTTTTTTTACAGTGTTATAACACGTCTCTAAATCATCAACGAACTGTCCATAATACCGTACAACTCCACCTGCTCGTTCAACTTGAGCAGCTATCATATAGGAGTTACTATTTCGAATCTTCCCTTGTTTCAGTTGCTCATGTACTTCCAATAGTTCACTTCCTGTTGTTACGATCCCAATAACCGGCGGTCTTACAACATTTACTGAACTATAACCAAATGTAGCAAGAAGCGCTGCTACTCCAGGATTAATAGTAGTCCCTTTTTTCACAAGTAGGGCGTTTTGTTTTACATCTTCTCCTTTAAAAGAAATGTTATCACCAGAGGCGAAAGGGCGTTTTAACTTCATATATGTTTTTTCGTTTTCTTCAAAACCTTCCGTTAGCTCTAACATAACAACGGCATCACAGCCCACTGGAATTGCGGCTCCTGTCATAATACGTACAGCTTGAAATGCTTTCACCTCTTTTGTAAAAACAAAACCAGCTCCAATTTCACCAATAACTTCGAACTGAATCGGATTACTGCTTCTTGCTTCTTTTGTATCTTCCGCTCGAATCGCAAACCCGTCGTATGGAGAGCGATCAAAATGCGGGACATCATGATCCGCAACAACATCTTCTCCAAGAATTCTTCCATAGCTTTCTATAAGTGAAACCTTTTCAGTTTCACCTCGATGAGCGTACTCCATTACACGTGCAACTGCTTCTCCCACTGAAATTGGTATACGTTTTTCTAACATTCTTTTTCACCTCGTTTTGATAAGGAGAAACTTTCTTTCTGTTCATCCTATATACTTTGCGTATAACCGTTTTGCCACTTTCCTATCATTAGTCCCATGAATAAATGCCCTACCGTCTGTAAATAAAACAAAACGATATTCATCAATTAGAAACGATAGTAAATACGGAGTTTTTTGGACATTCACACTTTTTTGTAAGCGTTTTTGAATTTCTTCTAAATTAAGGATTTTCTCTATTCCTGGACGGATTTGAACTGTATTCCGCCCGCATAACACTTCAGTTTTCATCTGTGATTCAAATGTTAAACTTGGGTACGTGCGTATATTTCCACAAGATGGACATGTACTTTTTTTCTGCCTATTTACTTTTAATGAGAGATATTGATTGTTCCAAATATCAAATGATAACATTGTTCCCCTTAGCGCCTCAAAATTATCCACCAATATTTTCATCGCTTCTGTTACTTGGTGGGCAACGACCATTTTTACAGCTGGCTGAATGATCCCTGCTGTATCGCATGTTGCACCTCCCATAGGATGATCCATTAGGCAGCGAAAACATGGTGTTTCTCCCGGAAGAATTGTATACGTTACACCGTAACTTCCAATGCATCCACCGTATATCCAAGGTATATTTTCTTTTTGTGAAATGTCATTTATAAGTAGGCGCGTATCAAAATTATCAGTCGCATCTAATATGAGATCCACTTCTTTTGTTAACTCTTCCATTTCTTGCATTGTAACATCCGTTACAACAGGCACAATTTCTACTTCAGAATTAAACTTTCTTAAATGCTCTGCCGCTGCAATTGCTTTTGGTTTACACCGCTGTGCATCTTCTTCTGTATATAACTGTTGCCTTTGTAAATTACTCCATTCGACGTAGTCACGGTCAGCAATTGTCAATTTCCCAATTCCCATCCTAACGAGCGCTTCCGCATTTGCAGCTCCTAGTGCACCCGCACCGATTAGGAGTACATGCTTTTCTCTTATTTTTCTTTGTCCCATTTCACCAATTCCAGAAAACAATACTTGTCTTGAATAACGATTTTTCATGTGGAACCCTCCTTTCGTTATCCACCAATGTAAGACATTTCAACTTTTGGACGCTTATTTGTACTTTCAGCTGTTCTTTCATCTGAATAACGATCTTTCCTAAACTCCCATGTATGTTGTAGTATTTTTAGTAGTGAAGCATCAGAAATATTTTCTCGAAGAAGCGTTCGCAAATCCGTTCCTTTTGTTCCAAATAGGCACGTAAAAAACTTTCCGTCTGCCGAAATACGAGCTCTCGTACAAGAAGAACAAAATGACTCAGAAACAGAAGTAATAAATCCAACTTCTGCATCGCTCCCTACATATCGATACAATTTCGCTACTTCTCCAAAGTAACGAGGCTTTACGGGTTCAATAGGATATACACGATTAATTTTCTCTATTAATTGTTCCTTCGTAATGACTTGTTCAAAGTTCCATCCGTTCGTACTGCCCACATCCATAAACTCAATAAAACGGAGCTGAATTTCTTGTTCTTTAAAATACCGGGCCATAAAAAGAATTTGACTATCATTCATCCCTTTTTTTACGACCATATTTACCTTCACTTCTAATCCAGCTGCCTTTGCTGCTTCAATTCCTTTCAATACGGGTTTTGTACTTACATTTCGTCCATTAATTTTTTGGAAGACATGATCCTCTATCGCATCTAAACTAATATTTACACGTTTTAATCCCGCTTCTTTTAACGCCTTTGCTTGTTTTGCTAAATGAATACCGTTTGTTGTGAGTCCAATATCTGTTAAGCCTTCTAGCTTTGCAAGCCTTGCAATTAACTTCGGTAAATCTTTACGTAATAAAGGTTCACCGCCAGTAAGCCTAATTTTATGGGCTCCCATACTTATAAATAATCTCGCTAATCTTTCTATTTCATCGAACGTTAATAAAAACTCTTCCTGTAAAAAGGCGTATTCAGGTCCAAACACTTCAGCTGGCATACAGTATGTGCACCTAAAATTACAACGGTCAATAACTGAAATACGTAAATCTTGAAGTGGCCGCTTTAAAGAATCTTTCATCTTCTCGTGCATCTATATCCCTTCTTTTCTACTCAAATCCTAAGTAAGCTTTCAATTTTTTTATTTGCCTTCATTATAAAAAAGAAGCTACATATTCAATGTGACTTTTCTCACATTACTTTCCCCATTCAACAAATCTTCACAAATCCGTTCGAATTTTGTTCACATCTTTAGCCTCATCTACTTTACATATTGAATTTTTTATTGGTTATCTTTTTTAACTAAAAACTTAAAATCATTTGCCCCCTTACTTCAATTAACCCTTTAAAAATATTAAGTCGTTTCCCCTTACGATCATTGAAATTTCACTTTATTTTTAAAATAGCTCTTGCATTTTCATCATAATTACACTCAAAATAGGAAATGTATTGCTTATAAGAAGAAAGGTGATCGCTGTGGCAAACAGTATGACATTATCTCAAGATTTAAAGGAATTACTCGCATCTGTTGAATATAAAATGCAGATTAAAAAAGGAAGTTTTATTTTTCAAGAAGGTATGGAAGCAACAGAACTCTATATCATCCACTCAGGAAAAGTGCAAATTAGTAAACTAAGTGCTGACGGGCAAGAATTAACACTTCGTATTTGTTCGCAATATGACATTATCGGAGAATTAACATTGTTCACGGACAATGCGAAGTATTTATTAAATTCAAAATGCCTTGAAGATGTTGAAGTAGGAGTTATAAAGCGTGAAGCCTTAGAAAAAGCATTACTCCACAAACCCGCTCTTGTATTTGAATTTATGAAATGGATTAGTGAGCATTTAAGAAGAATGCAAACGAAATTCCGAGATTTAGTATTACACGGCAAAAAAGGTGCCCTGTATTCAACTCTCATTCGAATGACAAATAGTTATGGTGTGTTAAAAGAAAATGGGATTCTCATCGATTTACCATTAACGAATCAAGAACTTGCAAATTTCTGTGCAACTTCGCGCGAAAGTGTAAATCGAATGTTAAATGATCTGAAAAAACAAGGTACGATTTCTATTTATAAAGGAAAGATTACAATCCATGATTTACAATTTTTAAAATGTGAAATTGCTTGTGAAGATTGCTCTGCCTCTATTTGTAGCATCGAGTAGCATCTTATATAGATGCTACTCTTTTTTCATACACACAATTATTTCCTATATAAAAAAGACGAGGCCTTCCATTAGACCTCGTTTCATGTTAGCTGCCAGCTCCTATCCGTTTACAGCGGTATTATTTTTTCAATTCATTAGGAATACGTCTTCTGTAAATTACATAACTGCGACTTACATATTTAATTGGGGCACTAAAAACATGTACAAGTCTTGTAAACGGCCATACTGCGAAAAGCCCCATCGCTGCAATAATATGAATTTTAAACCATACAGGCACTTCCAACATATATTCAACTTTCGGTTGGAAAATAAAGAGACTTCGGAACCAAGGGCCGATCGTTGTACGATAATCGAACCCTTTTGAGTCAATATTTAAAAACGTTGAGGAAAGTCCTGCTAGCATAACGATAAGTAATAAAATAAGCGCAATATAATCTCCCGTTGTACTCGTTGCAATGATGCGTTTTACTGTTACACGGCGATACGTTAATATAATCAAACCGATAATAGAAGCAACACCTGCCGGAAGTCCGAAACTAATTGCTACTATATGATACATACGCTCTGAAATACCTATTGAGCGGTATACGGACTCTGGAATTAAAATCCCCATTACATGACCGCCAATTACGAACATTATCCCAAAATGGAATAACAGACTTCCGATTCGGAGCATTTTCTTCTCTAATAGTTCACTAGATTTTGATGTCCATCCAAATTGATCATAATTGTATCTGAAAATATGTCCACCGATAAAGATTGCAAAAATGATATAGGGAAACAACACCCATAGAAATTGATCCATCATTTTGACAACTCTCCTTTCTAATTTGTCTGTACACCCCATATATCGATAGCGAGGAGAACAGCTGCAAGAATTGGTTCATACATACTGTCTGCTTCTTTTAATTGAACGTGCAATGCTTGTATATTCTCCTTGTATTTACTCATAATTGGTTCACTATCTTGCTCATTTGCATTTGCAAAAAACTCAAGCAAAAGCGGTAAATAATCAGGGAGTTCTTTATCTGTTACTTCAAAACCAGATTTTTTATAATGCTGTTTTAACTCTAATAATTCAATACCTCTTTCTCTTTGTTCACCGGTGTTCATATAAGTAAGATACATATTTGTCTTTTTACCAAAATCGAATGTATATACGTAACAATCAATCAATTGATCATTCGTTTTATCCAGTGCTTGTTTTATAAATGCTGTAAGTGATGCTTTAACGTCTTCCTGTTCAATTGCTTCAATCTCTTCTTGTAATTCAGTTACAGCCTCTCTCCACCCTATTTCAGGGTAGGAGAGAAGGAATGAAGAACTTGAAAAAACAGTTTGTAAACTTTGTTTCATATTTTTCTGCCCCCTTTATTTAGGAAATTGTCGTACAAGAGCCTGGGCCACCTGCGAAGGAAAGACCACAACTTCCTTGTTCACTATATAAATCTGCAACTTGTTCGCGATGAGACGTCGGGATGACGAAGCGATCTTTATATTTCGCAATAGCAAGAAGACGATACATATCCTCTACATCTTCTTTCGTTAAACCGAGTTCTTTTAATACAGCTTCATTTGGTTCTTTATTAATTTGCAATGCTCTCATATGTGTTCGCATGACAGCCATTTTTTTCAATGTAAGACGAATGTGTGATTCATCTCCTGCAGTGAGTAAATTCGCTAAATATTGAATTGGAATACGCATATTATCAATAGCAGGGAAAATCTCTTCTGCTTGCCAGTTACTACCTTTCCCCTCCACCATATTCATAATTGGGCTAAGCGGCGGGATATACCAAACCATTGGCATTGTACGATACTCTGGATGAAGAGGAAGAGCAATTTTCCAATCGATAATCATTTTATAGATTGGGGACTCTTGTGCCGCTTTAATCCATTCTTCAGGAATCCCTTGTTTTTTCGCTTCAGCTGCTACTTCTGGATCATTTGGATCTAGGAAAACAGTAAGCTGAGATTCATATAAATCTTTTTCATTTTCAACGGAAGCCGCTTCTTTTACTTTGTCAGCGTCATATAGCATTACCCCAATATATCGAATACGTCCTACACATGTTTCCGAACAAATCGTTGGCATACCAGCTTCAATACGCGGGAAACACATTGTGCATTTTTCAGCTTTATTTGTTTGCCAGTTAAAATACACTTTTTTATACGGACAAGAAGATACGCAGAATCTCCAAGCACGACATGCATTTTGATCCACAAGTACAATCCCATCTTCTTCACGTTTATACATTGCACCAGATGGACAAGAAGATACGCAAGATGGATTCATACAATGTTCGCATATGCGTGGTAAATACATCATAAAGACATTTTCAAAATCCGTTTTAATTTCTTCTTCCATTTTCTTTACGTTCGGATCTTGTAATCCTGTTATATGTCCACCTGCTAAATCATCTTCCCAGTTTGGACCCCATTCAATTTTGTCGATAAACTCGCCTGTAATTGCTGATTTCGGACGAGCAACTGGTTGATGCTTACGTTGCGGGCTATTTGTTAATGTTTCATAATCATAGTTCCAAGGTTCAAAGTAATCATCAATTGTTGGTTGATCTGGATTGTGGAAAATATTCATAAGACGTTTCATTTTCGAACCGGACTTCAGCTGAATTTCACCATTTTTCAATTCCCATCCGCCTTTATATTTCTCCTGATCTTCCCATTGTTTCGGATAACCAATTCCAGGTTTCGTTTCTACGTTATTGAAGTACATATATTCAGCACCTGGACGATTTGTCCAGGTGTTTTTGCATGTTACGCTACAAGTATGGCAGCCGATGCATTTATCTAAGTTCATTACCATTCCGACTTGTGCTTTAATCTTCAAGCCAATCTACCTCCTTCAGTTTGCGAATTACAACATTTAAGTCGCGCTGGTTCCCAGTTGGACCATAATAGTTAAATCCATAGCTTAATTGACCATATCCACCAATCATATGTGTTGGTTTGACGTGAATTCGAGTTGGACTATTATGCGTTCCCCCGCGGTTACTTGTTAATTTCGTACCAGGTACGTTAATATGGCGATCTTGCGCATGGTGCATAAATGCCATTCCTCTCGGTATACGGTGCGTTACAACAGCGCGCGCTACAACAACACCGTTACGGTTAAAGCACTCGATCCAATCATTATCTGCAACGCCAGCTTCAGCAGCATCTTCTTTATTCATCCAAACGGTTGGCCCACCTCTAAACAGCGTTAACATCGGTAATGAATCGAAGTACATACTATGAATCGACCACTTATTATGCGGTGTTAAATAGTTTAGTGTAATCTCTTTTCCTTCTACTTCAGGCCGTGATTTACGGAACGGTTTATGTTGCAGAATTGGTTTAAATGTTGCCATCGTTTCACCAAATTCTTTCATCATGTCATGATCTAAGTAGAAAGATTGTCGACCAGTTATCGTTCTCCAAGGAATAAGACGTTCAACATTTGTTGTAAATGGTGAGTAACGTCGTCCACCTTTTTCAGAACCTGTAAAGGCTGGAGAAGTGATTACTGTTTTCGGCTGTGCTGTAATTTGTTCGAATGTGAAGCATTCTTCTTCACGTTCTTCTGCTAAATCACGTAGTTTTAAATCCGTTTGTTTTTCAAGTGCTTCCCATGCTTTTACAGCCATATGACCGTTTGTTGTAGAAGAAAGTGTTAATACCGCCTCAGCAGCATTGATTGCTTCTTTTATATCTGGGCAACCTTTCGCAATAGAATCAGTTCGAATAACTCCTAATCGACTCTTTAATTGCTCATATTCTTTTTCTGCAGACCAAGAAATCCCTTTCGTACCAATCGGCTGTTTCCCAGCATTTGGCCCAAGCGCTGTCATTTTGTCATAAATCGTTTTATAATCCCTTTCGACAACATGAATTTGCGGCATCGTTTTACCTGGAATTGGTTCACACTCGCCTTTGCTCCAATCTTTAATCTTGCCAAGTGGTTGCGCTAATTCTTGCGGTGTATCGTGAAGAAGTGGTGTTGCAACAACTTCTTTCATTGGTTCAAGATCAATTTTCTTCGCTAAATCTGACACAGCTTTAGAAAGAGAGGTAAAAATATCCCAATCAGAGCGTGCTTCCCACGGTGAACCGATTGCTGGATTAAATGGATGTACAAATGGATGCATATCTGTACTACTTAAATCGTGTTTTTCATACCAAGTTGAAGCAGGTAAGACGATATCAGAATAAAGCGCTGTTCCAGCCATACGGAAATCTAAATTAATGAGTAAATCAAGCTTCCCTTCTGGTGCGTCCTCATGCCACTTAATTTCTTCCGGTCGTAATGAATCACTATCGTCATTCATTAATCCGTTTGTTGTACCTAATAAATGTTTTAAGAAATATTCGTGGCCTTTACCAGAACTTGAAATTAAGTTGGCACGCCATACGAATAAATTGCGCGGGAAGTTATTTTTGTTATCTGGATCTTCAATCGCAAATTTCAGTTCTTTTTCTTTTAATTTTTGCGCAACGTATTTTCCGATTTCTTCTTGCGTTGTTGCACCAGCAGCAACAGCTTCTTTATATAATTCAATTCCATTTTTCTCGAATGTTGGATAGGAAGGTAACCAGCCAAGTCGTGCAGCTAATACGTTGTAATCACCGTGATGTTGATAACGAGAGTTGCCCTCAACTGGTGATGCTAAATGTCCAACAGGTGTATCTTCATAGCGCCATTGATCTGTTACGAAATAGAAGAAAGATGTACCGTTTTGTAATTTCGGTGGCCCTTGCCAATCTTTTGCCATCGCGATTGTTTGCCATCCTTCTGCTGGACGTAATTTTTCTTGCCCAACATAATGCGCCCAACCGCCGCCGTTTACACCTTGTGCCCCAACGAGAAGAACAAGATTTAAAACTGCGCGATAAATCGTATCAGAGTTAAACCAATGGTTAATACCAGCTCCAACAATAATCATCGAGCGACCATTTGTATTAACAGCATTTTGTGCAAACTCACGAGCGATTTGAATAATAAGCTCTCGTTTCACTCCTGTCATTTTTTCTTGCCATGCAGGTGTAAACGGTACATCATCATTGAAGTCTTTCGGTTCTTGTCCGCCGAGCCCTCGGTTCACGCCGTAATTTGCTAACGTTAAGTCGTATACAGTTGTAACGAACACTTCGCCTTCTTCTGTCGTAATTTTTTTTACTGGAATTGTACGTTCTAATATTGTATTTCCATCATCAGAGAAGTACGGAATTTGCACCGTGCCAACACTATCTTCCATTCCAAGTAAAGAAAGACGTGGATCAATCTTTTTACCTGTTTGTTCATCTTCTAAACGCAAGTTCCATTTCTTTTCGTTATCCCAACGTGACCCCATTGTGCCGTGAGGTGTTGCAAAATCATTCGTATTTTCGTTCCAAAGAACAGGCTTCCATTCTCCTAACTTTGTTTCGCGTCCAATATCAGAAGCATTTAAGAAACGATCAGCAACGAATTGGTCTCCTTTTTGTTTCAATGTGACAAAGAAAGGGAAATCGGTATATTGCTTCGCATACTTTGTGAAGTATTCCACTTGATTATCTACGTAAAATTCTTGTAAGATCACATGCCCCATTGCCATCGCAAGTGCACCGTCTGTACCTTGCTTCACACTAATCCAATCATCCGCAAACTTTGTAGATTCAGCAAAGTCAGGACTTACAGAAACAACTTTCGTTCCTTTATATCGAACCTCGGCTAAAAAGTGTGCATCTGGTGTTCTCGTCATCGGTACATTTGAACCCCATGTCATAATGTAGCCAGAGTTATACCAGTCACTACTTTCTGGTACATCAGTTTGATCGCCCCAAATTTGTGGAGAAGCTGGTGGTAAATCTGCGTACCAATCATAGAAGCTAAGCATTGGTCCACCCATAAGTTGCATAAAACGGCTACCAGCAGCATGACTTAACATCGACATAGCTGGAATTGGTGAGAAGCCAACATTTCTGTCTGGACCGTATTTAATTACTGTGTATAGTAATGAAGCAGAAACGAGTTGTAATACTTCATCCCAATTCGCTCGGATGAATCCCCCTTTACCACGTGCCTGCTTATACGCACGTGCTTTTTCTGGGTTTTCTACAATACCTTTCCAAGCGTCTAGTGGTGATTTATGATTTTGTAATTCCTCTTGCCACATATTCCAAAGAACACCACGTACATATGGATATTTCACACGAAGTGGACTATAAATGTACCAAGAAAAACTCGCCCCACGTGGACAACCTCGTGGTTCAAAATCAGGCATATCAGGACCTGTCGTTGGATAATTAAGCTCTTGCCCTTCCCACGTTACAATCCCATCTTTCACATAAATGTTCCAGCTACAAGAACCAGTACAGTTCACACCGTGTGTAGAACGGATTACTTTATCATGCTGCCAACGCTTTCTGTACACATTCTCCCATTCACGATCTTCATATGTTTCTTGTGTATGATTATCGTTATAACGATCTATTGGTGAAAAATATTTTAAACGTCTCATTAGTGCTGAAGGTTTCTTCTTCATACTGTTCACTCCTTTAATACGTCTCTCTTACATACCCTTACTATAAGAGAGGTTGTAAAATACAGATGTGACATTTCGCACAGTTCAAGAGATTGTCAAAAATTCAGTGGAAAATAAGTTTGAGAGAAAGTATTCGTAAATAAAGGTTTCTTTGCTCTCTTGTGAAGGTTTATGGCCAATCGTGATTATTAGGAGAATTAGTAAGTGGAGGAATCTTCTATCTTACAAAAGAAAAAACGTAGGAGAAGTTCCTACGTTTTTCTTTATAAATATATTAAAAAGAGTTTTGATATTATTTCAATAATGCTATAAGGATACGATTATAAATTGTATGTAAGGAATTTATTTTTTTCAACGATACGATTTTATATCAAGACATATTTTACATAAAACTAGAAATCATTATGTACTGTTTTACCCTTGGTTACGGCAACAATTATACTAGAAGCAATTTAGGTGGATATTCATGAAATTAAAAGTAGGATTTCCTTTGAGGACATAGAAATTATAAAATATATCACCATGTTTTTTTAACATATAAGTTTCTTCCTATTTATATAAGTTCTCAATATGAACGTATATAATACCATTACTAATTACCTCTTAGATTACTATCATACTGTAATAAAATGAAGGAACTCCTTTTCTTTAACATAAATTCTATTTTCCACTAAATGAATTAGAAAACGATAATAAAATTAGGAGGATTACGATGCCCCAGCTTGATTCATTACATCCCTAGGATTTCCATAACTACTTTTATAACTTTTCGTTATTTTTGATGTGCATATGCTATAGAAAGCAGTTTGTAAAAACACACTCAATTAATAGGAAATACATATAATATCCTGCGTTCCTCTATTTATAAAATGGATCTTGTCATGAGAGCACTTAATAAAGTGCTCTTTTTTAATTTACTTTTCCAGAAAATAGAATTATAAAGAATAATCTATCGTCATCATCCTGGAAATGTCGAATGAATTTTGCAACTTCGACATTTCTCAGGGCGTGACAGGCATTTTTTCTATTGGGTAGTAAGCATGGTAATAGATTGCATAAGGCTCGTTTGAAAGTTTTTCTTACCGAAAAATGCATCCGCTTTGTTCTCTATTTCTCTTAGCATTGCGTCATTTTTCACGAAGTGTTTCGCGGATTCTAACTACAATCTGAAGCGCGTTTTCCCCAGTGATTTCTTTAGCGACTCGTTCCAAAAGAATCTTTGTATAAACAGAAAATTCCCGCGTAAAACTATGGCACCTGACAAGGTTATTGCGGAGAAACTCGGAATATTCAGATGTGAAAGCACAACGAATATAATCAAATGGTGCAACGAGTAATAAAAAACTCCTAATCATCCCACCCAAACATCTTTAACATAATACTGCTTTTCTTCTAATTTTTGTAGCCATGCACGTGCTTCTGGCTCACTCACATTGTAAATATCAGAGTAACTTTTTATAAGCGTATTTTCTACATCAGGCGCCATCTTTCGTCCATCTCCGCATATATAGATGTGCGCACCTTGATTAAGTAACTTAATAACCATTTCAGCATCTTGTTTTATTAAGTGTTGAACGTATATTTTCTGCTGATTGTTCATTCGAGAGAAAGCTGTGTGAAGAACCACGAGTCCTTCTTTCTGTGTTTGCTCAAGTTCTTCTTGATATAGATAATCCTCTTTAGGTGAACGACACCCAAAATAGAGATGCGCTTCACCTAATGATTCACCATTAATTTTCATTGATTTTCGAGCTTGCAGAAAACCTCTAAACGGTGCAATTCCTGTTCCTGGCCCCACCATAATAATCGGGGTTTTAGGATTTTTCGGAAGTTCGAAGCCAGACTGTGAATTTGAAATAAAACATGTAATCGAATTACCTTCTTTAAGCTGGGCTAAATAGGTAGAAGCAATACCCTTGTATGTTCCGTTCCCACTCCATGCATTTTCTGCAACAACACTAACTGTAATACTTACTTTTTTATCATTAACCCTTGGCGAAGAAGAAATCGAATAATATCGTGGACGCAATACAGGAAGTAATTCTATAAAATTACTAAATTCCATTTCACATGCTGGATATTTCTCTAATAATTCAAGCATAGTTAATCGTCTGGATAAAACTTGCTCTTTATATGTCTGTTTTTCTAATAGCGCTTCTAGCTCCATTTTATGTGGTGGGCAAACCGTTTTTGCTATCACTGCACGTAATTGATTTCTTGTGACTGGCTCTTGAAGTTCTACAAATTGCAGTAACTCCTTTATTAAAATTGTGCGATTTAAAGGAAGATGTGCTAATTTTGCATTATCACCAGTTAAATGAATATAATCAGCTCCATTTAATTGAAAACGGGATAGTACACGATTTACTAGTTCTGGATAGTTTCTCGGAATCACCCCTAAATGATCCCCTTCTTTGTAAGTTACATTATTCGGTAAAGATAGTTCAAGGTGTCTTGTACTCCTTAAGCTACATGGTTGTTGCAATTCTTCATTCTTAATAATTTTCGTTGTAAAAGTAGGGTGCATTTTTGCTAAAGTCGTTTCCGCTTCACTGCCTACAAATTTAATAGAAAGAGTATAGTCACTTGTTTCACTTTCTTCTATGTCAAGCCTAAAGTGATCGGCTATATCGTTCCATAATTGTTCACGCCACTCTTCATAAACTTCACCAAAATCATCACTTGCATCTCCTTCTCCACGTCCTGTTAAACCCACAGCTCCTTTTTTAGCCAGTAGTTCATCAATCAAAGAAGGTACTTTTTGATATGTTGTGTTCCAGTTCTTATCACCACAACCAAATACTGCATACTGAACACCTTCCAATTCATGATTAGATGCGTTCTCCACCCACTCTACAAACTTTTTCGCATTATCAGGAGGATTACCGTTGTAAGAAGCACAAATTATCAATACAGCTCCTTCTTTTGGTAGACACCCCGCATAAGAATCTAATGGAGCAGCTTGTGCTGCAAATCCTTTAGAAAGAGCAATGTCTACTAAATCACGTGCTATCCCTTCTGCTGTTCCCATATTAGATCCATACAGTGCAAGTAATGGCGTTTTATGATCATTATTAATTACTTTGCTAACATCTTTTTCTGACTGCTCAATGGAAGGAGCAGGGATACTACCAAGAGGAATTCTTTTCGATACTGCTTTTACCGTAAACCCTTCCGGTTTTAGTGTTAAAGTTTCTTTAATATTTAACTCATAATCTGTATGATCATAAAAGTTAAAATGCTTTAAAATCATTCCAAGTACAAGGGCCGCTTCATGAAGTGCAAACTGCTGCCCTATACATGCACGTTGTCCGTTTCCAAAAGGCTTGAACGCATGTTCTGGAATCGTACTCATATTTTCAAATCTTTCTGGTCGGAATTCTTCTATATCTTGCCCCCAAATTGTCTTATCCCGATGAAGCTGAGGAATAAGCACTGTAACCTCATCCCCTTGCTTTAACGGATATTCCCCTCCAAGAATAGTGTCTTCTTTAGAATATAAAGAAAAAGCAGGCGCTGTAGGCCATAAACGAAGCGTTTCATTTAATACCATACTAATATATTTCAACTGTTTTACTTGTCTATAGGTTGGAACAGGATCAACCAATACACGGGTTGCCTCTTCTTCCGCCTTATGTAAAATGTGTCTATTTTTCACTAGGAAATAAAGCGCAAACGCCAATAGACCACTCGTTGTTTCATGACCTGCAATTAAAAATGTAATAATTTGATAGCGGATATTTTCATCATCTAACGATTCTCCTGTTTCCGGGTCTTTTCCATTTAACATATGAGCAAGCAGATCGTTCCCTTCCTCACCACTTATTTTCCGATCCTTGATAATTTTATCCACTAATTCATTCATGAACTGAATATCTTCTTGAAGTTGAAGGTTTCCCTTTTCATATAATGGGTCATTGGGATTCGTACGCTGTAATCGATTCATTGAATCTTCTAGCGCACGCACCATGCTCATTATAAACGGATGAGGCTGCTCACGATAGAAACTGTTAAAGCGGTAATTAAAACCACATAGTCCAATTGTATCAAGTGTTAACCGTGTCATATCTTCTGGCACATCAATATGCTCATCTGCATTTAAACGCTCCCATTTTTGAATCAACTGCACAGCAATATCTACCATCAGCGTATGATATCCCTTCATTGCTTGTTGACTAAAACTTGGCAGTAAAATATTATGAGCTTTTTTCCAATTTTTTTCGTGTGACCAACTTGTAAAAAGACCATCCCCAGTAAAACTTCGTACATTTTTAAGCGACTGGCTTAGATTCTTATCAAATCGCGATTCATCACATACTTCTTTAACTAATCGCTGACTAGATACATAGCGAGTAACTCGACTTGGTGTTTTGAAATGAAAAATTTCACCCATTTGATTACTAATTTTCAATATAGATTGAAGTGGTTTCTCTTTATTAAATAATGATAAATCACCAAAATCTCCATCTGTTTTAAATTCCGGTATTTCCTTTATTTCCACGTGTAATTCTCTCCTTCTTATGCAATCCTATGAATCAATGCTTATAGCCGCCCATAAAATATCCTCTATATCCTGAATCAACTTATCAATTAATTCTAAGCGCTTACTTTTAATCAACAGACAAATCTCTATAAAGCTCCAATCTTTTATATAAGCAGAGACGAGATTTTTAAACAGGCTTTGTCTTTTGGCGTACAATAAATAACATCGATTTCTGGTACCGTGTTATATTTATCCATACACGTTTACCTATATCTATCATTTGCAACAAAGCCTTCCCATGAATCTACAAGTTATTTATTTGTACTTAAAAACGTTTTAAGTTTTATAGCTCATGTTTATTTAAAAGATGCATATCCCTGATCAACCATAACAACGCTACCATTTACTGCACTTGCTTCTTCTAATGAAAGTAAATATACAGAATCCGCTATTTGTTGAGGGTGTGTTAAGTCATTACCCATTACCTTTGCTTTCATGGCCTCGATTTGACCTTGATCCTTATACCCCTGAATAATCGGTGTATCAACAATACCTGGTGCAATTGCTATTACACGGATACCATATTCAGCTAACTCTAACGCGGCTGATTTTGTCATCATAATAACAGCACCTTTTGTAGCATGATAAGCGTAAGTACCTGGAGAGGCTAGAATACCAAAAACAGAGGCAGTATTGATTATCACCCCTTTAATTCCTAATTCTCGCATTTTTTTACCCGCAGCAATAATACCGTGTGTAACGCCATGCTGGTTGACATTAATAATACGATGATACTCTCGCAAATCTTGATCTAAAACAAGAGTCGGTCTTCCGATGCCGGCATTATTAAACATAACATCAATTCTTCCGAAAACATGAACAGTCTTTTCTACTAATGCTTCAACATCTTCATATTTCGAGACATCTGTTTTAACGAAGATTGCCTCACCACCATTTTCTTGGATATATGCAACCGTTTCATATCCTAGCTCCTCATTGAAATCAGCAACTACAACTTGATCGCCTTTTCCGGCAAATTTCAGGGCTGCTTCTCTTCCTATTCCACTTGCTCCACCTGTAATAACAGCGACTCTTCTCATACTCATCGTTATTCCACTCCTTTGTTTTTCAAATAACAAAATTAGAATTTTATGATGCAAGTTACTATTTAAAAAATTATAATCATCTGTATTGTAACGTTATTTTAAATTTATTAAAATTTAGATATATTTACTAATAATTAAGTAATACTTAATAAGGAGATACCATAATGAATCTTGAACAAATGGAATACATCATTGAAGTAGCAAAAACCGGATCTTTCACAAAAGCAGCTCAAGAATCTCATGTTACTTTATCTGCAATAAGTCAATCTATTTCTCTACTTGAAACAGAACTTGGGTTGACGCTTTTTACTCGTTCACGTGGTTTAGGAGCGGTTCCAACTGCAGAAGGAAAGACGATTATTCGGAAAGCAAACGATATTTTGCTACAAGTGAAGGAATTAAAAGAAGAAGCGCAAATTTATAACAATACATTAAGTGGGGAATTAAAAATTGCAACGATACCAGGGCCTATGCATGTCTTAATAGATCTCGTGGCGAAGTTTAAAAAGGATCATCCGCACGTAAACATAAAAATTTATGAAAAGGGAAATAAAGAAATCTTAGATGATCTTCAACAAGGTAAGATTGATATTGGGTTTATCGCATTATCAGAAAAGCTGAGGGAAAAGTATACCTTTTTTTCATTTGAAAAATTATTAGAAATAAAGATTGTTGTTGGTGTAAATAAAAATTCACCACTTGCATTAGAAAGAACAATTACACCAGAACAATTGGTGAACCAGACTTTAGTCTTATATGACGATGAATATATTCGGGATAATATTAATGACTTGTTTTCCAAGTATGGAAAACCGAACATTCTTTTTATTTCAAATAATACACAGGCTATACAAAATGCGGTACATCAAGAGTTAGCCATTACGATTGGCGTAGATTACCCTTTCGTAAATAACCTAATAGATACAAAAAATGACATTATCTCTATTGAACTTGTAGTCCCCAACCTCCCCCCATTTTCGTATGGATGGGTACTTGGTAAGGACAAGCATCCATCACACATTTTAAAACAGTTTATTAATAGGCTGCATTTTGAATAACAATGGATTCTGGTGTTTTGACATTTTTGCATCAGGACCCATCAACTCCTTATGCTTAATTCCCATGTTTTATGCTCTTTCGCGTATAACATATAGTCTTTTATTTTCAATTAATTTATCAAGGTCATGTATTAAATTGGCTGCCATTCGAAGGAATTTAAGCCTTACACTTATGACTACTTGGTTAAGCCATCGATAAATTGTTCTGAAACGTCATTATATCTTAAAAGGAGCTCTCTTTATCAGAAGAGCTCCTTTTCTTATTTCTTCTTCTTTTCTGTCGGCTGGCTTTGTTTAGCGAAATTAGATGAATCATCGAAATTCGGTTGCTTTTTACCAGCATTATTACTTCTACCTTTTCCCATATGTAATCTACCTCCCTTCACACTTACTATTCCAAATGAAAAAATCTACTTGCATCCAAAAGAATTTTTTATTTGGTTCTTATTAAGTATGTTTATAAAATCCTTGTTCTTTTATTTTTTTGAGTACAAAAAGTAATGCCAGTGTTTTATCTGTTATTAAAACCGTTGGTCTTATCTACCAACCGGAGGAAAATACTTGACTACCCGAAACTTCAACTATCGGGGGCTAATATTCAACAAAGCATACCGAGAATAATCAAACATTTTTATACTCCAACATAACGTACAGGAAATCAGCTTTTCTCTTGTCTAAATTTACTTAGCGTACAGAGGTCATATATTTCTAAGAATAACGGAAGAATATATAGAAAATGCTACATAAATGTGAAGTTTGATTAACTTAGGGGGGACAACCTTGTTCAATCAGATAGTAAAAGCTGTACCCAATTTATTTACAATCGGAAATTTATTGTGCGGTGTTTTTTCAATTACCATGAATATGAGTGACTATTTAGTAGTAGCTTCCATTTTCATTTTCTTTTCAGCTGTTTTAGATCTTCTTGATGGAAGGATTGCGAGAAAATTAAAAGTGAACAGTGAGTTTGGTGTAGAATTGGATTCCTTAGCTGATATTGTTAGTTTCGGGGTTGCTCCTGCACTTTTATTTCATTCGATAGCAACACCATCTATTTTAACTTCTTTGGCATTTATCCTTTTCCCAACGATGGGTGCTTTAAGATTAGCTAAATTTAGTGTTAAACCAACCATTGGATATTTTAAGGGATTACCTATTCCAGCTGCTGGGTTACCATTGGCTGGTATGGGATTGTTTTCATATAGCAATGCATGGATTACATTAATCCTCGCTCTTTTAATGGTAAGTCCAATTAGATTTAAAAAACTTTAATTGGGATCCCGCCCATCGCCATGCTTCACGTACAATAAAAGGAATTGAAACGGTTCATACCCTATATAAACAAAGACGAAGTCTCCAATTGAACTGCACCCCAATTGTTGGACACTAACTAACAATTGGAGGTGTTTTTTTATGACCAAATTTACTGCGGAGGAAAAAATAGCTGCTGTTCAAT